>CABRXX010000016.1:0-55554 GCA_902475025.1 uncultured Lachnospiraceae bacterium | reverse complement strand
TGGCAGATATCTGCCAGCCATCTCAATGTTTTTCTTATGCTCTTTCAACTTTGTTGGATCTCAGACAAGAAGCACAAACGTATAATGATTTTGGAGTACCATTAACATTACATTTAACTTTCTTGATGTTTGATTTCCACATTCTATTAGATCTTCTATGAGAATGGCTCACATTGTTTCCGAAATGAGCACCTTTATCACAAATAGCACATCTAGCCATGGTAGCACCTCCTTGGAACATATTAAGTCTGATGATCACAGACCTGCAACAAAGTTTATTCTAGCAGAAGGACTGTTATTTTGCAAGTAAAAATTAAAAAAAATTGAAATATTTTGATAAATATGAAAATTCTTATTTTCTTTTTTCACCATATCTGGTACAATGAGCCAAGAAGTAAATCATAATGAGATCCGACTGCCCTGAAAACAGCGGCTTTTGCCGGGGGACGGAAGGATGGATAGACAGATACTGGAGGTATGAACTATGAGCGGACGTATGAACAGCGCGTTGGGTGCGATTGTAATCGATACTAACGTGATTGCTACCTATGCAGGCAGTGTTGCTGTGGAATGTTTTGGCATTGTTGGCATGGCCAGCGTGAATATGAAAGACGGCCTCGTAAAGTTACTGAAAAAGGAAAACCTGGAGAGAGGCATTAATGTCCGGGTTCAGGATAATAAAATTACCTTGGATTTTCATGTGATTGTGTCCTATGGCGTGAGCATCTCTGCTGTGGCCAATAATCTGCTGGACAATGTAAAGTATAAGCTGGAAGCTTTTACGGGCATGGAGGTTGAGAAGATCAACGTGTTTGTTGAAGGCGTGAGAGTCATCGATTAAGGAGGATTATGACTGTGAGTGCAAATACCATAGATGTCAGCCTTTGCGCAAAGATGTTTTTGGCAGGGGCTAAGAATCTTGAGTCAAAAAAAGAGTGGATCAATGAGCTGAATGTGTTCCCGGTGCCGGATGGAGACACAGGAACCAATATGACTCTGACCATTATGTCTGCGGCCAAGGAGGTGGCAGGCCTGGAGAATCTTACTATGGAAACTCTGGCCAAGGCCATGTCTGCCGGATCTTTGCGGGGAGCCAGAGGTAACTCCGGTGTTATTCTGTCTCAGTTGCTGCGAGGCTTCAGCAAGGGAATCCGGGAGGAGAAAGAACTTACGCCGGAGATTTTGACCGCAGCATTCCAAAAAGCCGTGGAGACTGCATACAAGGCAGTTATGAAACCCAAGGAAGGCACTATTCTGACCGTGGCAAGAGGAGGCGCTGACCGGGCAGTAGAGCTTTTGGAGGAGAATCCCCAGATAGATCTGGAGTCTTTTATCAGCGGAGTTATTGCATACGCAGATCAGGTTCTGGAGCGCACTCCGGAGATGCTTCCTGTACTGAAGGAAGCCGGCGTGGTGGATTCTGGCGGACAGGGTCTGATGCAGATCTTAAAGGGAGCCTTTGATGCCTTCTTAGGCAAGGAAGTGGACTATGAGATCGAAGGGGCCTCAGCTTCCGCAGGACGGGCCGTTCAGGCAGGAACCGCCCAGGAGGCAGACATCAAATTTGGTTACTGCACAGAGTTCATTATTATGCTGGAGAAGGAGTACACAGAGTCCACAGAGCAGAGTTTTAAGGGCTTTTTGGAGTCCATTGGAGATTCGATTGTGGTAGTATCCGATGACGGGATTGTGAAGGTGCATGTGCACACCAATGATCCCGGCCTGGCGATTCAGAGAGCGTTGACCTACGGTTCCCTTACCCGGATGAAGATCGACAATATGCGGGAGGAGCATCAGGAAAAGCTGATCAAGGAAGCAGACCGTGCGGCTGCCAGGCAGAAGGAAGAGGAACAGAAAATGCCTAAAAAAGATGTGGGCTTTATCTCTGTGTCAGCGGGCCAGGGATTAAGCAGCATTTTCCGGGATCTGGGAGCAGATTACCTGATTGAAGGTGGACAGACCATGAATCCCAGCACAGAGGATATGTTGAATGCCATTGAAAAGGTGAATGCAGATACCATCTTTATCCTGCCGAACAACAAAAATATCATCCTGGCAGCCAATCAGGCTCAGGTGATGACAAAGGATAAAAAGGTGATTGTGATTCCTACCAAAACGATTCCACAGGGAATCACAGCTTTGATCAATTACGTTCCCGAGCGGACGCCGGAAGAGAACGAGGAGGCTATGAAGGAGGAGATCCGGGCTGTTCAGACAGGGCAGCTTACTTATGCGGTGCGGGATACGAAGATCGACGACAAAGAGATTCATGAGGGAGATATTATGGGCGTAGGCGATCATGGGATCCTGGCAGTGGGCAAAGAGATTGCAGCTACCGCCCTGGAGACTGTGGAGGCTATGATGAATGAGGATGCAGAGCTGATCAGTGTGTACTACGGTGCAGATGTGACGGAAGAAGATGCAGACGCACTGACAGAGCGGCTTTCAGAACAGTATCCGGATTGTGATGTGGAAGTGAATGCCGGAGGGCAGCCCATCTATTATTACATTATTTCAGTAGAATAGGATTGGATAAACTATGAATCAGGAATCAGAGCTGACAGTGCTCAAGGGGATTGGAGAGAAAACCAGACAGAATTTTCTTCGGGCAGGAATTTCCAATTTGGGGGAGCTGATCACGTATTTTCCCAGAACCTATGATTCGTTTCAGGAACCAACTCAGATATCGGAATTAGCAGACGGCCAGATACATGCCGTCTGCGGTTTTATTGAGGGATCTTTGGCGATGAAACGGCTGGGGCGTTACCAGATTACCACCGGGAAAATCCGGGTGGGCATGGAGAGGCTTTCCGTCACCTGGTTTAATATGCCCTATTTAAGGAATACCGTAAAGACGGGATGCAGGTATGTGTTTCGGGGCAGGGTAAAGCAGAAGGGGAAAACGATATTTTTGCAGCAGCCGCAGATCTATGATGTGTTTGCCTATGAGGAAAAATTGAAACAGCTGCAGCCGGTGTATCCTTTAGTGTCTGGTCTTACCGAAGGGATGCTTAAGCGGGCGCTTAAGCAGGCGCTGGAGGGTCTGGATCTGTCCAGGGACTTTCTGCCTAGAAAGCTCCGGGAGCGTTACGATCTGGCAGAGTATAACTATGCGATCCGTCAGATCCATTTTCCAAAGGATTTTCAGGAGATGCTGATAGCCAGAAAACGGTTGGTGTTTGATGAATTTTTTCTTTTCATTCTGGCACTTCGGAGACTGAAAGCCTCCCGGGAGGAGGTGTGCCACAGCTATGAGCTGCAAAGAGTGTCTCAGACGGAGGAGCTGCTTTTGGGGCTTCCCTATCGTCTGACAGCAGCGCAGAGCCGTGTGTGGACGCAGATACAGGAGGATATGACCAAGCAGAAGGTGATGGCCAGGCTGGTGCAGGGGGATGTGGGATCCGGGAAAACCATAATCGCCTTTTTGGCCTTGGTGATGGCAGCAGGAAACGGTGCCCAGGGGGCTTTGATGGCGCCCACAGAGGTGCTGGCAAGACAGCATTATGAGGCCTTTGTAAAACTGATGGAGAAGCAGCAGCTGCCTTACCGGGCGGTACTGCTCACCGGTTCGCTGACCGCCAGAGAGCGGCGGGAAGCCTACGCGGCCATTGAGAGCGGGGAGGCTTCTGTGGTGATCGGCACCCATGCGCTGATACAGGAAAAAGTGGTCTATCATAAGTTGGTGCTGGTGATCACAGACGAACAGCATCGGTTTGGCGTAAAACAGCGGGAAACACTGGCATATAAGGGAGAGTTGCCGCATACATTAGTAATGAGTGCAACTCCTATCCCAAGAACCCTGGCAGTGATCCTCTATGGAGATCTGGATGTGTCTGTGATCGATGAGCTTCCGGCCAGCCGCCTGCCCATTAAAAACTGTGTGGTGGGAACTGCTTACCGCCCCAAAGCTTATGAGTTTATTCGAAAAGAAGTGGAAAAGGGGCGCCAGGCCTATGTGATTTGCCCTATGGTGGAGGAGAGCGAGAGCATTGAGGCAGAGAATGTGGTAGACTATGCACAAAAACTGAGAGAATATCTTCCACCGTCCATTCTGGTAGAATACCTCCATGGAAAGATGAAGCCCAGGGAGAAAAATGAGATCATGGAGCGTTTCCTGAGAATGGAGATTCAGGTGCTGGTGTCTACCACAGTGATCGAAGTAGGAGTGGATGTGCCAAACGCCACAGTGATGATGATTGAAAATGCAGAGCGCTTTGGCCTGGCTCAGCTGCATCAGTTAAGAGGCAGGGTGGGCAGAGGAAACCATCAGTCCTACTGTATCATGGTTCATAGCTCAGACAATGAGGCAGTGACCAAACGGCTGGAGATCTTAAATAAATCCAATGACGGATTTGAGATCGCAGGCAAGGATCTGGAGCTGCGGGGGCCTGGAGATCTGTTTGGGATTCGGCAGAGCGGACTTTTGGATTTTCAGATCGCAGACGTGTTTGCAGATGCGAAAATTATGCAGTCTGCCAATGAAGCGGTGGAAATACTTTTGGCGGAGGATTGCGATTTGAAGAGGGAAGAACACCGGGAATTGCAAAAAAAATTGTCCTTATATATGGGAAAAGGGTTGGATAATCTGAGCATTTAGCACAAAATAGTGTGTTTTTGATATTTTTTGTTGCAATATCTGGCCCAAAGGAGTATGATGCAACTGTAAATGAATGGTTTGTTATTAATAGGAGGATCATTATGAAAAACGTATCCAAGAGCGTAACTGCGGCAAAAGAGGCTGTCGTTAAGAAGCCTGCTGCAAAAAAAGCTCCGGAAAAAGAAACCGTCCTGGCAGCACCGGCAGTGAAAGCTGTTGAGGCAAAGGAGGAGAAGGCAGCAGAAAAGACAGGGAAGGCTGCGGAGAAAGCGGTAAAGACAGAAGAAAAGGTAGAAGCTCCTAAGGAAGCAGCGGAGAAGACTGCTGCAAAGAAAGCTCCGGCTAAGAAACCTGTAGTAAAAGAGACTGTTTATCTCCAGTATCTTGGAAAAGAGATTGATAAAGAGGATCTGGTGAAAGAGGTTAAAAACATCTGGACAAAAGAGCTGAAGAAAAAGGCAGCAGATTTAAAATCCATTACTCTTTACCTGAAGCCGGAAGAGAACGCTGCATACTATGTGATCAACGAAGAGACAACTGGTAAAATCGAATTATAAGTTTGTTGACATAAGGAATCAAAGAAAAAGGGCTGCCACAAAGGATATTTAAAAATATCTTTTGCGGCGGCCCTTTTCTTGTGATATACGAAGTTTTTCACTCTCCTATATCAGATCTGTTCTGCATACTGCAGTCCTTCTTTTGTTTACTGCATCTTGGTGCTCATATCGCTGCCGGACATCTGTCTTTCCTGAGCTTCGATCATTTTCTTCACCATATATCCCCCGACAGAACCATTCTGTTTGGAGGTTAGGTTTCCGTTGTATCCGTTGGTGAGAGGTACACCCAGCTCATTTGCCACTTCAAATTTGAAACGGTCCAGTGCTCCCTTTGCTTCCGGTACTGCTGTTGTGTTAGATGAACGATTTGCCATAATGAACGCCTCCTTCTTTCTTTTGTGGTTATTTGCAATTTTTTGATTGCACTTCTAGTATATGCACCCCGTCAAAATATAAACTGGAAGTTTTTGTATGTTTTTACTAGTTTTTTACAAAAAATAGTTGTAATTTTTATTTTGTTTTGATACAATAAAGTGACCCGATATGGATATTGGATGGGAGATGCTAGAATGAACATTGGATTTATTGCACATAACACCAGAAAAAACTTAATCGAAAACTTTTGCCTTGCGTACAAATATATATTGGCCAAGCATGAGTTGTATGCCACAGAGATGACGGGGCGCCGCATTGAGGAAGCCACGAATCTCAAGGTGCATAAGTTTCTCTCCGGCAGTGTGGGAGGCGAGGAGCAGTTTATTGATATGATTGAGCGGGATTACATGGATCTTGTAATCTTTTTTTACAATCCTATTGTGAACAGCCCCAATGAGGCGAATATTTATTCTATTACCAGAAGCTGTGACAAGTATAATATTCCGATTGCTACCAATATTGCCACCGCAGAGTCTATGGTTTTGGGACTGGCTAACGGAGATCTGGACTGGCGGGAAAACATGCGCCCGGTTATTTAAAAGCCTGGGCTGTTATGAAAAAGATAATTGACAGATAGAAAACGAAAATTTATAATGAAAAACGGCCGGGGGATAGGCTCCGGCCAGATTACTTTATGCTATAGAAAAGGGACAAAATATGAGAGTCATTGCAGGAAAGGCCAGAAGGCTGCCCTTAAAGACAGTCTCTGGAACTGCAACCCGGCCCACTACGGATCGGATTAAGGAAACGCTTTTTAATATGCTGCAGGAGGAAGTGGGAGATTGCAGATTTCTGGATCTCTTTTCCGGCAGCGGAGGAATTGGGATTGAAGCTTTGAGCCGGGGAGCCAGAGAAGCTGTTTTTGTGGAAAATAATCGCAGAGCAGTGGAGTGCATCCGGGAGAATTTATCTTTTACAAAGCTGGAGAGCCAGGCAAAGGTGATTGCAGGAGATGTGCTGTACGGTCTTGCCAGGCTGGAGGGAGGACGGCCGTTTCAGATTATTTTTATGGATCCTCCCTATGATGAGTTGTGGGAAAAGCGGGTGCTGGAAGCTTTAAAGGACAGCAGTCTTGCAGATGAGGAGACGCTGATCATTGTGGAAGCGTCTATGGGCACAGATTTTTCCTATCTGGAGAACCTTGGGTATCAGGTGATCCGGAGAAAAGAATATAAGACCAATGTGCATATGTTTTTAAGGAGAAGCGTACCATGAGAAGAGCAGTGTATCCGGGGAGCTTTGATCCGGTGACCTACGGACATCTTGATATTATAGAGCGGTCAGCCAGTCTTGTGGACGAGCTGATCGTTGGGGTTTTGATAAATCATGAAAAAACCCCATTGTTTTCTGTGGAAGAACGTGTTAATATGTTACTGGATGTAACTAAAGATATTAGTAATGTGAGAGTGGAGGCATTTTCAGGACTCTCTGTGGATTTTGTGAGAAAATGTGATGCCAAGTTTATTGTGAGAGGACTGCGGGCAATTACAGATTTTGAGTATGAGCTGCAGATGGCTCACACCAACCGGATTATTGATTCCGGAGTGGACACTCTCTTTTTCACTACGAATTTAAAATATGCTTATATCAGTTCCACCACAGTGAAGGAAGTTGCGTTTTATGGAGGAGATATCACACATTTTGTACCGGAGGCAGTGGTGGATCGTATCTGCCGTAGGGTAACGGAAAAGTATAAAAAGGGGTAAAATATTAATAAGGAGAATTATTATGAGCAGCAGAATTGAACAGATTATTGAAGAGATTGAGGAGTACGTAGACAGCTGTAAATTTCAGCCTTTATCTTCCACCAAGATCGTGGTAAATAAGGAAGAGTTGGAGGAACTTTTGCGCGAGCTTCGCATGAAGACGCCGGATGAAATCAAGCGTTATCAGAAGATCATCAGCAATAAGGACGCTATTTTAGAGGATGCCCAGGCTAAGGCAGACGCCATCCTTGCAGATGCCCAGGCTAAGGCGGATCGGATCGTCAGTGAGAGCGAGGTAATGCAGAGAGCTTTGGAGCAGTCCAACGAACTGTTGCAGCAGACCAATGCACAGGCGCAGGAGATCATTGACAATGCTACTACAGATTCCAACAACATTCGCATGAGCGCCATTTCCTACACCGACGAGATGCTGGATAACCTGGAAAAGATTATGAGCCATACCATTGATGCCGCAGGCACCAAGTACAATAACTTTATTAACTCCATTCAGTCCTGCTATGATATTGTGAGCAAGAATCGTCAGGAGCTTTCGCCCCAGGCTGCTCCCTCCAGTTATACCATGGCTACCGAGGAGCCGGCAGAGGGAGACGCTGAGGAGTAACTTTTCAGAACTGTCTGGGGAGAGGCGAATTTCAGACTGGCCGGAAGCTTGACAGTGGAAGAGCGCATGAGCCAAATGACAGTGTATCGGTCAGAGGCTTTGGCAGAAGATCAGGCTGAAAAACAGAGCAATGAAAAAAATGATCCCTTTGGATACCAGATAGTGACGGAGGGTCTGTTTTTTCATGGGAAAAACAGAGAGGGTCTGCATCAGCGCGCAGAAGCCGCCGAAGGCGGACAGACAGATCAGACACAGATAGCGGAGCGGAAAGGGGAAGCTGCATTGGGAGAGCATCCGGATTCCGTTGGTGATTTCCGTCAGGCTGCCCAAAAGGCAGAGAAGAAGTTTATTTTTCAGTGGAAGTACCTGGAGCATTCCAGTAATCAGGGAGAACAGCAGGATGTAGCCCCCCAGCTGCGCAATAGTCACAATACCGTTTGAAATACAGGCATCTACAAGTTCCAGCTGCGGCAGGGCTTTAGATGCCTTATTCTTTTTCCTGGAGACAAAAGCAGCTTTTTTCCGATATTTGGGGGCAAATATCAGGGCAGAGATCAGGGGGGCACCGTAGAGAATGGCCAAGGTAGGGCCAAGGAGGGCGGGAGATTGGAGGCTCTCCTGCACCAGGTAAGTGATGACGAAGGCGGGGCTTAAATTGTTGACAAAGCTGATGAGGTATTCGGCTTCCTCCTGACAGATGGACTGTTCTTCCAGCAGATCGTGAACGACCTTGGCTCCCATGGGACAGCCAAAGAGAAAACCTGACAGAATCGCATAACTTCCATGGATGGAGGTGCCGAAAACCAGGTGCAGGACGGGATGAACGATTCCTGCAATGGCGGCCACCAGATTCAAACGGATCATAAGATTGGACAGAATCATAAAAGGGAGAAGCACAGGAACCAGATTCTGATACCATAAGGCCAGGCCGTTTCTGGCGCACTGAAGGGCAGTCTGGGGAGAGAGCAGAAGAAAGGTGAGAAGAGCCAGCAGCCCTAGGGAGAATAGAATGCGTTTCATAGAAGGTTCCTCAGCTTGTTTTATTCCATATATATGTAGCTCTTGAAGGGAAGATGTGCTATACTTGAAATTCATAGAACGTACAGATTAAGAAATAGGATCAAGCGAGCTGTATAGCATCCGTGTACATGAGGCGCTGTCCTGCGGACAGGGATGGGAAAAAACAGCAGAATGGAGTTTTCATGGAATTGCCTTCTGAATTTACGAAACGCATGGAAGCGTTGTTGGGAGAGGAGTACCCTTCCTTTTTGGAGTGCTATGGAAAAGAAAAAAAGCAGGGACTGCGGGTAAATACTGCCAAGATATCCACGGAGGAATTTTTAAAAATCACGCCTTTTCAGCTGACCCCGATTCCCTGGGTTGAGAATGGATTTTTTTACCGGAAGGAGGATCCGGTGACAAAGCATCCGCACTATTATGCAGGACTGTATTATATTCAGGAGCCAAGCGCGATGGTGCCAGCCAGCCGTCTGTCTGCGCAGCCGGGAGAACGGATTCTGGATCTTTGCGCCGCACCGGGAGGAAAGGCCACAGAGCTGGGAGCCAGGCTGGCAGGCCAGGGACTTTTGGTGGCAAATGATATCAGCGCTTCCAGGGCCAGAGGTTTATTGAAAAATCTGGAGCTGGCCGGAGTCACCAACAGTCTGGTGACGGCGGAGAACCCGGAGCAGCTTCTGAAGGTGTTCCCGGAATTTTTTCACCGGATTCTGGTGGATGCGCCCTGCTCCGGGGAAGGAATGTTTAGGAAAGAACCGGGGCTGATCAAAAGCTGGCAGGAGCGGGGGCCGAAATCGTACGGGCCTTTGCAGCTTCAGATTCTTACCTGTGCGGTGGGAATGCTGCGGCCGGGAGGGGTTCTGCTCTACTCTACCTGTACCTTTTCTCCTAGAGAGGATGAGCAGGTGATCTTAGAACTTTTAAAGCGCTTTCCCCAGATGGAGCTTCAGGAGGCAGCGGGGTATGAGGGCTTTGCTCCTGGTTTTGCTCTGGAGGATACCCAGGAGGGCAGGGAAGTGGCAAAGAAGAGCATCCGCATCTGGCCTCACAGGATGGAGGGAGAAGGCCACTTTGCAGTTCTCCTGAGGAAAAAGCAGGAGTCAGATCTGACGGGACGGTGCCGGAAGCCGAGCCATCCGAAAAGAAAGGAAACAAAGTCCGGAGCTTGGAAGGCGGGGGCTTTGCAGCCTGGAGTGAAAACAGGCAGGATGCTTTTGAGAGAGAACAGAAAGAAAACAGAAAAAAAGAAAAAAAGAGCGGAAAAAGAAGAGAGAAGGGGGCTGTGGCAGGCAAAGATTTGCAGGGAGCCAATGAAAGAGCAGGCAGACTTCCCAGGGAAGCCCAGGAATTTTTGGAGAACATACAGCTTTCTTTGCCGGAGCAGGGAAAGATCGAACAGAGGGAGGAGTGCCTTTTTTGGATGCCGGAAGGAATACAGGTTCCCAAACTTCGGTATCTTCGCACCGGCCTGCTTCTTGGAACGGTGAAAAAGCAGCGGTTTGAGCCATCCCAGGCATTGGCCATGGCCTTAAGAGCAGAGAAATTTCCCAATCGGGTGGAATTTTCTTCCGCGGATCCCAATGTGCTTCGCTATTTAAGAGGAGAGACACTGGAGACGGACCAGGAGAAAACTGGCTGGGTGTTAGTCTGCTGTGACGGCTATCCTCTGGGCTGGGGAAAAGGCGTGAACGGAACCATTCGAAACAAATATCAGCCCGGGTGGCGGATGATGTAGGGAAGAACAGCAAAGCGAAAGGTGCTTGAATTGGACTGTATAGAAAACAGGAGAGAACGATGACACAGGTGAGACTGGATAAGTATTTGTCCAACGCAGGCTGCGGAACCCGGTCAGAGGTGAAGCAGCTTCTGAAAAAGGGACTGGTAAGGGTGAATGGTGAGGAAGCAAAAAAGCCGGAGCAGAAGGTGAATCCAGGAATGGATGAGGTTTGCTGTCGGGGAGTACGGATCCTGCGGGAGGAATTTCAGTATTATATGCTGAACAAGCCTGCAGGATATGTATCTGCCACCAAGGATCCCAGCCAGCCGGTGGTGCTGGATCTGATCAGGGTTCCAGGGAAGGAGGAGCTGTTTCCGGTAGGGAGGCTGGACCTGGATACGGAGGGCCTGCTGCTGCTTACCAATGACGGAGCTTTGGCCCATGAGCTGCTGTCTCCCAGAAAGCATGTGGATAAAACGTATTTCGCAAGGCTGGATCGGCCGGCGGATGAGGGGGATATCCAACGGTTTCAGGATGGGTTGGATATCGGGGAGAAGAAAAAAACGCTGCCTGCCAGACTGGAGCTGGGGGAGGACGGCACGCAGGTGCAGGTTACCATCCGGGAAGGGAAGTTTCATCAGATTAAGCGGATGTTCCAGGCAGTGGGCAAACAGGTGATGTATCTAAAGCGCCTTTCCATGGGCTCTCTTACGCTGGATGCGGGGCTGAAGCCAGGGGAATGGCGGAAATTGACAGAACAGGAAATAGAAGGGTTGAGAGCGCATGTTAGAACAAAAAAAAGCAGCCATCTTTGACATGGACGGAACGCTGATGGATTCCATGTGGATGTGGCGTGACATTGATATTGAGTATTTGGGTCGTTTTGGAAAAGAACTGCCAAAGAAGCTGCAGTTTGAGATTGAAGGGATGGGATTTACGGAGACGGCCTGCTATTTTAAGGAAAAATTCCAGCTTCCTCAGACTGTGGAGGAAATCAAGGCAGACTGGAATAAAATGGCCTATGATATTTATGCGAACCGGGTATTTTTAAAACCGGGAGCTTTGGAGCTGCTGCAGGAGATGAAGTCCAGGGGAATGAAGCTGGGGATCGCCACCAGCAATCACATTGATCTGGCTATGGCGGCTCTTGTGAGCAACCAGGTGGACGGGATGTTTGACTGCATTCTTACCTCCTGCGATGTGGCAAAAGGAAAGCCGTCCCCGGATGTGTATCTGGCTGTGGCACACCGGCTGCAGGTGGAGCCGGAGCAGTGTATTGTGTTTGAGGACGTGCCGATGGGGATTCTGGCAGGGAAAAATGCCGGGATGCAGGTTTGTGCCGTTGAAGATGAGTTTTCCCTGGAACGGAAAGCGGAAATCTGCGGTCTGGCAGATTATTATATCAGAAATTTTCATGAAGTGTTGGATCAAACCTATGAGGTGATAAAATGAACCGGGAATTTCTTCCTATAAGCAGAGCGGATATGAAAAGACAAAATCTGGAGCAGCTGGATTTTGTGTATGTGATAGGGGATGCCTATGTGGACCATCCCTCCTTTGGCCACGCGATTATCAGTCGGGTTCTCCAGGCACACGGATATTCTGTGGGAATTATTTCTCAGCCGGACTGGAAAGATCCAAAGAGTATCACAGCGCTGGGAGAGCCGAGACTGGGCTTCCTGGTGACTGCCGGAAATATGGATTCCATGGTAAACCACTATACAGTTTCCAGAAAGCACCGGCAGAGGGACAGCTATACTCCCGGGGGTGTGATGGGAAAGCGGCCGGATCGGGCAGTGATGGTATATTCGAATCTGATCCGCCAGGTATACAAGCGCACGCCCATTATCGCAGGGGGAATCGAGGCCAGTCTGCGGCGGATGGCTCATTACGATTACTGGAGCAATTCCATGAAGCGTTCTCTGTTAATGGACTGCGGAGCAGATTTGATCTCCTACGGTATGGGGGAGCGTTCTATCGTGGAGATTGCAGATGCCCTGGATGCAGGAATCGGGGTGAAGGATCTTACCTTTATCCCAGGCACCTGTTACAGAACAAAGGAGATTGGTCAGGTGTATGACTGTGAGCTTCTGCCCTCCTATGAGGAACTTTTGCAGGATCCGGCCAATTATGCCGCAAGTTTTTATAAACAGTACTGCAACACAGATCCTTTCTGCGGAAAGCGGATGGCAGAGCGGTACGACACTGTTTATGTGGTGCAGAATCCTCCCGCCAGGCCCTTAAGCCAGGAGGAGATGGACGAGGTATACGGCCTGCCCTACAGCAGAACCTACCACCCCTCCTATGAGGCTTTTGGGGGAGTCCCGGCCATTGAAGAAGTAAAGTTCAGCCTGGTGAGCAACCGGGGATGCTTTGGAGGCTGCAATTTCTGCGCCCTCACTTTTCATCAGGGGCGGATTATTCAAACAAGGAGCCATGAATCGATTCTGGAGGAAGCTTCTTTGATGACAGAGGAACCGGATTTTAAGGGATACATTCACGATGTGGGAGGCCCCACTGCCAATTTTCGGCAGCCCTCCTGTGAGAAGCAGCTTCACGCAGGGGTCTGTAAAAACCGTCAGTGTCTTTTTCCCACGCCCTGCAAAAATCTTAAGGTAAGCCATAGGGACTATGTGGAGCTGCTGCGGAAGCTGCGGGCTTTGCCAAAGGTGAAAAAGGTGTTTGTCCGTTCCGGAATCCGGTTTGACTATGTGATGGCAGACCGGGACGATACATTTTTGCAGGAGCTGGTAAAATATCATGTGAGCGGTCAGCTGAAGGTGGCGCCGGAGCACGTATCCCGTCGGGTTTTGGATAAGATGGGAAAGCCGGAGCATTCCGTTTACCTGAAATTTGTAAAAAAATATGAGGAAATGAACAAAGCCTGCGGAAGGAAACAGTTTTTGGTTCCCTATTTGATGTCCTCCCATCCAGGCTGTACCATGAAGGATGCGGTGGAGCTGGCGGAGTATCTGCGGGAGCTGGGGTACATGCCGGAGCAGGTGCAGGATTTCTATCCGACTCCCTCTACGATCTCTACCTGTATGTATTATACTGGATTGGATCCCAGGACTATGGAGCCGGTGTATGTGCCAAAGAACCCTCATGAGAAGGCGCTGCAAAGAGCGCTGATCCAGTATCGGGATCCGAAAAATCGCAGTCTGGTTTTGGAGGCTCTCCATCTGGCCCATCGGGAAGATTTGATCGGCTATGGATCTAAATGTCTGATTCGTCCGGAGAAAAATACGGAGACTGGAGAAGCGAGAACTCTTTCAGACAGAAGTCCCAGAGGCAATCTTAGGGAAAATGGGCGGGATCAGAGAGGGCAGAACAAGAACAGGGGTGCGAAAGGCAGGGAAACAAAGATGCCGAAAAGAAAAACCATCCGCAATGTTCACAAAAAGAAGCATTAGCAAATCGGGTTGAAAAGGAGCGATCGGATATGAAAAAGACAGCAAAGGGAGAGCCGGGGTATGTGCAGTATGAGAAGAAAAAGCGTACCATAATCACAGTGATCATGTTTGCCATTCCCCTAACCATATTTTTTACAGGACTGGCCATTGCAGGAACCAGAAAAAATCTCTTTACGCTGGTAGCGATTCTGGGTGTTCTTCCGGCAGCCAAGGTGGCGGTAAACTGGGTGATGATTTTGATGCAGAAACCTGCAGATCCGGCGTTGGTGGAGGAGACCAGGAAAAAAGCGGGAGAGCTTACCTGTGGTTATGAGATGACTGTCACAGCCTATGAGGGGCGGATGCCTCTGGAGGCGGTGGTGATCTGCGGAAATCAGGTGGTGTGCGTCACCGCCAGAGGAGATAAAGAGAAGATCCCCTTTATGGAAAAACATATGGCAAAGATTTTAAGCGGAAATGGCTATTATTCGGTGAAAGTCAAGATTTTTACAGAGAAAAAACCTTTCCTGGAGCGTATCGAGCAGCTGGCAAAAGATCCTCAGAAGTATCGGGAAGGCATTTCCTTTACTCCGGACGAGGATTATCCGGATCTGTCCAGAGAAGAGCTGATCAAGCATGTGCTGCTGGCCATATCCTTATGATGTTTTATCCAGGAGAGAAAGAAGGCTCATTGGGAAGGTTGGGTGCATCGAAGCGCGTGCAGCTCTTTTATGCAATTTGACAGCCGAGTTTTTCTATCAGAGCTTTTGAACCCCTAATTTTATTAGGAAATAGAGGAAACGGGAGAGACGGATATGCAGGAGATTACAGTGACAGCAAGGGAAGCAGGGCAGCGGCTGGATAAGCTGCTGGGAAAGTATCTGAAGGAGGCACCCAAGAGTTTTCTGTACAAGATGCTCAGAAAGAAAAATATCACCCTGAATGGGAAAAAGGCGGATGGATCGGAAAAGCTTCAGGAGGGAGATGCGATCCGGCTCTTTTTTTCGCAGGAGACTTTGGAAAAATTTATGGGAACGCAGTTACCCGAAGCGGAGAAGTGTTCCGGGGATTTGGGAGAAACGCTTAAGATTGTATATGAAGATGAACAGGTGCTTTTTGTCAATAAGCCTGTGGGAATGCTTTCACAGAAAGCAGCACCCACGGACATTTCTCTGGTAGAATATGTGACAGAGTATCTGCTAGAAAGCGGACAGCTGACCAGAGCGGAGCTTCTGTGTTTTCGCCCGGGAATCTGCAACCGGCTGGACCGCAACACCAGCGGTCTGGTGGCGGCAGGGAAAACGGTAGCCGGTCTGCAGCAGCTGGGAAAGCTGTTCCATGACCGTACCATGCATAAATATTATCTCTGTACAGTGAGAGGGCAGATCACGGAATCCAGGTATGTGGAGGGGTATTTAAAAAAATGCGAGAGAACGAATCAGGTGGAGATCTTTCGGGAACCTGTGAAAGAGGGCCAACTGATCAGGACAGAGTATTATCCCCTTTGCCAGGGAAGGAATATGACGCTTCTGGAAGTAAAGCTGATTACCGGCCGGAGCCATCAGATCCGGGCGCATTTAGCTTCCCAGGGACACCCTCTGGCGGGAGATACAAAGTATGGGAATCTTCGGTTTAATGACTATTTTAGAAAGAAATATGGATTAAAGCATCAGCTTCTTCACGCTTACCGAATCGAATTTCCGGGGTTGGAGGGAGTCCTTGAAAACCTGTCGGGAAAAACTCTTTATGCAGAACCGCCGGAATTGTTTCAAACGATCCTGGAGAGCGAATTTCCCGATTACGCTGTGAAATGGTAAGAAACGGAAACGGCAGAGATCCGGGCAGATATAAGAGATAAAAATACAGAGACAGTGCAGAGATAGAACAAAAACAGAGACAAGCAAGAGGTAGAATTATGGCAACCTGGAATTCCAGAGGCTTAAGAGGCTCAACACTGGAAGATTTGATCAACCGAACCAATGAACAGTACCGAGAGAAGGGGCTGGCCTTGATACAGAAGGTGCCCACCCCCATTACGCCCATTAAAATAGACAAAGAGCACCGCCATATTACCCTGGCCTATTTTGATCAGAAAAGTACTGTGGACTACATCGGAGCTGTTCAGGGGATTCCTGTGTGTTTTGATGCTAAGGAGTGCAACTATGATACCTTCAGCCTCCAGAATATTCATAAGCATCAGGTGCAGTTTATGGAAGAATTTGAGAAGCAGGGAGGCGTCT
Source organism: uncultured Lachnospiraceae bacterium (assembly GCA_902475025.1). GTDB lineage: Bacteria > Bacillota > Clostridia > Lachnospirales > Lachnospiraceae > Merdiplasma. Next base: position 39,271 of record CABRXX010000016.1, on the reverse strand, counting down.
CCTTTTTGGTGATTTTCTATACCCACCGAAATGAGATTTATTATCTGCCCTACCGGGATATGCGTCGGTTTTGGGACCGGGCAGCTCAGGGAGGCCGAAAAAGTTTCCGCTATGAGGAGTTGGATCGCACCTTTCTGATACGGCAGAATCACGGAGTGCTGGTTCCTTATCTGGATACTCTGCAAAAAGATCTGGATCGCAGGGATTGACAGGAAAGAGGATTTCTTTTATAATAGCAAAAAGTTTATCACTCTACCACGATAAAGCAAAAAGGCTGTGATAGAGTGAACTGCAATCGCAGAGTGAACTGTCATAATAAAAGAACGGAGGTTTCATAAGATGCAGAAACTGTTGCACACGCCGGAGGGCGTCAGAGATATCTATAATGAAGAGTGTGAGAAAAAACTGGTGCTGGAAAAGAATCTCCGGCAGGTATTAAATTCTTACGGATACCGAGACATTGAGACCCCGACCTTTGAGTTTTTTGATGTGTTTGGGAGCCAGATGGGAACCACCCCTTCCAGAGAACTGTACAAATTTTTTGACAGGGAGGGAAACACGCTGGTGCTTCGTCCGGATTTTACTCCGTCCATAGCCAGGGCGGCTTCCAAATATTTTATGGATGAAGAAAGGCCGATCCGGCTTTGCTATCTGGGAAATACCTTTGTAAATAATTCCAGCTATCAGGGACATTTAAAAGAGACGACCCAGTTAGGAGCAGAGCTGATCGGGGACGGCACGGCAGAGGCAGATGCAGAGATCATTGCTCTGGTGATTGCCACTCTTTTGCGGGCAGGGCTGCGGGAGTTTCAGATCAGTGTAGGGCATGCGGATTTTTTTCGGGCGCTGGCAGAGGAGGCAGGACTTGATGAGGAGACGGGGACACAGCTTCGGGAACTGATTGAGAATAAAAACACCTTTGGGGTAGAAAAGCTGCTGGGAGAAAAAGAGATGCCCAAGGAATGGAAACGGCTTTTTATGGAGCTGCCCGGGTTGTTTGGAGGACGGTAGGTGCTGGAACAGGCGCTTGCAATGACAAAAGGCGGTCATGCTTCTTGGGCAGTGGAACGTCTTTTGGAGGTATGGGAGCTTCTTCAGATCTATGAGATGGAACGGTACGTTTCTTTTGACCTGGGGTTAAGCGGAACGTATCGGTATTATACAGGAGTGGTCTTTCGGGGTTATACCTATGGAATTGGGGATGCGGTGGTAAAGGGCGGCCGGTACGATACTCTGTTGTCCCATTTTGGAAAGGAGACTCCTGCCATTGGGTTTGTGGCGGTGATGGATCAGCTGATGAACGCCTTGTCCAGGCAGAAGATCGACATTCTTTCTGAACAGGGGCGGTATCTGATCCTTTACCGGAAGAAAAACCGGAGAGAGGCGATCTGCAAGGCTCTGGAGTATCGAAGGCAGGGAAAATTTGCGGAGCTGTGCCTTGGCGAAGACCTGGATTTGGAGGAGAAGCGGGCCTTTGAGCTGGGACAGTATGCAGGAATCATCAGAATAGGAGAGTAAGCGTATGAGATATTTGACCTTTGCCCTGGGAAAGGGACGCCTTGCCAAAAAAACGTTGGAATTGTTTGAGAAGATTGGAATCACTTGTGAGGAGATCCATGATCCCAATTCTAGAAAGCTGATTTTTGCAAATGAGGAGCTGAAGTTAAAATTTTTCCTGTCCAAGGGACCGGACGTGCCCACCTATGTGGAGTATGGAGCTGCAGATATGGGTGTGGTGGGCAGAGATACGATCCTGGAGGAGCAAAAGAAGATCTATGAAGTGCTGGATCTGGGTTTTGGCAAATGTCGGATGTGTGTCTGCGGTCCTGAGAGCGCAAGGGAGCTTTTGCAGCATCAGGAGCAGATCCGGGTAGCTACTAAGTATCCCCATATTGCCAAGGATTATTTTTATAACAGGAAAAATCAGACGGTGGAGATTATCAAGCTTAATGGTTCCATTGAGTTGGCTCCCATTGTGGGGCTCTCTGAAGTGATCGTGGATATTGTGGAGACCGGTTCCACTTTACGGGAAAACGGCCTGGTGGTTTTGGAGGAGGTGTGTCCCCTCTCCGCCAGGGTGGTGGTGAATCCAGTGAGTATGCGGATGGAAAACCAGCGGATCACAAAGATTTTGGAAGATCTGAACCGGGTGCTGCAAAATCCGGAGGAATCATAGAGAATCCCGAAGAGGGCCTGTATCCTGGCGATATAGGAAAAGATTAACAAAAGAGTGAAAGCAAGAAACGAAAATGCGGGTCAACGGAAAGCGGTTGAAAGCAGGAAACCGAAGTGGGGGCAGAAAGCAAGAGGCCGAAGAAAAGTAAGAAGCAGAAGAAAGAGAGAGGATCAGCCATGCGGATCGTGACATTGACAGAGGAGACAAGAAAAGATATTCTTGGCAATTTACTGAAAAGGAATCCGGATAATTACCGGGAATTTGAAGGCCGGGTGGCCCAAATCATAGGTCAGGTAAAGGAAAAGAAAGATGAGGCGCTTTTTTCCTATACGGCTCAGTTTGACGGAGTAAATTTGACAAAAGAGACTGTGCAGGTGACAGAGCAGGAGATTCAGGAGGCCTATGAAAAGGTGGATCCAAAGCTTCTGGAGGTAATCCGCAAAGCCCTGGTAAATATTCGCTCCTACCATGAAAAGCAGAGGCGCTGCAGCTGGTTTGACAGTCAGCCGGAGGGCATTATTTTAGGACAAAAGATAAGCGCTTTGGAGAGGGTGGGCGTCTATGTGCCGGGAGGAAAGGCGGTGTATCCCTCCTCCGTGCTGATGAATATTGTACCTGCCAAGGTGGCCGGGGTGAAGCAGATTGTGATGACAACGCCTCCTGGAAAAGACGGAAAAGTAAATCCCGCCACGTTGGTGGCAGCCAGGGAGGCAGGGGCAGATTTAGTCTATAAGGTGGGAGGTGCCCAGGCCATAGCAGCGTTGGCTTTCGGAACAGAGAGCATTCCCCGGGTGGATAAGATCGTAGGACCGGGAAACATTTATGTGGCTCTGGCGAAAAAGGCAGTTTACGGTCATGTGAGTATTGATTCTATTGCAGGTCCCAGTGAGATATTGGTACTGGCAGATGAGAGCGCAAATCCCAGATATGTGGCAGCGGATCTCTTATCGCAGGCAGAGCACGATGAGATGGCTTCCGCTATTTTGATCACCACCTCCCGGAGACTGGCGGAACAGGTGGCTGAAGAAGTGAAAGGGTTTTTGCAGAGCCTTTCCAGACGGGAGATCATTGAGAAATCTCTGGAACAGTATGGATATCTGCTGGTGGCAGACTCCATGGAGGACGCCATTGATACGGCCAATGAGATTGCCTCTGAGCATCTGGAGCTGGTGACTAAGGATCCCTTTAGGGTAATGACAAAGATTAAAAATGCGGGAGCTATTTTTATTGGAGAGTACAGCAGCGAGCCCTTGGGAGATTACTTTGCAGGGCCGAACCATGTGCTTCCCACCAACGGAACAGCCAAATTTTTCTCCCCCCTGTCGGTGGATGATTTTATCAAAAAGTCCAGCATTGTATACTATTCCCGGGAAGCGCTGGAACCGATACACAAAGATATTATTCAGTTCGCCAAGTCAGAGAAGCTTACGGCTCATGCAAATTCCATTGCAGTGCGGTTTGAAAAGCAGCGGGCAGCAGGATTGCCGGAAGAAGGAAACGAGGCAAGCGGGGAATAAGGGACTGGGCCGGCAGCCCAGTCCGGGAAAGGATGGAAGAACGATGGAGCGGATAGGAGAGGTCTGTCGGGATACGAAGGAGACCAAAATTTATGTGAGAATCAATCTGGATGGCGTGGGAAATGCGGATATCTCTACTGGAATTGGTTTTTTTGACCATATGCTGGAGGGATTTGCCCGCCACGGACTATTTGATCTTACCGTAAAGGCGGAGGGAGATCTTAGAGTGGATGATCATCACACGGTAGAGGATACGGGAATCGTGCTGGGAACAGCCATTCGCCAGGCAGTTGGAGATAAAAAAGGCATCTGCCGGTACGGGGATAGGATTTTGCCTATGGATGAGGTGCTGGCTCTCTGTGCTCTGGATCTGGGAGGACGGCCCTATTTTTCTTATGAGGCCTCTTTCGTCCCGGGAAATATGGGGGATATGAACACGGAGATGGTGCGGGAATTTTTTTATGCAGTCTCTTACAGTGCAGCTATGAATCTGCATCTGAAGATTTTGACCTCCGGGAATCAGCATCATATGGCGGAGGCGCTGTTTAAGGCCTTTGCAAAAGCTCTGGATCAGGCGGTGGCTTATGACCAAAGGATCCAGGATGTGCTTTCTACGAAGGGAACACTGTAGAGAATAGAATTTTTGCAGGATTTGATAGGAGCAGGGAGAAGCCATGGAGAAAAAAATAGCAGCAGTCATTTATCTGAAGCAGGGTCAGGCGGTTCGGGGACTGGATGATCCCCAGCCTTATGGGGATGGGAATGCGCAGACTTTGGCAGAATATTACAGCAATCAGGGGGCGGATGCCCTTTTGATTTTTGATCTGTCTCAGAAAGAGACGGAGCATGAGGAGGCTTTAGGGATTATCAAGGAGATTTCCCGGAGTGTGGATATTCCCATGTATGGACTTGGGAATATCAAAAGAGTAGAGGATGTAAAAAAGCTGATTTACGCAGGGTGCAGGAAGGCGGTTTTGAATTTCTCTAAAATATCCAACCGGGCGATGCTGGAGGAGGTATCCCATCGCTTTGGAAAGGATAAGATCTCTCTGTGCCTGGATATGAGAAGCAGCCATGGACAGGAGAAGGGGAAAAAGAATGACGGCGGGATTCTGCGTCGGGGCTGGCAGCAGGCGCTGGGAGAGTACACGGAGGAACTGGTAGTTCTAACCGACAGGGAGGTACTCCTGAATTTGGAGACGGAAGAGACAGCAGTGGAAACTGGCGCCAGGACAGTCATCAAGCCGGAAGAGGGCGGGCAAAGGCCGGATGGACGGGAGATGCCAGGGGAGGAGGAAACTGACAGGAAAGAGATTCAGGATCCGGAGGTTTTGGTGCTGGCAGTACTGATGGGGCAGGCTCCCCTTTCCCTTAAGGAGCGGAGCGTCCTCTTAAAGCAGGCAGCAATTTCCGGGTTGGCGGAGGAAGCATACCGGGAGCCTCAGGCGGATCTGATGGGGCTGAAGAGGCAGCTGAAGGTCGCTGGGGCAGAGGTAAACACCTATGAGAGTGCCATGAGCTGGCAGGAGTTTCAGCCAGATCATAACGGTCTGCTTCCGGTGGTGGTGCAGGATTATAAGACAGAGGAAGTGTTGATGGTAGCTTATATGAATCAGGAGGCTTTTGAGTCTACCGTGGCTACCGGACGCATGACTTACTGGAGCCGCAGCAGGCAGGAGCTTTGGGTGAAAGGACTTACCTCCGGTCATTTTCAGTATGTGAAAGAGCTGCGGATTGACTGTGATAAAGATACTCTGTTGGCCAAAGTGGCTCAGGTGGGATCAGCCTGCCATACAGGAAATAAAAGTTGTTTTTACCGGACTTTGCTGAAAAAAGATTATGTGGAGAGAAATCCCATGAAAGTCTTTGAGGAGGTTTACGGGGTCATTGAGGACCGGAAGGCTCATCCAAAGGAAGGGTCTTATACCAATTACCTTTTTGACAAGGGAATCGATAAGATCCTGAAAAAGGTAGGGGAGGAGGCCACGGAAATCGTGATTGCAGCCAAGAATCCCAATCCGGAGGAGATCAAATATGAGATTTCGGATTTTCTGTACCATGTGATGGTACTGATGGCAGAAAAAGGCGTTACCTGGGAAGAGATCGCCAGAGAACTGGCAGACCGGTAAAGCTGGAAGAGAGAAAATGATAAGACGGCGCTCCGGGTGTCTGCCGCCAATAGGCAAAGACACAGGCAGTAAGGCGCGGGGGGGCTGCCGGTTGAGAGAAGATATGAAAGAAAAGTTAGAACAACAAAAGCAACAGAGGATTCAGAACGTGCACAATACACAGGAAAGACAGGCAGAAATACAGAATGTGCAGAAAAAATTGAAGGGACAGGAAGGTACCGGAAGACAGAAAGAACAGGAAAGAAAGGAGAAACGATCCGGGAATCTGACAGAGGGTCCCATCCTTCGGGTATTGGCAAGATTGGCTTTGCCGATCATGGCCACTTCTTTTCTATCCACTGCCTACAGTATTACGGACATGGCTTGGATTGGGGTACTTGGATCTCAGGCAGTGGCGGGAGTAGGAGTGGGAGGAATGTATGTCTGGCTCTCTCAGGGGCTGGCAGCGCTGGCCCGTATGGGAGGACAGGTGAATGTGGCCCAGGCGGTGGGACGTCAGCGGGAAGATCTGGCAAGAGAGTATTCCGGAGCAGCAGTACAGATGGTATTGCTGTTCGGTCTGTTATTTGGCAGTATCTGCCTGATATTCACCAATCCCCTGGTGGGATTTTTCGGGGTGGAGGATGCAGTTACGGTAACTTATGCAAAGGGATATTTGAAGATTACCTGCGGTCTGATCGTGTTTTCCTATGTAAATTATGTACTCACAGGACTTTTTACCGCCAGGGGAGATTCCGCTACGCCTCTGAAAGCGAATGTGGCCGGCCTGGTGATTAATATGATTTTTGATCCTCTGCTGATCCTGGGAGCAGGCCCTTTTCCAAGGCTTGAGGTGGTGGGAGCTGCGGTGGCAACCGTGGGAGCACAGATGGTGGTAACCGGGGTGTTGGTGGCGCATCTGCTGCGCCATGGGAAAAAGCAGATTCCCATTTTTCAGCGGGTGAAAGGTTCCCGCTACAGAGCGATTTTGCGAATCGGCGTTCCCACGGCGGTGCAGACCTCCCTGTACTGCATGATCTCCATGGTGCTTACCAGGATGGTGGCAGTGTTTGGAGCAGGCGCGGTGGCAACGCAGAGGGTGGGAGGGCAGATCGAGTCTGTCTGTTGGAATACGGCGGAAGGATTCGGAGCAGCCATGAACGCCTTTGTGGGACAAAATTATGGAGCCAGGAAGATGGAGCGGGTAAAAAAAGGTTACCGTCTGGCTTTTTTCACAGTACTTTTGGAAGGACTGGCAGTGACTGCGGCATTTGTGCTGTTTCCGGAGCCGCTCTCCCGGCTGTTTTTCCATGAGGCGGAAGTGATCCAGGTGGCTGTGGATTATCTGATCATTGTGGGTCTCAGTGAAGCCTTTATGGCAGTGGAGCTGATGGCGATCGGCGCTATTTCTGGTTTTGGAAACACCAGACTTTGCAGCATTGTCAGCGCTTCTATCACAGCGCTGCGCATTCCGCTGGCCATGATTTTAAGCCGTACGCCTCTGGGCCTGAATGGGATTTGGTGGGCCCTGACCATCACCAGCATGACAAAAGGAATCGTACTGCATATTACCTTTTGGCAGCAATGGAGAAAAAGGAACGCTCAGATGTAGCCTGGTGCATGGGAACCAGGGCAGCCCTTTTGTACAATTTGCCTGTTGTTTTTTCATCAGGGCTTTTGGAGCCCTGATCGTAGGAGGGAAAGAAAAATGTGGGTTTTTTATGCAGTGGCGTCTTCCTTTTTTGCCGGGATTACGGCTGTTCTTGCAAAATGCGGAATTCAGAAAACGGATTCAGACGTTGCAACAGCAATCAGAACGATTGTTGTGTTTGTGTTTTCGTGGCTGATGGTATTGGTTACCGGAAGCGAAAGCGGAATCTGGCAGATTCAGGGAAAAACATATTTGTTTCTGGTATTGTCCGGACTGGCTACGGGGGCATCCTGGCTTTGCTATTTTCATGCACTGCAGAAAGGCGATATCAATAAAGTAACGCCGATTGATAAATCCAGCACGGTTTTGACGATTTTACTGGCTTTGATTTTTCTCGGTGAAGGTCTGAATACAGAGAAAGTGATAGCAGTAATTCTGATTGGCGCTGGAACTATGCTGATGATTGACAGACGCGTAACCGAGCAGAAACAGAACACCCAAAAAGAATGGCTGATCTACGCAGTTTTTTCAGCGGTATTTGCCAGCCTGACTGCAATTTTGGGAAAAATCGGCATGGAAGGAATAGATTCCAATTTGGGAACAGCAATCCGTACTACGGTGGTTCTTTTCATGGCATGGATGATGGTGGGTGTTACGGGGAAGTATCATCAGATTAAAAAAATTGAGAAAAGAGAACTGGCGTTTATTTTACTGTCCGGATTGGCAACAGGAGTCTCCTGGCTCTGCTATTACAGAGCTTTGCAGGACGGGCCGGCAAGTGTGGTAGTTCCCATAGATAAATTAAGCATCTTAGTGACAATCTTATTTTCCTGGGTTGTATTTCATGAAAAATTATCAAAAAAATCGGCAGCAGGTCTGGTCTGTATTGTGGTGGGAACACTGTTAATGGCAATGGTGTAAAAATAAAAGTGAGACGGGGAAGAAAAAGTGATGACCAATATTGTTCCAATTTCAGATTTTTCTGCGCCAGAGCTGGATGTGTATGCCAGGCTGACGGAGGTGCAGCTTTTGAATCGCCAGGATCCTCAGATGGGAATCTTTATTGCAGAGAGCCCAAAAGTCATTGAACGGGCTTTGGATGCAGGCTGTCAGCCAATTTCCTTTCTGGCGGAGTGGAAACAGATAGAGGGGGAGGCCAGAGCGCTGATCGCCCGGTGCAGGGATGTTCCGGTTTATGCGGCTGAGGCGGCTGTGTTAAGGCAGCTCACTGGTTTTCCCATGACAAGGGGAGCTCTCTGCGCCATGCGCCGTCCCAGGCTTTTGGAGGCGGAAACGGTGTGCACAGAGGCGAGGCGCATCGCAGTTTTGGAGAATGTGGTGAATCCCACCAATGTGGGAGCAATCTTTCGCTCTGCGGCTGCTTTAAACATGGATGGTGTTTTGCTGACCGGAGACTGCAGCGATCCCCTTTATCGCCGGGCCATTCGCGTCAGTATGGGAACCGTGTTTCAGGTGCCCTGGACGTATCTGGAGGATGGCGAAGACAGAGCTGGTATCGGACTGCTGAGGCGGCTGGGATTCCGGACTGCGGCCATGGCGCTTCGGGAAGATACCGTGTCCATTGATGATCCGGGGCTGCAGAAGGAAGAGCGCCTGGCAATCGTATTGGGGACGGAGGGGAACGGTCTGTCGGAGGAGACCATTGCAGCCTGCGATTACACAGTGAAGATTCCCATGTCCCATGGAGTGGATTCCCTGAATGTGGCTGCCGCATCAGCAGTAGCTTTCTGGCAGTTGGGGAGATTTTCCAGATAGCAGCAAAGCCCATGGCCTGAGGCATGCTGCCCTGTGTACAGGGATGCGACAGAAAGAAAAAGTAAAATACAGAAAAATAAAATACAGAAGAATAAAATACAGAAGAATAAAATACAGGCAGGATTGCCGGAAGAAAGATGATAGAAGAAAGCGGGGCAGAGATGGAATACCAGGAAGAGAAATCCAGGAAAGAACATGACATTAGAAAAAGAAGTCCGGAAGAGGGGGCAGATACCGTCCGAATCCGCATCGCCTCTGTGGCGGATGGAAAGGAGCTGCTGGAGATCTACAGGCCCTATGTGGAAAAAACGGCCATTACATTTGAATATAAGACTCCTTCCCTGGAAGAATATCAAAAAAGGATGGAAAAGATTCTGGAAAAGTATCCGTATCTGGCTGCGGAGCGGCAGGGACAGATTGTGGGTTATGCCTACGCAGGGCCTTTTAAAGAGCGGGCTGCCTATGACTGGTCCGTGGAGACTACGGTGTATGTGAGAGAGGATCAGAAGCAGCTGGGCATCGGGAGAAAACTGTACCAGGCTTTGGAGAAGGTGCTGGGAGAGCAGAATATTTTGAATCTAAATGCCTGCATTGGCTGGCCCAGGGAGGCGGAGGATCCTTATCTTTCCCTGGACAGCGTGCGGTTTCATGAGCGTTTGGGATACCGGATGGTGGGGCAGTTTTATCAGTGCGGCTACAAATATAACCGCTGGTACGATATGGTGTGGATGGAAAAACAGATCGGCCCCCACCTGGAGCATCAGCCGGAAGTAAAGCCGTTTTCTAAGGTGCGGCAGCTGGCTGCTCAAAAGTACGGTATCGAATAAAGCCAGCAGAAGGTGGGGGTCACCTATACGCAGGCGCTTTGCCGGAAAAGAGCAAAACGAATGGCTGGAGGGATGGTGCTTTTTGCACACGGACAGGCCAGAGAGGAGAAGAGGATGGAGAGACAGGAGAAGTGGCTTGCCTGGGCGGTGGAGCTTCAGAGTCTGGCTCAGGCAGGATTGTATTATGGAAAGGATCCTTTTGACCGGCAGCGGTATCAGAGAGTCCGGGAAATTGCAGCGGAAATGGTTGCTGAGCAATCACAGATCCCTTTGGAGACTGTGCAGAATCTTTTTTGCAGCGAGAGGGGGTATCAGACCCCCAAGCTGGATTGCCGCGCAGCTATTTTTCAGGAAGATAAGATTTTACTGGTAAAGGAAAATGGCGGAACCTGGTCTTTGCCGGGAGGCTGGGTGGATGTAGATCTGTCGGTGAAAGAAAATGTTATCAAGGAGGTGCGGGAGGAGGCTGGTCTGGATGTGACGGCGGATCTGGTGATTGCCGTCCAGGACAGGGAGAAGCATAATCTTCCGGTGTATGCATATAAGGTGTGTAAAATATTTATTTTATGCACTGTAATGGGAGGCGCTTTTCAACCCAATCCTGAGACGGTGGAGAGCGGATACTTCGGGCTTGACGAACTGCCGGTTCTGGCGGAAGAGAAGGTGAATACGGAGCAGATCCGCATGTGTTTTCAGGCATACCATACAAAGAACTGGAAAACTCTGCTGGATTAGCAAAATTACAGTTTGGCAGCAGCAGATTAAAAAAAGGAGATAAAACAGCCGTTTTTTCGACTGCTTTATGGTTTCTATAGCATCCTTTTGGGATTTTTTAAATTCCTCTTGCCTTTTATGAAAAAGGTGCTATAATATACAACAATGAATGTATAAATATGCATAAAGTATGGAGGAGAAGAGTATGAAGAATATGAAAAAATTTATGGCCCTATCTTTAGCAGCAGTGATGACCGTTTCCATGACCGCAGCAGCATTTGCAGAGGAAACGGTTGCCGGAAAGGATGATCTGCCCGGAAAGAAGATCGGCGTTCAGCTGGGAACCACCGGGGATAGCTTGGCTACAGAGTATGAGGCAGCCGGAGACGGTACGGTGGTAGAACGTTATAATAAAGGAAATGACGCTATCATGGCGTTAAAGCAGGGGAAGATCGACTGCGTGATCATTGACAATCAGCCTGCACAGAAATTTGTGGAGAAGAATGATGACCTGATGATCCTGGATGAGGCTCTCTCTGAGGAGGAATATGCCATTTGTGTGTCCAAGGATAATACAGAGCTGACAGAAGCCATCAATGGCGCTTTGGCAGAGCTGAAAGAAGATGGAACTCTGGATCAGATTTTTGCCAACTACATTGGAGATGAGGCAGGTACCTGTCCCTATGTTTCCCCGGAAGATGTGGATCGTTCCAACGGAACTTTGACCATGGCTACCAATGCGACTTTTGAGCCCTATGAATTTTACGGCGATGATGGAAGCACGGTTGTGGGTATTGATCCGGATATGGCCCAGGCTATCTGTGATAAGCTGGGATATGAGCTGAAAATTGAGGATATGGAATTTGACGCCATTGTCAATGCAGTACAGTCCGGAAAAGCAGATATCGGCGTAGCAGGAATGACAGTGGATGAGACCCGTCTGAAATCCGTAGATTTTACTGACACATATACCACTGCTGCTCAGGTGATCATTGTACGCAAATAGCAGCAGAATGAGAAAGTGGTGATGTTTTGACTTTTGCAGAAGAATTTTCGTTGAATTTTTTAGAAAACAACCGTTGGAAATTTATTGTTAATGGTCTGGGAAATACGCTGATGATCACTTTTTTCGCAGTGCTCATCGGTATTTTCCTTGGCTTTTTGATTGCTATTGTCCGTTCCAGCCATGACAAATCGGGCAACTTTAAGTTCCTGAATCTGATCTGTAAGGCGTATCTGACCGTGATTCGCGGAACCCCGGTGATGGTGCAGCTTTTGATTGTATATTATGTGATATTTGCCACTTATGATCCGGGGAAAATGGTGACGGCTATCCTGGCTTTTGGCCTTAACTCCGCAGCTTACGTGGCGGAGATCGTCCGGTCCGGAATTATGTCCATCGATCAGGGACAGTTTGAGGCGGGGAGAAGTCTTGGTTTTAACTTCCGTCAGACTATGAGCTATATTATTTTGCCCCAGGCATTTAAAAATGTGTTGCCTGCTTTGGCCAATGAGTTTATTGTACTGATGAAAGAGACTTCCATCAGCGGATACATCGGGCTGATGGATCTTACCAGAGGCGGCGATATCATCCGGAGCCAGACTTATTCTGCGCTTCTGCCTCTGCTGGCAGTGGCAGCCATCTATCTGGTTCTGGTATGCTTCCTGACCGCAATGGTGGGCAGGCTGGAGAGGAGGCTAAGAAACAATGAACGCTAACGGCGAAGTGTTGATCGACGTACAGAATTTGCAGAAGACTTTCGGAAAACTGACAGTATTAAACGGTATCACCACTCAGATACGCAGCGGAGAGGTACTGGCAATCATCGGTCCTTCCGGATGCGGAAAATCCACCTTTCTCCGATCTCTGAATCTTCTGGAAACTCCCACAGGAGGAAAAATCCTTTTCGAGGGAACGGATATTACCGACAAGTCCGTGAATGTAAATCAGATGCGTCAGAAGATCGGGATGGTTTTTCAGCAGTTTAACCTGTTTCCTCATCTGACCATCAAAAAAAATATTATGCTGGCTCCGGTGAAGCTGGGGCTGATGACCAAGGAGGAGGCCTCTGCAAAAGCAGATGAGCTGCTGGTTCGGGTAGGCCTGCCGGATAAAGCAAAGGAGTATCCCAATATGCTCTCCGGAGGTCAGAAGCAGCGAATCGCCATCGCCAGGGCGCTGGCCATGAATCCGGATGTGATGCTTTTTGACGAGCCTACGTCCGCATTGGATCCTGAGATGGTGGGGGAAGTTTTGGAGCTGATGAAAGAGCTGGCTCAGGATGGCATGACAATGGTGGTGGTGACTCATGAGATGGGATTTGCCAGAGAGGTGGCCAGCCGCGTCATGTTTATTGATGAGGGGCAGATTAAGGAAGAGAACGCTCCGAAAGAGTTCTTTGCCAATCCTACGAATCAGAGATTGAAGGACTTTTTATCCAAGGTACTGTGACCGCTGACGGAATTTGGCAGGCATCGGAGGAATAAATTAAAAATTCAGGTGAATAAGGGGATGTGCAAAATACGATCCTGGTGGATTTTTGGTGGGGTTTTCGCAGAGAACAGGTTAGTTTTCGGAGAAAAATCATCAGAAAGGGTTCCGACGGAGGTGTTTTGCGACATCTCCCTTTTTGTTTTTGGCTTTGTTGAATTTTATCGTAGACGAAATTCGGGAAAGCGTATATAATACATGTGGAAATAGGAAGAATGATTCTAGTAAAGGAGTCCTCTAAGAGATGAAAAAAGATGTGGTATATGTTGCTCTTCTCGGACTGGGAACCGTAGGCACAGGAGTCTATAAGGTGATGCGGGAACAGGAGCCTGAGATGGCGAAAAAGCTGAATACGGTATTGAAGATCAAAAAGATTTTGGTGCGGAATCTGGAAAAGGCGGCCCAAAAGGTGGAGGATCCTGCTGTACTTACCAATGACTGGCAGGAGATCATAAAGGATCCCCAGATCAAAATCGTGATCGAGGTGATGGGAGGCCTGGAGCCTGCTGGAACCTACATTAAGGAAGCCCTGCTGGCAGGAAAAAATGTGGTGACGGCCAACAAAGACTTGATGGCAGTCAGGGGCGGGGAGCTTTTGGATGCGGCAGCCGGCACCAGCACAGATCTGCTGTTTGAGGCGTCTGTGGCAGGAGGCATTCCTATTATTGCCCCTTTAAAGCACAGTCTCTCTGCAAATAAGATCAGCTCTGTGATGGGTATCGTAAACGGCACCACCAATTTTATTCTCACGAAAATGACCCAGGAGGGTATGGATTTTAAAGAAGCCCTGGCGATAGCCACGGAGCTTGGCTATGCGGAAGCAGATCCCACCGCGGATGTGGAAGGATATGATGCAGGCCGCAAGGTGGCCATCATGGCCTCCATTGCTTTTAATTCCAGGGTGACTTTCCAGGATGTCTACACAGAGGGCATTACCAATATTACTTCCAAAGACATCAGCTATGCCAAGGAGCTGGGCTGGACCATCAAGCTGCTGGGTGTGGCCAAAAACACAGAGGAAGGTGTGGAGGCCAGAGTACATCCCACACTGCTTCCCATGGATCATCCCCTGGCAACGGTGGGAGGCTCCTACAATGCAGTGTTCGTGCATGGAGATGCTGTGGACGATGTGATGTTCTACGGAAGAGGCGCAGGAGAGCTGCCCACTGCCAGCGCAGTGATGGGAGATGTGTTTGAGGTGGCAAAGAACATTGTGAATGATTCCACAGGAGCTACTCACTGCGGATGCTACAAGCATCTGCCCATCAAAAAGATTGACGATATTATGAGCCGCTATTTCCTCAGAATGGAAGTGGAGGATAAGCCGGGGGCTCTGGCTACAGTGGCCAGTGTGCTGGGAAATAACAGTGTCAGCATCAAGCAGGTGGTGCAGAAGTCCAAAGTAGGAGATCATGCGGAGATTGTGGTGATCACGGATAAGGTGCGGGAGCGTCATCTCAAGGATGCGATTCTTACCTTCCGCGAGATGTCTGTCATCAAAACGGAGCCGGTGCTGATACGGGTATACAGTTAGCAGATACGGCTGATCCAGGTATACAGCCGATGTGATTTCTTGCTTTGGAGGAAATTCTTTCCGAATGAAACAAAAATATTCCACAGGATTGCGCTGCATGGCCCGCTCCAGACAAGGACGCCCGATGGGAGCTTCTTTTTTGCGAGATTCGGGAATGGTTTTGGAAAGTGATGGAAAAAGGTGCTCTGCCAATCAGGTCACAGACTAATTATAGATAAAAAACAGATAGATAAAAAAGAGAAAACAGAAGAAAAGGAGAAAAAACATGAGTAAAAGACCAACAGTATTAATGATTTTAGACGGATATGGACTGAATGAGAAGAAGCAGGCAAATGCCATTGCAGAGGCCAATACACCGGTGATGGACAAGCTGATGGCAGAATGCCCCTTTGTAAAGGGATATGCCAGCGGTATGGCAGTGGGACTTCCAGATGGACAGATGGGCAATTCTGAGGTAGGCCATCTGAATATGGGAGCCGGACGAATCGTATATCAGGAGCTGACCAGAATTACAAAAGAGATTCAGGACGGAGATTTCTTTGAAAATGAGGCGCTGCTTCATGCTATGGAAAATGTGAAGAAAAAGGACAGTGCGCTTCACATGTACGGCCTGCTGTCCGACGGTGGTGTACACAGCCATAACACCCACCTGTATGCGCTTTTGGAGATGGCAAAGCGCCACGGACTGAAGAAAGTATATGTTCACTGCTTCCTGGACGGACGTGATACTCCGCCGGAGTCCGGCAAAGAGTTTGTACAGGCTTTGCAGGATAAGATGGAGGAACTTGGTATCGGTGAGATTGCTACTGTCACAGGACGTTACTACGCTATGGATCGGGATAATCGCTGGGATCGTGTGGAGAAGGCGTACAATGCGCTGACGAAGGGCGAGGGTGTTCCTGCTTCCAGCGGTGTGGAGGCTGTGGCTCAGTCCTACGCAAAGGGAGAGACGGATGAGTTTGTTCTGCCCAGCGTAGTGATGAAGAACGGAGAGCCAACTGCAACGATTCAGGATGGTGATTCTATCATCTTCTTTAACTTCCGTCCGGATAGAGCAAGAGAGATTACCCGCACTTTCTGCTGTGATGATTTTGACGGTTTTGACAGAGGATCCCGGAAAAATGTGTGCTATGTATGCTTTACAGAGTACGATGTGACGATTCCCAATAAGGAGATTGCCTTTAAAAAGGTGTCCATCACCAATACTTTCGGAGAGTACCTGGCAGCCCACCATATGACTCAGGCCAGAATCGCTGAGACAGAGAAGTACGCTCATGTGACCTTCTTCTTTAACGGCGGTGTGGAAGCTCCCAATGAGGGCGAGGATCGTATTCTGGTGAAATCCCCCAAGGTAGCCACCTATGATTTAAAACCTGAGATGAGTGCTTTTGAAGTATGCGACAAATTTGTGGAAGCCATTAAGTCCGGCAAGTACGATGTGATCATCACAAACTTTGCAAACCCGGATATGGTAGGCCACACTGGCGTGGAGGCTGCTGCCATCAAGGCCATTGAGGCAGTGGATCAGTGCGTAGGACGTGTGGTGGATGCTTTGAAGGAAGTGGATGGCCAGATGTTTATCTGTGCAGACCATGGAAATGCAGAGCAGCTGGTGGATTATGAGACAGGAGATCCGTTCACTGCCCACACGATCAATCCAGTGCCCTTCATTCTGGTAAATTATGACTCTGCCTATACTTTAAGAGAGGGCGGGTGTCTGGCAGACATTATTCCCACTATGATTGAGATGATGGGAATGGAGCAGCCGGCAGAGATGACCGGAAAATCTCTGTTGATCAAGAAATAAATGGAACTTTGACAGGGAAAATGGAGCTTCCCATTAACTATAAGGACAAAATTTATTCCCGACGGCAATGAGCCTGGCAGCCGCGCTTGCGCGGATATTTGGCGAATGCTGCAAGCGTGATGGGGATGTTGCAAAATATCTCCGGCGGTACCCTTTTGAGTGATTTCTCTCCGAAAAATACCGTGTTTTTGGAGAAAAACACACCGAAAATCCACCGGAATTCGTATTTTGCAACATCCCCATTTGATTAAAAAATGAAGTTGGAAAGAGGAGATCTGCTGCGGGAAGAAACTTGAAATTTGTCGGGTCTGGCCATCGGCAGTGCCCCCCGGATGCAGATGCTGAATCCACACAATTTCTACAGGATTTTCACATATTGGTCACAAATATAGGATAAAGTAGGTTTCAGATCATAAAGAACAGCAGATAGATGAAAGGAGTTTATCCCTATGGCAAATAAAAAGTGGAAAGGCAAAAAAATGATTGCAGCAGGTTTGGGCGGAGGTGTTCTTCTGGCAGCAGTAGCTTTGACCCAGGATCCTGATCTGAAGAATGTTTTAGCAGCAGGTGATCCGAAAGAAACGCTCTCTCTGGCTATCGCAGGAGAGGAGGAGCAGGAGAACGAGACGGCGGCGGAAGAAAAGAATCAGACAAAGGTTGGATTGTCCCTGGCAGATCCTGGCACTGGCGATGAGGCAGTGACAGCGGCAGAGGAGACTGCCAAGGAGACACAGGAAGCTGCCGCTTCAGAGGAGGAGACTGCGGCAGAAGAAGAGACAGCAGAAGAACAGAAAGAAGAAACGGAAGAAACTCAGGAGGAGACTGCCAAGGAAGAGGAGAAAAAGGAAGCGGTTTCCTATGAGACCCTGGAGACTACCGTTACCGGAGAAGAGGGCATTGTGGCTTTGGACGTATCCGGCATTGTAGAGAATACCATGCCCTCCATTGTGTCCATTACGAACAAATCCATCCAGGAGGTGCAAAGCTATCTTTATGGCAGACAGGAGATTGAGACAGAAGGAGCAGGCTCCGGAATTATCATTGCTCAGAATGAGGACGAGCTGCTGATCGCTACGAATCAGCATGTGGTGGAGAATTCTTCTGAGATGACCGTATGCTTCAGCGTAGATGCAGAGGATCCTGATGAACTGGTGGTTCCGGCAGTGACGAAGGGAACGGACAAGACCCATGATCTGGCGGTAGTTGCAGTGAAGTTGGAGGATATCCCTTCAGATGTGCTTAGTCAGTTAAAGATTGCGACTTTGGGAAGCTCTGAGGATTTGAAGGTAGGAGAGACAGCCATTGCCATCGGCAATGCCCTGGGTATTGGTCAGACGGTTACCAGCGGTATTATCAGCGCCTTGGAGCGGGAGATCACCACAGATGCAGGGACTTTTACAGAGCTGCAGACGGACGCAGCCATCAATTTCGGATGCAGCGGCGGTGCTCTGCTCAATAAGAGGGGCGAAGTGATTGGTATTAATTCCGCAAAGGCTACGGCTGATTATGCGGAGAGTATGGGATACGCCATTCCCATTGACACAGCTATTCCCATTCTCACCGACCTGATTAACCGTGAGACCAGAGATGTGGTAGACAATCATGGCGTTATGGGCATTACAGTAGTTCCTGTATCAGATGAGGCTATGGAGATGTACAATATGCCTGCAGGAGCATTTGTATATGAAGTAACTGAGGGAGGAGCCGGCGAGGCGGCAGGCCTGAAGAAAGGAGATATTATCACCCGGTTTGACGGAATCGCCATTGATTCTTCTGATACCCTGGTGGATACTCTGAGCTACTATGCGGCAGGAGAGACGGTTACCATTGAGATTCAGCAGGCGGCAGACGGCGCTTATGTTTCCAAAGAGCTGGAAGTAACGCTGCAGGAGAATCCCAATCCAGTGTCTGAGGATGCGGATGAGGAGGATGCGGCTGCACCGGATGAAGGAGAAGGCTTGGAAGAAGTACCGGAGTTTCAGGGAGTCCCCTCTCCTGACGAGCTTTATGGATATGAGGACGGAATGAACGGCCAGGGAGATATCTATGATTTCTTCTTTGGCGGAGAAAACGGGTATTTTTAAATCAGAGACAGAGAAAGGTAAATGAAACAGAAAAAGAGGCAGACTGGAGGAGAAAATCCACAGAGGGTCTGCCTCTTTTTCTGTTTTTATCTGGTTTATAAAAGTCTGCTGGCAGATTGTCTGAAAATCCTTACGGCAGATTGTCTGGAAAGGGTTGGAACAGCTGATTTTGCCTTCGTTGCTGATTATTATTGGATTCTTTGGGCAAACTATCCGTAACCGAAGTATAACAGGAGGTAAATCATTTAAAATGTGCAATTTTATGGAAATTACGGATGTTTATGCCAGAGAGATATTAGATTCCAGAGGAAACCCCACAGTAGAGGTTGAGATTTTGACAGAGGATGGGAGCATCGGCAGAGCGGCAGTGCCTTCCGGGGCTTCTACAGGAGAACATGAGGCAGTGGAGCTGAGGGATGGAGAAAAGCGTTTTCATGGAAAAGGCGTCCAGAAAGCCTGCGACTATGTGAACACGGTTTTGGCGGATGTGATGATTGGCGAAAATGTGTACAGCCAGGAGCGAATTGATCAAATTCTGCGGAAAGAGGATGGAACAGAGAATAAGTCCAGGCTGGGCGCCAACGCAATCTTAGGCATTTCCATGGCGACAGCGGATGCGGCGGCCAAATCTTTGAATCTTCCACTGTACCGCTATCTTGGAGGCGCTGCGGCCCACATTATGCCGGTGCCCATGATGAATATTTTGAATGGGGGCTGCCATGCAGACAATACGGTGGATCTTCAGGAATTTATGATTATGCCCATTGGGGCAGTGGATTTTTCCGAAGGACTGCGAATGTGCGCAGAGACTTATCATACACTAAAAGGGCTGCTTAAGGAACGGAAACTTGCCACTGCGGTGGGAGATGAAGGCGGCTTTGCACCAGATTTAAAGGATTCCAAAGAAGTTTTGCAGGTGATCTGTGAGGCTGTGAGAAAAGCGGGCTACAGTGTGGGCAGGGATCTTGCTATTGCCCTGGATGCGGCTTCCAGCGAACTGTACGATGATACGAAGCGCGCCTATTATTTTCCAGGGGAGAGCCGGATGTTTGGCCGGGAGATTTATCGGACATCCGAGGAAATGATACGCTACTATGAAGATTTGTGCAGTCAGTTTCCCATTGTGTCCATCGAGGATGGCTTGGATGAGAATGACTGGGAGGGCTGGCAGGAGATGACCAAAAGACTGGGAGGACAGATCCAGTTGGTGGGAGATGACCTTTTTGTCACCAATCCCAAGCGGCTGAGAGCGGGGATAGAAAAGAAGGCGGGCAATGCTGTTTTAGTGAAGGTGAACCAGATTGGAACTTTGACAGAGGCGTTCCAGGCCATTGAGCTGGCTCACAGAAACGGTTATCGAACTGTGATTTCCCATCGCTCAGGGGAGACGGAAGATACTATGATCGCAGATCTTGCAGTAGCCATGGGTTCTGGACAGATTAAGACAGGAGCCCCCTGCCGGGGAGAGCGCACAGCCAAGTACAATCGCCTTCTGCGGATTGAGGATGGGCTGGGACTTCATGCATCCTATGAGAATCCCTTTCTTTCGTAAAATAAATCCGTTCTGCTTTACTGCTATTTTTGTGTACCGCAAAGCATACGGCACAAAAGCAGGCGAACAGGAAGGAAACTGAAAGAAAAATCAAAAGAAAAATCGGAAGAAATTTGAAATAGCAGTTGAATTCCTGGAAATCCTGTGGTAGACTGTATAAGTATGGCATAGGAGGTGTAGTATGAGAACGTTTTTGACAATTATTTTTATTTTAATATGTATCGCATTGACTGTGCTTGTTTTGGCTCAGGAAGGTAAAGATGCAGGACTTGGCTCTATCGGTGGCTTAGGTGAAACCTACTGGGGCAAGAATAAGGCCCGTTCTATGGAAGGAAATCTTGTGAAATTCACCAAGATTTTGGCTGTTGGATTTATTTTAATTGCAGTTATCCTGAATTTGAACTTCTAAGATGAAATTCGGGCAAAAGGGTCGTTGCGCTTTGCGACGGCCTTTTTTAGTATCATAGGAAATTATTTTCTATGACACGAAAAGACGCTTCTCAGGGTTATGTGAGTGCAGCAGTGTTTGGAAAAGGATGATATGGATAAAAAAGAAATTTTTGAAAAGCGGAAAAAAGTAATTTACGATATGATGTGTGACCGGCTCTATGTGCCCATGAAAGAAAAGGAGCTGGCCATGATCCTCCAGGTGGCAAAGGAAGACCGCCCCATGCTTCGGGAATTATTAAGTGCCCTGATGCAGGAAGGGAAAATTGAGGTTAGTAAGCACGGAAAATACCGCAAAGCGCATTCCCAGGCTTTGGTGGGAACCTATATTGCCCATCCAAAAGGATTTGGGTTTGTGGAGATAGAAGGGCAGGAGGAAGACGTTTTTATTCCGGAGGAAGAAAGCCATGGCGCTATGCATCGGGATACGGTGCAGATCATGCTGCTTCCCCAGACCGGTGGAAAGCGGGCGGAGGGAACGGTGGTAAAGATTCTGGAGCGGGGGATCCAAGAGCTGGTCGGCACATACGAACAGAGCAGAAATTATGGCTTTGTGGTGCCGGACAATCAGCGTATCCTCTATGATATTTTTATTCCTAAAGAAAAAAGCCGGGGAGCGGTGGATGGCCACAAGGTATTGGTGCAGATTACAGATTACGGTACAAATGGAAGGAATCCGGAGGGTGTGGTAAAACAGATCATTGGGCATAAAAACGATCCGGGAACGGATATCCTGTCTGTGATCTATGGATATGAGCTGCCGTTGGAGTATCCGGAAAAGGTCCTAAATCAGGCAGAGCGGATCCCGGAGGCAATTTCGGTGGCAGATATGGCAGGAAGGAAGGACTTGAGAGGACTGCCTATGGTAACCATTGACGGGGAGGATGCTAAAGATCTGGATGATGCAGTGTCTCTTTCTTTTGACGGAGAGTTGTATCATCTGGGAGTTCACATTGCAGATGTGTCCAATTATGTGCAGGAAAACAGCGCTCTGGATCGGGAAGCCTTAAAGCGGGGAACCAGCGTATATCTGGTGGATCGGGTGATTCCCATGCTGCCGCATCGCCTGTCCAATGGGATCTGTTCCCTGAATCAGGGAGAGGATCGTTTGGCTTTAAGCTGTCTGATGGAGATTGACCGGAAAGGGAACGTGGTTTCCCATGAGGTGGCGGAGACGGTGATTCAGGTGGACAGAAGAATGAGTTATACCGCAGTGGCCAAGATCCTGGAGCAGCAGGATCTTGGGCTGATGGAAGAATACCGGGAATTTGTGCCTATGTTCTTCCAGATGGAGGAGCTGTCTGGGATATTGAGAAAAAAGAGACATAGGCGGGGAGCTGTTGATTTCGATTTCCCGGAGTCCAAACTGATCTTAAATGAGCAGGGAGTTCCGGTGGAGATCAGAGCCTGTGAGCGGAATCCGGCCACCAAATTGATCGAAGATTTCATGCTGATTGCCAATGAGACGGTGGCCGAGGAGTTTTTCTGGCGGGAGATCCCCTTTGTATACCGGAATCACGAGAACCCGGATCCGGAGAAAATGGAAAAACTGTCTTTATTTATCCGGAATTTTGGCTTTGGGATGAAAGCTATGAAGGACGAGGTACATCCCAAGGAGATCCAGAAGCTTTTGGAACGGATCGAGGGTTCGCCGGAGGAAGCCATGATCAGCCGCCTGACGCTGCGCTCTATGAAGCAGGCAAAATACGCCCCGGAATGCGCGGGCCATTTCGGGCTGGCAGCTAAATATTACTGCCATTTTACGTCACCCATCCGCAGATACCCGGATCTGCAGATCCACAGGATTATCAAAGATGTTCTTCGGGGACGGATGAATGAGAAAAGGCGGGAGCATTATGAGGCCATCCTTACCAGCGTTGCGGAGCAGTCCAGTAAAACAGAGCGCACTGCAGAGGAAGCAGAGCGGGAAGTGGAACGGATGAAGAAGGCCGAATATATGGAGAGACATATCGGCCAGGTGTATGAGGGGGTCATCTGTGGCATCACCGCATACGGAATGTATGTGGAGCTGCCCAATACGGTGGAGGGCATGATTCATGTGTCCAATATGCTGGATGACCATTATATTTACCGGGAGGAGACCTGGGATATGGTGGGGATAAATTTTGGAAAGGTATACCGGCTGGGGGAGAAGATCAAGATCCGGGTTCTGGGAGCAGATAAAGATGCCAGAACCATTGATTTTGGCCTGGCAGAGGAGGACGAGGAGGAAAACCACTGAGGCTGGAAGCGGAGAATGAAAAGGAAACGGCGAAGAGTTCTCTGAAAGCAGATATTTTTCTTGCAGATATAGTAGGTATCTTTAGAAAAACAGGGGACGACAGAAGAAGTTTACTTGGAAAGCGGAGGCGCTGGGAGGAGAATGTATGGCGAAGGAAAGTATCAAATTAATTGCCAATAACAAGAAAGCATATCATGATTACTTTATAGAGGATACCTATGAGACGGGCATTTCCCTGGCAGGTACGGAGGTAAAGTCTCTGCGCCTGGGGAAATGCAGCATCAAGGAATCCTTTATCCGCATCGAACAGGGGGAGGTGCTGATCTACGGAATGCACATCAGCCCTTATGAAAAAGGAAATATTTTTAATAAAGACCCGCTTCGGGTGCGCAAGCTTCTTCTGCATCGGTATGAGATCAACAAGATTGCGGGAAAGATCAAAGAAAAAGGGTATACTCTGGTGCCCTTGCGGGTATATTTTAAAGGAAGCCTGACCAAGGTGGAGATCGGCCTGGCCAAGGGTAAAAAGCTTTATGACAAGCGCCAGGATATTGCCAAGAAGGATCAGCGCAGGGAGGCAGAAAAAGAATTTAAAGTGCGGAATCTTTAAATTCTTACCAAGAAGGAAAGCGGAAGGAGTGTCTGAAGTGAGAAGTCTTTGCGGTTGTTTCTGGCCGCCGCAGTGGAATTCTGTTGCAAATGCGACCTGCCGCAGGAGGAGAATCCTGCGTTGCAGGATTCTGTGTTCCAGCCTCTTTCTGATACGAACAAAAGTTTTGGTAAGTTTTCTTAAGATGATTGACAGTTTGCCGGAAGTTGATTATACTAATTAGGAAAAGAAATTCGGGGTAGTAAAGGTTTCGACGGGGGTTATGCAGCTGGAGAAGCTATCCGCAGGCGATGCGTCAAATCGCGACAATAAATATAAACGCTGAAGATAATTTAGCAATCGCTGCCTAATGGCAGCTGTCTGACTTAGAGCACCTGCACTTTAAGATCCAGGCATCGACTATGCAGGAAACGACGTATGTTAAGCTTTGCGCATGCGGGCGTATCATGAAGCTACCAAAGGCAGCCAGGTGTCAGTTCCCGGCTGTCGGAGGGAATGATAAATAACTGACTATGATAGTAGAAGGACAGTGAATTGGCTTTCGGACACGGGTTCGATTCCCGTCTACTCCATGGGAAAAACTGCGGAATACCTGCAACAAGGGTTCCGCAGTTTTTGTGTTTATGATATAATGTCGCTAGACATGATATCGGCCCGTAGCGAAGCGGAGTGGCCATCGAAGCCGGAGGCCTCTTGTGATCGCAAAGCGATCATAAGATAATGTCGCTAGACATGATATCGGCCCGTAGCGAAGCAAAGTGGCCATCGAAGCCGGAGGCCTCTTGTGATCGCAAAGCGATCATAAGAGAACAGAGTCATATAGGGCTGCAGGAGAGGAATAGAGATGCAGGAAAATATGGATATAAAAAAGCAGGACAAAGATTCTGCAATGGAAATTTTTGAGGAAACAAAACAGTTTGAAGAGCTGATGATGATGTATGAATGCGCTATACAGGAGGTAAAGACGAAGTTTGAGGTGCTGGATCGGGAGTTTTCTGTGCGTTATAAGAGAAATCCCATCGCGGGCATTGAGAGCAGGGTGAAAAGCCCTATGAGCATTTACCGGAAACTGAAAAAGAATGGCCTGGAGGTAAGTGTGCGCACCATTACAAAGAATTTAAACGATGTGGCAGGAATCCGGATCATCTGCAATTTTATCGACGACATTTATGATATTGTGAAGCTTTTGATGCGTCAGGATGATCTGCGGATCGTGAGTATCAAGGACTATATCCGCAATCCCAAGCCCAACGGTTACCGCAGCTATCATATGATTGTGGAGATACCGGTATTTTTTGCAAAGGGGAAGCAGATTATGCGGGTGGAGGTGCAGATCCGTACCATTGCCATGAATTTCTGGGCAAGTCTGGAGCACCAGCTCCGCTATAAAAAGAATATTGAAAGTATTGAAGGCATTGAGGAGATCAGTCAGGCGCTTTTGGAGGCGGCCAATACTATAGCAGAGACAGATCAGAAGATGCAGGAGATTAAAAACAAGATCGGTCTGTTTGAAATTATCTAGGGCTGTTCACACATTTGTCATAAAAGGGTGTTAGCATCATGGTACGGAGGCTGATTTTCCCCTCTGTATACGGATGTGGATTTTAAGTCAAAACAATCAGGTTCCCCTGGCGGCTGCCTGAGAGGAGGAATAGAATGGATATTTTAAAAATTTTAGTGGTAGACGATGAAAGCCGGATGCGCAAGCTGGTGAGAGACTTTTTGGTAAAAAAGGATTTTGAAGTGCTGGAAGCTGCAGACGGCGCAGAGGCCATTGATATTTTCTTTAACACCAAGGATATTGCCCTGGTGCTTTTGGATGTGATGATGCCCAAGATGGATGGGTGGCAGGTATGCAGAGAGATACGGAAGCTCTCCAAGGTACCCATCATTATGCTGACTGCAAAGAGCAGTGAGCAGGATGAACTTCTGGGATTTGAGCTGGGGGTGGATGAGTATATTACGAAGCCGTTCAGTCCCAAGATTCTGGTGGCCAGGGTGGAAGCAATTTTGCGAAGAAGCGGAGGAATGAATCAGGAGGAGACGCTGAAGGCAGGCCCTATAGAGATCAACCGGGGGGCTCATCAGGTACTGATTGATGGGAAAAGTGTAGATTTAAGCTATAAAGAATTTGAACTTTTAAATTACTTTGTGGAGAACAAGGGGCTGGCGCTTTCCAGAGAAAAAATCTTAAACAGCGTATGGAATTACGACTATTTTGGAGATGCCAGAACCATTGATACCCATGTCAAGAAGCTGCGCAGCAAAATGGGCAACCGGGGCGAGATGATCAAGACGATCTGGGGCATGGGCTATAAATTTGAGGTGGATGAATGAGACGGTCAATCGCCAAACAGATCGCAGCGGTTTTTATTGGCCTGATGACCCTGACCCTGGCGGCGAACCTTCTGCTGAACAGCTTTTTTCAGGAGAAGTATTATCTGGCTAAGATGGAGAAAACTTTGGTAAAGGCGTACCGGCTGATTGATGAGCACATTACGGAGGATGGGATTGATGAAAACTACTTCACCACCTCCTTCAGTGATATCTGCATTTCTAACAATATCACCCTGGTGGTCTTGAATCAGAACTTTGAGATCATCCTGCGGACAACAGAGAGCAACAGCAATCTTATGGCAGGCCGCTTTTTCGGGTATTACAGCGGTCTGGATACCGACGAGGCTGAGGTGCTGCGAAAGACGCAGATGTATACGATCCAGAGGAAACAGGATACTATGATTCAGACCGAATATCTGGAGATGTGGGGAGTTCTGAACCGTGGGGATTATTTTATTATGAGGATTCCCCTGGAGAGCATGCGTACTACGGCAGATATTTCCAATGAGTTTGTGACTTTTGTTACTATCGCAGTGGCATTTCTTAGTTTCCTGGTGATCGGATGGATTTCCAGGAAAATTGCCAGTCCCATTGGGGAACTGACAGAACTGTCCAGAAGAATGGCTGCTCTGGATTTTGATGCAAAATATACCAGCGGCGGAGAAAATGAGATCGGTCAGCTGGGAGAACATTTCAATCAGATGTCAGAACGGTTGGAGCAGACCATTTCCCAGCTGAAGTCTGCCAATAACCAGCTTCAGAGGGATATTGAGAAAAAAGAGCAGATTGATGAAATGCGAAAAGAGTTTCTCTCAAATGTGAGTCATGAGCTGAAAACGCCCCTTGCCCTGATCCAGGGCTATGCGGAGGGGCTTCAGGAATGTGTGAATGATGATGCAGAAAGCAGGGAGTTTTACTGCGATGTGATTGTGGATGAAGCAGGAAAGATGAACACGCTGGTGCAAAAGCTCCTGACCCTGAATCAGCTGGAGTTTGGCAATGATCAGGTGGCAATGGAGCGGTTTGATGTGGTAGCTCTGATCCAGGGCAAGCTTCAGGCTGCCCAGATTTTAGCGCAGCAGAAGGAGGCTTCCATGGAATACCAGGGAGCGGACAGCATCCATGTGTGGGGGGATGAGTTTAAGGTGGAGGAGGTATTGACCAACTACCTGAGCAATGCTCTGAATCACGTAGATGGGGAGCGGAAGATTATAATCCGGACAGAGCAAAGAGAGAAAAAGGTGCGGATCAGTGTGAGAAACACCGGGCTGCCCATCCCGAAGGAGGATCTGGAACAAATCTGGGTAAAGTTTTACAAGGTGGATAAAGCCAGAACCAGAGAGTATGGGGGCAGCGGAGTAGGGCTGTCCATTGTGAAGGCGATCATGGATTCTTTCCACCAGTCCTATGGCGTGAAGAATCTGGAGGACGGCGTGGAGTTTTGGTTTGAATTAGAATGTGCAGATGGAGAGCAGGCAAGTGAAGGAACAGCATTGGCGGAACAGAAAGAGCCGCAGAAACAGGAGTAAAGAAAACGAACAGGGCAGGTGGGAAGGTTCTGAGCAAATGAACCAGCAGGAAAGAAGCGGGAAAGAAGCAGAGCCGATGAGAGATATGAGCCAGGATAACGGATGTATTCCGGCCCCTGACAAAATTTTGGAAAATGTGTTAAGTCTGGAAATCCGGGAACTGGAGCAGACGCTTCAGAAATTGGACCGCCAGGCCTTTGAACAGGCGGTGGAAATATTGGAGCAGGCTGATACCGTTTATCTGGTGGGTCTTAGAAACTCTGCGCCTCTGGCAGCCTGGCTGTATGGGAAACTGAGGATGGTGCTGGAGCATGTGGTTTTGGTAGACAGCTCCAGCGACCATGAGCTGCTGGAACAGATCATTCCCTTAAGCGGGAGGGACGCAGTGTTTGGCATCAGTTTTCCCAGATACTCTATGCGTACCCTGAAGCTTCTGGAGTTTGCAGACAGCAGACAGGCCGCAGTGGTTACCCTTACGGACAGGGAACATTCTCCTCTGAATCTGTATTCATCCTGTAAGCTGACAGCGGAGAGCCACACAGAGCTGGGGATTCAGTCTCTCACAGCGCCCATGGCTGTTCTGAACGCTCTGGCGGCAGCTTTGTATGAGAAAAACAAGAAACAGGTAATGGAGCGCTTGCGGCAGACGGAACAGGTTCTTTGGGATTACCAGATTTTTGGAAACGATGAGTTCAATCTACTGGAAGAGAGCATGGAGTTGCAGCCTTTTTTTGCAAAGGGGAAGGACAGGGCAATTTGAAAGGAAATGATAATGAAGCGTGTGATTGTAATCGGTGGCGGAGCCGCCGGGATGTTTGCGGCCATCCAGGCTGCGGGCTGCGGCCATCAGGTGGAGCTGTTGGAAAAAAATGAAAAGCTGGGAAAAAAGATCTACATTACTGGAAAAGGCAGATGTAATCTTACCAACGACTGTGATATGGATACCCTGTTTGACAGTGTATGCACAAACCGGAAATTTCTGTACAGCGCTTTCTATGGATTTACCAATCAGGATGTGATGGATTTTTTTCAGCGCTGCGGCATGAAGATAAAGACAGAACGGGGGGGCAGGGTATTTCCTTTGTCTGACCATTCTTCGGATGTAATCAGTACCTTGGAGAGAGAACTGAGACGGAGGGGCGTGAAGATTCGGCTGGAAACACCGGCAAGGCGGGTGCTGATCAAAAACGGCAGCGGGAATTCTCTTCAAACTTGCTCACAGGTAACCGGGGTGGAACTCTTGGATGGAAGTATACTTTCCGCAGATGCGGTGATTGTGGCGACGGGAGGACTTTCCTACGCTTCCACAGGCTCCACAGGAGACGGTTATCGTTTTGCCAGGGAGTTGGGGCATCAGGTGACGGAGTTATCCCCGGCTCTGGTTCCGCTTACGGTAAAGGAGGAGGACGCGCTGCTTCTCCAGGGACTTTCTCTTCGAAATGTGAAGGTGACGGTGAAGGATGGAAAAAAGGTGCTGTATCAGGAGTTTGGGGAGATGATGTTTACCCATTTTGGAGTTACCGGCCCTTTGATTCTAAGCGCCAGCAGCCACATACAAAAACAGCTAAAAAGCCATCCGCTGGAGCTTTTCATTGACTTGAAGCCGGCCCTGAGCCAGGAACAGCTGGAAGCCAGGATTCTGCGGGAATTTGAGGAAAATAAAAACCGTCAGTTTAAAAATAGTTTAAAATCTTTGTATCCTGCAAAATTGATTCCAGTGGTGATTGCCCGAAGCAAAATTTCACCGGAAAAAGCTGTGCACGATATTTCCAGAGAAGAGCGGGAGCGGCTGATACGGATCACCAGGGAGTTTGCCCTGACAATCACCGGGCTACGGGGGTATTCAGAGGCAATTATTACCAGAGGCGGTGTGGCTGTAAAGGAAGTGAATCCTCAGACGATGGAGTCTAAGTTTGTTTCCGGACTTCATTTTGCAGGGGAAGTGCTGGATCTGGATGCAGTGACCGGAGGATTTAATCTGCAGATTGCCTGGTCGACAGGATATGCGGCTGGGAATGGAATCCGTGAGGAAACCCCTTGATAAGAAAATAGTTTTATATGAGAACAGGAGGAAGCGTTGTGAGTTTTAATATTGCCATTGACGGGCCCGCAGGGGCAGGAAAGAGTACCATAGCCAGGGCTGCGGCCAGGGAACTGGGATTTGTCTATGTAGATACGGGAGCTATGTATCGAACCATTGCACTGTATCTTTTAAGAAATCAGGTGGATTATGAGCAGGAGGAACAGCTGGCCAGGGCACTGGATCAGATTGATGTGACGATATCTTACGAAGAAGGGGAGCAGCAGCTCTATTTAAATGGAGAGAATGTCACCGGACTGATTCGCACAGAGGAGGTAGGTCAGATGGCCAGCAAATCTTCTGCAAAGCCCATTGTCCGAAAAAAACTGCTGGAGCTGCAGCGCACCATGGCAGCCAGGCACGATGTGCTTATGGATGGCCGGGATATTGGCACCTTGATTCTTCCGGAGGCACAGCTAAAGATTTATCTTACCGCCAGCACCGGAGCCAGGGCAAGGCGTCGGGCTCTTGAGCTTCAGGCAAAAGGCGTGGAATGCAGCCTGGAGGAGATTGAGCGGGAGATGGAAGAGCGGGATTACCGGGATATGCATCGCGAGACGGCTCCCCTTCGCCAGGCAGAGGATGCAGTGTATCTGGATACTTCCGATATGGGGATTGAGAAAGTGGTTCAGACCATCGTAAATCTGGCTAATGAGAGAAGATAAAAAGGAAAAGCAGAAAGAAAACGTCAGAAAAGAAGAGACAGAAGCGAAAAACAGAAGAGAACTGCCAAAAGATAGAGGGCGAAAAAGAAATATCAAACGAGAAATGACCAGCGGGAAACGGAGAAATGATCAAAGGCTGCAGGATGCCCGCTGGAAGATAACCGGAAGGGATAAGATTGGGAGGAACAGAAATGAAGGTGATTGTGGCAAAGACCGCAGGCTTTTGTTTTGGCGTGCGCCGCGCCGTGAATCAGGTGTATGAGCAGGTGGAAAAAGGGAAGAAGCCCATCTACACCTACGGTCCTATCATACACAATGAAGAGGTGGTGCGGGATCTGGAGGAAAAGGGGGTCAAGGTGATCCAGGAAGAGCAGGAACTGGAACAGCTGAAGGCGGGAACGGTGATCATCCGTTCTCACGGAGTGCCCAGGCGGATCTACGAAAAAATCGAGAAGCAGGGGCTGAACCTGGTAGACGCCACCTGCCCGTTTGTAAAAAAAATCCATAGGATCGTTCTGGAAAAAAGTACGCAAGGATATGAGATGATCATCATTGGGAATGCTTCCCATCCTGAGGTGGAAGGTATCTGCGGTTGGTCGGAGGGGCCGGTGACGGTGGTGGAGACAGAGGAAGAAGCCTTGAATTTCCGGCCAAAAACCAGCCGTCCCCTGTGCATTGTGAGCCAGACGACATTTAATTACAAGAAATTTGATAAATTAGTTGAAATTATTTCGAAAATGCGGTATGATATTCCTGATATTTTGAATACCATCTGTAATGCAACAGAGGAACGTCAGACGGAAGCCAGGAAGATTGCCGCCCAGGCAGATGCGATGATCGTCATTGGCGGAAAGCATAGTTCCAACACACAGAAGCTATTTGAAATATGCAAAAAAGAATGTGCAAATACTTACTATATACAGACACTCGTTGATTTGGATATTCGACTACTGTCATCCAGGAGTTGCGTAGGTATTACAGCAGGGGCGTCTACCCCAAATAATTTGATAGAGGAGGTTTCAAAACAATGTCTGAATTAAGTTTTGAACAGATGCTGGAAGAATCATTTAAGACAATTCATAACGGAGAGGTAGTTGAAGGTACTGTCATCGATGTTAAGGAAGATGAGATTATCCTGAACATCGGATGTAAAGCAGATGGTATTATTACCAGAAATGAGTATACCAACGAGTCAAACGTAGACCTTCGCGATCTGGTACATGTGAATGATACTTTGGAAGCAAAGGTTCTGAAGGTAAATGACGGAGAAGGACAGATCCTTCTGACTTATAAGAGACTTGCAGCAGAAAAAGGAAATAAGAGACTGGAAGAGGCATTCAACAATCAGGAAGTTCTTACGGCTCCGGTGGTTCAGGTTCTGGCCGGCGGACTGAGTGTTGTTGTGGATGAAGCCAGAGTGTTTATTCCTGCCAGCCTGGTTTCTGATACTTATGAGAAGAATTTAGAGAAATATGCAGGTCAGGAGATTGAATTTGTGATTACTGAGTTCAATCCCAGAAGAAGAAGAATCATCGGTGACCGCAAACAGCTTCTGGTAGCGAAGAAGGCAGAGATGCAGAAAGCGCTGTTTGAGAGAATTGCTGTGGGCGATACCGTAGAGGGCGTTGTGAAGAATGTGACCGATTTTGGCGCTTTCATCGATCTTGGAGGAGCAGACGGTCTGCTTCATATCTCTGAGATGTCCTGGGGACATGTGGAGAATCCCAAGAAGGTATTTAAGGTTGGCGAGAAGCTGACTGTCCTGATTAAGGATATCAGCGGTGAGAAGATTGCTTTGAGCCTGAAGTTCCCGGAGAAGAATCCCTGGCTGAACGCTGCTGAGAAGTTTGCAGCAGGCAATGTAGTGACAGGTAAGGTGGCACGTATGACAGAC
The DNA here is from genome assembly GCA_902475025.1 of uncultured Lachnospiraceae bacterium. Taxonomy (GTDB): domain Bacteria; phylum Bacillota; class Clostridia; order Lachnospirales; family Lachnospiraceae; genus Merdiplasma. Next base: position 7,230 of record CABRXX010000016.1, on the reverse strand, counting down.
TTTGGCGCTTTTGTTGAGCTGGAGCCTGGAGTAGACGCTTTGCTTCATGTTTCTCAGATTTCTCATGATCATGTGGATAAGCCTGCAGATGTGCTGAAGGTTGGCCAGGAGATCACTGCGAAGGTAGTGGATTTCAATGAGGCTGACAAAAAGATCAGCCTGAGCATGAAGGCTCTGGAGAATGCTCCTGCACAGGATGAGGAAGCTGAGGAAGAGTAAGGGCAGAGTACAGTTTTTAAAAGAACTGGAAATGGAGAAATAAAACAGTAAAAGAGGGTGTTGCAAAATACGGCTCCCGGTGGATTTTCGGATGATTTTTCTCCGAAAGGGTACCGTCGGAGGACTTTTGCAACACCCTCTCTTTTAAGTTCCTCGGGAGCTGATAAAATGATTTGCCCTGCGGACAATACAGATTCTGATTATAAAAAGGACTGCCATTTAAAGATGCAGATCTTTTTTGCAGAATATCACAATTCCCGTGATAAAAAGTACAATGGCTCCAACACCTAAAAGTAATGCGCTGATAATGGCGCTGCTTTCATTGGCTATGATCCCCTTTGCATCAAAGAGGGTAAAGAACGTAAAATATTTTGCTGCTTCCGCTTTTTTACCGGCGTTTGCCAGCATTTGAAGTACATACATAAATACTGGAACACCACCTCCGAAAGCAAGGCTGTATTTCGTATCTGAAAAAATGCAGGATGCAAGAAAGCAGATACTGCCGATCAAGAGGTGCAGACAGAAAAGAGCACCATTTAATTTCAGGAGATCCCATATGGCAAGTTCATTGGGAAAACATGCCTCGGCGACTGCAATCTCCAGTCCGGTTGTGTAGAGATCCAGCAGCAGTATTCCGCTGATAAGAACGAATGCCTGCGTTGCGGCAATTGTTCTTCGCTTTACCGGCGCAGCCAGCAAAGCCACCAATGCTCCGCTCTCTGCGTATCTGGCAATAAGTCCGTTTCCACGTAAAATACAAAACACCATAGGAAAAATTAATAATATAAATCCATAAAGATAGGAAATCATAAAGCCAATCAGGCTGGTTGCTCCGGCAGTCATTCCCACTGACGCCATGAGTTCAGGCATTATTTCATAAAAGCTGTCCAGCGTTTTCATCATCTTCGGATCGTACATGCCAATGATAATAGAAATATACATGGATAGGATCACAGCAAATATAACAAGCATTTTCAGACTGCCCTTCATTTCCCGTTTGTACAAAGCTGTGTTAAGCATGTTTGTCACCTCCGTAATAATTCATAAAGATTGTTTCAAGACTTTGCTTCGCAGTCACTGAGACAGTATTTCCATCGCATTTTCCATGGAAATCCTTTGCAAAAGATTCTGCTAGTTCCGGTGAGTCTAAATGGACGCTGTAGGTGCGCATATGGCGTTTTCTTAATGTTTCAACAGAATCAACGGCAGCCAGCGTTCCGTTTCGGATCATGCCGATACGGTCGCAGGTGCGTTCCACTTCCTCAAAAATATGACTGGATAAAAGAATGGTTTTGCCCTTCCTTTTTTCTTCCGTAATCAGTTGGACAAAGCGGGTCTGCATCAGAGGGTCAAGTCCGCTGGTAGGTTCGTCTAAAATCAGAATATCGGGGTCATGCAGAAAGGCGGCAGCAATCCCCAGCTTCTGTTTCATTCCCTTGCTCATTTTTTTGATTTTGATTTTGGGGTCTAATTCAAATCGTTCCAGCAGTTCCTGTACGCGAGTTCCCCTGTTTATATTTCGGTAGTCGGATAAAAACTTGAGAAATTCGCTTCCTGTCATATGATCAAAGAAATTGATTTCTCCGGGAATATATCCTAATCTTTTTTGAATCAGGTCTCGATGTTTCCAGCAATCCAGTCCGTCGATACGGCAGCTTCCGGTTTTTGGTTTGATAAAACCCATTAAATGACGGATGGTTGTTGTCTTTCCTGCTCCGTTAGGACCTAAAAATCCAAAAACCTCCCCCTGCTCCACTTGGATGGACAGGTTGAAGATTCCTTTGCCAGAACCGTAATCTCTGGTGAGATTCTGAACATTTATTTTACTCATTGGAATTCCTCCTTAAATGATAGAATGGCAGTCGTTGTACCAAAGGAAAAGAAAATCGGGTGTGTTTTAATTACCCAGGCTTTCCAGAAGAAGTTTCGGATAATTTTTGAGAAATTCTGAATCCTGGAGATATTCATCCTTCCAGAGAAACCAGGAAAAGGCATCTTTATGAGATCTTCGGAAAGCAGGCGTAAAATAATCCTTTGGCTGAGGAAGAAAGCGGCCTTCCTGCTTGATGTAGCAGTTGCTGGCCTTGGCTGGCTGCCGATACTGCTTGTCCACATAAGCGGCCACATTTTTATGAATGGCCTGATCCTCCTGAGGGAGGTAGTAATAATTTTTATAATCCGGAAAAAAGTAATACAAGGTGTCCTGGAGGATGGGAATCAATAGTTTCCCTGTGTTTTTCTGCAAGGTGAGATAACCCCTCTCAAGGGAATGCGATACTGGAACTGGAACCGGAACCGGCAGGGAAAAGGAAAGAAGCAGTTCCTGGCAGCCGTTTCGGTTTGTCAGCAGTTCTCCGGACAGTGGGGAGATGGAATTTTGAAAAACGCTTACATAGCCATAAAGGCTGGTGAGCGTAAACATACCGGCTACATCCTCCTGATTGTGGAGCAGCAGCAGTCCCAGAGTTTTTTCACAGAAAGTTTTGCAAAATTCCCGATATAGCGGAATGAGCTGTCCACCGTCATACTGGTCATCCCGGTTCAATCCAAGAAAGGTTTCCAGGGATTTCTGGTTCATGCGTTCCAGCTTCAGAAAAGATTTTAAGGGCCGGAAATCCTGATACAGATCCACAGACTTTTTTTCGGAAAAGGGAGAAGGAATCTGATACTGCTCATACTTTTCTTCCAGATAGGGAATATCAAACCGGTCTCCGTTAAAGTGGAGGATTGTATCATAATTTTTCATGAAATCGGCAAAGCTGCGAAGCAGAACAGTTTCTTCCTGAGGACGCTCGCCCATCCACTGAAAGATGAGCCAGGTATCTTCCGTTTGCCAGACTGCGGCTCCGATCAGATACAGATGAGAGGTATTTGCTCGAAAGCCGGTGGTTTCAATATCAAAAAATGCGCATTTTTGGGGGCAAAGTCCCTGGCAGCGCAGATATTGGTCATTATAGGAAATCGTTCGTTTGTTTGTAATCATAGGTACCTCCTGTAAAGATCGCATCAACTGCATGGTTGTAAATGATTTTATCATAATCGGAAAAAAATTGCATCCCGTCAAAGAACGTGGTAAACTAAACTATAACTGAATAGATGTACAGCCGGAGAAAAGAAAGCCCGGGAAGGGATTTTTGGCAGAGTCGGATTTGGTTGAAAAATGAACAGGATTCAGGAGGTAGGGTATGAAGAAACCAGTTTTGGTAATTATGGCTGCAGGCATGGGAAGCCGCTATGGCGGATTAAAGCAGATCGATCCCATTGATCCACAGGGACATATTATCATGGATTTTTCCCTGTATGATGCCAGACGGGCAGGTTTTGAGAAAGCGGTGTTTATTATTAAGAAAGAAAACGAGGACGTTTTTCGGGAGTGCATCGGCAACCGTGTTTCCGAGTATATGGAAGTGGCTTATGTGTTCCAGGATCTTGCAAATATTCCGTCCGGATATGAGGTGCCTGAGGGGAGAGTGAAACCTTGGGGGACAGGCCATGCAGTGCTGTCCTGTATTGACGAGGTGGATGGTCCCTTTGCAGTGATCAATGCGGATGATTATTACGGAAGCAAGGCCTTTCAGCTGATCTATGATTTTTTGACCGCCCACCAGGATGACGAGAAGTTCCGCTATGCGATGGTAGGATACATACTGAAAAATACCCTTACCGAGAACGGCCATGTGGCGAGAGGTATCTGTCAGATGGATGAAAATGGATATCTGACCGGCCTTCATGAGCGCACCCGCATTGAAAAGACCAGGACAGGAGCCGCTTACACGGAGGACGAGGGGAAGACCTGGGTGGAAGTTCCGGAGGACAGCCTGGTATCCATGAATATGTGGGGATTTTCCGCCAGCATTTTGAACGCGCTGAAAGAGAAGTTCCCGGCCTTCCTTCAGGAAAACCTGAAGAAAAACCCTCTGAAATGCGAATACTTCCTTCCTTTTGTGGTGGATGAACTGTTGGCAGAAAATAAAGCTACGGTGCAGGTATTAAAGACCGAAGACCGCTGGTACGGTGTGACTTATCAGGAAGATAAGGCTATGGTGGTAAAGGCGATTCAGGAGCTGAAAAATCAGGGACTCTATCCCCCAAATTTGTGGTAAAAAAAGCTGGACTATTTTGTCGATTTATATTTAAATAAGTCCAAAATCCCCAGGAATGCTTTCGTTACGGCACTTCTGGGGATTTTTGTCGTTACTATTTTGTTACTGGTTCAGTCTGAAGTTTATTATTTTAACAGAGTTATGGTACTTTTCAACGGGGCAGGTGTCTTGGGATTATAGCTTCACTTGCCTGTGCCTTTTGATTTATGGAGTGTGTGAAATTTTTTGTTGGATAGTTCCCGTCACAGTTATTGATGCAGTCCTGCATCTGGTAGAAGCTATGTTTCTGTATTTTACGCCGCAATATCTGGCGCAGTGCCTGTACGCAGATCGGTGATCGTTCGGATTGGTTTTCCCTGATTTTGAAAAGTTTTATTTTTGCCAGCGTTTGTCAGGCTCTGTGTGGGTGACCTAAAGCTGTAGTTGATTGCACCGCATCCTTGCATGTGTTATAATACATAAAAAGGAGGGGGCAGTATGAGCAAGAAAACGAAGGAAATGAAGAAAACCATAGAGATAATATTAAAAATTTTTAAGATGGTTTACATACTGTTTATATTGTTTTGCTTTAGCGTTAATGTGGGAAGCGGACTTTTTATGTTGATCGCATCAATGGTGTATCTGCTTCCGGTATATTTACTTTTGAGATGGCTGATAAAATAGTTGGAAAGTCACAGATAAAATTGAGACAAACAAGAGGCAGAATTGCGGATAAAAAGCCGTAATTCATCTGTCTCTTTTTTATTTTATAAGATCCTGAGGGGCCTTTTTTGTTTTGCGTAGGGGTGATGGAATACCAGGAAAAAAAGATATTGTAGCCGGTATCCGGCTGAATGGGGAAAAAAGTTTAAATAAGACGTAACGGGCATAGACAAGAACTTACAGGCAATGAAATCGGAGTTACATAAAGTTTCTTTGGAGTATGCAGGAGCAGAAAAAGCAATAGATGGATTCCGCATAAAAAGGGCATAAAAAGGCGGTCTACGCCGTTGACAATTTTCGACTTGTATGAGAAAATAAGTCCAAACGGGCAATGTACAGAAACATTGCCCGTGGGTATGATATTACTTATCGAAAGGAGTTTTAAAATGATTTATTCACGTGAAGTAGAAGAAATGTGTCCAGTAGCACAGGGCGTTAATCATGGCGCTGCTCCAATTCCTGAAGAAGCAAAATGGGTACAGGCAAAAGAAGTGAAAGATATTTCCGGCCTGACACACGGCATTGGCTGGTGCGCACCTCAGCAGGGCGCCTGCAAACTGACTTTGAATGTAAAAGAAGGGATCATCCAGGAAGCACTGGTTGAGACCATTGGATGTTCCGGTATGACTCACTCCGCAGCTATGGCTTCTGAGATTCTTCCCGGACGTACTGTATTGGAAGCATTGAACACAGACCTGGTATGTGATGCTATCAATACGGCTATGAGAGAGCTGTTTTTGCAGATCGTTTATGGCCGCAGCCAGTCTGCATTTTCTGAGGATGGACTTCCTATCGGCGCTGGCTTGGAGGATCTGGGCAAGGGTCTGCGTTCTCAGGTTGGTACGATGTACGGCACACTGAAAAAGGGACCCCGTTATCTGGAGATGGCAGAGGGTTATGTTACCGGTATTGCTCTGGACGCAGAGGATCAGATCATTGGTTATCAGTTCGTAAGCCTTGGAAAGATGACAGACTTCATCAAAAAAGGCGATGATCCCAATACTGCTTGGGAAAAAGCAAAAGGTCAGTATGGCCGCGTAGCTGATGCCGTTAAGATCATTGACCCGAGAAAAGAATAATTGTGAGGAGGTAACAGGAAATGGCTTTATTTGAATCATACGAAAGACGTATTGATAAAATCAATTCTGTTTTAAATAGTTATGGAATTGCTTCTCTTGAAGAGGCAGAGAAAATCACAAAGGACGCAGGCCTGAATGTTTACGACCAGATCAAAGGCATCCAGCCCATCTGTTTTGAGAACGCTTGCTGGGCTTACATTGTAGGCGCTGCCATTGCTATCAAGAAGGACTGCCGCAGAGCAGCAGACGCAGCAGCAGCCATCGGCGAGGGACTGCAGGCTTTCTGTATTCCAGGATCTGTTGCAGATACCCGTAAGGTAGGTCTTGGACACGGTAACCTGGGCAAGATGCTTCTGGAGGAGGAGACCGAGTGCTTCGCATTCCTGGCTGGTCATGAATCCTTTGCAGCAGCCGAGGGCGCTATCGGTATCGCTGAGAAAGCAAACAAGGTTCGTCAGAAACCGCTGCGGGTTATTCTGAATGGCCTTGGAAAAGATGCTGCTCAGATCATTGCCAGAATCAATGGTTTCACCTATGTAGAGACGGAGTATGATCCCTACACCAATGAAGTAAAAGAAGTGTTCCGGAAATCCTACTCTGAGGGTCTTCGGTCAAAGGTAAACTGCTACGGCGCAAACAGCGTTCCGGAAGGCGTAGCCATCATGTGGAAAGAGGGCGTAGACGTTTCCATTACCGGTAACTCCACCAACCCCACCCGTTTCCAGCATCCGGTAGCAGGTACTTATAAGAAAGAGTGCAACGAGAAAGGCAAGAAATACTTCTCCGTAGCATCCGGCGGCGGCACTGGCCGTACTCTGCATCCGGATAACATGGCAGCAGGACCGGCTTCCTACGGAATGACCGATACCCTTGGCCGTATGCATTCTGATGCACAGTTTGCAGGTTCTTCATCCGTACCGGCTCATGTTGAGATGATGGGTCTGATCGGAGCAGGTAACAACCCCATGGTTGGTATGACTGTAGCAGTTGCAGTTTCGATTGAGGAAGCAGCGAAGGAAGGCAGATTCTAGTAAACAACCGTATTGAGCGGTTTTTAGAAGTAATTAAGAGTATTTGGGAGTGACTTTTTATGGCAAATAAGGGGTCACTCCTACACTATTTATACA
>CABRXX010000015.1:0-55603 GCA_902475025.1 uncultured Lachnospiraceae bacterium | reverse complement strand
TCCTATGAAATAAAAAAACTGCCGCAAATACTCCGGCTCTTTCCGGCCAGACTATTTGCGGCAGTCACTCAGTTTCTTTTGTTTCTGATTTTTCAGGACACTGCATACTTATCCAAAATATCCATAAAATGCAGATCCTCTTCGCAGAATTTTACAGTCAGCTCTTTTGTAAGATCCAGGCTTAAAACACCCAGCAATGATTTCGCGTCAATGACCACTCGGTTATAGGAAATATCCACATCGTAGTCACACGTCTCTGCTGCCCGGACGAAATCCCTCACGTCTTCCATCTCTCTTAATTTGATCTTTCTTTCAGACATATTCCAGCCACCTCCGTTGATAAAATAGGGATTTTTCCCCATCAGGTACAGATCTCAGGCCCTCAAAATCAATTTTTTCGAATTATGACATTTTTTTGTGCATTTGTCAATACATCAGACCTATTCTGATTATTCCCTGTTTCTTTTATCCTATGCGAAACCGTCTGTTTTTTCTTATGGCGTCTGAAAAAAATAGTGACTTTCTCTGGAAAATGAATTTGTCTTTTGGATATTCCCTTATATAAAATGAATGTTTTCGCTGCTGCCCTCCTGATTTTTTTGTCGAAAACCGTCGAAATCCAATATTTTTTAATATTTTATCAAAGTTCGTGTTCTGTCATGTGTTTCCAGTACTTCTTTGGCATAAAGTTCATCTGACATCTTGGGTTCCTCCGCTCTTCTATGGCAATGCTTTTCACAAACCCCTTCCACAGTCTGGAAAACTCCTGCTCCTGTCTGGAATATCGGCATATCAGATCTTCATCCAACTCCATATCCTCCAGAACAGCCCAGCGCTTTCCCGCCGGATGCACCAGACATTCCCTGTGGGTTCTGTCATAAATGGCAAAATTCATCATGGGAAAGCGATCTGCAAAATGGTCCCCCAGGGCAGCCAGGATGCGATTTTCCGGCTCAATCTCTGAAAACATCAGGGAGGAGGATGCCCCTGCCACCTCCAAACCGTCTTGCCCCAAACTGTCTCTCTGACTCCCTTCCAGTTCACGAAAGCGCACAAACATTCGATAACGGTGAGCTTCATTTTCCACCCTCCTGGACAGCTCAAAAGTCTTCATCACAGCCGGCTCCTGCAGGTTCCTGGTGACATTCTTTTTCTTTAAAACGGCAAGCCCCAGCACCAGAGTGGCAAAAATGGCCGATCCCTTCTTTGGATCATCTGCCAGAGCAGCCTGATAGATCACCTGGTAATCCTCCCAACCCAGATTTCTTCGGATCGTCTCTGCCACCCTGGCAGCTTTTTCATGATCCGTCTCCACCTGACGGTAAGAGGCAAACAGGCTCATGTTCTGCCCTGCCCTGGTCTGAACGGTCACATTTGCCAGACCCAGTCGGCTGGCCCAGGCCTCATAGACCGCTGTGAAGATTCCATCCACCGTATCTTCGCACCAAAAGACTGTCTTCCTGTCATCCATCTTTTCATCCTCCCGTACCCAGCCGCAGCATCTGACTGCTGTCCATTCCCTCTACAGAGAAAGTATCGTCAAACAGAGACAGCTGGCGGTAGGTCTGGGTCTCCATGGGCAGCCGTTCCTTTACATTTAAAAGATTCCTCAGGATAAAATCCTCCTCCATCTTAAGCGGATACATCATCCTGCCTTCACAGGTAATAAAATAAATAGCCCGCTTTAACACCACTCCCATCTTTTTTAAAGCAGGGTAATCCAGTTTGCCAAATCTCCTGGCCTTCACAATGCGAAGCGCGGACTTGGGGCCGATACCCGGAACTCGCAGCAGCTGTTCATAGGGCGCCCGGTTCATCTCCACCGGAAACTCTTCCAGATGAGACAGCGCCCAGTCGCACTTGGGATCCAGCAGCATATTAAAATTCGGATGCTTTTCATTCAAAAGCTCCCCGGCCTGAAAACCATAAAACCGCAGCAGCCAGTCTGCCTGGTAAAGGCGGTGCTCCCGCAGAAGAGGTGGGCCTCCCGGAAGCACCGGAAGCAGAGGATCTTCATTCACAGAGATAAAGGCCGAATAAAACACCCTCTCCACCTCGAACTTCTGATACAGAGACTCTGCCACAGAGAGGATCTGCAAATCACTCTCCGGGGTCGCCCCGATGATCATCTGAGTGCTCTGCCCTGCGGGCACAAACCTGGGTGCCTGTCGATAGACCATCAGTTCATTTTTATTTTCTGTCATCTTCTTTTGCACCTGACGCATAGGGGCCAGAATCTTTTGCCTGGTCTTATTGGGCGCCAGCTTTTTTAGGCCCTCCGCAGTGGGAAGCTCCAGATTCACGCTCATACGGTCTGCCAGAAAACCAACCTTTTCAATAAGAGCCGGATCTGCCCCTGGAATGGCTTTCACATGAATGTACCCCCGGAACTGATGGAACACTCTCAGCCGATACAGCGTCTGGTAGATCTGATCCATGGTATAATCCGGACTGTAAAGGATTCCGGAGCTTAAAAACAGCCCTTCGATCATATTCCTCCGATAAAATTCCATGGTAAGGGTACACACTTCCTCCGGTGTGAAGGAGGTACGGATCCCGTCATTGGAACTACGGTTCACACAGTAATGACAGTCATAAATACATTCATTGGTAAACAAGATCTTCAGCAGGGAAATGCATCTGCCGTCTGCGGAAAAACTGTGGCAGATGCCCGGAGCGGTGCAGTTCCCCATATGCTTCCCATCACCGCCCCGATCCACGCCGCTGGAGGTGCAGGCCACATCATACTTGGCTGCATCTGTGAGAATATTCAATTTTTCAAACAAACTCAGTTCCTGGCAAATGTGCATCCCGGCTCCTCCTTTTCTGAAGCTCTCTCCCCGGTTCAGACATTCCCTCTATTGCATCCCCGATCCGACGCTGTGTGATTTTACAAAACGAAAAACAGAACATCTGTTCTTTTATCATACCGCCATCTCTGGCAGTTGTCAAGAACAAATGTTCTGTTTTTCATCTTCATTCCCGTCCCGATGTCAAAAGCAGCACAGGGATACTAATTACATTTTTCTCAGAATTTCCACAGCCCTGTCAAGGTACCCATTCTGCACCTCTGCAAACTTTCCTGCGTCTGCAACCTCTGCCAGGGAAGGATCGATAGGGATCTGTCCTGCCAGAGCAAGATCCAGCTCTTTGGCCGCCTCCTCGATATGGCTCTCCCCAAAGACCTTGATCATCTTTCCGCAGTCCGGGCACTTTAAGAAGCTGTAGTTTTCTACTACGCCCAAAATGGGGATGTTCATGGTCTTTGCCATATTGTAGGCTTTTTTCACGATCATCTGCACCAGATCCTGAGGAGAGGTCACCACCATAATCCCCTCCACCGGCAGGGACTGGAACACCGTCAAAGGCACGTCTCCTGTTCCCGGCGGCATATCCACCAGAAGATAATCCAGTTCTCCCCAGATCACCTCTGACCAGAACTGCTTTACCATATTGGCAATCACCGGGCCTCTCCAGATCACTGCCTGCTCCGGATCCGGCATCAGCAGATTCAGAGACATCACTTTCACATCATTGGCCGCCAGCTCCGGCAGAATCCCCTCATCAGAGGCCTTGGCCGGACCGGTAAGTCCGTACATCTTGGGGATGGACGGGCCGGTGATATCCGCATCCAGGATGCCTACCCGGTACCCCTTAGCTGCCAGCAGGTTTGCCAGAGATGCCGTTACCAGGGATTTTCCCACGCCTCCCTTACCGCTGACTACTCCCACTACGTGTTTTACTTCCGTATATGCATTTGGTTCCACCTGAAAACTGGAAGGGCCTTTTGCGCTGGGGCATCCTTCACAGCTTTCTTTGGTGCAAGATGAATTATTACAGCTTTTTTCCGCCATGTTCTTTCCTCCTGAAAACATTCAAAATATCTTTATTCCCATCAGCAATAAGCCAGGCAGCCGCACTTGTGCGGATATCCGGCAAATGCCGCAAGGGTCAACCCCCCATCCGCTTGCTTCAGGGTCTTTGATTATCATATACCCATCCCTGACAGAATGCAAGGCGTTTTCTCACTCCCCCGCAAACCATCCTATCCTGTATGTTATACCTCTCCCGCATCCCGCTCCAACAGTTTTTGCAGATAGCTGCTCACCACCCTGGAGAAATTCCGAATATCCCGGATATAAGCGAAATCCTTTCCAAAGATCATTTTCTCCGCCCCCAGATCCTGCTCCTTTCCGGTAAAGACTCCCAGAACAGATACCCCTCTGCTTCTTAGGGAACGCACTTCAAAGGCAGTATCTCTCACCGCATATTCTCCGCTGTAGGCGGCAGGATTGCGGCTGCCTGGACGGTTTACGATCACATCGTTGGGCCTTCCGTCGCTGAGAACGATCAAAATCTTGTTTTCTTCCTCTCTGGCGAGAAGGGAATCCCCAGCCGCCCGGATGGCCAGACCGTCCCGGTTGTTGGATGAAGTGGTATACTCCAGTATCTTTTTATTCTCCGACCTGGGAGAATCATAATCCCGAAACCGCTGCATCACTGTGTAATCCCAAAAGGTACAAAAGCTCATGATCCGATGGGGAATCTTCACATTACTGAGCGCTTCACTGATGATGTAGGCCTGAAGGGCCACCTGTCCCTGCCGGTCTCTCTGGGAACCGCTGGCATCCATCAGAACTTCCACCACAAACTCTGAGGAATCCTGTCTGGTCTTTCGGATAAACAAATTCCCCGGTTCTCTCACCCTCCCCACTTTCCAAAGTTTCCTAGGCACAATCTGTCCATACCTGGAAGGAAGATCCTCCGACTGAGTCCGCAGCGTCAGAGAACGCCGAAGAAAATCTGTCATAGTCTCCACATTCCGTTTCATGAGATTCTGACTATTCAAAAAAAGCCGCTGGTTATTTCTGGCCTGGGCTTTCGCGTTTACCAGCTGGGCGTTCACCATCACCGGATCCGCCAGAATCCCATCCGTGTAAAATAGCCTGCAGTCTCTATGGGCGCCCCGACAGAGGCGGAAATTCATCTGCCGCTGCTCCAGATCGCTCAGATAAGAACGGCCGTAGCTTTTTTCAATGTAACTGTACATCCGCTCTACCGCCTCCTGATCCAGCACCACCACCCGTCTGGTCTTCCCCCTCTGTCTCTCTTCTGATCCCTTCTCCTCCTGAAATTCCTCCGTGACGGTCATCTGGTGTTCCAACTGGGAGACATACTGCTCCAAAAGTTCCTGATCCGCTTCCTCCTCCAGATAGTCCTTCCAGTCAAATTCCTTCAGTTCCTCCAGGGTGGCTGAGAGCACATGAGCCAAATCCCCGTGTTTTTTCACAAAGGAAGGATCTATCAGGTCATTGTACAGCTCATCTACCGTTTCGATCAGCTCCACGGTATCCCTGGCTTCCTCCATGGCCCGCACCTTTTCCAGAGGCTTGCGGATCCTCATTTCACACTCCCACCGTCCATCCAGGATACCTCTCATCAGAACAATCTTCATCTTTCCCGGAAGATTCTGACTCAGCCTGCTAAAGCGGTGTTCCAGCAGATATTCAAAGGCCCGGCGGCGGATCTCCACCACTCCTGGCCGTTCCTTCACTACCCTTGGATAAGCGGCCATATCCACGCAAAGCTGGGTCAGGGACATAAGAGCAGCCTGATCAGCCCCATAGTACACCTTTTTTACCAGATACAGGGCAAATTCATTTTTATCAAAATAGCGGTCAAAGGCTCCCTGTTTAATGGCATCATACATGGCTACATACTTGGACTCCCAGAAAGAATCCACATCCAGCCCTGTATCCAGCTGATAATTGCCGCTGACGGTCCACATGAGATTCTTCATCCGGGTCTCAATCTCCTGCCGCTTTTCTTCCTCCTCATAGTCCCACTCTTCTGTCAGTCGGTTTTCCATGGACACCTCCTTGTTGTTCTCTTACGCTTATTTTGCTCTTATCCTGGCTTTCTCTCTGCTTGCGCCTCGCTCTGAACCCGCCATCTCACCGTTTCTTTTCCACTGCCTTCTTCTATAAAGCCAAATACCCGTTCTGCGCCAACGCCGGCCAGCCCTTCCCTGATTCCGTTTCAGAAGATCCTCTCCGGTCCCCACTCCTCTGGAATCCTGGTCATCACAATATCCTCCACCAGCTCCCGCTCAAACACATCAAAACTTTTGTTCACAATTCCCATGCGCAGGGCCTGCCTGGGTGAGAGTCCTCCCTGTATGGTCTTTAAGGCTCCCACCAGCCCCCGCATATCCAGAGGTTTTGTGGAAATCTCATGGTTGGAAGCCTTGGTCTGCAGATCTAAAAACAGGCCGCAGATCTGCTTCATTCCCTCCTGCTTCATCTTCGGAAATAGGTAAGTGAGCACTCTGGATAGGGTCTGCTCATCTGCCGGAGGCATATCAATCACTAAAAATCGGGATACCAGCGCCTCATTTAACTCCTTAGTTCCCGCATAGCCATAATTCATGGTTCCGATAAAGCGGGCTGCCTGATGCATCTGCAGCTTTTCATATCCCGGCACATCCAGTACACGGCGGTAATCCAGCGCAGCATGGAGCACAGAAACCGCATCGTTTTTGGCCATATTGACCTCATCCAATACTGCAAAGCCTCCATAGAGCGCGCTGTCGTAAACCGGGCCGGTGCGAAGCTGTACCTCATTGTTCCGAAAGGTATCCGTTCCAATCAGGGTGCTGCTGTCTGTATTTACATGGAAGGAAATATTGTACATCGGACGCCCGAACAGCCAGGCCAGATTCTCTGCCAGCACATTTTTTCCAGTAGCCTTGCTTCCTGTCAGGAGAATATTCTCTCCCTGCAGCAGCGCGTAAGCTGCCATCTCAAAAATCTCTTTTCCATAGAAAGGGATCTCCGGCTGAGCCAATCGGTTTTTCACCTGCTTTGCCACCTGATACTGTTCCCGAAACCTGCGGATCTGCCTTAACAGAGCCCCATCAACGCCCTGTTCCTCCATATACGTGAAAAATGTTTCCATTTTTTATTTTCCTGCTTTCTTCAATCTCTGTTATTCTAAAACTCCGTAAAGGAGTAGCGCTGCCGGATACCGGAAGCATTGATATCGTACACAATGGTGCCATTCTCCAGAACTGTTTTTTCGTAAGTCATATTCTTATCCTTAAATTTTTCCTGGATGAAGGCATCGGTATCTTCCAGCTCCACCTCGTCAATAAACACATCCCGCATCTGATTATTGGCACACTGGTTAAAAATCTCCCAGACTGTCTCATAATTTTTTTTCATTTTCCTGCTCCTTTCCTATTTTCCCATCCCCGCCAGGGTATCCAGAATCTCTGTGGCTACCGCTTCTTTGCTCATCAGCTCCAGCTGCCTGGTCTCCTGCCTGGTGATCAGGGTCACCACATTGGTGTCTGTCCCGAACCCGGCTCCTGCCACCTTCACATTGTTGGCTGCAATCAGATCCAGGTTCTTCCGCTCCAGCTTTTCTCTGGCCCGCTCCTCCAGTCTGGATGTCTCCATGGCGAAGCCGCACAGAAGCTGCCCTTTTTTCTTATGTTCCCCCAGATACTGCAGGGTATCCTCCGTCCGCTCCAATGCAATGGAAAGCTCTGCGTCAGACTTTTTCAGTTTTTCATCCGCCCAGACTGCCGGGCGGTAATCCGCCACAGCCGCTGCCTTGATGATCATATCCTGGATCCCGCTTCTTAAGGTCACTGCCTCAAACAGCTCCCTGGCTGTGGTGATGGGAACCACTTCCACAAAGTGCGGAGGCTCCAGAGCCACCTTCCCCGTCACTAAAGTCACATCCGCGCCCCGAAGCATGGCCATTCTTGCCAGGGCATACCCCATCTTCCCGCTGGAATGATTGGTAATATAGCGCACCGGATCAATGGCCTCCTGGGTAGGACCTGCTGTGATCAGAATCTTTTTCCCCGCCAGATCCTTTGGAAACGCAATTTCCCTTAAAATATGCTCCAGAATCAGCTTTTCATCCGGGAATTTGCCTGCCCCCGTATCCCCGCAGGCCAGATACCCCACTGCCGGAGCAATCACTTTCCACCCATAGCGGCGCAGCGTCTCCTCATTGTCCCGGGTCACCGGATTCTCATACATCCTGGTGTTCATCGCCGGAGCAATCAGTTTTGGACACTGACAGGCCAGCAGAGTGGTAGTGAGCATATCATCCGCCAGGCCATGGGCCAGCTTGGCCATCACATTGGCGGTGGCTGGCCCAACGATAGCCAGATCCGCCCGCTTGGCCAGTTCCACATGTTCCACCTGGAACTGAAAATTCCGGTCAAAAGTATCAACGAGGCATTTATTTCCTGTGAGACTTTCAAAAGTAATGGGATTGATAAATTGGGTTCCGTTTCTGGTCATGATCACATGCACATCTGCATGCTGCTTCTTTAGCAGACTGGCCAGATTGGCTGCCTTGTAGGCTGCAATACTTCCCGTCACTCCCAAAATCACTGTCTTTCCTTTCAGCATTCCTTTTTCCTCCTTCTTGCAAACACCCGCTGTGGAATCTCAAATACAAACACAATCCCCAGAACAATGGCAAAAGCCGTCTTAACAGCCAAATAGCCATGGCTGGCAGCCAATCCGGTCTCATTCGTCACGAAATAGTAGGCCATCCAGTACACCTGGGCTCCCGGTACCAGAGGGAAGATCCCGGTGATCAAAAATACGGTTACCGGGCACCGCTTCCGTATGGCTGTGAGCCGGGACAAAAGAGCCACCGCCATGGTAGCCACCAAGGAAGCCAAAATACCGCCCCAGGAAGAAGCCGCCAGATACACCAGCCATCCGGCTCCTCCAATGGCTCCGCAGTAAGGATAATATTTCCTGGGAACTCCATACAACAGGCTAAAAGCCATGGTTCCCAGCACAGCGGCGAACACCTGCAGCATACCTGACTGTGTGATGCCAAAAAATCTCATACCGGATAGCCTCCTCCCAGTGTCCCATGGAGAAGAGCGGTCCCAAGTCCCACTCCAATGGCAATACACACAAAGGTGAGCAGCGCGTCCAGCATCCGCACAGACCCTGAAATATAATCCCCATTGGCCATATCACGGATCGCATTCACAAAGGGAACTCCTGGGATCAGCGGCATGACAGAACCCATAATCATAAAATCCATGTGAACCCCCAGCCCCACAAAACCAAAAAAGCCGCACAGCAGCGTTACCAGAGCGCTTCCTGCGATGTTGAACACCATCTTGGATAAGCGTTCTCCCATGCCAAGCACAAACAGATATAGCAGCAGTCCTGCCGCTGCTGAGGAAAGAGCATCCTGAAGATTTCCTCCAAACAGGACGCAGAAAGCGCCGCTGCCAAGACCGGAAGCCAGTATTCTGGCCCACCTAGTCTTTCCCTGCATATTTCTGATTCGCTTCAGCGCTTCCCTTGCCTCCTGTACGGTATACTTTCCCTGGGCGATCTCTCTGGAAAGCTGGTTCACAGCAACCACCTTATCCAGCTGGGAACCGCTCACCGGGATATGCTGCACCTTGGCAAAGACCTGTTCCTTCGTATCTCCTGCAGTGACAAAAATGCCGTTGCTTAACACAAACGCATTCCCGGATGCCAGCCCGTAATGATGACAGATCCGATCCATGGTCTCCTCCACCCGGAAGATTTCCGCTCCATTCTCCAGAAGGATGTGTCCTGCCTCCAGAGCTGCCTCCATCACTTCTCTGGTCTGTATCAACGGCTCTTCTGCAAAGCCTTCCGGCTCGCTTTTATTGTTTAACTCTTTTTTCTGAAATGACATGGCCTCTCTGTGTCCTTCCTGCGCCTTTCCTGCGCCTTTCCTGCGCCTTTTACTGTCTTTTGCCCCTTGCTTTTTTCCGTTGTCATTTTCTATTTTCCACCTCAAAACAGCGCAGTTCTCTACCATACTATCCCGATTTTAACATTTCACTCCCAGGCTGTAAACCTCTTTCTTAGTACCCAGTCTCCAGACTTCTTCGTCTGGCCAGACGGTTCATTGCCGGTAAAAATGCGCACTGTCTCCCTTTTGTATTCCAGAAGCCAAGGGTATTTTGCATTTCCAAGCCAGCCTGGAGCTTTTAAAAATTTCATATTGTACCGCAAAGGGGAACGTGCTATACTTTTCCTGTATTGTATCCCCTTTAGGGGAATAATAACAAGGAGGAAAATTAAATATGAAAACAACGAAGAAAGACACCCGTTGGATGGTCAGTGTTGCACTTATGGCCGCTGTGGTCGTCCTGTTGGCGAATACGCCTCTTGGCATGATACAGCTGCCTATTATTAAGGCGACAACTGTTCATATTCCTGTGATCATCGGTGCGATTCTGTTGGGACCAGCTGCAGGAGCGATCCTGGGAGGCGTTTTTGGTATCTGCTCTATGGTGAGCAATACCGTTGCACCCACCCTGCTCTCCTTTGCCTTCTCCCCATTTTTGAGCACAGATCTTCCCGGGATCTTTAAGGCGCTTTGGATTTCCACAGGATGCAGAATCCTGATCGGAGTAGCCGCCGGATGGCTGTGGATCGCCCTTCGGAAACTGAAGGTTTCTCCCTGGGTTGCCCTTCCCGTCACCGGTTTTTTCGGTTCCATGGTAAATACAGTCGCCGTTATGGGCAGTATTTACAAACTGCTGGCAGTTCAGTACGCTCAGGCTAAAAATGTGGCTGTCACCGCTGTGTACGGACTTATCGAAGGCACCATCCTTGCCTCAGGTATTCCGGAAGCCATTGCAGCAGCGATTCTGGTCACTGCCCTTGGCAAGGTTCTGCTTTCTTTTTGGACAAAACAGCTGGCAGCTGCCCGCTAGATTTGCATATTGGGCTGAGGCAGTACAGAGAATAGGCCTCTGTTTTGCCTCAGCCTTTTCTGTTTTTTCTATTGTCCATAAGCAGCATCCGCAAGGGGAGGCCGATTGGACATACGCTGATGAAAGACAGCGCAGAAATTTCCGCAGCCCTCCCTTTGGAAGGCTTGCAGACCTTCGTACACGGACGCTGTCATACTACTATAATTATCAATGGAGGCTCATATGATTTTAGCCCTTGATGTAGGAAATACCAATATTGTATTGGGATGTCTGAAAAAAAGAGACATCTGCTTTCTGGAACGGCTTTCCACAGATCACTCCAAAACCGATCTGGAATACGCCATAACCATTAAAAATGTGCTGGAAATGCACAGCATCCGCCCGGAAGAAATAAAAGGGGTGATCATCGGTTCTGTGGTTCCCCCCCTCACGGCAAGACTGAAGGCCGCTGTTTTTAAAATCACCGGCCAAACTGCCATGATCGTGGGCCCCGGGGTGAAAACCGGATTGAACATCCTGATGGACAATCCAGCCCAGGTGGGCAGCGATCTTATTGTAGGAGCTGTGGCCGGCATTGCCCAGTACCCCCTTCCCCTTGTGTTAGTGGATATGGGAACCGCCACCACCATCTGTGTGATTGACGAAAACAAAAATTATATCGGCGGCATGATTCTGCCTGGCCTGCAGGTATCCTTAGACTCCCTGACCAGCCGTACCTCACAGCTTCCCAAGATCAGCCTGGATCCCCCCAAGCGTCTCATCGGAAAAAATACCATCGAATGTATGAAAAGCGGTATTCTCTACGGAAACGCTTCCTGTCTGGACGGAATGATTGAACGGATCTCCCAGGAACTGGGACAGGAACCTACTGTGGTGGCTACCGGGGGCCTGGCCTCCTCCATTGCACCTCTGTGCCGGCACAAAATTATTATGGATGATCAGCTGCTTCTAAAAGGTCTGATGCTGATTTACGAAAAAAATGCATCCTGATACTCTTTCCGCCAAATAAGAATGCCCTGAAAAGAGGTTCAGACCCAAAAATTCCTGGCATCTAATCAGTAGCCCACTGCAAAAGACCAAACGCCCCAGATCATACACTGGCTCTGACCGTCTTGTCCCTTGTACACGGATGCTGATTTTGCAACATAAATACACTGTAGTAGGAGGTAACCTATGATTCCAGCACGATTGGCTGCCCTGCGCAGCCTTATGAAACAGCACCGGATAGACGCTTATCTGGTGCCAACTGATGATTTCCACTGCTCCGAGTATGTGGGAGAATATTTCAAATGCAGACAGTTTATTACCGGCTTTACCGGTTCTGCCGGAACGGCTGTAATTACGGAAAACGAGGCAGGTCTTTGGACGGATGGCCGCTATTTCATCCAGGCTGCCAAACAGCTTCAGGACACCACCGTCACCCTCTATAAAATGGGTGAGGAAGGTGTGCCCACAGTGGAAGAATACTTGAAAAACACCCTGAAATCCGGCCAGCGCCTTGGCTTTGACGGACGCACCATGACTGCAAAGGAGGGAGAAAAACTGGAAAAATCGCTCTCCTCCCAGGGAGTATCCATTTCCTGTGACCTGGATCTGGTGGGGGACATCTGGACTGACCGCCCTTCCCTCTCCTGTGAACCTGCCTGGAGTCTGGAGCTGAAATATGCAGGAAAACCAAGAAATGAAAAAATAGCCGAAATCCGCAAAGCAATGGCAGAGAAAAAAGCGGACTACTTTCTTCTCTCTTCTCTGGATGATATTGCCTGGCTGTTAAACATCCGTGGCAATGATGTGGCCTGCAATCCGGTGGTTCTGTCTTATCTTCTCATGACTCAAAATCAGGTGCTTCTCTTTGCCCAGGAAGCCGCCTTTCCGGAAGAACTGCAAAGGGAGCTGAGACATGATGGCATCACTTTAATGCCTTATAATGAAATTTATGCATACCTTGGTAAGATTCCAGCCGGAAAAACTGTGCTGCTGGACTCTGGCTGTGCCAATTATACGCTAAAAAGCGCGCTGCCTGAGGATGCTGCCATCATCGACACTGAGAATCCCACGCTGCTGCCAAAATCGATCAAAAACAGCGTAGAGATGGCAAATTTAAAGATGGCGCACATCAAGGACGGAGTTGCCATTACCCGCTTTATCTACTGGCTGAAGCACCAGGTAGGCAAAGAGTCCATCTCTGAAATCTCCGCAGCCCAAAAGCTGGAGGAGCTTCGCAGCCAGGGAAAGAATTATCTTGGCCCCAGCTTTGAACCCATCATTGCCTACGGCCCTCATTCTGCCATCTGTCACTACTCCGCCACTCCGGAAAGCGATGTGCCCCTTAAGCCTGCCGGACTTCTGCTGACAGACACCGGCGGACAGTACCTGGAGGGAACCACTGACATTACCCGCACCATCGCCCTGGGTGAGACCACACCGGAAGAAAAAGAATTTTTCACCCGGGTGCTTCGTGGCAATTTAAATCTCTCAGCCGCCAAATTCCTCTACGGCTGCACCGGAAAAAATCTGGACTATCTGGCAAGAGAGCCCCTCTGGGAGATCGGAGAGGATTTTAACCACGGTACCGGTCACGGCGTTGGCTTCCTTTTGAATGTCCACGAAGGCCCCAACAGCTTCCAGTGGAGAAGCCGGCCCGGCCGCAAAGAGCCCGCTGTCTTTGAGGAAGGCATGGTCACCACCAATGAGCCCGGTTACTATGCTGAGGGGAAATTCGGCATTCGCCACGAAACCATGATGATCTGCAAAAAGGCTGAAAAGAAGCCCTGCGGACAGTTCATGGACTTCGACACCATTACTCTGGCCCCCTTTGATCTGGATGCAGTGGAGCCCTCCCTGCTCTCAGAAAAAGAGCGCAGGATCTTAAACCAATATCATCAGACAGTATATGAAAAGATCAGCCCCTATTTAGAAGAGGCTGAGAGACAGTGGCTAAGGGAAGCCACCAGGAAAATTTAATTTTCTTATCTGTATCTGAATAACTCTGCTGAATAATAAATAACAGGAATTTCTGATTTCAGCCTCAGCATATCAGAAATCCCTGTTATTTTAATCTGAAACACCTCTCATTTGTGCCTGCCCGCAAATTCTTATTGTTTTTCCCGCCTCCTATTCATCTGATTTATGCAGCCGCTTCACACGGTTTCTGTCTAAAGATCACCTTAAAAATCGGGAAAAATACCCAAAAAGAAATCGCACAGTTAATCAGCATGGTAATGACATCTGCCACCATCACTCCTGTACTTCCCAGCAGATTTTGACAAAAACCATAGATCGGATCTTTATAAAATCCCTGCAGCGCTGCCGCACCGACGGAAATAATAAGATAGGCGATCACATACCACATGGCGGCTCTGGCAATGGAACCGTTGGACTTAAAGGTAACGTTTCTCTGAAGAAAAAAGTTTATTACCTGAGCAATCGCCATGGTAATTTCCACTGCTAAAAAGTAGGCCAATCCTCCTCCCCCGCCCTGACTGATTGCTCCGGGAGCATAGTCAAATACATAGTAGGGTTCACCGCCTACACTGCCGCACCGCAGCACCTGAAATCCGGTATCCACCAGAGAGGTCGCACCAAATCCTGCTTTAATCGCCGGCATCAGGATCATCTGCAGTACGGTTACTCCGTTACTCACAAGAAAAAACACCAAAAACTGAGCCAATGTGGGATGCTTTTGTACAAATCCTCCCCACCATATCTTTGCTTTCTCCATAGTTCACCTCATTCATCTTAATCGCTATTGAAGTTCTGATAACTCTTTCTCAAATTTTTTATTTGCCTTAGCATTTTCAAAATATTCCTTGATTATTTTTCTCAGCCCCCGGAAAAAATGGCCATTGACAGCAGTTACCATCCCTTCCGCCATCTTCATACTCACCATTCCGTTGGTCATTTTTGCAATCCCACGGAAGGGAATATTGTAGATAAACAGCACATTCAGATTTGGCGTCCCTTTCTTCTGACTCTGGTCTTTCATTCTGGTCAGAACCCGAAACACCAGTCTTGCAAAACTGCTTTTTGCTTCTTCCATCTGACACAAAGCATCATTAATGGTCAATTCCTGATTTTTTTTCTCTTCCGGAAGAATTCCTCCCATCAGGGCTGCGAATTCCTGATCCGCCACATGCTTGATCTTTCCTGTATAATAGGACTCTATCATGCTTCTGCTGTAAGGTAGGTGTTCTGTAGTTCCCTCTACAAAAAGCGTATCCTCCAAACGGATATCCCTGCTGCTGGAACCCACCAGAATATGATATCCGGATGTTTCCCGCTCCCACTGATTGGTCTTGATATTCCAGTAGCGAAATGCCTTATCATCCAGTGGTATCGTGACTGTTTTACTTTCCCCGGCTTTTAAATATACCTTTTGAAAACCTTTCAGTTCCTTTTCCGGTCGGAAAACCTTTCCTTCCGGGCAGCTTACATAGAGCTGAGCCACTTCCGCTCCATCCCGCTCTCCTGTATTCCTGATAACAAAAGACACCTGCTTCTCGCTTACCTTTAAGTCGGAATACTGGAAGGTTGTGTAGGAAAGTCCATATCCAAAGGGATAACGAACCCCTATCTTGGCAGTATCATAATAACGATAGCCCACATAGAGACCCTCCCGATACTGGGAATCCCGAAATTTTGCAGGACAATACCCATACGCAGGCGTATCCTCATAATTCATGGGGTAGGTTTCATTCAACTTTCCGGAAGGATTCACCTGACCTGTAAGTACCTGCAGAACCCCTTCTGCCCCGGCCTCTCCTCCCAGATAAGTATGGAGGATGGCATCGCAGCAGCTCTCCCAGGGCATCTCCACTGCACAGCCGCCGCTCAGCACTCCGATCACCGGTTTGCCAAGCCTGGACAGTTCCTGCAAAAGTGCCAGCTGATTTTCCGGTATCCGCATATGAGTCCGATCCATCCCTTCTACTTCACTGATCTCGTCCAACCCGAAACAGTACAATATCTGGTCTGACTCCTGCGCCACTGCCAGCGCCTCTTTTTCCATCTGCAAATTTCTTTGACCGCCCCGCTCATATCCCTGCGAAAAGCCCGCTTTCTGAATGGGATACCGGTCCACTGCCTCTAAAATGCTTTTCACTTTCGCTGCATTTACATTGGAAGAACCAGCGCCTTGGTATCTTGCAATATTTGCAAAATCTCCGATGATTGCTGTCCGCTTCTCCGATGCAAGAGGCAGAATCTCCTTTTCATTTTTTAAAAGCACCACGCTTTCTGCCGCTGCCCGTTTTGCCAGAATATAATGTTCCTCCAGCATCGTCCTGGGAACTGCCGGTTCCTGTGCCTGATCCTTCCCGTCCATTTTCTGCTGTGTCTTCAGGGTAAGAATCGTCTCCAGCAATTCCCCTGCTCTCCTGTCAATTTCCTCCTTGGAAATTTTTCCATTCCGGCAGGCTTCCACCAGCTCAAGGGCTGATTCATGGCCCGGAAAAGGCATTTCCAGATTTGATCCTGCTAAAACGCCCTTGATATGGTCATTGGATGCGCCCCAGTCCGTAATCACAATCCCCTCAAAGCCCCAGTCCTTTCGAAGGATATCCCAAAGAAGATGTTTATTTTCATTGGCATAAACACCATTGATCTCATTGTAACTGCTCATAATGGATTTGGCACCGCCTTCTTTTACGGCAATCTCAAATCCAGTGAGATAAATTTCCCGCAGGGTTCTCTCATCTACCACTGCATTCATCGCCATTCTGCGGTCTTCCTGGCTGTTTACTGCAAAATGTTTGGGACAGGAAGCGACTCCCTGGCTCTGAATTCCCTTTATATATCCGCCTGCCATCTTACCTGACAAGTAAGGATCTTCCGAAAAATACTCAAAATTTCTTCCGCAAAGCGGACTTCTCTTAATATTCAGCCCCGGTCCCAGGAGAAAATCTACTCCCAGGGCCGATGCCTCCTGTCCAAGAGCAATGCCGATCTGTTCTGCCAGCTCCACATCCCAGCTGTTAGCCACCGTAGCAGCGGAGGGAAAGCAGGTGGCCGGCAGGGACGCATTCAGGCCCAGGTGATCTCCTTTGCCTGCCTGACGCCGTACTCCGCTGGGCCCGTCCGAACAAACTGCGGAAGGGATCTGCAATCTTGGAATGTCCTGTGTTTCCCAAACATTTTTTCCGCTGAGCAGCGCAGCCTTTTCTTCTATTGTAAGGGCTTCCAGAAGCTGTTCTGTCTTTTCTGAAATATTCATACCTTCACTCCGTCTCTGAACTTATTCTCTGTTTTCTTAATAGATTGTCATGCACACCAGCAATATCACAGATACTCCGCACCACACCAACTGAGGAATTCCCACCCGTTCCAGCAGTGAGCCTTTTCTTCCTTCTTTTTTCTTTTCCGTAAGGATCACCAGGGTGTAGGCCGCAGTTCCAAGAGCTGCCCCCGCTGCCAGGTTGGAAAGGAAGAAGGTTCCTGCCACTGTCACTGCAAAGGATGCTGCATCAGAAAAACTATCCCAGCCCTTCTCCATGCAGCTGGCTGCCATGGACACTCCGATTATAGCCATCATCGCATCTGCCACCACAAATCCGGTTTCTGACATAAGCTGCATGACCGTACCGTAATGTCCATAAAGATTGAAGGTGATATTGTAGGAAAATGCTGTAGCAAAAAGGAAGGGGATGATCCAAACAAAAATAGATACAAAAAAACCTACGGATGCCACCACAGAAGCCAGCCCCGATTTTGCCCCATCCTTTCCTGCCGCCACAGAAGCCTTCCCGATAGTCACCGGTGTGGTTCCGATCAGGGGGGCAGCTATATTCACCACCGCATTGCAGATCATCGCCTTCTGGATATCCTTATCTTCTCCTGCATCAAAAACACCGGTATCCTTCGACACCACCTGGAGTACTGCCTGGGATTCATACATATTCAGCAGGAGGAAGGTAAGAATCCCTACTGCAAAGAGCAGGATCACATTGCCTCCGGCCTCGGTATAAGCGCTGAAATTTGATCCTTTTGTCAGCACTCTGGTGAAAGAAAAGCTTCGAAGCATTGCCGAAAGGTGCGTCTGCATGGCATCCTCACTGCCCACCATCCAAAGCCGGCCCCAAAGAGAATCCAATGTAAACTTTTTCGTATTCAGGTCAAAGCAGACATTAAAAATACTCACTGCCAGAAAAAATCCGGTTCCTCCCATAAGGGATACAAAACAGGGATGTTTCAGTCTCTGACGCACCAGCAAAAACAGGATGATCGTTGCCACCACAGAGATGGTTCCGATCAAAAGCAGCGGATGGTATTTGTCAGTGGTGTAAGAATACTGGTTCAGCGCCACACCGCCAGACAGCAGCACGCTCTCGCTGCTCACCAGACCATTGGTTCCTGCCCCATAAATACTGATATTGCTGCCTGACAGGTTCACAATCCCTGTAAGCTGAATGGCAATCCAGGCCATTAGCAGACCTGACGCAGCCGGAAGCGCTTTTCTCACCGGTTTCGGGAGTGCCTGAAAAAGAAACTGCCTCACTCCCGGAAGCACCATCAGGAACGTGTAAACGATGGAGCTGACGAAGCATACAAACAAAAGATTGTAATAATTCAAGCCAGTCTCAATGCCGATCATAGAAACCAGCACAGTGGAAACTCCCAGTCCCGACACTTGAATCAAAGGAAGCCTGGCCACCAGGCCGATCAGTAAACTTCCTGCAAAAGCGATGATCATGGACAGAAACCAGGTCTGGGCATAATATTCACCATTCACAGCAATCTGCTGAGTATTGGCAGCCTCATAGGCTCCGGAAATACTCAGCTTGGCAATGAGCTGCATATTCACAAATAGCCCGCACACTGCCAGAAAAAGCATTCCCAGGCCAGCGGATATTTCCCCTCCCAAGGTTCCTCCACGGTCTTTGTAATGAAAAAATCTGTTCATCATACTCTCCACCTATCCATTTCAATTAATCTTACCTTTGCCGGCCTGCCTTTTGGGTACTCCGGCAAAGGCGGTCATTCCTTCATCCTCTCAGCATCACTCCAACAAAAGACCGGAGATTCCCTGGGCTGCAGCAGTATCCACACGATCCGGCTGCTGTCCCGGATTGGTTCCAGGCATATCCATAAGCTGCGGATCCTTCCAAAGCTCTGTCTTTGCCGTTTCAAAAGCTTCTGATGGTTCATCCTCTGTCAGGGTAATCTCGATCGGTGTGCTCACCTGCGAATCCTTGGTGTATTCGTCCTTGGACAGTGCCTGGGCTGTCACATAATAGGTGCCCGGATCCAGCGTATAGGCATAGATATCATTCTTGAAGGCAAAGGTCATCTCACTGGCTGCAAACATACTGTCCTCCTCTGCCTCCTCGTTCACTGCCGTGTAAAAACGAGGTCCTTCCACTGTACTCCAGCCCCAGATATAGATCATTCCCGGAGGATTCTTCCGCAGCGTATCCATCAACGGTTCCAGATCCACCGTGTCTGATAATACTTCCTGTGTGCATTCCGCATCTGAGTAGAAAGTAAATTTCATATTCGGCATATACTGGGTAAAGGCATAATCACTCAGACTCCACCAGTCTACGATCAGTTCTGCCTGATTTCCGCTGGTCATGGCCATCATTTCCGGGCGTTCCAGTGTCTGGTCTACTCCGTACTGGATGGTCAGAGTTTCCGGAGCCGGACTTTCATAATCGGTTCCCGCCGGAGCAAAGGAAGTCAGATTGACATGATACGTGCCCCAGGCTGCTCCTGACAAATCCAGAGTTCCTGTAATCTCTCCTGTTTTTCCTCCATTGATCCGCTTGGAGCTGGTAATATACTCTCCATCCTCATTTCCATTTTCATCCAGTGCGTAAAAGCGGACAAAATAGTAGCCCACCCGATCGTCGGTGGCAGTAAAAGAGTATTCTCCAGTATTGGGATCCATCACAAAATCTGTGGGTGCTCCCAACTGTTTGTCCGATGCTTCCGCCCCTTCCTCCGCAGCCTCTGTCTCTGCTGCCTCTGTCACTGCCTCTGTCGCTGCCTCTGTCACTGTCTCTGTCACTGCTTCCTCTGCCAGCGAGGAAAACGGCATTCCCACAGCCAACCCGGCGCACAAACACAAAGCTGCTGCTTTTTTTCTCTTCATAATTCTATCCCCCATTTCTGGGCATTTACGGGAGCGGCCTGATACCGATCTGTCTTTTTCTTATTCATCTCTGATTTCTCCCACGACTGCCCTTTTTCCTTTTCTCTCCCAGATCTACTCGCTTAAAATCTCACCATACACTTCCTGATTTCCGGCAAAGTCCACACGATCTTCCTGGGAGCCGCTGCCTGCATACATTCGGTCAAATCCAAAAACAGGATCCTTCCACAGTTCCGTTGTTACTGCCTCATATTCCTCTGTACTTTCTCCCTCCGTCACCACAATCTCCACCGGTCCGCTCACAGCAGAATCCAGACAGTATTCGTCTCGTGACAGCGCCTGACAGGTTACATAGTAGGTTCCCGGCTCCAGCTCATAGGTGTAAATATTATTGCGGAAAGAGAACTCAGATTCTGTAACCCCCTGTTCACTCTCCGTTGTTACTTTATAGAGATGTTCGCCCGTATGCATCTGGAAACCCCATACATAAGCCTGGGCCGGAGCAATATACTCGTATCCGTCCCCCTCCGGCAGCAAAGACAAATCTTCCTTCTCCGCCCGTACTTCCTGGGTACATTCTGCATCCGAATAAAATTTAAATTCCACAAAGGGCAAATATTCATACGCTAAATAATTGGACAGCGAATACCAGTCCACCACTGCTTCCACCTGGGTTCCGCTGGTCATAATCAGCATCTCCGGGCGTTCCAGTGTCTTTCCAATACCGTATTGGGCCTCTAGCGTCACCGCTTCCGGACTCACATAATCGGTTCCTGCCGGTGCAAAAGAAACCAGATTAATATGGTATCCGCCCCAGGGCATGGCAGATACATCCAGCGTACCTGTCTGCTCCCCTGTCGTTCCTCCCTTAATCCGCTTGGAGCTGGCCACATACTCTCCTACTTCATTTCCTGCATCATCCGTTCTGTATATCCGGATAAAATAGTATCCGATCCTGTCATCATTGGACACAAACGAATATTCTCCCGTATTGGGATCAAACTGAAAATTGCTCGGCGCCTTCAGCTGCAGATCCTGCCCGTCTTGGGCGCCCTCGGCGGTCTCTGCTGCAACCTCTGTTACGGCCTCTGTTACAGCCTCTGTTACGGCTTCTGTCTCCTGCGCATCTGCTTCTTCGCTATAACCCGCTGTCGGGAATGCCATGGTAAGCCCCGCGATCAAACAAAACGCTCCTATTTTTTTTCTATTCATAACTATTTCCCTTCTCTCTGTTGGGAGAATGCCTGCCGGCGGCTGTACTTGCCTCCGGCAGACCTATGATTAGTAATTGGCTGATAAATTTCTTTCTATCTATGCCTCTGCCGCTGCATCGGAAGATCCGCAGTACTGGTACAAAGCATCCCGCATAATATTGTGTAGCATCATTCTTGCATATGCATACTCTGTAGGATCCCCAAAGACCTCCACAGTGGCTGCCGCATTAATGTAGTTGCTGATTCCAAGCATACTTCCCTGGATGCAGAGCATTGCCTGAGGAGTATTGTACACATCACCACTCTGTCCATCACCGTCAGTGATCAGCATGCCATGCCATCCCCACTCGTCTCTCATCATGGTTTTATACATTCCATAGTGGAACCAGCTCATACCGATGCGGTTCAGGGAACCCATCACGCCATCTGCGCCGTATTCTTTAATACTGATCTCAAAGGGAACCATATACAGCTCACGGATCGCCTGCTCATTTGCCCAGGTGGTATTTCCGCCGCGGTTGGTATCTCCGTCATTTAACGCACAGTGTTTGATAAATACATTGGTTCCGGTAGACATAATACCTGATACTGCATTGCCGCCGATCTGTCCGGACAGCAGACCATCCTCAGAATAATACTCAAAGTTTCGTCCGCCAAAGGGAGAACGATGCAAATTCATAGCCGGTGCATAAGCATTGCCAATGCCGTACAGTACGCACTGATTACCATAGGAAACGCCCTCTGCATAAGCCAGATCTCTGTTCCAGGTTGCTGCAATCGTAACTGCACAGGTAAACCAGGTTCCGCCGCTGTACTGTCCGTTTCCGGGCTCGCCGGGGCCGTCTACTGCGATTTCCTCTGCTTTTCCTACACTGTTGACTGCTGCCACTTTCCATCCTGCATTGCCCTGAAGCTCGATGGCTTCTTCCATAGAAGTCTGATTCGTCAGCATATCCCAGATTGCCAGACCTTCTTCTGTGTCAATGGGTACATTCACCATATCTGCCACACCAAGCTGATGGTAAGTTCCCTCTGCAGGCTCTTCTGCCACCACTACCGGGAGTCCGCTCTCCGTGGTCTCTCCCTCTACTACATAGTACACCTGATTCCACAACGAATCTTCCACTGCAGCTGCATCCGCACCATCCGGAGTTGTTGCTGAGAAAGGCATCATATTATTTCCGTGCGCATACAGGGTCTCTGTTACAGAAGTCTTTTCCCCTTTCAGATAGGTCTCAAAAGTATACTCATAAGTATCCGTTCCAGTAAGCGCCAGAACTGCCTCAATTCCCTCTGTCACCTTCTCATTAGGCTCCTCATCAGAAGTATGCTGCATAATTGTCTCCATGCCGCCTGCAATATCACTTCTGGACAGATAGCCCTCCAGCATATTGCCGTCACCGGCAGTCACATCATCCATAGCATTTTTCGCTACTACTGCATCCGAATCTCTTGCCCCTGCATATTCTGCTTCAGCCACCTCTCCGCTCTCGTCATAAATGATAGAGGTTTCCAGACTGACCTGTGCAGTAGCGCTGGCAGCATTGTCGCTTCCCTCCTCACCCCACTGGTGAGCATCCTTCTGCACGTTAAATTTGTAATCTCCTTTCTCCAGAACATAGCAGCCCTGGCCAAAGTTATCAAAAGAAGCAAGATCATCGGTATCGAATTCAATGGTTACTTCCTGGGAAGCTCCTGGCTCCAGTGTCTCTGTTTTATCAAAGCCCACCAGAACTACCTTAGACTTTTCCAAGCCTACGCCTTTGATACCGAAATTTTCCGTATCAGACTGGTAGGGAGCCTCCATGTAGAGCTGAACTACATTTTTACCAGCCACATCGCCGGTATTGGTTACTTTTACCGTCACACTGTTGGTTCCATGAGCCTCCAGATTAATATCAGAAGCTGTGATCTCCTCCGTAAAGTCTGTATAGGAAAGGCCGTATCCAAATGGATACTGAACAACTTCTTCATAGCCTGTGGCGGCTCCGTTTTTAAATTCATGGCTCGTAAACTCTTCAGAGTCAAAATAGCCAACGGAATCTGCGGTCTCAAAGTAACGGTATCCCACATAAATTCCTTCTTCATACTGATAGAACGTCTGGTTTTCCGCATTTACGTAGCGGTTGTCATCTGTATTATAATAGGTGGGATTGGTGGTTACATCATACGCGTATGTGTCTACCAAACGTCCGGAAGGATTGGTCCGTCCTGTCAAGATCGTTCCAACGCCTACCACGCCAGCCTCTCCGGGATGTCCGATCCACAGACAGGCATCTACATTGTATTCTTCAGAGTCCACAAAACCCAGCTCCATCGCAGCCGCGGAATTCACCAGTACAACGGTATGGGCATAATTCTCTTTACAGAATGCCAGCAGATCCTTCTCCTCCTGTGTCAGCTCCAGATAAGTGCTTCCGGTAAGCGTACTTCCATCTCCATCATAATCCATGGAAGGAGAAGCTCCCTCTGCACCGGATCGTGAAAATGTAACAATGGCATAGTCCGTATATCCGTCTGCTGTCAGAACATCTTTTCCGCTCTCGTAGACATCTGAGCCAAACTCATGAACCGTGGTATAGCTTGTCCAGTCTCCTCCTCCGGAAGCGCCTCCAAATATGTCATCTCCGCTTCCTGCTGCTGCACCTGGATCGGATGCTCCGTCATTTCTCACACCGCCGCACTGCTCTTCCAGCCAGGCCCAGCCTTCCTGGTTTACATCCAGTCCAGCCTCCACCAGTGCGTCATTCATCATAACGGTATTCTCATCGTCTTTTCCTCCTGCCGATCCGGTTCCTCCTTCCACATAGTTGTAGGACATGGCCCCCAGCAGCGTTACCTTTGTTCCCTCTGCCAACGGCAAACAGTTCTCACTGTTCTTAAGCAGCACAGCTCCCTCTGCTTCCAACTGTACGTTTACATCATAGCCTTCTGCGTAACAGTCATCTGCTGTCATAGCTGCTGCCATCACCGGAACAGATCCAGTACCCAACAATGACATGATCATTGCCGCAGACACTGCCATGCTGGAAACTTTTCTCACTAGGTTGCGTTTCTTCATGTGATTTTCCTCCTTTTTCGCTTCCCCTTTGGTTCTGCTTTTTTGTTAGCCACATTTTATCATCCGCTTTGCCCTTGTGCCATTTTTTACATAAACAGTACAATATTTTCACAAATGGTATTTTATCTCGTCATTTTTTACATTTTATCTCCTTATTTTTTGTGCATTTTTACTAGTTCCGGAAATCCAAAAAGGAATCCGAAAGAAATTTCGAAGATCCCTATTTCGTCTAACGGATCCCATTAAAAGGGGATGTGGCAGTGAGATCCTGCAAAGTAATTTTGTTTCATAAGAAAGAATTTCCTGTGAAATAAAAAATACGGTAAAATTTCAAATCCGTATGCCCGCATTTTCCTTTCAGGCTTCAACGAATGAATTTACCGTATCTATAATGTCTCCTATTAAATTAGATCATTTTAATTTTTTATAGTGTTTCTGGGAATCAGCACTTTCAGCTCAAACCAGTTGTCTTTCTGGGTAATACTCACAGCTCCCCCATATTTATTCACCGTATACCGGATACTTCGGATGCCAAAACCATGGAACTCTTTCTTCTTGCTCTTTGTAGTAACCGGAATACCATCCTGCATATCCAAAATCCCCTCAAAATAATTCTCAAATCGCAGGATCACAAAGTTCTTTTGAGAAAAAACAGCCATATGAATCAGCCGTTTCTCCGGGTCTTCCATCTTTTTTTCATATTCTATGGCATTATCCAGCGCATTCCCTAAGATGCTGCAGATATCCATGGTATCCATAAAATCCAGCAAGCTGCCATCCACCACGCAATTCATGGTAATCCCAGCCTTCTCACAGATCACACTCTTGCTTGTAAGGATCGTATCCACTACCTTATTTCCTGTCTTGTTCTGCATTTCATATTGGCGGATCTCCTCCTCCATCTGATCCAGAAACGCCCGGCGTTTTTGCGGATCATCCTCAGCCCGGAGAACGGCAATCTGATGCTTCAGGTCATGATATTTATAATTGATCAGCGCGATACTCTCCTTGGACTGCTGGTACTGCAGATACTGATTTTGAAGAACGCTCTGCATCACATCCAGCTCCCGGCGCGCCCGGATCTCACACCGCTGCACAAAGTACGCATACACCATGGCCACGCCCCCAAAATCTGTGATCGTCCGAATACTGGCCGCTGCCGGTCCATCTGTGCTGGTCAGCAATGTCTGAACCGGCAAAAAATTAATATTGCTGATCGCAAAAACTGATATCGCAATGATAATAACTGCAGCCAGCTCTCCGGGTCTCACGTGCAGCATCCGATCGGAAAGCTTCGGCAAAGTCCAAAGCTTCCAGAAAACGCCATAGATCAGCCCATACATCCACAGCAGCACCCAATACTTCCGAAGAAGGGAAGTATTTCCGTAATAATAATAGCAATAACACTGCCACTGAACAGCCGCAGCAAATTCTGCTATAATAAACGCCTGCAGTCCGCAGTAGACAGCATCACTCCAACTGCCCACAATGCTGATGCGAATAAACAGCACCATCATCCCTATGGCAGTCATCATGCAGGGAACCCACATCTGCAAAGGAAGATCTCCTGTCAAAATCAGAAACAATGCCTGCAGTATCAAAGCTATTGCAGAAATTCCTGCCATCTTCCAGGCTTTGTATCTGGGCTTTAATAGTAGTATAAACATCATACATCCTGCCCACTCTGCAATCGCTGTATAAAGCCGGGGAATGTCCGGAAGTTCGTTTACCATTATTTCACCTCGCTCCAGTAATTGGTCAATGCCTCCATAAACTGATTTTTCCTGGATCGGCTCAATCCCAGTTTCTCTCCCCGGACTACGGCGCATCCATCCTGAATCCCGTCCACATGAGCAAGATTAATCAGATATCCTTTATTGCCCCGGAAAAAACTATATTTTCCCAGCTTCTCCTCCACTTCCTTCATAGCGCCAGACCCTTCAAACACTCCGGAAGCAGTATGGTAAACCAATGTATGCCCCTGGCTCTCAACGTAAAAGATATCACTGACTGCAACCCGCAATACTCCTCCCCTGATATTCACAAACAAATTCTGCTGCTCCCGCCGCTTTACCTTTTCTATCGCCCTTCCCAAACGTTCTGAAAATGCAAAATAGGTAATCGGCTTTACCACATAGTCCAATGCCTCCACTGCATATCCACGGATCGCATACTGACGCATATTCGTGATAAAAATAATAATCACCTGAGAATCTACCTTCCGAATCTCCTCCGCTGCAGACATCCCATCCATAAATTTCATCTGCACATCCATCAGAATAATATCATACTGAGATCTATAATTATAAACAATCCCATCTCCGTCTGAAAAATACGAAATTTCGAAACCTATCCCTTTTTCGGTTTCATACTGATGTAAAAATTCCTTTAACTGATTTGCATATAGCTCCTCATCTTCTACAATCGCAATCTGTATCACTGCACACTCCCCCACATAGTTCCTTCTCCGCTTCATCATATACAGAAAACGGCTCTCTGGCAAGAAGTTTTTCTGTATTTTAGATCAATCCTTTCCCCTCAGCAGCCTCTGAGTATCCTCCTCAAAAGGCGCTGAAACTGCTGGAACCGCTTCCCTGCATTTTCCGGCGTCTCATTCCCTTTTTGTTATTTTTCCATCTTTGTTTGAAAATTCAGCGAAACGCCAGAAGCTCAGAAATGTAACTGTTTATAATATACTCCGTTTTTATCTATTTGTCAATCAATAAGAGTCTTATTCAAAACACTGTTTTTAACTTTTTGTTCCACCGCCAGCTAAAATAGGTTCCCCATAGCGCAACAGCCTTTCCTATTCTTTCCATTATTGCGAAAGGTTCTCCCATTCTCCTGTATAGAAAAATCACAGATCTTTGTCCGCAAATATTCCATGATAAAATCCCAAAAGGAAAAAGCAAGCCCTTTTCAGACTTGCTTTTCCATACTTTTCTATGAACCTGGCCTTTCCCGCCTTTTTAATGCTATGCCGCTCTTGTACCGACAAACGGATATCCCCGTCAAATAAACAGATAAGATATCGAAAATAAGCTGCATTGCTCTTTCTTTTCCAATGCTCTCTCAAAAATCCAGATAGGCGCCTTTCATGGGGCTCACTGCATGTTCACTGAACAGTCTCAGCACGCCTTTTTTATACTTCGGCTCTCTCGGCTTCCAGTTTTTCCGACGTTCCGCCAGCACTGCATCAATTTCCTCCGGAGTCTTTCGCTCCCCATGGATCCCGATGATCTCCAGCTTTCTTGCCATCACATCGATCTCGATCAGATCTCCCTCTTCTACCAGCGCGATAGGGCCTCCGTCCACAGCCTCCGGGCTGCAGTGGCCGATCACCGGACCAGTGGAAGCGCCGGAGAACCGTCCGTCTGTGATCAGCGCAATGCTGCGTCCCAGCTCCTTATCGCTGCTGATGGCCTCAGAGGTGTAGAACATCTCCGGCATTCCGCTGCCCTTGGGCCCCTCATAACGGATAAAGACTGCATCCCCTTTCTGAACCTTATGATGAAGCACTGCGTCCAGACACTCCTCCTCACTGTCAAAGGGACGGGCATTGAGCACTGCCTTAAACATTTCTTTCGGGCAGGCAGTGTGCTTGATCACTGCTCCCTCCGGAGCCAGATTTCCTCTCAGGATGGCAATACTGCCTTCCGTTCCAATGGCCTTATCGTAAGGACGGATAATATCCTCACGGGTAAGGGATACTCCGTTTCTCTCATTAAATTCCTGAAGCCATTTCTCACACCGCTCATAGAACCCATTCTCCCGAAGGTCTTTCAAATTCTCTCCGAGCGTCTTTCCTGTCACAGTCATCACATCCAGATGCAGATGCTCTTTAATCTCCTCCATAATAGCCGGAACACCGCCAGCATAATAGAAGCACTCTGCCGGCCAGCGGCCCGCAGGACGCACATCCAGAAGATATCTGGCATTGCGATGCAGCTTATCAAAGGTATCTCCCGTCACTTCCAGGCCAAATTCATGGGCAATGGCCGGAATGTGCAGCAGACAGTTGGTGCTGCCGGAAATTGCCGCGTGAACCAAAATGGCATTTTCAAAGCTGTCCATGGTCACGATCTTGGTGGGACACATATCCGGATCGCCAGCCATGGCAACGGCCCGCTCTCCCGCCTGTCTTGCGTAGGTAAGAAGGTCCGGGCTGGTAGCCGGCATCAGGGCGCTGCCCGGAAGTGCCAGCCCAAGAGCCTCTGCCATGATCTGCATGGTGGAAGCGGTTCCGATAAAGGAGCAGGCTCCGCAGCTTGGACAGGCGTTGCATTTCGCCCAGTTTAACTTTTCCTCATCGATTTCCCCTCTCTGGAACTTAGCACTGTACATGCCAAGCTGCTCTAAAGTCAGCATCTTTGGGCCTGCATTCATCGTTCCTCCGGGCACTACCACTGCTGGAATATCCACTCTGGCCAGTCCCATCAGATTAGCCGGAAGCCCCTTGTCGCAGCTTGCCAGATACACCCCGGCATCAAAGGGAGTAGCGTTGGCATGGATCTCGATCATATTCGCGATCATTTCCCGGCTGGCCAGACTGAAATTGATTCCATCCGTCCCCTGGCTCTCTCCGTCGCAGATATCCGTACAGAAGTATCTGGCGCCGTAACCTCCCGCAGACACTATCCCTTTTCTCACTTCTTCCACCAGGATATCCAGATGTCCGCTGCCGGGATGGCTGTCCCCAAAGGTACTCTCAATCATGACCTGAGGCTTGGACAGATCCTCCGGTTTCCATCCGGTGCCAATGCGAAGCGGATCTAATTCCGGTGCCAATGTGCGCATTTCCTGACTCTTTAATTTCATAGTAATTCACTCCTTTTCCCTGATTAAACAGTTCCTTCTGTTCTCTGTTATGCAATCGACAGCAAAAACGGTTCTTGCCATTTCTATTCGCCCGGCTGCTGTCCATACGCCTGTGCGATTTGACTTCCTTACCGATTTTGATACAGGCTTTGCTTTTTTTATATTTCCGTCTCTGTATTATCTTCTTCCGCAGCATCCTTGTACATAGGGCAACACGGATGCTGCCCTATGCAAAGAAGGAAATGATCAAAGCCACCAGAAAACCGGTGCCTCCCACCAGTGTCTCCATGATCGTCCAGGTTTTTAAAGTAGTTTTTTCATCCATTCCCACCAGGGACTTCACCAGCCAGAAACCGGAGTCATTAAAATGGGAGCAAACGGTAGCCCCTCCGGCCACTGCTGCTGTGGTGCAGGCCAGATACAAGGGAGACAGATCTGCAATTCCGGGCATCGCCGCCACAATTCCTGCTGCCATAGTCATGGCAACGGTGGCAGAACCCACGCAGATACGGACCAGAGCTGCCACAATAAAAGCGATCACTACAATCGGAAGGTTCGCTGCCGAAACTGCATTTCCGATCACATCCCCCAGACCGGAATACTGAAGCATATAGCGCAGCACACCGCCGCAGGCTGTTACCAGCAAAATCAATCCGGTAGGCTCTAAGGATTTGGTCATCACCTTTTCCAGCTCTTCCAGGCTGTAGCCGTGTTTCGTTCCCAGCAGGAACATGGCTACAATGGTAGCAATCAGCAACGCTACAAAAGGTTCACCCAAAAACCCTAAAATAGGCTGTACCGGAGCCATCGCCGGCACAATTCCTGCCACAGAATCCAGGATGATCAATACCAGAGGAATCAGGATGATGCCAACAATCGTTCCAAACTTTGGCAGCTTGGACTCATCAAAATCTGCCTGGCTGGCTACATGCTCCGGAACCGGAACATAATGCTTCTTACCGCAGATAGCACCCCAAACCGGGCCAGCCACGATCATGGCAAAAATACCGCAGAAAATGCCTACCACAATCACCCATCCAAGCTCCACATTCAACATGGTAGCCACCAGCACCGGGCCAGGAGTGGGAGGGATAAAAGCATGTCCTACTGCCAATCCTGCCAGAAGAGGGATCACGTAAAACAGGGAGGATCGTTTGGTTCTCTTAGCAAGAGAAAAAGCCAGCGGAATCAGAATAATCAAACCGGCATCAAAAAATACCGGCATGGCGATCACCAGACCTGTAATTCCCAAAGCCCATGCTGCCTTCTTGTCTCCAAAACGCTTTACCATAGTGACTGCCAGGGACTGGGCGCCTCCCGATACTTCCAGGATTGCTCCGAACATGGATCCTAAGCCCACCAAAAGAGCAATGCCTTTTAGAGTATTCCCGATACCATCATTCACCGCATTAATAATGTCCTCAAAAGGCATACCGGCAATCAGGCCGATAGCCAGAGCTCCCACCAGAATGGAAACCATGGCATGAAACTTAAATTTAATGATCAGTACCAGAAGAATGATCAGGCCGATAAGGGCTGCGATCACCAGCCTGGTAGGATTCAGTGCAGCTGCTGCTTCACTCATAAAATGTCCTCCTTTAATATTAAATTTTTTCTCTTCTCTTTACATCAGACGTCTTATGTCGTCATGCGTATATTCTATCAATTTCCGTTATTTCTGTCAATACATCTGATGTCTCAAGAGTTTTTTCTATATCTTGCACAAAAGAAGCGCTGTTTTCCTGCAAAAAACGCGCTTCTTTTGTGTATTTTTATGGTTTTCTTCTGTAGAAATAGAACGGACCGGTTTTCAGGACTGTTTCATAAAAACTGCTCAGATTTTTCCTTCCTCATCTCCTGCTCCTGATACTTGCTCATAAGCTTCTGACGGTTGTAAGTCAGATGCATCATCATGGCGCATCTGGCACCCACGCTGTCTCTGCGCAGGATGGCTTCTGTCACTGCCCGGTGAGTCTCAATCGTCTCCCGCATCAGTTCCCTGTGGGTCAGATTGGCAAAGGTGGATACTGCCGAATTAATGATTGGCACCAGAATCTCCACCACCCGATTGTTGCTGCACTTTGCAATGCAGGTATGAAATTCAATATCTTTTGAAATGTGATTGATTCCTGCCTGGTAAAGCTGCTCCACCTCGTCGCAGAGTTTTTCCAACTGCTCCATCTCCTCCTCCGTGGCATACTCTGCAGCCAGGGCTGCAATCTCCGGCTCCAGCATCAGACGCACCTCCAGAAGCTCCAGCGCCAGCTTGTAGCGATCCTCAAACCTGGACAGCCCCAAAGGATCCTCCTCGGATGTACAGGTGCTGATCACATAGGTTCCGGATCCTCTGCGAACCTCCAGCACTCCCTTGGATACCAGACTCTTTACTGCCTCCCTCACCGTACTTCGCCCTACGCCAAACTGTTCTGCCAGTTCAAATTCATTGGGCAGTTTTTCCCCAATCTGCAACGGTTTCTTCAATATAAAATCCATCAGGGCATCTTCCACCTGGGAACCCAGCAGCTTTTTGTTCACCTTTTCAAACTGATACATATTTTCTCCCGCAGGGCAGGACATCTGACTATTTCCTGTTTTTCCCGCCCCTATCTCTTTTGATTTCTTTCATTATAGCATGTTTTTTCCATTATTATACTGCTTTTCAAAAAAATAGGGGAATTATTCTGGGAAAATCTCCAAAATTCCGTGGGAATATATCTTTTT
Source organism: uncultured Lachnospiraceae bacterium (assembly GCA_902475025.1). Taxonomy (GTDB): domain Bacteria; phylum Bacillota; class Clostridia; order Lachnospirales; family Lachnospiraceae; genus Merdiplasma. Next base: position 23,951 of record CABRXX010000015.1, on the reverse strand, counting down.
CAGCCTGATTCATCTTATGTTTCTTTCTGTCAAGCCTGATCCCATTCCCTGTGAACATCCGGTTTCAAAACTGCAAAATTCTTCTCCCCCTCGCACTGCACAAAAGCCTCAGAGTACCGCTTCAAGCGTGTACCCGGAGGCTTTCTTTATTTTTCAGGCCGTCACCTGCTGTTTTTTTAGTATCCATACAGTTCCAAGCAAGCAGAGCAGTGCTGCCCCGCCCCCCAGCGCCAGCCAGCCGTACCAGGGAAGCTGACCCGCCAGCCAGAGAAACCATCTTCCGATCTTACCAAACACCGAATCCGGAGCCTCCTCCACCGCATCCATCACCTGGGGAGCCCCGATGAAAAACACCATCCAAACACCCCACAGAGTCCAACCGGCAAGACGGCCGAAGCGCATGATCAGCGCCGCCGCCAATGTGGACAGAATCATGATGCCTGTCACAAGCAGTCCTCCCACTTTGGGAATCCAGGGCAGAATATCCATCACCAGGGCCTTGTCTGCCCAAAAAAACTTTGCCAGAATCTGCTCCAAAAACGCCAGGACAACGATCAGAACCACATAAGACATCCCGTGAAGGAAACAGACTGCATAGTGGGATATCAGAAATTCTTTTCTGGTGCTTCCAAAGGAAATTTCCAGATTAAAATAGCTGATCGTGCTTCCCACCACAGTGATCAAAAAATAAATGCCTCCCACCGCCATTGCCAGAATACTGCCAAGATTGATATAAAAATCAGCTGACTTGTTCAAAAACATCAGCACTGCCAGCAGAATTCCTCCTGCCAGATAGGCTATCACCGCAATAAAACTTCCTAACAACCAGTCATCCTTCCGAACAGACAACTGTCTTTTTACTGCCTGCAGCATACAAATCCCTCCTATCTTCGTATCTCCAGTTTCCTCACAACAGCCGCTGAAAAGCAGGTTCCGAGAAGAAACATAACAAGTCCGGCTCCCAGTACTGCTGCCTGAACGATCTGGTCAATGTCCCGAACCTGCGCCAGCATCCTCCCTGCGTCCGCACCGTTCACGGCATAAAGGATTCCTGCCCCTGCTCCCCAGAACATAAAGAACAGCACCAGAATGAGGGTTCCGATCTTTCCCCATCGAAGGGATACTGCTCCTAAAACAATGGTAAATCCGGTAGTAAAAAGAAGGAGCCCTGCCAAAAGAGGGATCAGTTTTATTCCATCTACCGCGATATCGCTGGGATTCCATCTCCAGATCAGAATGCTGATGCACGCCACCAAAAGGGTGCACCCCCCTTGGCTGGCTGCTGCTCCCAACACCACAGACCTTCTGCTGGCATTCATAGATACCAGCACCGGAAAATATAGCTGAAAAGCATTGGCTGATACAATGGCCTGCACAAACACCGCTGCTAAAGTCAGATAGTAGGGGTAGAGCGCCAGCGAGGTTAAGATTCCTCCCCCCAGAGACTTTGCGGAAAAACTGCTTCCCAGCACTCCGTAGAAGAGCAGAAGGACAAGCGACGCCCCCAGAGAGGCTGCCAGGCTCTCCCCTGCGTATCTGCCCCACATTCTCACATGACTGCCAAGGCTGCCCTTTTCCTTTTGTCTGCCGCTTTCTTTTCTCAGACCGGAAGCTTTTGCATATCCATCCTTCGTCATTCTGCATCCTCCTCTCCGCAAAGCGCCACAAATACCTTCTGCAAATTCAGCTTCTGAACGCTCACGTCATAGCCTGCCGGAATGGTCTGTCCCGGTTTTAACAGCACCGTCACACCCTTGCTCCGCCCAAGCCGCTCCTGATGATGCAGCTCAAGGCCTGCAGCCGCCTGATCCACTTCCTCCTCGTGGCCGCTGATGTGATAACTCCGCTCCAGAAGCTCCTGGGTATTTTCCTTTAGGAGGATCTTGCCCTGATCCAAAATGATCACTTCCTCCAGCACGTCAGCAGCCTCCTCAATGATGTGGGTGGAGATCACAAAGGTGCGCCCGGTCTGCGTATATTCCTCCAGAAGGATTCTATAAAACTGCTCCCTGGCCACCACATCCAGACCTGCTACCGGTTCATCCAGAAAAGTAAACTCCGCCTTGCTGGCAAGGGCTACAATGATGGTCACCATGGAGGTCATTCCCTTGGACATCTTGCTGATGCGCTTATTCACATCCAGATGAAACTTTTCAATCAGCCTCTTTGCCATCTCTTTGTCCCAATGAACAAAATAGGTGGCTGCAATCCGCAGATACTCCTTCACCTTCAAAGGATTGCCGCTGTTCCCCATCATCTGATTTAATTCCCTGGAAAAGCAGATATGCTCCAGCACCTCCCGATTTTCCCACACTGGTTTTCCGTCAAAAACAACAGTGCCTGCAGTGGCCGGACTCTGGGCAGTAAGCACAGAAAGCAGCGTGGTCTTTCCAGCTCCGTTCCTCCCGATCAGGCCATAGATCTTTCCGCTCTCCAGCTCCAGATCCAGGTTGTGGAGTACCTCCTTTTTCCCGTAACTTTTTTCCAATCCCTTGCAAACCAGCTTACTCATCTGCTTCCCCTCCTTCTTCTGACTCCGCAATCATATTGATCAATTCCCGCTTGGTAATGCCAAGGCTCACTGCCTCCGCCATAAGCCGTTTCACATAATCATCATAAAAATGTTTTTTCCGTTTCTCCATAATCTTCTTCTTCGCTCCCGTGGCTACAAACATGCCAATTCCCCGTTTCTTATATAGAATCTCCTCATCCACCAGAAGATTCACCCCCTTTGCTGCCGTGGCAGGATTGATGGCGTACAGCTTCGCCAGCTCATTGGTGCTGGGAACCCGTTCCTCCTCCAGCAGGATATCCCGGAGAATATCGTTTTCAATCATTTCCTTGATCTGAATATAAATGGATTTCTCCTGTGTCAGGATTTCATTCACGTGGTTCACTTCCTTCCAGTTCTTCTTTTTTCACTCCCATGTTTCTTCTTTCCTCCCCCTCCCCTTCATCACCTCATTGGTTAATTACTTGTGTAATTAACTATAGCATCAACAAGGTTTGATGTCAACCTTATTTTTCATTTTTCATAACAGTTCAGCCATAAACGAGAATTTTAGCTGCGATGGCAAAAATGGGCTGTTATGGCTGAACTGTTACCATTTTTATTGCGCAAAGCAGATTCCCATGATACAATGAGCCTCAAATAATCGAAAGGAGGATCTTTCTATGGATGTGCAGGAAGTTGAAAAAATCAGAGCAATAAAGGAAGACGCGGAGCAGGTAAAACGTCTCTATGAACTGTTTTGCGAGGACAGGCGCCTGAAGCACTCCAAAGCAGCCCGGGTGGAATTTCTCACTACCATCCGTTATCTGGAAAAATATTTAAAACCGCAGGACCGCATTTTGGATGTTGGCGCCGGCGCCGGAGAATACAGCCTGTATCTGGCCGATCAGGGCTATTCGGTGGATGCCTTGGAATTGTCTCCCGCCAATATAGAAGCCTTTCGCAAAAAAATAAGGCCTCATCACAGGATACAGCTTCGCCAGGGCAATGCCCTGGATCTTTCCTGTTATCCGGATGAGACCTTTGATGTGGTTTTGCTCCTGGGTCCTCTCTACCATCTGCATCAGGAGAAGGATCGGAAGCAATGTATTCAGGAGGCAAAACGGGTGTGCAAAAAGGACGGACTGATCCTGTTTGCCTTCATTTCTCATGACATGGTAATTCTTACCGAGTTTGCCTATAATCCAAACTTTTTCCGGGAAAACACCTATGACCATGACACCTTTCGTCTGGAAGACTTTCCCTTCGTATTTTTTACGGTAGAGGAATGCCGGAGTATGCTGGCAAAGCAGGGCATCCGCCTGCTTCACCAGGTTGCCTCCGACGGCATGAGCGAACTGCTGGAAAATAAGATCAACGCAATGGACGATTACAGCTACTCCCAGTATCTGCGCTATCACTATTACAGCTGTGAAAAGCCGGAGCTGCTTGGATGCAGCAATCATCTGCTGTTCTTAGGAAGCCCGGCCGCCCTCTCATCCCAGTAAGTACAGTCATCTCTGCCGATGACCTGGGAAGTAAACTTCGTGCCGTCATTTTTCTTGTAATGATCTGTGGCTTTAAACACATACTTGGCTCCCGCATACACAATAGGCACGTTGAAAAATACAATCAGAATGTTTCCAAGATCCGAGAAGGCCCACAGATTGCCCAGCTCCAGGCCTGCGATATTGCACACAATACCAAAGGCTGCCACAAACAGAGCCGCTCCCCGGACAAAATTGATGCAGGACGAATCCTGCCGGATCCGGTTGGCTGCGATCTCGGAAAAACTGATCATCCCAAGAAGGGTGGTGTAGGCGAAAAGACCGAAACACACCGTAATCAACAGCATGATAACCCCATTCAGCGCAGTGCCGGGAGTCAGCTCTGCCGCAGACGCCGTAAATTTCGGAAGCTGATCCAGGGCTGCCCAAGCCTGCCCTTCTGCCCCGCTCCAGCAGTGAGCCATCACCACCACAAATCCGGTGAGCGTACAGATCACAATGGTATCCAAAAATACACCGATAGAAGCCAGCACTCCCTGCTCACAGGGATGATCCGCGTCCGCTGCTGCAGCGGACATAGTGATGGTTCCCTGCCCAGCCTCGTTGGACATTAACCCTCTCTTTACACCCTGGGCCAAAACGGTTCCAAACACTCCTCCGAAAAAGGCTTCCGAACGGAAGGCCCCTCCAAACACTGCCTGAAAGAAATAAGGGATCCTGCCAAAATTCATTAAGATCAGAAGAAGCGCCACGCCAATGTACAGCACTGCCATTACAGGAACCATCCGATCCGTCCACTTGGTCACCTTCTTGATGCCTCCAAAGGCAATCACCGCAGTCAACGCTACAATAACAATTCCCACAATATAATAAAAAACAGAGTCCGAAGCAATGGATGTTCCGGTTACGATCTCCGCCATACGCCCAACGGAAGAAACCACATTAAAGCCCTGGGCAGGCAGACAGCACAACGCATAGAGGATATAGAGAATGGATAAGAAAATGCCGATCCACGCTTTATTTCCCAGCAGCTTTCTCCCATAAAAAGGAAGGCCTCCTACAAACTCATCTCCCTTTTTCTCCTTAAAAATCTGGGCCAGCACGCCCTCCATGTAGGCCACAGACATACCAAAAAAGGCGGATACCCACATCCAGAACAGGGCGCCTGGGCCTCCCACAGCAATTGCTCCTGTCACGCCAATAATGTTGCCCGGCCCTACCCGCATGGCAGAGCTTAGCAGAAAAGCAGCCAGGGGCGAAATTCCGGTCTCCACCGCTTTCTTCTTTGTAAGGATCTTGATTCCCTTCTTAAAGTGAGTCACCTGCATAAATCCCAGCCGGAAACTGAAAAAAATGCCGGAACCCAGAAGAAGAATGACTGCCAGAGAAAAATTTCCCAGCACCGGGATATTTTGATACCAGGCAAAATTCGTGGGAAAATCCCACAGAAAATCAGACAGCGGCCCCACAAACCGAAACACTCCATTGATTGCTTCAAACACAGATTCCATAATCATATCCTCTTCCCCTTTCAAACAGTATATGAACCTTTTTTCCAGTATATCACGCATAATCTGAAAGAAACATCCAATTTTATGCGGTAAATCTTTCAGATAGTGCTGTATTTGTCTGAAAAGTGTCCAGGGGAGATACGCCGATAGTCACTTCCTCCAGCACCTCCAGCAATACCCGCACGGTATCCAGAGAAGTGAACATGGTCACATTGTTCTGGCTGGCCGTACGGCGGATGGCGGCTCCATCCCCGTAATGGATGCCGGAAAGAATGGCCCTGGTATTAATCACATAGCTCACGTATCCGGCGCGGATGGAATCTAAGATTTCCTGACTTCCCTGGCTGAGCTTATGAAGCAGTCTTGTACGAATCCCATTTTTCTTGAGAAACTGAGCGGTTCCTATGGTTGCCTCAATGTTAAAGCCCATCTGATAGAATCGCCGGATCAGGGGCAGCGCTTCTTCTTTATCCTCATCTGCCAGCGTCACCACCACAGTTCCGTAATTCTGAAGCTTCATGCCAGAGGCAATCATGGCCTTATACATCGCCCGATGCAGCTTTTCATCATATCCGATGGCTTCCCCGGTGGACTTCATTTCCGGAGACAGGTAGGCATCCATTCCCTTTAGCTTGGAGAAAGAAAAGGCAGGCGCTTTTACATAATACCGGGAAGTTTCTGGCAGGCATTCTTCCAAAATCCCCTGTTCCTTCAGAGGTATCCCCAGCATTACTCTTGCGGCAATGTCTGCCAGGCTGCAGCCTGTGGCTTTGGAGAGGAAAGGCACCGTCCGGGAGGATCTGGGATTCACCTCAATGACGGAGACCTGATCCTTATCATCCACAATAAACTGAATATTAAAAAGTCCCACAATGCCAATTCCCAGTCCCAGACGCTTTGTGTAGGAGAGAATCTTCTCCTTTACCTTTTGAGAAAGATCATAAGGCGGATAGACGCTGATGGAATCTCCGGAATGGATTCCGGTCCGCTCTACCAGCTCCATGATCCCCGGGACAAACACCTGGGTTCCATCGCAGATGGCGTCCACCTCCACTTCCCTTCCCCGGATGTATTGATCCACCAGCACCGGCTTCTCCTCTGAAATCTCCACTGCTGTCTTCAGGTAGTGGCGCAGATGCTCCTCCCTGGCCACAATTTCCATGGCTCTGCCTCCCAACACAAAACTGGGACGCACCAGCACCGGATAGCCGATCTCTTCTGCTGCCTTCAGCCCTTCCTCCAGGGTAGTCACCGCCCGTCCTCTGGGCTGTGGAATGCCAAGGGACAAAAGCAGCGTTTCGAAAGCCTCCCTGTTTTCAGCCCGCTCAATGGCCTCACAGTCTGTACCCATCAGGTTTACACCCAGACGGCTTAAGGGTTCCGCCAGATTGATCGCAGTCTGGCCTCCCAGAGTAACCATAACCCCCACAGGATTTTCCATGCGGATCACATTCATCACATCTTCCACACAGAGAGGTTCAAAATACAGCTTGTCCGCACAGGTATAGTCAGTGGACACAGTCTCCGGATTATTGTTAATGATAATCGCCTCATACCCTGCCTCCCGGATGGTCTTTACCGCATGGACGGTAGAATAGTCAAACTCCACTCCCTGGCCGATGCGAATCGGCCCTGACCCCAGAACCACCACTTTTTTTCTTGAGGAAATCCGGGATTCATTCTCTTCCTCATAGGTGCTGTAAAAATAAGGAATGTAGCTGTCAAACTCAGAGGCGCAGGAATCAATCATCTTATAGACAGGAACTATTTTTTTCCGGCATCTGAGCAAGAATACCTGCTCTTCGTTCCAGTTCCAGCAGTCTGCCACCGCCCGGTCAGAAAATCCCATCCTTTTTGCTTCCAGCAAATGTTCTGGGCTTCCGGGATGCTCTTTCAGCCTTTGCTCCTCTTCTGTAATGTTCTTCAGTTTCCGCAGAAAAAAACGGTCGATGGCTGTAATCTTCCAGATCTCTTCCACGCTGCAGCCCCTCCGCAGCAGCTCTGCCGCTCCGTAAATGCGGTCATCTGTTCCCTCCTGAAGGTACGCTGACAGTTCTTTGGTTTCCATTCCGTCAAATTTGGAGCTGTGCAGATGATAGTACCCAGTCTCCAGAGAGCGGATGGATTTTTCCAGGCTCTCCTCAAAGGTCCGGCCGATGCCCATTACCTCTCCCGTAGCTTTCATCTGTGTACCCAGTCTCCGGCTGGCCTCTGTAAATTTATCAAAGGGGAACCGGGGCATCTTGGTCACCACATAGTCCAGTGCCGGCTCAAAGCAGGCCGGAGTGTTGGCTAACGGTATCTCATCCAGCGTCATGCCGATGCCGATCTTGGCCGATACCCGCGCAATGGGATAGCCGCTGGCCTTGGAGGCCAGGGCGGAAGAACGGGACACTCTTGGATTCACCTCAATCACGTAGTACTGAAAAGAGCCGGGATCCAGGGCAAACTGCACATTGCAGCCCCCTTCGATCTCCAGCGCACGTATGATTTTCAGAGCGCTGTCCCGAAGCATCTGATATTCCTTGTTGGTGAGCGTCTGGGACGGGCACACTACGATAGAGTCTCCGGTGTGAATGCCTACCGGATCCAGATTCTCCATATTGCAGATCGTGATGGCCGTGTCATTTCTATCCCGCATCACCTCATATTCAATTTCTTTATACCCTTTAATGCTCTTCTCGATCAGCACCTGGCTTACCGGTGACAGAGCGAGGCCATTTTTGATCAAAGGCAGCAATTCTTCCTCCCGATCTGCAAATCCTCCTCCGGTTCCTCCCAACGTGTAGGCAGGACGCACTACCACTGGATAACCGATTTCCCCTGCTGCCTCCATCCCCTCCTGCAGAGTTCCTGCAATTCGTGAGGGCAGCACCGGTTCCCCTAATTTTTCACACAGCTCTTTGAAAAGCCGGCGATCCTCCGCCCGCTCAATGCTGCTGCTCCTGGTACCAAGAAGCTCTGTCCGGCATTCCTTCAGAACGCCCTTTTTCTCCAGTTCCATCGCCAGATTCAATCCGGTCTGACCTCCGATTCCTGGAAGAAGGGCATCCGGACGTTCATAGCGGATCACCTTTGCCATATATTCCAGAGTCAAAGGCTCCATATACACCTTATCTGCCACAGAGGGGTCTGTCATAATCGTTGCCGGATTGGAATTACACAGGATCACCTCATAGCCCTCCTCCTTCAAGGCCAGACAGGCCTGAGTGCCTGCATAATCAAACTCCGCAGCCTGTCCAATAACGATAGGCCCGGAGCCAATGACTAAGATCTTTTTAATATCGGTTCGCTTTGGCATGGCAATGCTCCTCCATCATCTGTACAAACTGGTCAAAAAGCCCTTGACTGTCCTGAGGCCCTGGAGCGCTCTCCGGATGATACTGGACACTGAACACCTGATCTTCCCTGCATTCTACCCCTTCCACTGTTCCATCCAGCAGATTCAGGTGCGTGAGCGTCAGGGATGTTTTCGAAAGACTGTCCCCATCCACTGCGTAGGAATGGTTTTGTGAGGTGATCTCTATTTTTCCGGTCTTTAAATTTTTCACCGGATGGTTGCCGCCCCTGTGGCCAAATTTCAGTTTATAAATTCTGGCTCCATAGGCCAGCGAGATCAGCTGATGTCCAAGACAGATCCCAAAAATAGGATATTTCCCCCTAAGCTGCCGCACCAGCTCTGTCACCTGAGGGACATCCTCCGGATTCCCCGGGCCATTGGAAAGAAAGATCCCGTCCGGGTGCAGAGCCTCTACCTCCTCTGGGGAAGTATGGAACGGAAGAGCGGTAACGCTGCAGCCTCTCTCATTCAAACATCTTACTATGTTTTGTTTCATCCCGCAGTCAATGGCCACCACTGTAAATCTTGATTCCGCGGTGGGAAAATATCTGGGAGTTTCCGGACTGACCAGGGCTACCGTATCCCTGGGAATCTGACTTTTGGCCAGAATCTCCAGCCCCTCCTTCCGGGTAGTAGCTGCATCTGTCAGCAAAACCTTTCTGCTCCCAAAATCCCGGATAGAACGGGTCAGCTTTCTGGTGTCTATCCCAAAGATTCCCGGTATCCCAAAACGCTCCATCACCTGGGACAGGGTGCCCCTGCTGCGGAAATTGGAGGGCTCATCATTGTATTCCCGCAGGATCAGCCCTCCCATGGTAGGGCGGTCTGTCTCATAGTCTTCTGCCGCCATGCCGTAATTCCCAATCAATGGATAGGTCATCACCACCGCCTGGCCTGTATAGGAGGGATCGGATAAAATTTCCTGATACCCGGTCATGGAGGTATTAAACACCAGCTCACACACCCTGGTTTCCCTGGCGCCAAATCCATACCCGTAATACTCCTGTCCATCTTCCAGGATCAATTTTCTGTTATACTTCATCTCTCTGCTCCTTTTTTTGCGCCAGCTCCCAGGCAGCCTCCACAAAACCGAGAAACAGCGGGTGCGGACGGTTGGGCCGGCTCTTAAATTCCGGGTGATACTGGACTCCCACATAGAAGGGCAGATGGGAAAGCTCCGCCGTCTCCATCAGCCTTCCGTCCGGGGAAGTTCCCCCAAAGGTAAGCCCCGCCTTTTCCAAAACCTCCCGGTACTGGTTATTAAACTCATAACGGTGACGGTGGCGCTCACAGATGCGGTCTGTTCCGTAGCAGCGCTCCAGCACAGTCCCTTTCCGGATCACGCAGGGATAAGCCCCCAGCCTTAAGGTGCCTCCCTTGTCAATGTCATCACTCTGTCCAGGCATAAAATCGATGACCTTATGGGGACACAGCTCATTAAATTCACTGGAATTAGCGTCCTCCATACCAGCCAGATCTCTGGCACAGGCAATCACTGCAATCTGCATCCCAAGACAGATGCCAAAATAGGGCACTTTCTGCTCTCTTGCGTACCTGGCTGCCAGGATCATCCCCTCAATCCCCCGGTCTCCAAAACCTCCGGGAACCAGAATCCCATCCAGCCCTGTCAGAAGCCCTTCCACTGTATTTTCTGTGATCTTTTCCGAATCCACCCATTGAATCTGAATCTGAATACCAAGGCTCCAGCCTGCATGGCGCAAGGACTCTGCCACAGAAAGATAAGCATCATGAAGAGCTACATACTTCCCCACAATTCCAATGGTTACCGTTCCCTCGCTTCGCTTCATTCCCCGGACCATCTGCTTCCATTCTTCCAGATTCGGATCCGGAACCTGGATCTGCAGTTCCCTGCACACCACCCTGGAAAATCCTGACTCCTCCAGCATCAACGGCGCCTCATAGAGATTGGGCAGAGTAAGATTTTCAATCACACAGTCCTGTTTTACATTGCAGAACAGGGATATCTTCTGAAAAATCTCCGGCTCCAAGTGTTCATCGCACCGCAGCACAATAATATCCGGATTGATTCCCATTCCCTGCAGCTCCTTTACGGAATGCTGGGTAGGCTTTGATTTATGCTCCTGGGATCCCTTTAAAAAGGGCACCAGGGTCACATGGATAAAGAGGCTGTTCTCCCGCCCCACTTCCAGGGCGATCTGTCTTACTGCCTCTAAAAAAGGCTGGGACTCCATATCCCCGATGGTACCTCCGATCTCTGTGATCACCACATCTGCCTCTGTCTTTTTCCCTACCCGATACACAAATTCTTTGATCTCATTGGTAATATGCGGGATTACCTGAACGGTGGAACCCAGATATTCCCCCCGCCGCTCTTTGTTCAGCACATTCCAGTACACCTTTCCAGTGGTAAGGTTGGAATACTGGTTCAAATCCTCGTCAATAAACCGCTCATAATGTCCAAGATCCAGATCCGTCTCTGCCCCGTCCTCCGTCACATACACTTCTCCGTGCTGATAAGGGCTCATGGTACCGGGATCCACATTAATATAGGGATCCAGCTTCTGGGCTGCCACCTTCAGTCCCCTGGCTTTCAGCAGCCTGCCAAGGGAAGCGGCGGTGATTCCCTTCCCAAGTCCGGATACCACACCGCCGGTTACAAAAATATATTTCGTCATAGGATTGCTGTCCTTTCTTCCCCGTCTCTTTCTGTTGCCTATTTTCCGCTGTCTCCATAATTGGACAGCACTCTGGCAGAAGGATCTGTCACATTACAGCCCTCCCATTCCCGGTTGGGCATCCAGAAATCCCCAATCATCTCCCCCTGCCCGGGATAATAGTTCTCAAAAATATCCCGGTACAGCAAAGACTCCTTTGTAAAAGGCACTGCATGGCTGTATTTTGCACAGCCGGCCAGAAATTCCTCCTGCGTATACCGGCTTTCCGCATATTCTTTCAGATCATCCACCATAGAATGTCCTACGGCATCGGAGAAGGCCGCTTTTTCTCTCCATAAAATTTCTCCCGGCAGGTAATCCTCCCCCTCAAAGGCATGACGCAGCAGATATTTCCCCTTACCGTACCGATTGATCTTTTTCTCCGGATCAATGGACATCACATAATTTACAAAATCCAGGTCTCCAAAGGGAACCCGGGCTTCCAAGGAATTCACAGAGATGCATCTGTCTGCCCGAAGCACATCGTACATATGCAGTTCCCGCACCCTTTTCTGGGCTTCTTCCTGGAAAGCCTGAGGGCTGGGCGCGAAGTCTGTGTATTTATATCCAAAAAGTTCATCGGAAACCTCCCCCGTGAGCAGCACCCGGATGTCCGTCTGCTCATGGATCCCTTTACACAGCAGATACATCCCCATGCTGGCCCGGATAGTGGTAATATCAAAGGTACCCAGCAGTTGGATCACATCTTCCAGAGATGAGATCACATCTTCTTTTGTAATAATGAATTCTGTATGGCAGCTTCCTATATAATCTGCCGCCTCTCTTGCATACTTTAAATCAATGGCATCCTGATCCATGCCAATAGCAAAGGTGCGGATAGGGATCTTGCTCTCCCTGGCAGCGATGGCGCACACCAGGGAAGAATCCAATCCACCTGACAGAAGAAATCCTACCTTTGCATCTGATACCAGTCGTTTTTTTACTCCTGCAATCAGCTTTTCTTTGATTTTTCTGCAAGTCTCCTCCAGGGAATCCCGGCTCATCCTCCTGGGCTGTGCAATATCACAGTACCGGACGAATTTTCCGTTTTTGTAGTAGCAGCCCGGAGGGAAGGGCATAATCCGCGCCGCAAGACCTACCAGGTTTTTGGGCTCGCTGGCAAAAAGGATCGCTCCTGTTTTGTCATATCCATAGTACAGGGGGCGGATACCAATGGGATCCCTGGCAGCCACATACTCTCCTGTTTCCCCGTCATAAAGGATGCAGGCAAATTCTGCGTCCAGAACCGCAAACAGGTCTGTCCCCATCTCCCGGTACAGCGGAAGCAGCACTTCACAATCCGAATCACTCTGAAACGAATACTTTCCCCTAAGCTGCTCCCTGTATTTTTCAAAGCCGTAAATCTCCCCATTGCACACCAGATAACTTCCATTCAGTTCAAAGGGCTGCATGCCGGAGGGCGTCAGCCCCATAATAGCCAGCCGATGAAATCCCAGAAGGCCCTTTCCTGTATCAATGATCCGGCTTTCATCCGGCCCTCTGGAAATGGTTCTGTCAAACCCTTTCCGAAACGCCTCCAGATCGGCGCCTGCTGCGCAATAGCCCATAATTGAACACATCGTGTTTTCCTCCGTCTATCCTGTCGAATCAGTTTGGTTCTTCTTATCTCACACTAAACAGCAGATCTCCGTAAGTGGGGAAGGGCCAGTATTTCTTAGCTGTGAGGGTCTCCGCCTCATCACAGGCAAGCCGCAGCTCTCCCATCTTTCCAAGGACCGTATCCCGGATTGCATTGGCCTGGGAGAGGATATCCATCACGTCCCCAAGCTTCAGCACAGCCTTCTCCAGTTCGTCGCTCCTTACTCCGATCTGTTCTGTCAGCACAGACAGCCGCTTGATCAGCCCGGTCTCGTAGCCGCAGGCATAAAAAGCATCCACGGCCTTTTTGGCTGCCGCTGTCTTTGCCAATTCCAGGACATAGGACTCCACTGCCGGAGCAATCTGGGTTCTGGCCATCTCCACCATGGTATTGGCCTCGATCACCACCGTCTTGCAGTAATTATCCAGCATGATCTCACACCTGGATTTCAGCTCTGCCTCAGAGAACACCTTGTGGGAGGTAAGCATCCTCACATTTTTTTCATCCAGCAGATGCGGCATGCAGTCCGGTGTAGTTCGGTAGTTTAAAAGCCCTCTCTGCTCCGTGGCCTCCCTGATCCAGCTTTCGTCGTAACCGTTTCCGTTAAAAATGATCCGTTTATGATCCCGGATCGTCTTCTGGATCATTTCATGCAGAGTCTCCTCAAAATCTTCCGCCTGCTCCAGACGGTCTGCATAGATTTTCAAGCTCTCTGCCACTGCACTGTTCAGCATCATATTGGCGCAGGCAATGCTGTTGGAAGACCCCAGCATCCGAAATTCAAACTTATTTCCTGTGAAAGCAAAGGGCGAGGTGCGGTTTCGGTCCGTAGCATCCCGGTTAAACTTCGGCAGCACATTGACTCCCAGTTTCATCTGCATCTTCTCCGTCCCCGCATAGGGCGTATCCTTCTCTATTGCCTCCAACACTGCATTCAGTTCATCTCCCAGGAACACCGATACCACAGCAGGCGGCGCCTCATTGGCTCCCAGCCGATGGTCATTTCCCGCAGTCGCTACGGACAGACGGAGAAGATCCTGATAATCATCCACAGCCTTGATCACCGCACAGAGAAACAGAAGAAACTGCGCGTTCTCATAGGGCGTTTCTCCCGGTGAGAGCAGGTTCACCCCTGTATCAGTGGAGAGCGACCAGTTGTTGTGCTTTCCGCTTCCATTAACTCCGGCAAAGGGTTTTTCATGGAGCAGGCACACCAACCCATGTCTGGCAGCCACCTTCTGCATCACCTCCATGGTAAGCTGATTTTGATCGGTTGCAATGTTGGTAGTAGTATAGATAGGCGCCAGCTCATGCTGAGCAGGAGCCACCTCGTTGTGCTCTGTTTTTGCCAGAATTCCCAACTTCCACAGTTCCTCGTTCAAATCCTCCATATAGGCTGCCACCCTGGGCTTGATCACTCCGAAATAATGGTCATCCATCTCCTGCCCTTTGGGAGGCTTGGCTCCAAACAAAGTTCTTCCCGTGAAGCGAAGATCCCTTCTCTGGTCATACATCTCCTTTGTAATAAGGAAGTATTCCTGCTCCGGCCCCACTGAGGTTCTCACATATTTCACCTGATCATTGCCAAACAGGGCCAGGATCCGCAGCGCCTGCTTATTCAGCGCCTCCATGGAGCGCAGCAGAGGCGTCTTTTTATCCAGAGCCTCTCCGCCATAGGAACAGAAGGCAGTGGGAATGCACAATGTCTTTCCCTTGATAAATGCATAAGAGGTGGGATCCCAGGCTGTGTAGCCTCTGGCCTCAAAGGTAGCCCGCAGCCCTCCGGAAGGGAAGGATGACGCATCCGGCTCCCCCTTGATTAGTTCCTTCCCGGAAAACTCCATGATCACGCCCCCGTCCGGGGAGGGTGAGATAAAACTGTCATGCTTTTCTGCCGTCACCCCGGTAAGGGGCTGAAACCAGTGGGTATAGTGGGTCGCTCCTTTAGAGACTGCCCAGTCCCGCATAGCGGATGCCACCGCATTGGCTACTCCAAGATCCAGCTTGGCTCCCTCGTCGATGGTCTTTCTTAAGGAGCGGTAAACTTCCTCCGGAAGATTCCCCTTCATCACCCGGTCATCAAACACCAGACATCCAAAATAATCTGAAACCTTTTTCATAATATCCTCTCCTCTTCCTGAAAAATGAAACAATCAGGTACTGCGCTTTCGGTATCCCTCAAAGAAGGAGCTTCCTGTACGCAAAAAGGCAACGGCGCCTTTAACGTTGTAACACATTAAAGACGCCATTGCCTTCATGCCCGATATTATACACCTGACATTTTTTTTGTCAACCCCTTTTTTTCAGTTGACAAATGCCCCGCCTGGATGTATAAAAGAAGGCATGAGCAAAGGCGTTCATTTTAAGAGCAGGAAAACTGTCCTTAATTTGGACGTCTTTTTTGTTTCACAGGAGCTTTCTTTCTATGAAACAAAAATATTTTGCAGAACCGCATTGCGCTGGAAAGGAAATATGTCGCTGAAGCGACCCGCCGCAGGCGGAGAAGTCCGTCCGCAGACTTCTTTGATTTACCGGAAAAGGAGGAGCTTTTTATGAAAATGGAAGGTCAAATACGAATCCCTTCCGGCTGCGCCATTGCCGCCGTGATCTCCAGGGAGGGAAAACGAATGCCGGGAGATCGCATTGCCGCAGCTATGAAACCGATGCATGAGCGTTCCAACGGGCTGGGAGGAGGATTTGCCGGATACGGAATCTATCCGGATTATAAAGATTTTTATGCGCTGCATCTTTTTTTTGATACCCGCAGCACCAGAAAGGACTGCGAAGCCTTTTTAAAAGAACGGTTTGAGATTGTCCAGTCTGAGATCATTCCCACCCGAAAGCTTCCCTCCATCACAGGAGAACCCATTATCTGGAGATACTTTGTTTCTCCCCTGAAATCTGTCTGTCGGGAAATGCATGTGGATGAAAAAGAGTTTGTAGTAAAAACGGTGATCCAGATCAATGCAAAAATGAAGGGAGCCTACGTTTTTTCCAGCGGAAAAAATATGGGAACCTTTAAAGCAGTGGGCTACCCGGAGGATGTGGGGCAGTTCTATCGGCTGGAAGAGTACAGCGGATACTCCTGGACTGCCCATGGGCGGTATCCCACCAACACACCGGGCTGGTGGGGTGGTGCCCATCCCTTTACACTGCTGGATTATTCTATTGTACATAACGGAGAAATCTCTTCCTACGATGCAAACCGCCGCTTCATGGAAATGTTCGGCTACAAATGCACCCTGCAGACAGATACAGAAGTGATCACCTATATTATGGACTATCTGCTGCGGATCCAGGGCCTGTCTCTGACCGAGGCAGCCACGGTAGTGGCAGCCCCCTTCTGGAGCACCATTGAAGCTATGAAGGATCCCAAGGGCAGCCAGACTGCCACCTATCTGCGCACCCTTTTCCCCAGCCTGCTGATTACAGGCCCCTTCTCCATTGTTCTGGGATTCGACGGAGGTTTGATGGCGTTGAATGATCGTCTGAAACTGCGGTCGATGGTAATCGGAGAAAAAGAAGACCGGGTCTTCATTGGCAGTGAAGAGGCCGCCATCCGGGCCCTGGAGCCTGATGCAGAAAATATCTGGGCGCCCTCCGGAGGGGAACCGGTCATCATTCGCGTAAAGGAAGGAGCATACTAATGTCCATGGAACTATTTTATCCTGAATTTGAAGTGATCTGGAACGCTGACCGCTGCATTGGCTGCGGTACCTGTGAAAGGCAGTGCGCCAATGGAGTGCATCTCTATCAGAAAGAAAAGAAGGTGTTGGTCAGCGATGAGGCAAAATGTGTCAACTGTCAGCGCTGCGTGGCTTTTTGTCCTTCACGGGCTCTGAAAATTGTAAAGAGCAGCTGTACCATACGGGAAAATCAAAACTGGTCCAACGATACGGTGCGGGAGATCTACAAACAGGCTGCCAGCGGAGGAATCCTTTTATCCTCCATGGGCAATCCCAATCCTCTGCCTGTTTACTGGGATCACATCCTGATCAATGCCTCCCAGGTCACCAATCCCCCCATTGACCCATTAAGGGAGCCTATGGAGACCAGAGTCTATCTTGGCAAAAAGCCGGAACGCATCCAAAGAAAGGCAGATGGAACACTGGACTGCCAGCTTCCTCCTCAGCTGGAGCTCTCCATGCCCATACTTTTCTCCGCCATGAGCTACGGATCCATCAGTTACAATGCCCACAAAGCCCTGGCGTCCGCTGCCAGTCAGCTTGGCACCTTCTACAATACCGGAGAAGGAGGGCTTCATGAAGATTTTTACTGCTATGGAGACAACACCATTGTTCAGGTGGCCTCCGGCCGTTTTGGTGTCCATCCGGCCTATTTAGAGGCAGGCGCGGCCATTGAGATTAAGATGGGCCAGGGAGCCAAACCGGGGATCGGCGGCCACCTCCCAGGATCCAAGATTGTGGGAGACGTATCCCGCACAAGAATGATCCCGGAGGGCGCAGATGCCATCTCCCCGGCCCCCCACCACGATATCTATTCCATTGAAGACTTAAGGCAGCTGGTCTTCTCCCTTAAGGAAGCAACTGAATATAAAAAGCCGGTAATTGTCAAGGTGGCTGCTGTCCACAATATTGCCGCCATCGCCAGCGGCATTGCCAGAAGCGGCGCGGATATCATTGCCCTGGACGGTTTTCGGGGTGGCACCGGTGCTGCTCCCACCAGGATTCGGGACAATGTGGGAATCCCTCTTGAACTGGCTTTGGCTGCGGTTGACCAGCGGCTGCGGGAGGAAGGCATCCGCAATCAGGTGTCCCTGATCGCCGGCGGAAGCATCCGCAGCTCCTCCGATGTAGTAAAGGCCATTGCTCTGGGTGCAGATGCCTGCTATGTAGCCACTGCCGCCCTTCTGGCTCTCGGCTGTCATCTGTGCCGCACCTGTCAGAGCGGTATCTGCAACTGGGGAATCGCTACCCAGCGCCCGGAGCTGGTGAAACGTCTGGATCCTCAGCAGGGCCAGGAACATCTGGTGAATCTCATGACTGCCTGGAATCGGGAAATTAAAGAGATGATGGGGGGCATGGGGATCAACTCCATTGAATCCCTCCGGGGCAACCGGCTGATGCTGCGGGGAATTGGTCTTACGGAAAAAGAACTGAAGATTCTTGGGATCGCCCATGCAGGAGAGTAATATGCTGCGCCAAAAAACAACTGCCATTCCTCTGGAGTCTTTCCGGCAGATATTATTTATTTTTTCGAGAAAAAGAGAAAAAACATTAAAAATTCAGAAGGATGTGATATAATATGAAAATAATTCATGCTGCCAATTTGGATTCCAAAACGTTAAATCAACAGCTTCGCCAGTCCGGCGGCACCTGTACCGTCACCGGCTGCCAAGGCCAGCGGTTCCTCGCAGCCGGTATGTCGGGAAAGCAGATTACACTTCTTGGAATCACCGGAAATGCCCTGGGTGCCTACTTGAATGATTCTCTTTTGACGGTGAAAGGCAACGCCCAGGATGCAGTGGGAGATACCATGAATGCGGGAAAGATTGTGATCCATGGCAGCGTGGGGGACGCGGCCGGATATGCCATGAGGGGCGGAAAGCTCTATGTAAGAGGAAATGCGGGATACCGGACCGGCATCCACATGAAAGCTTACCAGGACAAAGTTCCTGTGATCATCATTGGAGGGCGGGCAGGCAGCTTTCTTGGGGAATACCAGGCCGGCGGCATAATTATCGTTCTGGGCCTGGAGACGGATGGCAAAGCTCTCACCGGAAATTTTCCCTGTACTGGCATGCACGGTGGGAAATTGTTCCTGAGAGGAAGCTGCCAGGGGATCCGCTTTCCGGATCAGGTGACTGCAGCACCGGCCAGTCAGGAAGACCTGATGCAGATTTCTGCCTTCCTTACAGAATACTGTCAGATCTTTGGCTTGGATGAAAAAGAGATTTTCCATTCCCCCTTTACTCTGGTGACCCCCAACACTCAGAATCCTTATAAACAGATGTACGTTGCCAATTAAGATAAGAGAAAGCAGGTAATCATATGAAATATTCTAGACAGGAGGTACTGCAGTATCTGGAAGAGGAAGACGTGAAATTCATCCGCCTTGCCTTCTGCGATGTGTTCGGACGACAGAAAAACATCTCCATTATGCCCCAGGAACTGCCGCGAGCCTTTTCCAGCGGAATTGCCATTGACGCTTCTGCCATTGCAGGCTTTGGGGATGAAACCCACTCCGATCTTCTGCTGTACCCGGATACGAACACACTGATGCCCCTGCCTTGGCGGCCGGAACATGGCCGGGTAGTACGCATGTTCTGCAATATTTTTTATCCCGACGGCCGCCGCTTTGCATGCGACTCCAGGGCTATTTTAGCAAGGGCTGTGGAAACAGCCCAAGAAGCCGGATATCAATTTTTCTTTGGAGCAGAACAGGAATTCTACCTGTTTAAGCTGGACGAGATGGGGGAGCCTACTAAAATTCCCTATGACCATGCCGGCTACATGGATATTGCACCGGAAGACAGAGGGGAAAACATCCGCAGAGAGATCTGTCTTACCCTGGAACAGATGGGAATTCTGCCGGAAAGTTCCCACCATGAGGAGGGCCCCGGACAAAACGAAATAGATTTTCGCTATTCCGATCCCCTGGCAGCGGCAGACAATGCCATGACCTTTCAGACCGTGGTAAAGGCTGTGGCTCTGCGCAACGGACTGGCCGCTGATTTTGGGCCGAAGCCGCTAAAGGAGCAGCCCGGCAACGGCTTTCACATCAACCTCTCTGTGAAAAGTCTCCGGAAGGAGCCAGGCGTTCTCCCAGGCAGCCTTCAGAGCGATGAAACTCTACTTCCCCCTATGGTTGCAGGAATCCTGGAAAAAGTTAGGGAGATGACTCTGTTTTTCAATCCTTCCCAAAGCTCCTACCTGCGTTTTGGACAAAATAAGGCCCCAGCCTACGTCTCCTGGTCCCATGAAAACCGCTCCCAGTTGATTCGGATTCCTGCTGCTGCGGGGGAATACCGTCGGGCAGAACTGCGTTCCCCGGATCCCTCCGCCAATCCTTATCTGTCCTTCGCCCTGATGATCTACGCCGGGCTTTATGGGATTCAAAAACAGCTGAAACCTCCTGCCCCTGCGGATTTCAATCTGTTTCAGGCAGATGAGCGCATCCTGGCGCCCTTTCAAAAACTTCCGGCGAATCTGACAGCCGCCAGAAAACTGGCAGCGAACAGCAGCTTTATTCGGAGCTGTCTGCCGGAAGCGATTCTAAAGCTGTACACCACAGAGGAACCTGCCGGGACAGATCCCTGCGTATCCGATTCCTCCATTCCTTATTGATCCTGTTGCAGCTGTCTTCGGAAACTTTCGCATCCGTGTACCTGGAACAACGCGGATGCCACCGATATCCAAAAACAGAAGGGAGGACCTTCCATGAGTCTGCAGGAACAAAGCTACAGTATTTTACTGGTCTCCGGCTCCGAACACTTTTCCTCTGCCTTCTTCGGACTTCTTCCGGAGCCTTCCCGCTACAACCTGTGTACGGTCTCTAGTATCAGCGCCGCGAGAAGAGCCGCTGCGGAACGCACCTTTGATTTTGTCATTATCAATGCCCCTCTTCCCGATGATCCAGGAATTCGCTTTGCCATTGACACCTGTGCTTCCAGAGAAACCATCGTCCTGCTTCTGGCAAAGAGCGACTTTTACCTGGAAATTCAGGAAAAACTCCGTTTGCATGGCGCCTTCGCTCTGCCGAAGCCCCTTGCAAAACCCACCCTTTTAATGGCTCTAAGCTGGATGGAGACCGCCAGGGAACGGCTGCGCCAGTTTGAGAAAAAAACTTTATCCATTGAGGAAAAAATGGCTGAGATCCGGACCGTCAACCGGGCCAAATGGCTGCTGATCAGTGAGCTCCACATGAGTGAGCCGGAGGCCCACCGCTATATAGAAAAACAGGCCATGGACCGCTGCTGTTCCAAGCGTTCCATGGCCGAAGATATTATCAAAACCTATTCCTGATCCTTCGTGTGCTTTTTATTCCGCACCTTCCGATCTGGATCTTTTTAGCTGTCTGTCTTACGCTTACTGATGAATCCCCCGATTCTGATCTCCGGAAGTATTCACTCCAAATTCATAATCATTGCCAGGCAGAAGAATGTTCAGCAGAATACCTGCAATGGCCGCAATGGCCAGAGCCGTCAGCGTGATAGAAGTTCCTGCCACAGTAAAGGTAATGCCATCGGAGAAGCCCAATCCGCAGACGAAAATCACGCCCACGATGATCAGGTTTCTGGATTTGGTGAGATCTACCTTATTTTCCACCACATTGCGCACACCGATGGCAGAGATCATACCGTAGAGCATGAAACTCACCCCGCCAATGATGGATGCTGGCATAGTGCTGATGATAGAGGAAACCTTGGGAATGAAGCTGATGATAATCGCAAACACTGCCGCCAGACGGATTACTCTCGGATCATGTACCTTACTCAGCTCCAGAACACCGGTATTCTCTCCATAAGTAGTATTGGCCGGACCTCCGATCAAGCCTGCCAGGGAAGTTGCCAGTCCGTCACCCAGCAGCGTTCTGTGAAGCCCGGGATTCGCCAGATAATTTTCCCCCACAGTGGCAGAGATGGCAGACATATCTCCCACATGCTCCATCATGGTTGCAATCGCAATGGGCGCCATCACCAGAATGGCAGTCACATCAAACTGGCAAATCTTAAAGGTAGGAATCCCCACCCAGCCAGCGGAAGCCACAGATGCAAAATCCAGAATCGCAGAGCCATCTGGATTCACCATACCGCAGGCATTCATGATCAGGGCTGCTCCATAAGAAATCACCACTCCCATGAGAATGGGGATGATCTTAAACATTCCTTTCCCCCAAATATTAAACACAATGATCACAGCCAGAGCCACCAGAGCCAAAAACCAGTTGGTAGAGGCATTGTTGATGGCAGAACCTGCCAGGCTTAAACCGATACAGATGATCACCGGTCCTGTCACCACCGGAGGCAGGAAACGCATCACCCGCTTTACGCCTACAATACGGATCACCAAAGCCAGCGCCAGATACAAAAGTCCGGCCACCACCACGCCGCCGCAGGCATAGGATGCTTTCTCGTTGGCGCTCATAGCCGCATACATCCCGGTATCCAGGCTGGCCACTGTGGCAAATCCTCCCAGAAATGCAAAGGAAGAACCTAAAAACGCAGGAACCTTAAACTTCGAGCATACATGAAACAGCAAGGTTCCAACCCCGGCGCAGAACAGTGTGACAGAGACGGTCAGACCGGCCGTAAGGCCCTCCCCACAGGCCTCCAGGAAATACCCATTCACCAGGATCGGCACCAAAATCGTAGCGCCAAACATGGCAAACATATGCTGGACTCCTAAAAGCAGCATTTTCGGGATCCCCAATTTCCGGGCATCCCGAATTACTTGATTTGAATAATTCATAATCTCCTCCTCTTTCGTTTTCATTTTAGATTTTCTCTTTTCCCATTATAGGGAGAAATATCTTGATATGCAAGGAATTTCTCCTGCTTTCGGACAAATTTAAAATTTCTGTCCATTTACAGTTTTTCTGACCAGGCACTTCGGATTTTTCCCTTCCGTTTTCAGGCTCCTGCTTCCCATCCCGTTTATGATCCACTTCCGGCTCTGTCTCTAATCATCCAAACCTTATTGTTCTTCTTTCCGCTCCAGTTTCTCCATCTTACGAAACTCCAGCCGTACCATAAGAATTGCCGCCGCAAAAGCTAAGCCGTCTGCCACCGGTCCGGCATAGAGGATTCCCTCAATTCCCATCACTCTTGGGAAGAAAAACAGCAAGGGCAGCAAAAACAGAATCTGTCTGGTAAGGGACAAAAACATTCCCTTGTAAGCCTTTCCAATGGAAGTAAAAAAAGAGGAGGACAGAGGCTGCAAAAAGTTGATCAGCGTCCCTGCCAGAAAAATCCGAAAATAGCTGATGCCAAACTGATAGTACGCTTCGCTTCCGTCTCCGAACAGACTTAAAAGCTGCCTGGGAAACAGTTGGAAAATCAAAAACGCACAGGCGGACAGCGCCATTCCGGCTTTCACTGCCAGTCCATAGGTTTTTCTCACTCTGGCATACTGCCCGGCCCCGTAATTATACCCTTCTATGGGCTGGGTTCCCTGAGAGATGCCAATGATGATGGAAAAGAACACCTGATTCACCTTCATCACGATCCCCGCGCAGGCAATGGGCACAGACTCCCCGTACACGGACTGCGCCCCGTAAAACTTCAGCAGATTATTCAGGGAAATCTGCACCACCATCATGTCAATCTGGTTAAAGCTGTTGGCTGCTCCCAACGCCATGATTTTCCCCAGATACCTCCACTGAGGAAGAAAGTGCTTCTTCTCCAGTGCCACCGTCTTATAGCGCATCAGATACCGGATCACCAGGATTCCGGAAAAAACCTGTCCCATCACCGTAGCTGCCGCTGCTCCGGCCATTCCCCAGCCAAATCCCATTACAAACAGCGCATCGAGAAACGTATTGATTACCGCACCGGACAGGTTGCAGATCATTGCCATTTTAGGGCTTCCATCTGCCCGCATCAGATGCCCTCCGCCTGTAGTGACGATCAAAAAAGGAAAACCAAGGGCTGTGATCTTTACATATTCCTCCGCATAAGGCAGCACATCTGCCGGCGAACCAAAAAGCTGAAGCATAGGATGCAAAAATACCTCTGACGCCAGGAACAATACCGTTCCGCTTGCCAGCAGCATAGATGCGGCATTCCCAATGAAATAAGGGGCTTTTTCCCGTTTTCCCTCCCCCATGACCAGGTTAAAGTTGGA
>CABRXX010000014.1:0-56820 GCA_902475025.1 uncultured Lachnospiraceae bacterium | reverse complement strand
TCTTCCGGGGCCAGCACCTGCCTGCCCTGATAAAGAAAATAATTAAAAGCATCTGCAAAAACGGCATCCTCACCCATGTACGATTTCGTCACTGAATCTTTTCTTCCGATAGTCAATTCCTCCTTGGTTTTCTAGTCTCTTATATTCTAAATTTTAATTACAATCATTTTGTGATTATATTCTATCGTTAAAAAATCTGGAAGGCAAGTGAAAAAACTATGATTGTACAGGATATTTCATGATTACTATATACTGACCGTCTACAACCTTAGACCATACCTTCTCTCTTTCTAAGGTTTATAAGTCCACCATATAAATAATACTTCCTGGCTTCAAAAAGCATCTCGTCCTGCCATTGCAAACAATCACTTTTCAATCATTGTATCCTCATAAAAACTTTTTTCAAGAACTTCAAAATAGTCCGTTTCCCTACATTTTAACGTTAAGTTCTTGGAATTCCACATTATTTGTGATATAGTATCAGTATTTCATTTACGCATTGATCCTGGGGAGTGTTTACATTTATTATGAAAAAATTACTTTTTATCTATAATCCCAAATCTGGAAAAGGACAAATCCGGACCCATTTGGCAGATATCATTGAAAAACTCAGCAGTATGAATCTGGAAATCTCTGTACATGTTACCCAGGGAAATCAGGATGCTTCTAAATTTGTTTTAAAATACGGAAAATCTTTTGACCTCATTTTATGCAGCGGCGGAGACGGCACCCTCAGCGAGGTGGTGTCTGGTGTTGTCGGCGGAAGTCTCCGGCTTCCGATCGGCTATATTCCAACTGGCAACACAAATGATTTTGCCAACACTCTGAACATCCCAAAGCAGATTTCTGCTTCACTTGATACGCTTATCAATGGGAATCTTTTTCCCTGTGACATCGGAAAAATAAATGAGGAATACTTTATCTATGTAGCGGCTTTTGGTGCTTTTACCAATGTCTCTTATGAAACCAAACAAGACCTAAAAAATATCCTTGGACATATTGCCTATATTCTGGAAGGAGTAAAAAGCCTGTCCTCTTTAAAGAGCTGGCATTTAAAATTTAAAAGCCCCGAAAAATCCGGGGCTGGGGAATTTATATTTGGAATGATTACAAATTCTAATTCTGTGGGGGGCTTTAAAAGCATCACCGGTCAGAATATTTCCCTCAATGACGGTCTCTTTGAAGTAACTTTCATCCGAATGCCAGATAGTTTCATTGACTGGCCCGGCATTATAAATGCCCTTCTTACCGGAGATGCTAATGACTATATTATAGCTTTTAAAACCTCTGAACTTCAAATCATCTTTGATAAAAATGTTCCTTGGACACGTGATGGCGAATTTGGCGGAGAGCACAGTAACGTGTGTATCCGCAATCTTCATCAGGCGGTTTCTTTTATTGTGCCTAAAATTTGATTTTTTACCTGCTCAAAACAAATATTCCGTTAGAAACAACTTTAGCCAAAAATATCTTGAGAATACAGTCAACCCTTTATTCTTGTATAAAATGCTTTGATTTGAATCTTAGCGCTTCCCTCTATCGCTCTTTCAGCCAATAATACTGTATTTTTTCAAACTGTGTCAACAAATCACTTTCAGTTTCTGACAATTTACCGAGTATATTCCCTTGAGATTGATAAAATGGCCCTTGTATCACATTCAACACCTCATACAGTTGATTTGATGCCTGCATAAACTGATTGCCTTCATAGCCTAAAACTTCAAATAATTCATTCATTAAGAAACAGGCACTGAGAATGCCTCCCTCACCTTCAATTTTTTTCTGTAAGCATTCCTTAGCGCTGTCATTGGCCCAAAATAGGTAGGGTGTACAATAATAATTATAAAATCCCTCCTGCTCATCGGTTTCTAAATTAATTCCCAACATATCATACACACTGTTATTATTTCCTAACCAGGGATTGTGATCTCCAAAAAAAACTATAACTACAGGCTCCTCTTCTCTAAAACGCTCTACAAATCTGCTGATGGCCTCATTTGTTTTTTCTACTTGTTCAAAGTAATAATTGCATATATTATACTCTTCTTCTGTATAGTTATCTTCCCATTTTAAGTATCTTTTTTTGTCACTACATCTACAGGATAGGCTCCGTGCATAGCTAAAGAAACACTGAAATTTAAATATGGTTTGCCCGTTTTTTTATTTTCCTCATACAAATCATAAATAGTATCAAATAATATATTGTCAGAAATAACAGGCATCAGCCCCTTTCCAGCATCCAAATAAATGCCGTTTGGAGCAAAAATATCCTCATAAAAATAATACTTCTGAAACCCTAAATTAAAATTAATATTCTTTCTATTATAATACCATCCATGATAGGGATGAATTCCCTCTGTAACATATCCCTGCTCATCAAAATACGTTATATAAGTATTCGTCTTTTTTCTAAAATCCGGCAAGTTCATTGCACCCGTAACAAATGACCGTTCAGTATTTATTGTTCCTCCTGCAAAAATATTCGTTACAATTTCACCACTATAAGACTCTTCCTTTAATTTTTCCCATTTAATATAAGGGTTATTTTCAAAATTGACTTCTTCGAATTTACTAAAATCATTATATGCCTCTAACATAACTGCAATTATATTTATCTTTTTTTCTTCTGGAATATCATGATACTCCAAGGAAGCCACTACTTTCTCCATATCACTTTTCTTATAATCTTTTGGTTTCGCATAACGATAGGATGCACTACGAATAAATGAATATACAAAACCCCTGCTGGCAAATTGTTCTGTTTGATTTCCAGCATCTTGTAAAGACGGACTTTCTGTACTTTCATATATTGTATTATCTGTTATCAAGCCATATGTCCCTATCAAACCTATAAGCGATGCGCATGCTCCGATTATCCTAAAATTCCATGTCATATTTTCTTTTTTTCTAAAAAACAGCGCAATCAAAATAATTAATGCTGTCAACCAAACAAACACCAGCTTAAAGTCTAAAAAAAGTTCATAATTTCCCAGTAAATTCTTCGCCTCTTTTATAAGCGTTAAATCGCCAAACATCAAAGGATCATCTCTAAATACAATTTTATAATAATTTGCCGTCGCCCCTCCCAATACTAAAGAAATTGTAATTAAATATGAAATCCATTCTCGTTTCATTACAAAATAAAAAAGAAAATAGAAAAATAGTATGGGAAGTGTATTTAGTATAAATATAAAAATATTTTCAAAATATCCTAAAAACATCTCTTCATACAAATATGTGGACAATAGTAAGCTCAAAATAGAGATGGTACTTGATATACCGCAAGCCATTAAACAGATCCTGATTTTTCTGCCTTTTTTCATTTGCAGTCTTCCCTTTCTATTAGTAACATATTTTGCAGGCATTTAAAATGAAACTAATCTTTTTCAAAATGTCACTTAAATAAATACAAATCTAAAACAATCCCATGTCTTGTCCTATCATCAATGTACCTAAGATACTGTGATTGCATTTGTATATTAATTATATAGAAAATCAATAGCTTATTTCTAAGTAACTGCTAATACTAGTCTCTCTTTTAATATATCTAAAATTTATAGCAAATTATGCTACTACTTCTTGTAAACGTTCTAATACTACATAATAATAAAATGCACGTTCTACAGCTTCATATAAAACATAATCTGGTTTTGATTCTTGTATAAATTTTCTGATTTGGGTTCCCGTTTGCGGCTGCAAAAAATAAACATCCTCAAAACTCTCTCCCAATAACGGCAACATCTGTCCGTATATATACGAATCTCCTATTATACTTAACGTTTTCCCATTATCTAATTCTGGATTTGTATAATGATAATAGATTTCACCATTTTCCACCTCGAACTTTCCGGGAAACGTATCACATTCAATACCGCATGGATTTGTTATACGATATTCATACTTTACATCATCAAAAGAAATATATTCAGACAATAATTCAGATTTCTGCAAATGCTCCATAGTACTGGTTTCTTCCTCTATAATATTCAATTCTTCCTTTGAAACAATTTTCAGAAGAGGATCGTCCTGTTGTAATCGTTCCATTAAATTACAATATCCTATATACATACCCCAAAAATTCCAGTGCGTACAATCAAATGCTTTATAATATAAATCTTTGCCCTCATCCTTTGCCTGCAATAATGCAGATTTTATATCCAAAACATTAAGTTCCTCAAACTCCCGCATGTAATTCAACAAGTCATCAAATTGAGTAACCTCACTATATCTTTTTACTGAATCGGGATATACCTCTGGGTAAATATTTTCTTTATCCGGTATCCCCATCACAATTAATTTTGCATCCAGATCAGCAAGCCAATCCGAAAAATTCAGAAAAGCATCCGTCATAGTCTGCTTCTCTCCCTCACTAAAATGGATTGTTCCAGACCAAACCTGAGGCGCATATCCGTTATTTGTATAAAAAATATTCCCCTCTTTTCCCATCATGTAATTGGGAACATCCAAAGTATGAAATAATTTGTATAAAATCAGCAAATTTGCCTGTATTGCTTCCTGCTTCATTCCGATATTATCGTCAATATATGCTTCTAACTGCTTCAAATACTCTGTATTTAGCTCATGATCCACCATTAACTTTGGCTTAGATGCCAATTTTTTATTTTCCAAAAAGGAAACGGCTTCCGGGTCATGATTAAACAGCAATAATGGGGTGATCAAAAAAATAATAAATATAATAGTATAAACTATTGAAATTGCTTTTTTCATGCTGATTTTCTCCTATGTCAAAATCTAAAATAGATGAACGGATTATAGGTGGATGTCAATACTCGTATAAACACAAACAAACTGTAACAAATAAAAACAACCACTTTTATGATTTCATAAATTTGGGGACGTATCCATTCTTTTATCTTAGCATGAATTACTCTGGGAATTTTGGTTGACGCTATTATTCCGATAATTAAAATAGCTATGGAAAATCCATTCAAATAATAGGATGCAGAAAATATTGGTTGCCCAATCTTCTCTAAAGAAAACATTCTTCCAAGATATTCTACTGCCCTTGACAACGTATCTGCTCTAAAAAGAACCCAGCCGACCATAACTACAAGTACCGTATAAATGTGAGAAAAGAAAGAGAATAATTTTCCGTCTCTTATTCTGTAATGTTTTTTACAAATTCTCTCAATAAGCATAAAACCGCCATGATAAATCCCCCATAGAACAAAATTCAACGATGCCCCATGCCATAATCCTGTAGCTAAAAATACAATAAATAGATTAACATACACATTTCCTTTTCGATTTCCGCCCAAAGGAATATATAAATAATCTCTGAAAAAAGAAGATAGAGAAATATGCCATCTTCTCCAAAATTCAGTAATACTGCGTGAAATATATGGCAGATTAAAATTTTCTTTGAACTCAAAACCAAACATTCTTCCAAGTCCAATAGCCATATCGCTATACCCTCCAAAGTCAAAATAAATCTGAAGAGTATAGCAAATAATTCCTAACCATGCAGTACTTGTAAGTAATCCGGAGTAATCTGCACTGTTAAATATATTGTCTGCAATAACTGCCATCGTATTGGCAACCAATACTTTTTTCCCTAGCCCCAGCATAAAACGCTGCACCCCAGAAGAAAACAAGTCTATGGTCACGCTTCTGCTTTCTATTTGAGAATTTACATCTTTATACCGAACAATCGGTCCTGCGACAAGCTGAGGAAAAAGTGATATATATAATGCAACATTTAATATGTTTTTTTGAACCTCTACTTCTCCACGATAATAATCAATTACATACGTCATTCCCTGAAATGTAAAGAATGAAATACCAATAGGCAATACAATATTCCTGAGTGGTATTGCCGTATGAAACAAATCATTTAATATTGTTATTGAAAAATCTAAGTACTTAAAATAAAACAAGATTCCTAAATTTCCGATAACGCTAAGGCACAAGACCGTCTTTTTCAAAAAATCGTTTTTTCTTCTTTTCGCTACATATATTCCAATACCAGAAAAGTAATTCAATGCAATAGAAAGTAGCATTACAAAAAAGTATCCGGCACCCCCCCCAGAAATAAAAAAACAGACTTGCAAGAAGTAATACGTTATTTTTCATTTTTTTTGGCGATATAAAATACAGCCCCAATACTATCGGCAAAAAAATGAACAAAAAAACATTTGAGCTAAATACCACTACCGTTCCTCCCTCAATTCATAATCACAACTTTCAGATATAGTATTCCTCGAAATTGCGCTTCCTAATGCTACTGCTATTCTCTTCCTCTGCTCTCTTCGATTGCCTCTCTCGTAGCATTTAAATAAGCATATCCGTATTTCTTATCTGGTTCCAGGTAGGCACCTTCTCCCCATTCATTCCAGGCGTTTACAAATAAAAGCCTATCATCTAAATCATCCCGTTCTTTCTGCTCCTGGATAATATCCTTCAGCCATTTTTTGTATAGCTTGGGCGTGGAGCCCTGGAAAATCATTCCTTTATGATTTCTTCTGGCAGTGTTATCCCACATAGGCATAATAGCACGATACAATTTTGCATAATTATATCGGAAATACTTTTTATTTTTCACGATATCCCCATAAGAGAAAACCTCTCCTGCAAAATCTCTTCGGATATATTGAAGATCCCTTGTTATATTTTTACAATTCTGATATAACGTTCCTGGATGAAATTCTGAAACTGCATCAAAGCCCTTGGCCAGCCAATCTGTCTCCACTGTGTTTTCTTTCACTGCAATAATATAAAGTTCTCCTAAATTATTTGCTCTGCAGTAATCTCTCCAATAAGCCAGCACCGCCTGCGCGTCCGGCATCAGCGATGGTCTGTATACCGTTAAAAGTTTCTTGCCCTTTACTTTAATGTACCTCTCGTCATCCAAAAATCTGGCAATATCTTCTATCACATTCTTATAGCTCAATAATTCTGATGACTGCTTCATCAAAATTGCTTCATTTGTTCCATCAAAACGTCTCGTCCAGTTCTCATTTGCCCAACAAAGAGAAAACGGAAAATCCAAATCTTTATTCGCCAGAAAATCTTCCAGTGGCTTTTCTAACAAGCGTTCGCCGTCAAACCAATAATAATAAAAGGAAAAACCGTAAATTCCGTACATCTTAGCAATTTCGATCTGCCGCTGCATATTTTCCTTGATTCTCAAATCATAACATCCCAGTTCTCCTGGCAGTCTGGGCTGATAATGATCTTCAAACTGCGGCACAGCCCTTATCACATTATCCCATTCTGTGGTTCCTCTTCCCCACCACTCTTCATTATGGGGATCCGGATGAAACTGAGTAAGATAATAAGCAATAATCTTTGGATCGCCCTCCTGATATTCATAGCTGCGTTCGGAAATTGCTACACACTCTTTCGGATTGGGCGCATCTGGGATATGGGTGATCTGACTGATATACCGATCTTTATAAAAACCATCTACATCATAATTGACAACATCCTTTAAGGCAATTTTTTCCTCTTTTTCTTCATCAAAATCTGTCTGCGCAACCGCATGATGAGCTTCCACCAGCTCCAACATTTTCTGAGTAATACTCAGCCAGGTATTATCCAATGCATCCTTGTCCAGCTGTTTTAAGTATGCCTCATCCTTCCGAAGCTGAACGGCCTTGTCCAGCTGCTTCATAAATTCATCCTGATCTTTCGCACACAGACAGGAAGAATACTTTTGGCATTCTGGAAGTGCATAAGTTACCACAGGCTTGCCCTGGGCCATGTATTCAAAAATTTTAACTGGAGAAACAGACAGGGTAATATCATTTATAAGGAACGGAAGAATTCCAATATCATAAAATATAGAATACTGATTTAATTCATGATACGGCTTTGCCCCAATATAATAAACATTTTCACAATCTAAAATATTACTCTTCTTTAAGCATTCATCATGCTCATGACCAATTAAAAGCAATGCAAAGCGCCCATCGGCAGCAATTCGTTTCAACAGGTCATAATCCACCCATTTTGCAAGTGCCCCATGGTATCCTACAATGATCTTTCCTTTCTCCACGATCTCACGAATATCCGCCGGACACTGTTCTTTCTTTTTCTCAATATGCCAAAATTCATAATCCACACCATTATTGATCATAGCCATATTCTTATTCCGATACGGCTTCATCTGATGATACAATTTATCCGATGTGGCAACTGCAATAACGCTTTCGTTGCGCAGCAGAGCCTCATGTCTTTTGAACACAAATTCCGGAATGTTTCCGGTGATTTGAGGTGTCAGCTCATCAATATACTCATAAACAACTTCATAATTTCTGTCAAGATAATCATTGATCTCTGTAATCTGAGTAGCCAAATCTATCGACTGAATTCTAACATATTTCAGCTCATCTCTTGTATCCAATATTTGAAATAGTTTCTTTTTAATCTCTTCGTCATTTAAATTTACAATACATAAGGTAGGAGAAACAAACTTATACAATTCCACGTCTTTATCTACGACAGGATGCGCCCCATAAATTGAAATTCCTCCTAACTTTCCCACTTGTAAAGAGATATGCTGAAACCGCTGAAACAATGGAGTATTCCAGCCCATGGGCACGCTGAAAATATCAATAAATTTATGCGGCGTATCCTCCAGCCATCTTTTAAACGCTTCCCATTCCGAATCTGTCTCTGCTCGCCTGGTAATCTGCATCTCTCTCTGAGACTGCACAATGTTATTCTTTCCCTCATGCAGAATTTTGTACACTGTCACTTTCAGCCCATAATTTTTAAAGGTATACTTTGTCAAATAAGCAAGCCTCTTCACCTGCTTGCCTACTCTTCCCGCACCTTTATACAGATATACAACTCCGTCAAGCACGCACCTGATTGGCTTTGTGATTTTCCAGGACACCGAATTAGAAATCTTTTCGTACTCCGACTGCACCCTTGAATTTTCATACTGAAGCTCACTTATCCTTGTCTCCAATTGCTGTATCCGTACATTATCTCCCTGACTGTTTTTCATATTTTTGCTCCCACATTAACTTAACCTAATTTTTCAACCAATATATCCGCAATCTGTCTGCACGCCGTACCATCTCCATAGGGATTGCTGGCGGTACTCATTTTCTGATATTCTGTTTTATTTTCCAATAAAAGTTTAAAATTTTCATAGATTGTCTCTTCATCAGTTCCTACCAGTTTTAAAGTTCCTGCCTTGATTCCCTCCGGACGCTCCGTTGTATCCCGCATAACTAAAACAGGCTTTCCCAATGAAGGAGCTTCCTCCTGGATTCCGCCGCTGTCTGTCAAAATCAAATAGCTTCTGGAAAGAAAATTATGAAAATCCAGTACATCCAGAGGCTCAATAATCCGGATCCTATCATCTCCTCCCAAAATCGCATTGGCAGTTTCCCTAACTGCAGGATTCATGTGTATCGGATAGATCGCTTTCACATCTGGATGTTCGTCGCACACTCTGCGAATTGCCCGGAACATATGCTTCATAGGTTCACCAAGATTCTCTCTTCTGTGAGCAGTGATCATGATGAGCCTGGATCCTTCCGCCCAGGTCAGTGCCTCATGAGTATATCCTGGCTGTACGGTTGTTTTCAGCGCATCAATCGCCGTATTTCCCGTTACAAATATCGTATCTTCTTTTTTCCCTTCTTTCACCAGATTGCTTTTTGCCAGCTCAGTGGGTGCGAAGTTGAACTCTGATATAATACTGACTGCCTGGCGGTTAAATTCTTCCGGATAGGGAGAAAAAATATTGTAGGTTCGTAATCCGGCCTCTACATGTCCCACCGGAATCTGCAGATAAAAACATGCCAGCGCAGTAACGAACGTAGTAGATGTATCGCCATGCACCAACACAACAGACGGCCGCTCTTTTTCCAGGACTTCTTTGATCCGCTCCAGTATATTAACGGTTACATCAAAAAGAGTCTGCCTCTCCTTCATAATAGACAAATCATAATCCGGCACAACATGAAATGTCTCCAGCACCTGATCCAACATCTGCCTGTGCTGCCCCGTTACACAAACCACAGTTTCCAATTCTTTCCTGGACTTTAACTCATTTACCAGCGGACACATTTTAATCGCTTCTGGTCTGGTGCCAAACACAACTAATACTTTATTCATTTTTCTTTTATCCTCCAATTTTTGTAGGTAAGGCCTATTTATTATCCAAATTTCCATCTTTCTGTTTCAAAGACTTCATAATAAATAGCGGCCGATTCAGAAATTCTCCCAATTCATCTATTCTTTCACAATTTTTTTCAGACAAATCTTCAAATATCACTTTTCCATCATCTGTTTTCACTGCTATTCCGATGCATTCCATATCCCAATAATTTTTAGTGCCTTTGGTTATATAATCGATCATTTCCCTCTTGGTTCCATGATCAAAAAGACAAATCTCCCTATTTCCTTTCCAGTTAAATCCCAATTGAAATACCATCCTTTTTGTATGATATGCCATAAAATTCAACTGATTAAGTATCTGATCTTTGGCTTCCTGAATATTAATGGATGCATTTCCATAGTCATCGCCCAGGTGGTGAAGAACATTTAACAACAATGTTACATCAAAATAATTTTTGTTCTTTTGATCAAACAAATAATATTCATTGTGAATAGAAATCCTGTGTTCAAGTCCAAAATATCTTGCGCTTAGATCCACAAACTCTGCGTGCGCCTGATTTCCCTCATAATAATCAACATGTTCTGCATGTTCATTCAACGCTTCAAAAGTAAAAAAACCTGTATTTGCTCCAATATCCAAAACCCTTTGATTTTTTAGCGTCAGCCTTGATTTTATATAGTCCCAGCGCTCCTGCTCATACCTTGAACTGGTTCTAATTTCATCTCCTCTAAGTATCCCGTGATAGTTGGAAGCCAAAATCTGGTAATTGGAATGCTTGCTGTTCATATCATAAAGCTTGATCAACTGTCCTTTTAACATCTCATTCATCTTTATATAACTCCTTGTAAATACCTATTCACTTTCAAAAATTTTCATGGTATCCTTACGGCAGTATATGTCATGTTCAAAAAATAAAAGCAGATTCTTCCATGATATTTCCGCATTGGACAATACAGAAATATTTTTTCCGTTGCTCAGATTTTCCTTTATTCCCCCGAACCAGCAATATCTTGCCGTGCAATCCGGTTTTTCCCATGGTTCCATCTTAGAAAGCAGTCCCCAGTCATGCAAAAAGAAAGGCAGGATATTTGTTTTTGCATCCACACACAGCTGCAAAGGCCCCCACATCCTTGGATTAGCCTCTATCATATAGTATCCTTTTTCCGTTTTGCGGACTTCTATCATGATCAGTCCTCGAAAACCAATCCCCTTTAGCATTTTCTCATATTTTTCAGAAATTTCTTCTTTGTGCAACGAACAGGGTTCTGCTAAAAGAATCGACTTCCCTTCTGCTTGCTGCAGTAAATTTTTTTGAGAAAATTTTTCAACTCTCTGTTCCTTACCAAAATAGTACAGAAGGTAATAACTTTCCCCCTCCAGATACTCCTGAAAATAGAAATCGTCTATATGATAATTCTTTATAAACTCACTTCTTTGTGCCTCTGTTTTTATAAGAACTGGGGAAAGATATTCTCCAGCTCCATTTACATAGCTAATCGGCTTTGCCACAAACGCTTCTGGACAGTCTTTCAGTTTACTGAAACTTGTTGGAGTCAAAATCCCCCAGCTTTCACACAGCTCCTGAAACTTTTTTTTATCAGATAACTGAAGATACAGATCTTCTGATACTAGCGGCAAAGTAAAACCACATTCATTTAATACTTTCCTATTTTTTAAAAAGAAACGATTCAAAGCCTCTGTTGACGGCGCTATTATAAATTTCTCTTGAGGATATCTATTTCCAATTTTTTTGAATATCGGAATAAATTCCTCCAATTCCAGCTTACTATTACTACGTATCTCTATAACATCCTGCCTATATTCTGTTTCAAAAATACTATCCTGATTTCCTGCAGCAACTATCCCAAATGGTATCTGTACTGCCTTCATAACGCGCAAAAGCGCAATAACCGCCCTTTGATTATAGCCGGAAAATATAATTAATCTCGACATCATCTCTCTTTAAATATGCGACTCTTTATTTTATTCGCATTCCTCCACATTTTATAAAGAAAATGGTTCTTCACTTTATAGAGTTCTGTTTCCAGTTCTTCTGCCTGTTTTTGCAGAAACTCCATTTCCTCTTTGTCCGAATCTAACTGTTGCTTCATAGTTTGAAGTTCCAGTGTGCATTGGCTCCATTCATCTTCCAACCTTTGCCGCTCTCTTTCTTTTTGTTTAAGCCAATTATCTCGCTCCCAAACCATCTGTTCTAATTCATCATCCTTATTTTTTTCAAACGCTCTTCTATCTTCATTAGTCAGACGCCTGACTTCTCCCTGAACCTTTATAACGTCAAAGCTTTTTCCTTCTACATTGTATACATACATAGGATCTTCCGTTGTAAAAACATCATAATCCTCTAATTTACCTTCCGCATTAGATGCCGTAAGTTCCAGTTGAACTTCATCCCCCCATATTCCTTCCATACGAAATTTAGCTAAGATTCCCTCCATCGGATCGAAACGGATCTGATGTAAGGGTACTCTTTTTAATCTTTCCGGCAATTCTATTTCCCATTTAAAATCATAATAGTCCTGTATAAAAAAACGTATTTTCAATTCTTCTATTTCTTCGAAGCCATCTCCTGTATCCACATAAATCCGTGCCGTCTGTATTGCTCTTTCTGGAAGAACCCCAAATATATCTTTCTCTCCCGTGGCTTTGATTAAATCTCTGAACGTATAGTGATAATATTTCTCTACTTCACCCGCAATCCATTCATCATTCATTACTTCATACAAAAATTCATATCCCAATAATCTGGTAAAAGAATCCATATTATCCCTTGTAAAATATCTGCCCAATGAATATTTGATATTAAAAAATTCTTCACAAACAAATTCCTTTCCATCTGGAAATACTTTAATGAATTCTTCTCCGCTGGAAATTTCCTGATAAAGTCTTAACATATAAAATAGCTCTATACTGGAACGAACCAAGGTGTCCGGCCTGCTTCCACTAGTATTCTTCCCCTGCTTTTGTATCCGAAACTCTGTAAGTTTTTCAGGTATAATAAAAATCTCATGGTGCAGGCAAATTTTAACCCATCTGGCCATATCTGGAATCTGCGCAAAGCCAAAATCAAAAAGCTTCTCCTTTACAAACAATTCTCTCCTGATAAGAACACTGGGGTGGCACAGGCAATTCCCATGATAGAAAAAGTAATTTAGCCATTCATATCTCGTACGATTCGGCTGTTCAAACACATCATAATAAAATCCGTTTTCCTCCTGATAGGGAGTTCCATCTTCATCTATTGGCTCTGCCCAAGTAAAACACGCTGAAACTTCTGGTTCTTCTTCCATAAATTTAACCTGTTTTTCCAACTTGTCCGTTTTCCATAAATCATCGGAGTGATGAATTGCAATGTATTCTCCAGAGGCCACATTCATAATCGCCCTTTTTACGCCTTCGGTTCTGAGATTCCTGCTGTTCCGTATTGCTTTTATTCTCGGATCTGTATAGCTTTCAATAATCTCCCACGAATTATCATTAGAACAATCATCCACAATTATTAATTCAAAATCTTTAAATGTCTGACTTAAAACACTTTCAATACTTTCTTTGATATATCGCTCGTGATTATAAGATGTTAAAACAATGGATACCTTCATATTTCTCCTTGTCAAATTATTCATATAAAAACCAAAAATTAATACTATATTCTAATGTCTGTTTTTACTTTTTCCAACAATATGTCCCCACAGTTTCAATAAGTTCGGTTTGCTTTCTGTCCTTCTCCCATATTTTTCTGCACAATTGCATATCCAGAACTAATCCTCTTATAATGCTCGTTTCAACTTTCTCATATCGTGCAGCCTTTCATTCAGTCAACTCCTCTATAAGATACTGAAACCTCTCATTTTTCTAAACAAATATAAATAGAACCTGCAATTTCCGGATAGTCCTCTGCCAATTTACTCATGCCGATAAAATGGTCTCTACCTAAAATCTCCTTATCAACCATTTCTTTTAACTGAAAATCTGCAAATTCTTTTATATACAGCCCCCCATCTCCTATAATATGAAAATCAGATTTTTCGCCATATTCTTGAAGGCTTTTCCTGTCAAAAACTCGTTTATGGCCATGTTTTACATCATTTTCCGTCAATGCATATACATCTTCTAAGATACCCATTTTAACAGCAAGCTGCCTGCTCAACGCCTGGGCATTCGGAACAGTAATAAACAAAATCCCCCCCGTCTTTAAGGCTCTATAGCAAACTTTTAAAATGTCTTCCACAGAATCTACATGCTCAAATATATAATTTGCAATAATTATATCATACTTTTCAATCTCTTCCATCTCTTCAAACAAACCATACTGGTACTCTATATTATCAAATTCTGACAATTTTGCTCTGGCATCTTCTAAAAATTCTTTACTGCCATCTCGAACTACCAGATGTTCAAATAAGGGAGCAAGAAATCTGGTGCTCTCTCCTCCACCGCATCCCAATTCCAGCGCACATTGCTTATTCTGACCGCTCCTGTTAATATATGGAAGCATTACTCTCATATTAATTTCTTTAATATATGACAAAAATTTACTATCTCGACAAGCATACGTTTTTTTTACTGTTTCCAATTCCTGATACTTCTGTTCCTTTTCCATATCCTCCTCCTGTTCATTTCAAGCACCACCCAATTAGAATACAGCATATTAGGATAACTTATAAATATCCAATTCGTTCTTAATATATACTTTATCCCACAGCTTCGATTTTGGATTCTCCATCACCTGAAAAACTTCTGCATTATCAATCAGATCGTTAAACAACGCTGTCCGATTTAAAATCACAGGTTCTGAAATTACCAAGGATATATTGTACGCTCCTTCCAGCAATGGTAGCCTTGTGACAAATTCCACTAAATATTTTTCTCCAGCCAATCCCTTTATCAAGCTATTTTTCTCCAGCTTCGTACTGCTTCCTAACAGCTCCATATTTTTTTCATCTCGAATATGATATCCCACTGCAACGTTCTTATCCTCTTCAAAGCCAATCACGATTCTCAATTTCACCTTTTGATCAAATTCCACCACCTTAATAGGTCGATTATTCATGTCAGTTAATTGGAAATTTTGCACGCGTACTGTTCCAGTTCCTTCTCGGAAAGAAGCAACTCTTTTTGTAAATTCTTGGTTTTCCTCCATGCTGATGGTATCCAATTCTCCACCTGTGATAAAATCAATCTGATTATCATTATATTCTATGGAAAACTTTCTATTTTCCTCGTTCATACCCTCCCGAATTTTTTTGAGATAAACGTCTGCAATTTCCTCCGCAGGACCTTCCATCAACTTTTTCCCATTTTCCAGATAAATGCATCTCTGACACAACCGCTTAACGGTATTCATATCATGAGTTACAAACAATATGGTTGTTCCTTTCTTCATAATCTGGCTCATTTTAGCCATGCACTTTGCCTGAAACGCCACATCCCCTACTGCCAGTGCTTCATCCACAATCAGAACATCCGCATCCACATTGATTGCTACGGCAAATGCCAGACGCACAAACATACCACTGGAATAGTTTTTTACCGGCTGATAAATAAAATCGCCAATATCAGCAAAATCCACGATATCCTGAACTCTTTTGCTCATTTCTTCCCGGGTCACTCCCATCAGTGTTCCGTTCATATAAATGTTTTCTATACCGGTATATTCTGGATTAAAACCGCTTCCTAATTCCAACAAAGCGGAAACGCGCCCTGATACCTCCACCGAACCTTCTGTTGCATTTAATACTCCTGTCACAATTTTAAGAAGTGTGGATTTTCCACTGCCATTCTTCCCGATAATTCCAACAATTTCTCCTTTTCTAACTTGAAAAGAAACCTGATCTAATGCTTTAAACTCCCTATGCTTGATATTCAAAAAGGGGAATAACCCCTCCATAATTCTCTGTTTATTATTTTCATATAATTTATAAGATTTCGTTAAGCCTTTTACATCAATTACCACATTACTCATAAATTTTCAACCTCTCCTACAGCATATCTGCAAACTGCGGTTTTAATCTCCGGAAAGTATAAATACCTATCCCTAATTGAATAAGTGTAAAACACCAAAAATAAATCATCAGCATTGGCCTGTCCCAAAACCAAAGATCTGTACAGAATGCCTCTCTGTAGCCGTTGCAAATATAGAACATTGGATTCAATTTCACTATGTTTTGTACAATCATGGGCATTCCATCTGTAGACCACACAATAGGAGTAGCCCAAAATCCCACCTGCACTACTAAATTAATGAGATTTAATACATCTTTTGAAAATACCGCTAATGCAGAGGTAAACCAGGTAAGCCCTACCAGATACACATACAGACAAAATAAATAATAAATGATCTGTATATTATTAATCCGGGGCATATGCCCATATATCGCATAAATTACAAATATAAAACCAATAAAGAAAAGATGCACAAAGCTAGAAGATACAATCCTGACTGCTGGAAGGACACTTACGTTAAACTTTAAATTTTTGACAAGATAATAATAATCTGTTAAGCAGGAACTGGCTGCTCCAAATGCTTCCGTAAATAAGTTCCACACTAAAAATGCCGGAATATACCATAAAATAAAAGGCACGCCATTCATTGGGCCGCTTCTGAATCCTTTTTCAAAAACAAACCACAATACCAAAATAGTAATCAATGGCACCAGAAATGCCCATGCAATTCCTAATAATGAATTTGTGTATTTTGCTTTAAAATCATTTTTCACCAAGTCCCATAAAACTTTTCGATTTTTAAATACATCCTTGAAATAATTTGCTATTGAACTCATTTTCTAATTCCTCTTTTATGATTACTGATAAACTTTTTCACTTCTTTACAAATGCGCTCTACTTCCAGCTTAGGCAAGTCAGGATAAAGAGGCAATGTTAATATTCCCTTGGCCACCTTTTGAGCAATCGGTGTATCTGATGAAGCATAACTGCCACGGTAGCAATCCATATCTGAAATTAATGGATAAAAATATTTTCTGGTATATACCCCTTCTTTCTTCAAATGATCATATAAATCATTCCTAAATGTACTGCCAAGTATCTCTTCATCAAAATATACCGGAAAATAAGAATAATTATATTCTATATCTTCTGGAATGTCAGACAATCTAACCCCTGGAGTTTCCCTCAAACCATTTAAATACTCTATATATAATACCTTACGCTTCTTAATAGCTTCTCCTACGTGCTCCAAATTACATAATCCCATTGCCGCCCGGAATTCATCCAATTTCGCATTAGCGCCAATCCCATCTACCATCTCCTCATTTCGAATCCCAAAATTTTTCAGCCTATAAAGCTCCTCTCCTATTTTAAAGTCTTTATATATCACCGCTCCGCCTTCAACGGTATTAAATACTTTTGTTGCATGAAAACTGAGCATAGATGCATCTCCGTAATTAATAACACTCTCTCCATTTTTTTTCACGCCAAAAGCATGGGCAGCATCATATATTACTCTTAAATTATATTTTTTAGCTAACTGCTCAATTTTTGTATTATCGCAAATATGACCATACACATGGACCGGCAAAATAGCAACTGTTTTATCTGTTATTAAAGCCTCGATTTTATCTGCATCTATTGTGTAATCATTTTCATTTATATCACAAAAAATCGGTATTAAATTATTGCGGACAATCGCATGTGTTGTGGAAACAAAAGTAAAGGGCGTGGTAATGACCTCCCCCTCCATATGAAAAGCCTGGATGGCTAACTCCAATGCCATGTGTCCGTTTGTAAAGAGAGAAATTTCTGCTGCATTTAAATACTTTTTCAATTGCATTTCCAGCTCTTTATGAAATTCTCCCATATTGGTAATTCGTGAACTTTTCCACAAAGATTTTATTTTTTCAATGTACTCTTCATAAGACGGCAAAAGAGCTTTTGTCACGTAAATATTATCCAACTTCTATTCCTCCATTACCCTTATCACATCATCGCATCGACTCTCCCAGGAATTTTCCTTCAAAAATTCCCTCTGCTGCTCTTCCGTATATTTACACGGAAAACCTGATTCCGTAAGTTCCTCTATCAATTCCACTAAACCGTCTGCAGTCTTATAAAAATACACATACGGTTCAAACCGCTTGATCTCCTCATACTCCACGGATATGACACATTTCCCCAAGCTGATATACTCATACAGCTTTACCGGATCTACTGCCAATATAATTTCATTGATCTGAAACGGCATAATAAGGCAATCATAATCCTTTGTTTTTTCGTAAAGCTGCTGATGTTCCACCACCCCCTCGAAAATGATCCGCGGATGTGAGGGAAGTTTCGTCTGATGAACCGGCCCGATAAAGTGATATTGAATCAAGGAATTTCGCTCCAGACTTTTTTCTACTGCCTCAAAATCCATCCATTCTGAGATCGTACCAAAATAGCCAATTTTGTAATACTCTTTTCTGAGAACTTTTTTCAGAGGATACAATCGGTTCATCTCAAAGCCGTTTCTGGACAGATAGATACCTTCTTTCCTTCCTCCAGCCATCAGTTTATTTTTCAAATACTGACTGGTAGCAAAAATAATATCCGCTCGCTTTAACAGTTCCTTTTCATTCTTTCGAATCTCTGACTGAATTTTTTTATCTTCACAGAATGCTTCGTGGTTATCCATGCAGTCATAAATGATTTTTCCTTTATAATCTGACGGAATATACTTATACAGCGTAGGATATCCCAGCCAAACCATATCATACTGATCCAGCCTGCCCATTGCCTTTTTCATGAAATGCCTCTGTATTCTACAGGCAGCCTTATGTTTATCCCGAAAGGGAATAGCCGGAACCCGTCTGCTGTCCGGCAACTCATCTTTTTCTTTTCTAAGCTCTAATTTTTGAAATACTTCTGACAAATATACCACAGTCACTTCGTAATCCTTACTCAGTTCCAGTGCAATAATCTGAGGGCGCTGCTTAATCCAATACCAATCCACCGCCATCAAATAAAGGATTTTTTTCATCTTCTATCTACCATTATTCTATATCAATCTGCTGGTCTTATTTTTACGCATTCTAACACAAGGATATCCTACCACAAAAGCTTCTATAAAACAACAATTTCTCCACTTGTTCTATTTACACATTACTATTTCTTTTGCAAAACAATAGAGCTGAAGACGTTGCAGCAGTCCCAGCCCTATTCAATATTGGGGAAATATTCACTTTCCCATTCTAACTCTATCTTTATGTCTTAGTGGCCGCATATTCCAGTCATTAAAGTCAATCAGCCCATCATTCTCCAATCTGCCAAGCACGATCCCCGGATCCCGATCCAGCTCCTCTGTAAAAGCTTCTATATCAGCACTTGAATTTGCTTTCGTTTCCTTTATAATAGGGAATATAAACGGATTACAAAATAAAGGATGCATTCTATCATGGATATCGTATATATTGCAACAAACTCTTACACTTCCCTGCTGGGGATCTCCATGACCTCCCTGCTGGAAAATACAAAAACTTTTACAAAACTGAAGCTCCATATCCTTTCGCCGGATCTGGATATTGAAAACAAAAAACTTTTATCGGATCTGTGCCTTGGCTATGGCCGCTCTGTTTCCTTCTATGATATCTCCGGTTTTGAGAAGGCCTTTCCCTTCTCCTTTAATACCTCCGGCTTTCATCCCATTGTCCTGGCGCGGCTTCTGATGGCCGACTATCTTCCAAATACCTTGGAGACTGTGCTGTATCTGGACTGCGATGTGATCGTC
Organism: uncultured Lachnospiraceae bacterium; assembly: GCA_902475025.1. Taxonomy (GTDB): domain Bacteria; phylum Bacillota; class Clostridia; order Lachnospirales; family Lachnospiraceae; genus Merdiplasma. The sequence goes on along the minus strand of CABRXX010000014.1, from coordinate 36,985 downwards.
AGCGGTTCTATCCTTCCTCTGGAAACTATTGCCCTGGAGGGTCACGCCTTCGCCGCTGTTCCAGAACTAGCCATGCCGCCCGCGCAGAAAAAATATATCGGCCTGAAACCGGAGGAGCAATACTATAATGCGGGGATTATGCTGATCAATCTGAACTACTGGCGCAAAAATAACCTGAAACAGCAATGCTTTGATTACTATGCTTCCATGAATGGAAATCTGTTATATTCGGATCAGGATATTTTGAACCATTGCTGCAAGGGGCATATCCTTCCCCTTTCCCATAGGTATAATCTGCCTCCTGTGCTGCGCTATTTCCCCCGGTATTTCATCAAGCATTATCAGCCCGCCTACTATGAAGTCTCCCGGAAAACGTACCTGGATGTTTTAAAAAATCCTTCTATGATCCATTTTTTAGGGGACGAACGCCCCTGGTTTAAAGGAAATTTCAGTCCCTACCGCAAGGTATATGAGTATTACAAAGCCATATCCCCCTGGAAGGAGGAACCGCTGATATCTGGGAAAGAAAGGTATCTTTTCTGTTATCATCTGCTGAACTGCATCACCTGGATCTGTCCCTGGTTCCGGAAAGCCTTCACACGCTGGATCGGGATCCGGTATTACAAATTAATAGGAAAAAAACAATAATGAGGTTGCCATGAACACTCCGAAAATCCATATTTTACTATCCACTTATAATGGTGAAAATTATTTAAAAGAACAGCTTGACAGTATTTTTCAGCAAAGTTATCAAAATTTTACACTGTTTATACGGGACGACGGTTCTTCTGACCAGACCCCATCATTACTTGCAGCTTATAAAGAAGAACACCCGGAGCTTTCCGAAAAAATCTTCCTGCTTCCCAATCCTTCTGAAAAAAATCTGGGATATATGGGCAGCTTCTGGCTTCTTTTGGAGCAGTGCAAAGGCGCCGATTACTATGCCTTCTGCGATCAGGACGATGTCTGGCTGCCCAATAAATTAGAAGCCGGGATTCAGATGCTGGAAAAGGAGAACCCTTCTATGCCTCTTCTCTACTTTTCCAACTACAATTACTGTGATCAGGCCTTAAACCTTCTGCATCCGGCCCCTGCGCCGGCGCTTCCCATCACTTTCCGGGATGTTTTATTTTACACTCCCGCTTTTGGATTTTCCATGGTTATTAATGAATCTCTTCGGAAAATAGCTTTGAAAACTGCTGACCGCACTCGCCTTCCTCATGATGGCTGGGTGCAGAAGATTGCTGCGGCTTTCGGCAAAATCCTGTACGATGAAACCTGCACAGCTCTATACCGCAGACACGCAGAGGCTGTCACCTCCAGCAATGCCAAACTTCTCTCTGCCATATCCTACTGGATCAGACAGGACATTTTCGGTTCTTCCATGAAAGAAACCCATTTTGTCTTAAACCGTTTTTTCCAGGAGTATGGGGAAGCGCTTCCTTCTGACGACAAAAAGCTCCTTGCCCTTTATACTGGACCCACAGGCGCTCCTCTTAACTGGTGGCGAAGATTTTGCTATAAAAAAAGGCTCCGCCCCTCTCTGGGCGGAGACCTGGCTCTTCGGATCTGTTTTTTCTTAAATACTTACTGATCCAACCGGTTAGACTTCTCCCCGGCCTGATAAAATCGTTCGGTCAGCCGGGCCACCGGCTCCGGCCAGAACTTCCGGTACATCAGAAGATCTTCCTCTTTTCTGGCGCTTTGGGCCAGCAGCTCTGAGGTAGTGGATTCACTGTGAATCCTGTGCTTCATAGAGGGTTTGTCCACATAGGCAAACTCTCCCCGCTCTCTGGAGAGCTTCTCCCAGGCCTGCCAGTCAATATTGCTCTTCATATTATTCTCAAATACCGGCAGAGACAAATTTTCCTTCACCAGTGTTACCGAAGGGCAGCAGATGGCAGAGCCCAATGATAAAATGCGTCTGCGCACAAAACGGCTTTTCCAAAAAATCTTACTCTTTAAGGGAAAGAGCAGAAAACGCTTGATCTGGAGAAGCTTATTTTTCTTCACAGTTTTTCCGCCTCTCAGCTCCCAGTAATCCGTAAAGGCAATGAGCGGATGGCTGCACAGCTTTAACGCCTCCAAAATTCTTTCGGCATACTCTCGGCAGTATACATCATCCTGATGAGCAATGGTTACCAAAGGAGTACTGGCGCAGGATACGGCAAAGTTCCAATCTCCTGCAATCCCGGTTTCCCCATTATTTACAAAAACCGGCAGACCATATTTTTTCGCAATACCGGTAATCTGCTGATTGGGTGTTGAGGTAGCAATGCACACCTCTGATTTTACAGATTGCCCCAGGACGGATCGCACGCATTCCTCCAAATAGATGCTCTCTTTGTAGGCACAGACCACAAAGGTATGGTCTTTGTTTTGATACATTCTTGCTCTCCTCTCACTGTTTCTAATCTGTTTTTGTTCGTTTCTTTATCTTCATTCTTTCCAAAACATCATTTGGCTGCCTTTGCCGCCTGTGTTTTCAAGTTGTTCTTTCACTTTTTGTTTTCATTTTTCTCAGACAATTTCCGGTGTGCCTCTCCTTCCGGCTCTTTGAATATCTCTGGACCGTCGGTCTTCTCGGTTTCCTCATCCTTCTGTGTTTTTTCCTCCGCAGCCTTCAGCCTCCGCTCCGCCGAATGATTCCGAAGGGCGATCTCCGCGGAAAGCACGGTCACCTTCTCTTCCAGCTGAGACACGATGATAGATAGGGTAAACACCTTCTCCAAAAGGAGAAAGATCATCACCAAGAAAATCAGATTGGCTGGGGAAAGGATCCCCACACGTTCTGTCAGCCAATAAGTCAGTTCCGGGAACACTCCCAGCAGACAGAGTACCCCTGCAAAAATCACCCAGAAAATGGCATCCTCCATCTTCACCTTCAGCTTTCGGATCTTCTGTAAAATCCAAACTGCCGCAAAGACAGCGGCGATCAGCAGTAAAACACGCAGTGTGTTGGACATATTCTCACTCCTTTAATCGTTTCCGGAACCACTGGAACAACAGAATAGAAAACAGCATTTTCATCATATACCAGGCTGAGCCTTTAAAGTCCAGATAGCTGACTCCGGCAATCCGCTCATACATGGTCACCTGCACCTCCCGGATATCCACCCCGCAGTTTAGCAGATAGGCCAGCGTATCCGGCTCAGGGCTGTAATGCATATCATAACCAAATCGCTTGATCATCCGTTTATTAAACAGCCGCATCCCGGAAGTCACATCTCCGATATATTTTCCTCTGGTGGTGAGCCAGATGGCTGTGGTCAGGATCTGGCTTCCAATCATTCGTGAGTTGATGGGCTTGCGCTCTGTCTTAAACCGGGAACCGATCACAATATCGCAGCCGGTTCGCTCCATCTCCTCCTCCAGGCTCTGGATATATTTGGGATCATGCTGTCCATCCCCGTCCAGCTGCACAACATAATCGTATCCATAGTAATTGGCATAACGCATTCCGCTTTTGATGGCTCCTGACAGTCCCACATTCACCGGAAGATCCAGCAGATTGTATCCCCGCCTTGCGCAGACCTTTCTGGTGTCATCTGTGGAACCGTCATTGATCACCACATAGTCATACTGGGGATAATTTTGTATTAAATTGTCTACTACCCGTTCAATATTCTCCGCCTCATTATAGGCAGGAATAATAATCAACAGTTTCAAAATATTCCTCCTGAATTAGACAGGATTTTTCCTCTTTTGCTGATCCTACGAAAAAATCCTCTACCTATTTACGCACACGCGACCATATGGCAGATATTCAAAAAACTGCTATATGCCTGTCTGAAAAAACGTTTCTGATATTTCACTCAATTCTATCCTAAAACAGACGGTTTTTCAACAAAAAATCAAATATAGAAACTGTTTCAAATACCAGAGCAGTTCCCAGGCTTAACCTTATTACCGCCTTCCTTGAGATCTGTACAAACACCTTTTTATTCTGTATCAGCAGGGACGCAAGATACAGCAGCGGCAGATAGTATCTGGGCTGGACTCCCAGGATCCGATCCTCCCCCACTGGAGTAAAGGCCAGATACATACTGAGCCAAATCAAAACCACTACCAGCCCAATCAGTCCAGCTACAAACAAAATCTGACTCTTCTTTACAGTGCGCATAACCGTTCCCTTTTCCGAATCTTCATCGCGATACAGCAAAAGTATCGTCAGCACAGGAAGTAATAGAATACACCACTTATCTGCCATAACACCCAGGCGATAGTAGTTCAGGAACATCAGATTTCCAAAGAAGAAGTTATTCAATGCCGGATCTCCGGAATTTCGGAAATTGTCCAGACGGAAAATGTCCCGGACAAGCACTTTTATGCTTTCTCCAATATGCTGCTCCATGGACAGAAGCTGCCCCATCATACTGGTATCTCCACCCCGGGGATCGGAAAAGTTCAATGTTCCATTTACCAGATTTGCCAAAATCGGCCCTAAAAAGGTCAGCATCACAATTATGCAAACTGCCAGTATCCCCGCTCCAAGAACAACTCTATGCCTTTTTTGTTTTACTTTCAGCTGAGGCATCAGTATCACTGCCAATGCCAGAGGCATATAAATAATCTTTGCCGAACAGCCCACTGCAAAGAGAAACAGGGACAGAAGCACCGGCCCCCGCCTGCACTCCCTCTGTTCTGTGAAGACTTCATTCGCCCAAAGAACACAGGCAAAAGTCACACAGGCAAATCCTACGCTGTCATAGGTATAAGAACCTGCAAGAAACAGACAGGTAGGCATCATTGCTATAAAGGTTAAAAAAAGTTTTCTGCGCTTCGCCAGACGAATCGCCCAGAACATCAAAAAAATGTACGCCAGAAGATTTCCCATCTTACCCAGCATAAACTGCTGGGTAAAAGGCAGACGAAGGAGAATGCCCGCCTTTAAAAACAAAGCGGACGGCAAATACGGCAGGGGGGAATAAGAAAAAATAGTTCCCTGCTGGGTTTCCACATAAGTAGTCACCAAACCTTTTTCATCCATTACCTTTCGCAGCCAGGCGTACTCTGTCTTTGTATTGCACTTCATCATACTGGCATTTACAATAACATCCGTTGCCTCATTCCATTCCACGACTCTGCCGCTGGCCATGCGGAAGGTATCTCTAAAGTGAACCTCCTCATCCCAGGAATTGATCTGGGTCTGCCCACTGCTAATAAGAAAACAGCCGAATATCAGAGCATACAACGCAAAGTACCACTCCAGCTTTCTGCGAAAAAACTCCTCCCAAATAATACAATAGAGCAGAAGAAATACTGCCGCAAAGAAAAAGATTCGGTATTTATTCAGTTCAAACTGATTGCTCACAGACACACTGGGGACTTCCCCCTCCTCCAGGCAGCTTACGGGAATGCGGATTTTTAATGAAGTCACGGTTTTTCCTAAATTGGTGTAAAACTCTGTATTCCAAAAGGAAAGGTGATCCGAATACGTATGCGTCTCTTCTTTTCCAAACCCGTTTTTCTCCACTGTCTCGATCTGGTAATCCGCTCCGCTCCGAAACAGTCCTTGGACACGCAGCTGCTTAATATACAGCCCCTCCTCTGATAGAAGCAAAAATTCATACCATTCCCGATCCTCCAGAGTCGTAATCCCCATCGTGCCACTGATATCCAACCAGTCATATCCATCTTTTATGGAGGGATAATTAAATCCTAATTCGATTCCTGTCACCAGAAGAAAGATCATCAGCGCTGCCAATATTCTCTTGTGTTTTTTTAATGTATCTGACAGTTTCAACGTATTCCTCCTAACTGATCTTCCTTTGCGCATCCGGGATCCGTCTGCCCCTACAGACATCCTGCTTTTTCATCCCTGCTTTCCCGAGAACCATACTTCTTTACCAGCTCCAAAAGCTGTCTGGCCCTGGCCTCAAAGGAATACTCTCTCTGGATCAGGGGCCACTGCTCTCTTACCTTCGCCCGCACCCCTTCGTAATCCGTCTCGATGCGTTTTACGCAGTTCTCAAATTCCTCTCGTGTCTCATAATGGAGCACCGCCTCCGGGAAAATCTCCCGAAGCTCCTCACAGGTATCGGAAATAACAGGCAGTCCGCAGGCCAAAGCATCAAAAATACGGTTGTTGACAAACTGCTTTTCCAGCATATCCTGCCAGTGGTCGTTTAAGGTCACCTTAGCATTTCGATAGAGTTCCGGTATGAGGCTGTTTTCTATAAACGGAGCCTTGATCAAATCCATATGATCTTTTAAAATGCTGTTCCATCCTCCGCCCCACATGGTAAGGGGAAGCTGATCCTCCACAGCCCACATTACGCAGTTTCGGGCAACTCCTCTGGAATTGCCGATAAAAATATACTCCTGATCAAATTCAGAAGGTTCTTCCCTGGAAGGATAAAATACTGATGTATCCGTACACTGCAGCAGCGGAACCACTGGAACAGACAGCTTCTTTTGAAGCTGCTTTGCATAATGTCTGGAGCCGACGCATACCACATCATAAAGCTGGTACTCCTCCTCCGTCACCAGATCCGGATGGCTGATGTTCCACATGACATACAGGCAGGAAGTATTTCTCCGATCCGGTCGGTAAAAATGGATGCCTCTTAGCACCAGAACCACATCTGCACCTTCCTCACAGCCCCAGTCCTCTTTCGCATCTACCAGCACATAACAGCCCAATTCCTCCAGGCATCGTTTCAAAGCCAGTGCAAAAGGATAGTCGCCCCAGCGCACCTTTGTCTCATTCTCCGGCGCCGGACATTTGATGACCCAAACCTGACGCCCCTTCGCTTCTCTTCGAAGCTGGGCTCCCAGTTTTCCCCATTCATCCCGTCTGGTAAACTCCTGGCCAATGTACTGTTTTAATTGATTTCCATTTTTTAACAGCTCCCTGTCATTTTTGCCAAGCTCATTAAACATACGGCGTTCCTGATCAAAAAAATGCTGCTGGCGGTTCATAATCCGCTCCTGCTCTTTTAACAACTCCCGGAGGTTTTCCAAAATCTCCTCCTGGTTCTTTTCCATCTTTTGATCCAGAACTGCCAGCTTCTGATCCATCATTCTGGACAGATCCATTCTCTGATCCTTAAACTTCTTATCTGTATAGGTACGGCTTCCCGGAACAATCCTCCTTAAAAGCCGTTTGATCTTTGATAGCAGGCTCATCGCTTAACTCCTTTCCCAAACCTTTCTGCCGCTCCCTTTCCCGGGAGCCAGTGTACCGCCAGGCACAACCAGGCAAAAGCTGTGATACAAAGTTCCTTATAAGTAAACCAGAAATGCATATAGGAGTGATTTCCGGTTCCCAGATACCAGATAAAAGGAAGCAGGCTGATGCCTCCAAACACAATCAGATCTCTTCTCAGCGTTCTTCTGTCTCCTTTAATTAGCCCCAGGATCAGAAGCAGCAAGATAAAGAAGAAACCCACCCAGATCAGGGGATTATCCAAAAAAGTAGTTACATTCTTCCCAAGCATTTCCAGTGTAGAAAATGCCACCTCCTCAGAACCTCCTGAGGTACGGATGGATACAGAATTCATGGCATCACTGACCAGGTCAGAACCAGTAAACAAACTTCCGATCAGCCATTTTCCGGCCCACATCCCCACATAACCCATTGCCCAGGAAAGCCCAAAACCAATCCCCTTAAAGATCTCGGTTTTCAAAGCTTCCCGGTTCAGACACACATACATCACAGCCGGGATGCCGAAAGTTGCCAGCGGATAGGTAAGAAAATCAAAATAGCTGGTAAGCATTCCCAAAATCAAAAAATAATAAAAATACGGTTCCCCTCTCTTCCATTGATCCTGATATCTTATCATCACAATCAGTCCAGCGGCAAACAGATAAAATACAGAAGAAAACTGCAAAGACCAGGCAGTCGTCAGGGGCATTAAAAGCAGCACGGTAAGCACATAGGGAAAAATGTACCGTTTCTGATTCTTTCGGTATAAAAGAAACATCAGATAAAGATTCACTCCGGTCTGAAGAAGGAGATTCACCATGCGGATTCCGCCGTAATCGAAAAAGAGGAGCAGAGGTTTTAAAAATACCAGATACCCATGCCAGTATCTTCCGTAACTGATTACATAGGTATCTTCGGGGTCCTTCCCATTCTCCCCATACTGACTCACTAAAGATTCTTGAGGATTTAACCCCTCTGTTCTTTTATAATAGGAGCCCATCGCCCGATCCAACAGACCTTCCGGCCCTTCATACGCTGCCGTCAGCAGCATAATGGAATCGGTCCAGTTATCCAATCGGCTTGCACAGTAAGGTGTCACATTTGGATATGTACCCTCTTTCTGAAATAAGGGAACAGATGCTTCCACATGCCGGTTGATGGGCTCTGTGGGAAGCAGATAAACTCCCAGAAGCAAAAAAGTTCCTGCCAGGATCCCTGCTGCCAAAATCAGCAGCATCTTCCAAATCCTCTGCAATGCACTGCATTTTCCCATCATTCTGTCTCCTCTGTCTACCAAAAACTCCGGTTTTGTTTTATAATATTGCCCTCTGATTGTCTATCCCTTTATCAAGCGTTTTATCTTCCCGCCTATCTTTCGTGTGAATGACCGATGCGCCCAAAGCTCCTTCGCTTTTTTCTGGGCCTCATTTCTTTCCTTCTCTAAACGCTTGCTGCGCTTTTGCTCTGCCTCCAGCTCTTTTTTCAGGTTGCCTCTTCTTCCACCAGCATCCCGCTGCAGACTATGCATCCTTTTTTTCAGCTCTGTGCCAAAGCAGATCATCATATAAAAATCTAAGCTGTCTTTTATGGGAAGTTTATCCAGTTCCTCATGGATCAGCTCTTCATCCACATTTTTCAAAAGGTTTTGCCCGTAGTCTACCAGAAAACGCAGTTGTTTGCGCAGTGCCTTTCCGTAGGCTTCATCTTGATTCAGCTGATGCCTCAAAATAAACTGCTCCATCTCCCGATAGATAGTAAAAAAGGAATAGGCCCGACGGAACTCCTTTGTCCCTGTCATAATAGAAGCCTCCCGGAGCCTGCGCTTGTACAGATTGATATTAGCGTAGGCGCTTCGGCGGCTCAATGCCATGGCCTCCATGGTGAACAAATGATCCTCGTGGATCAGCCCCTCTTTAAACTGCAGGTGATTCTCCTGCAAAAAGCTGCGCTTATTGATCTGAAGGCAGGCAGATGGCCGAAATTCATTGTTCCATACCATCCGTGCAAACAGTTCTTTTCCTGTAAAAATCCCGGAATAGGATTCTTTTCTGGAATAATAGCTGTCATAACCGCCATGAGCCTGCTTCATTTCTGCAGAATCATAAAATACTTCTGCACTGAAAAACAGTTGATCCAGATCCGCTGCCCGGGCCTCACTGTAAAGAAATTCCAGAGCCTGAAGATCCAGATAATCATCGCTGTCCAGGAAATACACATACTCTCCAGCAGCAGCCTGCATTCCTGCATTCCTTGCGGAGGAAAGTCCTCCGTTCTCTTTCTGTATCACTTTTACCCGCAGATCCCGGCCTTCGTACTCTCTTAAAATCTTTAAGGATTCATCTGTGGAACCATCATCCACACAGATGATCTCGATTTCTTTTAAGGTCTGTCTCACCACAGAATCCAGGCATTCCCGAAGGTATTCCTGTACATTGTATACCGGTATGATCACCGACACTTTCTTACTGCCAAGCAGCCAGTCCTCCTCCAGAGGATTCTTCCAAAATAAAAGCTCCTGAAGAGGTGCTGGCTCTCTGTCCTTGTTTCTCTCTCTCCAGGCAGCCTCCGTACCCTTATCCATGACCTCCCGCATCATCTGACAATTGCGTCTGCTGTAGTAATAGCCGTCTGTGTGGTGCAAAAGTCCCAGATCACAAAACATGGAATTGCGCATCCGCTCCCGTATAAGAAAAAAGCTTTCCCTGGTACTGGCCTTATTCAGGTTATAGATCGCCGTGTCCAGCGCCCGGTTACAGAAGCTCTTTTCAAAGGTCTCAAAAATCCCCCTGCGTTTCAGTTCCTGCTGGAGGGCAGACAGAGCCTTATAAAAATCAAAGGGAGAACGGAAATTGGTGGTCTGCAGGCTGTTGGCATTTCCGATCCGGTAATTCACCAGCACCCGATCTGCCACTGTGATTCTTTTGGCACAGGCCAGGGCCGTGTACACGAAAAACAGATCGTTGGTTCTTGGAAGCACCTGAAATTCAATCCCCTCTTGCACAACAAATTCTCTGCGAAAGAGCTTTGTCCAAGGAGCCGGCTGTACAAAATTAAAAATATAGCTTGCAATCTCTTCGGAAGAAAAAGGTCTCTTTTCCGGAACGTGCCGCAAATTCAGGTAATGAGGGGCATCTTTGAAGGTATCTGTAGACTGATCATAGATCCTGCCTCCGCACACGCACACATCCGCCTGATCCTGAATGCACTGCTCATACAGTACCTGAAGCATTTCCGATTCAAAAAAGTCATCTGAATCCAGAAACATCAGATATTCTCCCACCGCTGCCTTCAATCCCAGATTTCTGGCTGCTCCGGCATAGGAGTTATGCTGGGTCAGCACTTGGATCCGGTTGTCTTTTTCCCCATACTGATGCAGAATTTCCAGAGAACTGTCTGTGGAACCGTCATCCACACAGATAATCTCTATCTCCTCCAATGTCTGATGAAGCAGACTGTCCAGACACTGCCCTAAATATTCTTCTGCATTAAATACCGGAACAATCACAGAAACCTTTACCATTTCTTCTCCCTCTCCTTTGTAATTCCCTTGATTTTATTTGCCCTTCAGCATTTTTTTTATCTTGATAGGCAGATACATGACCATCCTTCCCACCCGATAGGTGGTGGATTCCTTCACTTTTTTCAATTCTCTGCTGTCCTTCTCCAGCTGCAGTACGCCGGTCTGATCACAGCGGCGATTCCAGTACCCTTCCGGATCATTCATAATATACTGCACTTCCTGCCACATAGGCTCTGTAAATACAGATTTCCGCAGCTCATTACACTCCTTAGCCCGACGGAACTCCTCTGAAAACCGAAGCAGATATTCCCGCTTATACTCATCGCCGATCCGCCTGACGGTTGCCAGGTAATTGGAGGCCTTCTTCATCCAATACACATATTTAAACCGGTTCCAGATCTCTTTATCCTGAAGCAGAATCTCCCGGATATAATCATACTCCTGATTCATGCAGTATACCTTCTCCCTGTTGTGTACGGAAGAATTGGGATTATCCCTGCGATTCATGTAGTAGGGACGATCCACGATCATGGCCCGCTTTCCATAGATAAAGGTCTGAAAATAAAATCCATTATCCTGGAAAGAAGCTCCCGGCGTCTCATGATGGCGGATCCGGTTCTCCAGCAAAAACTCCCTGCGGTAAATACCGCTCCAGGTATTCATAATATACCGCACCGCCTCCGGTGTCTGGCTGGGATCAAATACCGTATTATAATCCTCCGATTTTTGAGATAAATGGAAATAGGTCAGCTCCATATTTCCTGTCTCCTGCTCCCTTACAAACCGATAGAAATCTGCCTTTACAAAATCCAGCTGATTTTTGCTGGCAATCTCATACAAGTCCTCATACATGGAAAGGGGAACAAAATCGTCCGGCTCCACGATTCCGATATATTCTCCTGTGGCCCGCTCAATGCCAATATTCATGGCCATGCCATAACCGCCATTTTCCTTGTCCACAATTACGATGCGCTCATCTTTTTTCGCATAACTCTGCAAAATCTTCAGAGAGCCGTCTGTAGAACCATCGTTGATGCAGATGATCTCCACATCCTTCAGCGTCTGACGCACCACGCTCTCCATACATTCCACCAGATATGCTTCTACATTATATGTGGGTATAATAATGGATACCTTTGCCATTTCCTTCTCCTTTTTCTTATGGTTTTGGTTCAGTCTGCCATCCCTGCCTGCACTCTTCACTCTGACAAACCTATACGTCCACTCGTAGAATAGGACAGTTAATTGATATTCATTGTACCAGTTCCCGATTCACAAGCCATCTGCTCTTTTCTCCATGGCTTTCAAAATAGGGAATATCCAGCTTGCGGACAAACGCCCCCATCTCCTGCTCAAGTTCCGGGGTGATCTGCCCCTGATCCAAAAACTTCCGGTACCAGGAAAACAGATCATACAGCTCATGCTCCAAAATCTCAAACCGAACCTGATCATTCACCTGATTTTCATCACAGATCTGCTTCATAATCCAGTAGGAAGCAAACTGACAGTCAAAATGCTTTGCCCGCTTGCCGACTAAGGAATCACTGATATTTACTCTGTGTCTTACGATTTTTTCCCTTGTGACCATCATCCTGCGTCCTTTTATACAGATGGTCATATAAAAGGAACGATCGTTGACGCAGAAGAGGTGATTAAACCGGATATTCTCCTCCAGAAGAAACTTCCTGCGGTAGATTCCGTTCCAGGGCACTACTGCAATATCAAAAAACTTCCTGGGAAACTGGTGAAAGTCCAGCAAAGTTTCATCCATCGATTTATTAAAGCCTCTCAGTGCATAAAGGCCATTATCCACCATCTCCCCGGTATGATCATCAAAGCCCTCCGCTGTAGTCTTCAGCCAGTCCAGCTGATATCTGGCTGCAATGGAGTACAACTTTTTATAAGCTCCTTCTATCACATAATCGTCTGCGTCAAGAAAATGCACATACTGGCCTGTCGCCTCCAATAACCCCCGGTTTCTGGAGGCTCCTGCAAACAAGTTGGTTTCATTGCGCAGATACTTAAAATTGGGATACTTGGTTTCATATTCCCTCAGAATCTTGGGCGTCTCATCTGTAGAACAGTCATCTACACAGATGACCTCCAGACTGATGTCCTGTTTCTCTAAAATACTGTCCAGGCATTGGCGGATATATTTTTTTGCATTGTGTACCGGAATCACCACGGAAATTTTGGTTCGATATTCCAAAAACTCATACTCCTGCATCTGCCGGATCCAGATATCAGTCTCTTCTTCATAAAAATATTCCGCATCCCGTCCCAGGGCTCTCAACCTAAAAAGCCCCTCCCGCTTCAGATATTCATAAAATTCCCTCTGTGTTTTTCCGGAAAGAACCTCCAGCCTTTGACGGCATACTTCCATGGCATAATTGACAAAATCCCGCTCCAGCGCCTCATAGAGATCCTGCTGCTGCAGAAAAGACTGAAGAGAAAAAAGCTGGGAAACAAGGTCTGCCTCCCCGGAATAATCGTTTTCTAAAGGCAGATTTCCCTCCTCCTTCTGATTACCCTCCAGGTCTTTCTCATCCACCCAGGTAAGACCTGCTGCCAGCAAAACTGCCTGATAGGAAATCCAGGACACTTCCTTCCCATTCAGTATCTGCTCCAGCAGTCCCTGTCTCTGCAGAAAATCTGCGGAAAATACTTTTCGAAACAGCCAGGGCGTCACAGCCCGAAATACGCTCTCTGCGATCTGCCAGTGACGAAACGGCGTGTAGGGAGGCAAACTTTTTCGTCGCTCTCCCACCAAAGCCACCTCGGCCCGGTCTCTTTCCAGGGCCAAAACCGCCCGTTCCAGAAAATCTGTCTCTATTCTATAAGAAGCTTCTGGCAAATAAACATATTTCCCCTGAACCACAGGGGATGATTTTTCCACCGCTCCTGCCGTTTCACTCCGGGAAGCAACACTGTGCACTCTGGGATCCTTTTTTGCATATTCCTGAAAGACTTTGACAGCCTCCTCATGGGAGGTCCTCTCCAGGCACAACAACTCCATACTTTTTTCCGACTGGCCAAGGATTGTCTTCAGGCATGCTTCCGCCTGCTCTGCTCCCTGGCAGTCCCTTATGATCACTGATACCCTGGGCTGCACTTCCTACCTCCTAACCGACTTCCGTCTTAATCTCTGAAATACAGATCTCTGGTATACACCTTATCCAGCACATCGCTGATCTCTTCCTGATAACGATTCGCCACAATCACATCGCTGATACGTTTAAACTCCTCCAGATCCCGGATCACTCTGGAATGGAAGAAGGTCTCCTCCTTCAGGGTCGGCTCATACACCACCACTTCCACACCTTTTGCCTTAATCCGCTTCATCACTCCCTGAATGGAGGACTGGCGGAAGTTATCGGAATTGGCTTTCATCGTCAGACGGTAGATCCCTACAATCTTGGGGTCTCTCTCCAAAATCCGCTCTGCAATAAAATCCTTTCTGGTTCGGTTGGCATCCACAATGGCCTGCATAATGTTATTGGGAACATCATTGTAATTGGCCAGCAGCTGCTTGGTGTCCTTGGGCAGACAGTAGCCGCCGTAGCCAAAGGACGGATTGTTATAATGATTACCGATCCGGGGATCCAGGCCAACGCCCTCAATGATCTGCTTGGCATTCAATCCCCGCACCTCCGCATAGGTATCCAGCTCATTAAAAAAGGACACCCGCATAGCCAGGTAGGTGTTGGCAAACAGCTTCACCGCCTCCGCCTCTGTGGGATTGGTAAACAGCACCGGAATCTCTTCCTTAATCGCCCCCTGCTGCAGCAATCCTGCAAATACATGGGCCCGCTCTGTCAGCCGCTCATCCTCCTTCGGCGCTCCCACAATGATCCTGGAGGGATAGAGATTGTCATAAAGAGCCCTGCCCTCCCGGAGAAATTCCGGAGAGAATAAAATATTGTCTGTCTCAAATTTCTCTCTTACCGATACCGTATAACCCACCGGAACCGTGGATTTGATCACCATAATTGCCTGAGGATTTACTTCCTTTACCAGTCGGATCACCGCCTCCACAGAGGAGGTGTCAAAATAATTTTTCTTAGGATCATAGTTGGTGGGAGTAGAAATGATCACAAATTCCGCATCCCGGTAAGCCGCCGCCCCATCTGTGGTAGCTTTCAGATTTAATGTTCCGCTGGCTAAGTATTCTTCTATTTCTTTGTCTACAATAGGAGACTTTCCCTGATTGATCATCTCCACCTTCTCCGGGATAATGTCCACTGCCCAAACCTCATTGTGCTGAGACAGCAGAATTGCATTGGATAATCCTACATACCCGGTGCCTGCTACTGCTATTTTCATATCCTATCATTCCTCTCTGACTGCTTTTGCCCTGAGGCAGCCCTGTTGCCCCGCCTTGGGGGTGTTGCAAAATACGAACTCCGGTGGATTTTCGATGTGTTTTTCTCCGAAAACGTGTTTGTTTTCGGAGAAAAATCACCCGAAAGGGTACCGCCGGAGGCCTTTTGCAACAACCACGTTTTCTTTAAACCTCGGTTCCTGCCTCAGGAGCCACATCCACAGCTTTTAGATGTAGCTCTTTCTTTACCAGATCCAGGGCTGCTTCGATTACCTGATCCATGTTGTAGTATTTATAATTACCCAGACGGCCGCCAAAGAGTACCCGATCCTCTTTGTCCGCCAGTTCCCGGTATTTCTGGAACAGCCCATTATTCTTCTCGTCATTCACCGGATAGTAGGGCTCCATTCCCGGCTTCCACTCCACAGAATATTCTCTGGAGATAATGGTGGTAGGCGAAGTTCCAAACTCAAAATGCTTATGCTCAATGATTCTGGTATAAGGAACCTCCCGATCCGTATAATTTACCACTGCATTGCCCTGATAATTCTCCATATCCAGCTCTTCCGTCTCAAAACGCACGGTACGGTACTCCAGATGTCCCAGCGAATAATCAAAGTATTCATCAATGGGGCCTGTGTAAAGCACTTTTTCAAAGGTATTGGGATGTTCTTTTACATAATCTGCATAATCGGTATTCAGTTTCACATCAATCCCTTCCAAAAGCTCTTTCACAATATTAGTGTAGCCTCCCTCCGGAATACCCTGATACCGGTCATTAAAATAGTTATTATCATAAGTAAAACGCAAAGGCAGCCGCTTAATGATAAAGGCCGGAAGATCCTTACAGTCTCTGCCCCACTGCTTCTCCGTATAGCCCTTTACCAGCTTCTCATACACGTCCTTTCCCACCAGGGACAGGGCCTGCTCCTCCAGATTCTTAGGCTCTGTGATATTCAGGTCTGCAATCTGTTCTGCAATCTTGGCCTTCACCTCCTTAGGAGTCCGAAGCCCCCACAGCTTACTGAAGGTATTCATGTTAAAGGGCAGGTTATACAGCTCGTCTTTATACATTGCCACCGGGGAATTAATGTAATTATTGAATTCTGCAAACTGATTCACATAGTCCCATGTCTCCTTATTGCTGGTGTGGAAAATATGAGCGCCATACTTATGAACGTTGATCTTACTGACATTCTCCGTATAAATATTCCCGCCAATATGGTCACGTTTGTCGATTACCAGGCAGCGCTTTCCTGCCTTGTACGCCTCATGGGCAAACACAGCGCCGAAGAGACCTGCTCCCACCACCAGATAGTCATATTTATTTCCTGTTTTCTGGGCCTTTTTCACTTCTTTCTCCTTTCTCTCAATCTTAAAGATCTGTTCCTGTCTTGTATTGTAGGCATCACAAACCTCTCTTGCATCCCCGGACATGATCACTTCCCCATGATCCAGCCACAGCGCATGGGTACACAGCCGCTTCACGGAATCAATGTTGTGGGATACATACAGAAGCGTGGTTCCCCCGGACAGCATCTGGGTCATACGCTCATTACACTTTTTCTTAAACTGGTAATCTCCCACCGACAGCACCTCGTCACAGATCAGGATATCCGGATCCACCATAGTTGCCACCGCAAAGCCCAGTCGGGCTTTCATTCCGGAAGAATAGTTTTTAATGGGAGAATCCAGGAATTTCCCCAGGCCTGCAAACTCTACAATGTCATCAAAATGTGCTTCCATAAATTCATTGGAATGCCCCAGTACCGCTCCGTTTAGAAAAATATTTTCTCTGGCGGTCAGCTCCATATCAAAGCCTGCTCCCAACTCGATCATGGGCGCAATCTTTCCCCTGGTCTTTACCGTTCCCTCGTATGGCTTCAAAATACCGGTGATGGTCTTTAACAGAGTGGACTTTCCAGATCCGTTGGTTCCAATGAGCCCCCAGGCCTCCCCTGGCTTAACATGAAGGCTTACATCCTTCAGGGCAAAAAACTCCTGAAACATCAGCTCATGCTTGGCCAGCTTGATGGCATATTCCTTCAGATTGTTTACTTTCTGATTTGCCAGATTAAAACGTATGGAAACGTGATCTACATCAATAATATTTTTTTCCATTTTTTCACTCCTAAGATTAAGGTGTTAAAAGATGCCGGACAAATTGCCTCGTACCTTGCATTTCTACAATTTGGCATCCTCTTTAATGTATGGGAATACCCAATATCTCTAAATATATAGAATAAACTTATCCTTGCTTCTCTGGAAAGACCATACTCCGATAATCAGCATCGCAATGGCAATGATCCAGCCTCCCCAAAAAATTCTGGGGCCCGGCATCCGCCCGTACAGCACCATATCCCGGAACTGAGCCACATAATAGTACATGGGATTGGCTGCCTTAATCAGCACCTGAATGGCATCCGGCAGCTGCTCAATGGGATAGAAAATGGGAGTCAGATACATCCAGGCTGTAGTAACTGCCTGATAGATGTAGCGGATATCCCGAAAAAATACATGAAGCTGGGCCAGCAAAAATCCCAGTCCGCAGCAGAAAATGTACATCTGCAAGATCACCAGGGGCGTTAAAAGAAGCTGCCAGTGGAAGGTGGCTCCTGTCACAAGCATTACGATAAACAATGCTCCCAGGGAAAAGACAAAATCTACCATACAGCTGGTTACCTTTGCAATGGTAAAGATATACTTTGGAATATAAGTCTTTTTCAAAAGTGCGCTGTTGCCTGTGACAGAGCGCATTCCTCCGTTGGTGCTGCTGGTGAGAAAGTCAAACAGCATCCGGCCAGTCAGCAGATATACCGGGTAATTCTCAATATTTCTCTGGAACATCGCCGAAAACACCACGGTCATTACGATCATGATCAGCAAAGGATTTAAAATGCTCCACACATAGCCCAAAAAACTTCTTCTGTATTTCAGTTTGATATCTCTGCTTACCAATTCCTTAATCAGATCCTTATACTGGATCAGCATTTTTATCCGATATTGAAATGCACTCATGAATGCTCCTCCTCTGTCAATGCAAGGCAGTCCACCAAAATCACCGGGCGCAAAGAAAATCTGGCCTCAGCCACTGGGTATCCATGCTCCATTACCTGGCCGGAAGCAGAGACGAAAACCGCCGTATCCGGTTTGTCTCCTGCATCTTTCAGCCAATAGTCAACCCCCTTCAGCCCGCTTAACACCTTTTTGTATTGCTGTATTTCAGAAACAGAAAGGATTGACACATAATCTCCGCTGCTTGCCGTACCGTTTTCTGGTTCTTTGGAAGCAGCCACCTCCTGAAACGCTCCATTTTCCCCTATCGGCAACAGCGCTTGGCGATCTTCCGGTGCGAATTCCGTCTCCAGCACTTCTTTGTTCAGCCAGGAGCGAAGACTGCTGTTCTCCCAGTCCACAGCCTCCTGGGATTCATGGTAAGACGCCTGATAAAAGGGACCGTTTCCCTTTACATCCTGCAAAATCAGATACAACTGATCCTCTTTCCGCTCCAGCACCTTCCAGGTATAGGCTCCAAATACCACACTGTCCCCTGCTTTGGCCTTTTGCAAAGCGGAAAGTTCCTCTGTTTCTTGACGGCGCACCTGTTCCTCCCTGGAGACTCTGGCCCGCTCCTGACTGTCAAGAAAATCCCCCAACCCCTCAAAGATCGGCTCTGACTTCTCATAGTAGCCCATGGAGCTGTAAAACACACCCATCATATAGCGATAAAATCCTGTTGTATAGCCTGCCACCAAAAGCCCTGCGCAAAGCAGTATCACCATACTGATGCCAAGAACCTTTCCCTTGACTTTTTTATCAAAAGCTGCGCTCTGCTCCAGACATTCCTGCCGCCAACGAGCCGCATCTTTGTAAGAACCCAGCTCCTCAAACTGTTGGGCCGCTTTTTCCAGCTCCTGCTGCGTCGCTGCTTTTTCTTTGGCCGCTTTTGCCTTCCGGTACTGCTCCTCCCTGGCCTCTGCCTCCGTTTTCTCTGCCAGATCCCGGCACTTTTGAGCCAGCTCCTTAGAATCCAAATAAGCCCCCACCTCGTCAAACATGGCAGCGGCTGTCCTGTAATTTTCTATCTTATATGCGTACTGAACGATCAGCTGATCCGCATTCATTTTCTTTACTGCTTTTTTATACAGCACTTCCTGGGATTCACATACCAGAACATTGGCTGAATTTTTATTGTCTGCCATCCTTCCTGTCCCTTCTTTTTGTAAAATCATTGCTGTTTACGTTCCTGCTCACAGCCTATCTTCTGCTGCTTCCTTCCCCTCCAGCACCATCCGGTACACTTCCCTCTTTCCGATGCCCCGGTCTTTGGCAACGGCCTTCATGGCATCCTTCTGGCTCATCCCCTGATTTTCGTACAGAGCCATGTGCTCTGCGATATCCATGGTCTCCCAGGCCTGCCAGGCCTCCTGCTTCATGGCAAGCCGGTCTCTGCCCTCCATCACGATCACACACTCACCCTTTGGCTCCTGAGTCTCATAATGGGAGATGGCCTCTGAAAGGGTGGTGGCAAATGCTGTCTCATGGCGTTTTGTCAGTTCCCGGCATAACGTGATTCGCCGCTCTCCCAGCGTCTCCTCCAGCTCCTTCAAGGTCTTCACCAGACGATGAGGTGCTTCATAGAGGATCACTGTCCGAGTCTCTGTCTTTAGTTCTTCCAAAATTTCCTGGCGTTCTTTTTTATCTGACGGCAAAAATGCCTCAAAACAAAACCGCCTGGTGGGAAGTCCGGATAAGGTCAGCGCCGTAACGCAGGCGCAGGCTCCCGGAAGGGAGGTCACCTCAATTCCGGCTTCATAAGAAAGCCTCACCAGATCCTCACCGGGATCCGAGATCCCCGGTGTGCCCGCATCGGTGATCAAAGCTATATTTTTTCCCTGTTTCATCTGCCGGATCAGATCGTGCGCTTTTTCTATTTTATTGTACTCATGATAACTGGTCATAGGCGTCCGGATCTCAAAATGATTCAGCAGCTTTATGCTGTTGCGGGTATCTTCCGCCGCGATCAGATCCACTTCCCTCAAGGTTTTCACAGCCCGAAAGGTCATATCTTCCAGGTTTCCTATTGGGGTGGCACACAAATATAATTTCCCCTGCATCTTCTTTCTCCTGCATTTATTTTTCAGGCCGCAGATTTATCTCTTTGGCGGTATCCTGCATCTCATACAGCCTTCGGACTTCTTCTGTATACACCCCAGGGCGCTCATAGACGATCAAAGGCGGCTCCACGCTGACTCTGGGCTTTCCCCCTTTGAGCGCTTCTATCAAAATCATGTTTGGCTCTTTGTCCACAAAGGGATATACCAGCCGAATCCGTTTTGGCTCCAGCTTATACTGGCTGAACACCCGGATAATCTCCGCCATTCGGAAGGGACGATGCACCATATAAAATCTGCCCTGCGGTTTCAGGGCTCTGGCTCCCTGGCTGATCACGTCCTCCAGAGTACACAAAATCTCATGGCGGGCCGCCGCCTTATCCAAATCCGGATTCACCAGTCCATGCTTTGCCGTCATATAGGGCGGATTAGATGTCACCACATCAAAAGAAGCCGCCGGAAAAATTCGGTCGGTCTCCCTGATATCTCCCTGAATGATAGAGATCTTATGCCCCAGATGATTATAAGCTACGCTGCGCCTTGCCATATCTGCGCTGGCGGCGCAAATCTCCAGCCCCGCAAAAGAACGGCCCCTGCTTTTTGCTTCCAGCAAAATGGGAATCACTCCGGTTCCGGTGCCAAGATCCAGCACCTGTTCTCCCTCCTTCACCCTGGCAAAGGCAGATAGCAATACCGCATCCATACCGAAGCAGAAGAGCTTTTCATTCTGAATGATCTTATAGCCATTTCTCTGAAGGTCATCCAGCCGCTCACCAGGTAAAAGCAGTCCATCCTGCTGCATCATATCTGATCATCCTCCAGCCGGGAACGGCTCTCCTTCTGCTCCAGAGCTTCCAGCTCCTGAAGTTCCCTCTCTTCCTGATCCTGAATACTATTTTTGGAAGCCCGTTTTCTGCGCTCCCTAAATTCCCGATTCTGGCGAGAATTCTCCCTCTCCTCCCGGTTCTGGCGGGCATTCTCTCGGTCTTCACGGCCCTGGAAGGAATTTTCTCTCGCCTCACGGCTCTGGCGGGCATTCTCTCGGTCTTCACGGCTCTGACGAGCGTTTTCTTTCTCTTCCCGGTCTTTTCCGGAACCCTTCTCCGAATTGCTCCGGTTAGAATTTCCATTATTGGAATTGCTGTTTTTTTCTTTTTTCCGTCTTGGTTTGAACTTCAGATCCTTTACATCATACTCCTGAAGCTCCTTCTCATCATCCACATCCACCAGAACCTTCACCTTCTGGCGCAGCACGTTCACACTGGCCACCTCTCCCTGAAGTCCGGTAATGGTTGTGACGGTATCTCCGATCCCCGGCAGCTTGCTGTGAAGATACTCATACGTCTCCTCCTCATTTTTCAGGCAGCACATTAAGCGTCCGCAAACCCCGGAAATCTTGGTGGGATTCAGGGAAAGATTCTGTTCCTTTGCCATCTTAATAGATACAGGGGCAAACTCAGAGAGAAAGGTGCTGCAGCAAAGCGGCCGTCCGCAGATTCCCACGCCCCCCAAAATCTTGGTCTCATCTCGGACACCGATCTGACGCAGCTCAATCCTGGTGCGGAATACTGCCGCCAGATCCTTTACCAACTCTCTAAAATCAATACGGCCGTCCGCCGTAAAATAAAACAACACTTTGTTATTGTCAAAGGTATACTCTGCGTCAATGAGCTTCATATCCAAATTGTGCTTGCGGATCTTCTCCTTGCAGATGGCCATAGCCTCCCGCTCCTTCTCCCGATTCCGCTTTGCCCTGGCATCATCTTCTGCATTAGCCACCCGAATCACTGGTTTTAAGGGCTGAACCACCTTATGGTCTGCCACCTCCTGCACTTTCCCGGAAACTGTGGCGTACTCAATGCCCCGGGCAGTCTCTACGATCACATGATCCCCGGGCTTGATCTTATAATCCTTTGGGTCAAAATAATAGACTTTTCCGGCATTCCGGAAACGCACTCCAACTATCTTTACCATCTGTCTCTATCTCCAGTCATCCTTTTTTGTAACGCTAATTTTCTTTCATTGTCAAAAACAGCAGCTCTATGGTAAGCTCAAAGTTTACATTGGCATTGAGCCTGGTCTTAGCTGTCTCTAAGGCCTGCTGTATCAGCTCCAGCCCTTCATAGGAACTGATGCTGGCATTCTGACGGATATTTTTTAACTGATCTTTAAACACAAGGCCCTCTATATCTCTGGTCGCCTTAAAATACAGCACATCCCGGTACCATACTGCCAGAATGTCCAGATAATCCTGCACCTCGATCTTATAGGGAACCACTCCCTTCACCGCAGCAATCACCTCGTTAAGATCCATATCTTTTACATGGGCCGCCAGATGCAGGGCTGCCGCCTTAATCGCATTAAAATTTTCTGACACAGCCAGCATAGCTGCTTTCCCAATATTTCCCTGGGCAAAAGCCACACAGATATCAGCCTGGTAATCCGGAATCTCCAGTTTCTCCATCAGATACCGTTTTACTTTCTCATCCGGCACCGGCTTTACATTCAGAAGCACACAGCGGGAGCGAATGGTGTCCAACAACACAGATGCGTTCCTGGTAAGCAAAAGGATCACCCCATAAGCAGGAGGCTCCTCCAGCGTTTTTAACAGGGCATTCTGCGCCTGAAGAGTCATCTTCTCCGCTTCTGCCACAATATAAATTTTATATTTTCCATTGTATGGCTTGATCTGGATATCATTTACAAGCTGATCCCGGATCTCATCCACCCCGATACTGTTTGGCTTTTCATGAGTCACATAGATAATATCCGGATGATTGCGGCTGATTGCCTGATGGCAGGAATGACAGGTGCCGCAGCCCTCCACCCCTCCAGCCTCGCACTGAAGAGCCATAGCAAAGGCATCTGCCATCATCCGTTTCCCGGAGCCGGCTTCCCCCTGAAATAAATATGCGTGACTCACCTTATCTGACTGAATCGCATGCTCCAAATGCGAAATCATCTGCTCATGTCCAATTATACTGTTAAATCCTGACATTTACGTCACCTCCCAGAGGGATCTTACCGCCGTATCCACTGTGCCTGTAACATCCGTATTTTTATTTCCGCCAGCATTCGCCAAATAGCAGCCGCACTTATGCTGCTATTTGACGAATGCTGCCCGGATCAAAGCCTCTCACAAAAACACACAATAATTCACAATAAGAATACCATATTTGCATTATAAAGTAAACTATATCCGAAAGAAACCCCCGCTTCCCGGCCCTTTCCCTCTTCCGGGATTCTGTTTTTCCGCCGCAGTTCTGATCCCATCCCTGGTCCGGCTGCCTCATCACCTGCAGCATCTCTGTGCGGGGGCAACGCCTCTTGGTACAGCTACGCTTCTTTCTGGGAAAGGATGTATGCCGCCGCCGCCTCCATGCACTGCTGCCGGTCCCCATTATTGGAGAAACGATGTCCGATTCCCGCAGCTTCCAGCTTCTGATCTGAAAAATCTTTCTGATCTGCCAAAAATCTGCGACACAGCTCCTCATACTTTGGCACAGTCTGCTTTTTCTCCCGTTTCAAAGCACGCTCCAGTCTTTCCCCATCCTCCACCTCTATGTAAATGGGAATCACCCGGTTCTTTCCATAATATTCCACCATTCTCCCATAAGAAACCAGGGTGCCGATGGCCAGATAATCCTGCTTCTCCAGATCCATGGTCTCATCATCCACAGTAAAATATTTCCAAATTCCATGAATGGTATCGTATTCCCGCAGTTCAATCACTCTGCCTTTATCCAAAAACTCCTGCAGCTTTTCTTCCCCCACAAAGTGATATTCCACTCCTTCCGTCTCCTTTGCCCGAATGGGCCTGGTGGTATAGGGGATCAGCCGGTTAAGCCCCAGCTCTTTGCGCTCAAGAAGCTCCTGATAAATAGTATCCTTACCAGTAGCGCTTTTTCCCATAATATAAAATATTTTTCCCATATCGTCCGTTCCTATTCGTTCTCCTTCCCCTGGCAGCTTCGCCGGACTCTGGTCTGAGTTCTCAGCTCTCAAAATAAACGGAATGTCCTTTTCATTCATTTGCAGCCACCCAGATCTTCTCCATCTTAGGATCCTCCAGCCCCTGAAGATACCAGTCCATGTCTCTGTACTGAAGAACCTTCTCCAGCAGTTCCCGGCTGATTCTCTCTCCGGGTACTGCCAGCGGCACGCCCGGCGGATACAGATACAGATATTCCCCACAGATGCTTCCCTCGGAATCTTCCAGGGCAACCTGTCTCTTGGGACTTTGATCTGCCTCCCAGATCGTCATAACCGCCTCATTGTTCAGAACAAAGGAAGTCCCCGGCCCCTCCAGTCCGCCGGATTGCTCCGCCATTTCGTCCAACGCTTTGCCGCCAGATGCCTCCGTATCCTTTCTGAATCCTTCACCCGGTGCAAACGCAGCGTGACACCGCTCTCCCTTCGCCTGGTATGTTCCGCTCCCAAGACGGCTGTCCAGATCCAAAATCCCGTCTCCCAGACGACGAAATCCCTCCGGGCTGTCTCCCACAGAAGCCAGTGCCAGCGCGTAGTCCCTTGTCTCCATCTCCAACTCCAGATGGTATTCCTGCCGCAAAAAGCGGCCAATATCCCTGCCGGTAAGGCCTTTCTTCCTTCCGCAGATCAGGATCTTAGAGGGATCCTGATTCTTAAGAAGGCAAAGATGCCGCAGCCCTTTCATGCGACCGTAAAAATCTATAAGTTCTCTGGCAAATGTATCAAAAAGAGCGGTTCCCCGCTCCTTAAGCAGCCCTACACAACGGTCAATACTTGCCATCAAAACATAGCTGGGACTGCTGCTCTGGTAGACGCCCAACATCTGACACAGCCGTCTGCGGTCCACCAACGAACCGTTTACGTGCAGCAGCGCTGTCTGGGTCAGGGAGGGCAGCGTCTTATGAACGCTCTGGATCACCAGATCCGCCCCTAAAGCTACCGCAGAGGGCGGAAAAATAGGATGCATACCAAAATGGGCTCCGTGAGCCTCATCCACAATTACCGGAAGCCCGAAATTGTGAGCCGCCTCCAAAATCCCTTTTACATCCGGAAGAATCCCCTCATAAATAGGCGCTGTCAGATACACTGCCTGTATCTGAGGTTCCCTTGACAGAATACGCTCTGTCTCTTCCCTTCCCTCTCCCGGGTACAGATACACCGCCTCCAGCCGGTTTAAAAACAGACCGTGATAGGCTGCCTTATGGCTGTTCCTGGTCATAAGAAGCTTTCCCTTTGGCGCGCAGGCTCCTATGGCGCTCAGGATGCCGGACGTACTTCCATTTACCAGAAAATGGGTCTCCTCCGCCCCAAAAAGGTCCGCCGCCCTTTGCTGGGCCTTTAACAGAATCCCCTCCGCATGGTGAAGATTATCAAAACCTTCAATCTCCGTAATGTCAAAAGAAAAGGGGTCTGCAAACCCTCCCAAACGCCGCTTATGTCCCGGCATGTGAAAGGGATAAACCTCCGTCTTGCTGTATCTGATCAATTCTTCATATAAACTCTGTTCCATGTCCGCTCTCCAGTCCGATCCTCCCTGCCTCTTTTGCGCTTTCTCCAAACCTCATATTCTCCATGAAAACCGTTCTGCCCCCGCTCTGATATCTGCATACAAAAAACAGCATCCTCTGTCCCTGACGTCCTCTACATCCCAAACAGACCTTTTACCAGAAACCAGAGTATCGGCATCAGCAGAGCCGGAAGCATATTCAGAGTTTTGCAATCCTTGATCTTCAGGATGGAAAGCCCTGAGCTGGCGATGAGGATGCCTCCCACAACGGAAATCTCCGTCAGCAGCTCCGGCGTAAGAAAATCGGCCAGAAATCCGGCACACAAAAAAATGCTTCCCTGCCAGCAAAACAGCACTCCCGCCGCAATGGCGATCCCGATTCCGTATGCGGAAGCAAGCACCATAGAAGTCACAAAATCCAGTGTGGCATTAGTAAAAAGATAGGTATTGTCCCCATTCACAGCGCTCTCAATGGGACCAAGAATAGACAAGGTACCGATACAAAACAGGAGCACTGCAGTGGAAAGTCCCTGCCCCAGTCCTTTGCCTGAGACTCTGGATATCAGTTTCTGAAATTTTCCGTCCAGATCCAGAATGGTTCCCAGAAGACTCCCTGCTGCCAGGCTGATGATAAACAACACCGGATATCGGCTGTTCGGCATATTCTGAGTCACTGCGTTGATGCCAAGGGCTGTGGCCGCCAATCCCATGGCATGAAAAAGCGTTTCCTGATATTGAGGCTTGATTCCCTTTTTCACCTGACTGCCGATCAAACTTCCCGCTAAAATAGTTCCTGTATTTACAATCGTTCCCAACATGCTCTTCTCCCCCGGTTCTTTTGTATACTTCAGCAGGCATGAAGTCCCGAACTGCCCCTTCCGGTCTCCATCCCTGCTGCCTGTACGCAGAAGAACGCTTTCTGCTGTTTTTTGTTTTCTCTCACTGTGAGGACTGCCGCAAGCGCTGCCAATCCTTCCCAAAAGCTTCCTGCCTCTTTCTCTGACAGTCCCAAAGCCTCCAGGCCCAGCGTCCTGTCAAAGGCTTTCCGGCTCTATTTCTAACCCGAGATTCCTTTCTGAAGCACCGGCCATATTGAGGCCTTCTCAGAGCCAAGCACCCAGGCTGCGATTCCTCCCAGATCATAGGTTCCCACCAATCCGGCTTTCAGCGCCAAAGATTCCTCATCCTCAATCCAGATCTCACAAAGGGTACCGTCCTCTGCAACCCAGGCGGTGTAATACTGGGAAGTCTCCTCATTCCATTCCGGCGTAAGGCCGTAGGTTTTCAGTGTCTTGTCCACACTCTCCATACTCAGTGCCTCGCTGGTCACTGTGGTGGTTCCGTCCTCGTTATATACCGTATACCAGATTCTGGTGTAAAAAGGCACTCCGCTGATGATCTTCTCTGCCGGAACCGCCTTGAGGGTCTCTGTGATACCGTTCTCTTCAAAACTTAAAGAGGCCACGCTGCCGGCAGTCTCAGAACCTGCATAGTGTTCATCATATCCCATGACGATCACATAATCCGCCACGGTCCCCAGTTCCTTCCGGTTAAAATGCTGATTAAAATCCATGGGCACAGGCACATCCACAGAAAGCACCAGATTATTTTTCCGGCAGGCAATGGACAGCTCCCGCACAAACTGCACATAGCTGTAGCCGCACTCCTCCTTAATATACTCAAAATCCAGATTGATCCCCTCTATATCCAGCCTCTTAGCTTCACTGACCAGCGTATCCGCCATTCTCCGCCTGGCTGCGGTGGACGCAAGAAGGGTCGTGGTATCTACCTCCGGGCTGAAATTGTTGATCAGCCCCCAGACCTCCAGACCTGCCTCATGAGCAGTCTTTACGTATTCCACATCCCCGAAAGAACTGATGGCGCCCTCATTGTCCAACACGGAAAACCAGGTGGGGGAGATCACATTCACTCCGGTCATGTCTGCGATATCCTCGCTCAGATACTGATTGGCCTCCTCATAGTCGATCTGATGCCACACCAGATTAATCTTTTCTTCCCGGGTCAGGCTGGTGTACTCCACCTCCTGAAATTCTCTGGTCACCTCTGTCTCCTGGATCTCTCCGACTCCGCGTTTTGACACATAGCCCACATAGCCGTCCGGCGTCACCACCTCCAGCCAGTTCTCAAACTCCTCCAACACCTGTACGCTATCTCCGGCCTGAAGCTCTGTCAGAATAGGGCTTTTGATACCACCCTGATATCGAACAGGTACTGTCTTTCTGGCTGTCGCCCTTCTCTGAGTTCCCCACTGATATCGCAGAAGGCCATGGTAAATCCCCTCTTCCTCTGTCAAAGACCACTCCAGGTTCGTAAAAAGCTGAAGAAAATCTGCTGACAGATACAAAGTTCCATCCCTGCGGATCACAATCGGCCGCTCATACTCCCGGCTTTCTCCGTCAACGGTATAAGCAGCGCTGTCCACTGGAATATCATACGTCTCCAGGGCAGTGGTAAAGATCATCTGCCCGTTTGGCTCATCCCAGTAAAACCTGGAATTGATCTCATCCCGAACCAGCTCATAATTCAGATACAGCCCCTGATCCTCCAAAAGTCCCTTCTGCTCCGCCAGATGATCCTGAAGCACCAGCACTACCTGATTTTCTTCGACTGCTCCAAAATACGCTTCTGGAGTCATCCGTTCCTTTGTTGGCATATACCGCTGTATCAAAAAAACGGCCGCTGCGGCCAGTATCACCACCAACGCCAAAAAAACAGGGCCTGCCGCATTTCCTCTGCGTTTGCTTCTTTTGTTTTCCTGCATATTTTACCTCCCGGGCACAAGCTATTCCCTGGTAAGTATAGCAGTAAAAACAGGTTTCGTCAGCAATTTCATAAAAGATTCATAAAAGATTCATTTTTTCTGCATCCGGGGAAATCCTGCTGCCAGAAGATCTTTTATTTTTCTTTTATTCTGATAAAATTAATTCCTCTGATATGGTCTTTTTCATCGCTGACAAACTCCCGCATATAGGTGGCATTTTCCCTCAGGCATGCGGAAACGATCTTTCCGGGTCTGGCAGGACGGCCATTTAAATAAAAGCGGCATCCTCTCTTTTCATACTGAGCCAGTTCGCCAAAAAGCGCTTTCCCCTCCTGATCCTGTTCATCATTTCTCCTCATCTTTGTTTCCCCTGATTCCCAGCCCTGCGAAAGGCGCCTGTCTGTGATATATTATTTCCTGCAACACCGGGCAGAGCGGGAAATTTTCTAAAAAATTTAGATTTTTCACATTGCGAAAAGATGCGTTTTGTGGTATTATTTATCAACTTTAGGGGCAGATAATGACTCTCACTGATTTCTTGAATAGCTGCGGGAACATCCGCAAATAGATTTCATAGACATGAAATGAGCATTCAGATAAGAACTTTATAATCCTCCTTTCTTTTGTAAAATGGCACACATCCTTTCACAGTTCTATTATATACAATATGTGCCTATTTTGCAAGGATTTTTTATCCACTTTACATCTTTTGTAATTTTGGATATAATCTTATAAAAGAAAGTATGTTATCATTGCTCTCAGTTGAATAGATTGGATGTGATGTTATGAAAATTGAGAAAATAAATGAAAATCAGATTCGCTGCACGCTCACCAAAGAAGATCTGATTGACCGGAAGATCCGCCTCAGCGAACTGGCTTACGGTTCGGAAAAAGCAAAAAACCTTTTTCGTGATATGATGCAGCAGGCTGCTGATGATTTTGGCTTTGAAGCCAACAATATTCCACTTATGATAGAAGCAATTCCCGTCTCTTCGGATTCCATCATCCTGATCATTACCAAGGTGGAGGATCCGGAGGAACTGGATACTCGTTTCTCCAGATTTACAGGAGAAGAAGAGCGTTCCGAATCAGACCGGACTTCTTCCGGCCTTGCAGAAGCGCTCACCGGAGCGGACGACATTCTGGATCTGATTCAGAAGATCCATCAGGCCAAGCAGCTGGCCGCCAAAGCCGCTCTTCCTGAAACAGAGACAGAGGCAGAAAAAGCCCCCGAGGATCCCTTAGAATCCCCGGAAGCTTCTGAAGAGATCTTCCATCTCACCCGCTTCTATCTGTTCCGGGATCTGGAGACAGTGATCCGGGCTTCCCGGGTACTCTCTCCCAGTTACGCCGGGCCCAACGCCCTGTTTAAAAACCCGGAAGATCAGAATTATTACCTGCTTTTAAAAAAGGCAGACACAGATCCCGGTCAGTTTAACAAAATCTGCAACGTACTGTCTGAATATGCCTTGCAGGTAAGCTATACCCCGGGCATGGAAGAATATTTTACGGAGCATATGGAAGTAATCATTCCGGATGCTGCTATCCAGAAACTGCGCAATATTTGACCCACAACATCTAAAGAGATGCTGCAAAATATAAATTCCTGTGGATTTTCGGTGTGTTTTTCTCCGAAACGATACCGCCGGAGGTATTTTGCAGCATCTCCTCTTTTTTCAGCAGTAAAACAGACTGTCCCGGAATCGAGAGAGGATGTATTTCTCATCCCTCTTCGCTTTCCCGAGACAGCCTGATTATACTTTGCTGCTTTTTCAGTTTGCTATTTTCGTTTATTTGTTCTGCTTCTCCATCTCGCTTGCAAATGCATTCATTCTGGCCAGCAGCAGTTCCGGCTCGATTCCGTGAACCAGAGCAGCCTCTTCCAATGTCTCTCCCTGGGAAGAGGGGCAGCCGATGCAGTGCATTCCGCTCGCCATCAGAACGTTTATCATATTCGGATCCATACGGATAACCTCTCCGATGGTCATATCCTTGTTAAACTTTTCAGCCATTTTGGATTACCTCCTTCATCTAAAGATGGGGATATTATAATACTTTTCCAAAATCTTGTCCAGCACCCGCCATGAATTTCCTGCCGGATCAAAAGCCCCCGGCTACAGTTCTTCCTCTCTTGTATGCCTGCGGATATACTGTGCCACCAACTCCGGCATTTCCAACGCGCCCCTCCAGATCACCGGACAAGCGGCCAAAGCTTCATAACCTCCCGTTCCCGTGGCCCTGTAGTTGTTGGTAACCAGCTGATACTTCCGGTCTCCTAATGGGGAACCGTCCGGCAGCGTCAGCTTAATCAGCCTTTGCCCCACCGGCCTGGTAAAATCAAATTCATAAACAAGACCTGCATAGAAATCAAAATTGTAGTGTTCTACCTTGGGTTTTAGAAATTCCTCTGAGATCTCCGGTTTTCCATTCTTTATTGTGATATAAGCACCGCACCGCTCCAGCGCGGTCCGGACTGCCTGTTCGTCCACCTCCAGCACCACCAGCGTGTTGGCAAACAGATAAGCCCCGCAGATTTCCCGCATGGACACCTGCCGTTTCAGTCCTGCCGGCTGATTTCCCAGACTGGTACAGGAAAAGTCTGCTCCTGTGTGTTCCAGCTGCACTGCATTAAACAGATCCGCCAGGCGGCTGCCATAGAGCGCTGCCGCAAGTTTCTCCTCCGGCAAAATCTCCTCCTTAAGACAGCCCACCGGTTCATCCAGCCACCGCTGTGTATCCCGTTCCAGAGGAAGAAGACTGTGATAAGGCTCCTCCTTATGCCAGTCTCCCACTTTAACGGCCCGGGAGGTGATCCGAAGGATCTCGGGTTCCTGTCTTTTCAAAGTACCTGTTTCCTTCAGGGTCGCTTCTGTCTTTTTACTTTCCCCTTCTTCAGACAGTTCCTCCCATTCCGGCATCTCCACCAGAGCCTCCAGCTGCATATAGTGGGTCCCGTTGGCCGGAGGCTGAAGGGCATAGGTGCCGGACAGCTTCACCCCTTCCACCAGGATATGCTGGTGACCAGTCAAAAGGATATCAAAGCCCAGCTTTTCTGCTATCTCACAGGCCACATTCTCCCTGGTATCGGACAGACGTTTTCCAGTAACCAGATCCTCCTCGAAACCTCCGTGGTAAATGCAGACTGTCACATCACACTGGTCTTTTAAAGCCTCATACTCCTGCTTCGCTGTCTCAAAGGCATCCATCACCCGCAGCTCCTCCAGGTTCCTGGGCTGTTCCCAGATCATCACATAATCTGTGACGATTCCGGTAATCCCTACCCGCAGGCCGTTTCCCAGAACGTGAACCAGATGTTTCTTCACCTTCAGTTCTCCTCTTAGATCCTCCAGGTTTGCGCACAGGCATTGGCCTTTCATACTGTCTATATAGCTTTTTAAAACCTCATATCCGAAATTAAAATCATGGTTTCCCAGAGTGTAATAATCACAGCCCAGGCTGTTGAACGCCTCCCCAAGAGGGTGAGAAGAATACTTGCCGCTGTGGGCAATATAATATTGGGAAAGAGGGGTTCCCTGCAGGGAATCTCCCCCATCCAGGATCAGCGTGTGATCTGTCTTTTTGATCTGCCCTCCCATATTCAAAAGCCCGGAGGCTTCTTCTTTATTTTCCGGGTAATTTACCGGAAACACATGACCGTGAATATCAGAGGTAAAAATAAGTTCCAATTCCTTTTTCATCTTTTCATCCTTCCAGCCGCCGTCATTCTCCTGATACAGACGCCTTCCTCTCTCCCAGTCTAACCTCTTGCCAATTTTACCCGGATCTTGGTGGATATCCATTCCACAATCAGCACCAACACAATCAGGCCTGCTAAAATGGCTCCGGCCTCATTCCAGCGGTAGGCATTCATAGCAAAGATCAGAGGCGCTCCGATACCGCCTGCTCCCACCAGTCCCAGCACCGTGGCATCCCTTAAGTTAATGTCAAAACGGTAAATGGCTGTGGAGGCAAAATTTGGCATCAGCTGGGGCAAAATTCCGTAGCGAATCTTCTGCCATGTGGTGCAGCCTGCTGCATCCAGAGACTCCAGCACCTTGGTATCCAGATCCTCTATGGCTTCGATATACATTTTGCTTACCATGCCCACAGAACATAAGGACATGGTAAGCAGTCCGGTAAAGGCTCCGGGCCCGGTGACCCGGATAAACATCAGACCGTACACAAAGGCCGGAATGGTGCGCACTGCCATAATAATGGTTCTTCCCACAAAAGCCACCGGCTTTGGCGTCAAATTGGAAGCTGACAAAAAAGCCAGAGGAATGGAAATGATCGCGCCTACAATGGTTCCCAGAAAAGCAATACAGATGGTTTCCAGCAAAAGATAGGGAACGCCCTTGGTGGTCAGGTTAAATAACAATTTTGTATCCGGATGAAAAATTCCGGACAAAATATTCATGGCGATCTTGCCGCCGTTCTGCGTGGTTCCGCTGGTCTCGATGCCCGAAGCGCTCCAGATCAGTAAAAATACCACCACCAGCGCCACTGACAGCTCAAATAGCCAGCGTTTCGGACGATTTTCATACGCCTGTTCAATTCTTTTCTTCATCCCCTACCTCCTATACCAGCCGCTTGCGAGCTGCACGGCTGATGGTTTCAATGATAAATACTGTGACAAACAGGGCGATGAGAATCATTCCCACACTGGGATATTCTCTCCAGCCGATCTTTTCGTTTAAGATCAATCCCAGGCCTCCTGCCCCCACATAGCCTAAGATGGCGGCATACCGCACGTTTCCCTCAAAGCAGAACAGGCCGTTGGACAGATAGGAGGGAAGTACCTGAGGCACGATAGCGCTGACGAAAGCTCTCACCTTGGTAGCTCCCATAGCTTCCATTGCCTCAAAGGCCCCCATATCCACTGTCTCAATCTCCTCATAGAGAATCTTCCCCATATAGGCAAAGGTAAATACTGCGATGGCAATGGTTCCAGCCAGAGTACCCAGTCCAAAAATATAAGTAGCAATCAGAGCAGCTACCAAAGTCGGCAGAGTGCGGACGATACTGAGAAACAGCCGCATCACCGTCACCACCACATTATTTTTAATCACATTGGTAGAAGCCAGCATCGCAAAGGGTACTACCAGAATCGCTCCTGCCACAGAACCCAGCAGGGACATTTGAATTGTGTCAAACAAGGGCCCCCAGACCTTTGGCATATAGCTCCAGTTGGGAGCAGAAAACATCTGGCCCAAAATTACGAAAAATTCATTTATTCTGCTTACCAGAGTATGCATATTAAATCCCGTTACCTTTACAGAAAGGGCCGTCAGCGCCGCCAGTATCAAGATCACCAGCGGCATTCTGGTACGCTTTTTCTGCACCGTTTTGCCGTTTGCCAGGGTAATGGTTTTCGGCGGAAAAAGTTTATCGTAAATACTCATGCCGTTTTCTCCTGACCTCCCTGATATATGGAATCCAACACCTTCTCATCTACCTGATCCACCGGCCCGTCATAGACCACCTCTCCTGCCCGGATTCCGATCACCCGATCCGCATACTGCAGCGCCAGGTCTACATGATGGATATTAATCAGCACGGTAATCTTCATCTCTTTGTTGATCCTGCGGAAATCATCCATCACCTGCTTGGCAGTCACCGGATCCAGAGCTGCCACCGGCTCGTCCGCCAGAATGATCTGAGGATTCTGCGCCAGCGTTCTGGCCAGGGCCACCCTCTGCTGCTGTCCGCCGGAAAGCTGGTCCGCCCGCACAAAAGCCTTGTCCAAAATTCCCACCTTGTCCAGGGCTTCTAATGCGGCCATCTTTTCCTCTTTCGTAAAAATCCCAAAGGCTGCTCTCCACCAGGGCAGATCCGGCACAAAAGCAGTCAGCACATTCTTAATCACCGTTGTTCTTGTAATCAGGTTAAAGGACTGGAAGATCATACCGATTCTTCTTCTGAAACGTCTCAGGGTCTTTCCCTGAAGAGTCATCACATCCGTTCCGTCCACGGTGAGCGTTCCCTCCGTCACGTCATGCATCCGGTTAATGGTGCGGATCAGGGTGGATTTTCCCGCTCCGGAAAGTCCGATAATAGCCACAAACTCTCCCTGATCTATGGTAAGATTCACATTTTTCAGTCCCACAAATCCATTGGGATATTTTTTTGTCACATTTTTAAACTCAATCATAGGATACCTCTATTATTTTCTATTTTGCAGCGGTTGGATGAGATCCATTTTGGGGCGTTCCCTCGGATTTTTTTGCAGCTTCCCTGCGAAAAATGTCTCTCCATACCAGAAAGGCCGCCGCAAAATGCTGTCCCTGTATTCCGGATCTCCATCCCGGTAACAGGCCGATTTTGCGGCGGCCCCTAAATGTCTGTTCTGTCAGATCTTCTTTTTATCGCTGTCTCTTAGGAAGCGCTGTTTAACTCCTGGATCATCTTCTGTGCTGCCCGCTCGGAGTCATAATCCTCAGCAGCAGCCTTCTGGTATCCATTGTGGCTGTAAATAGCAATTACTTCTTTTCCTTCTTCCGTATTTCCGATATTGATGAAAGCATCTGCCAGGGCTGCCTTAAATGCATCATCCATAATGGGAGAAGTCTTGCTTACACTGATGGTATCATTATAGATAGCCGGTGTCACTCCGATCACAGCCGTATCATCCCAGATACTGTTCTCCATAGCATACTCGCTGTTCCATTTCTCTACATAGTCTCTTCTGGCATCTGCGTAGGTACACAGCACATCAATCTGCCCGGAAGCCAGACGTGCAAATGCGCTGCCGTAAGAATCAGACTGCACTGCATGGGACAGCTGAGTGATGTTCTTATCAAAGTTCTCCTGCAACCACAGAGAGGGATAAATGTATCCTGCCGGTGAGGAGGAATTCATCACGCTCCAATTGGCGCTGTCAATATCTTCCCAGGTAAGCTCTTCCCCTGCATTTACCTTCTCTGCCAGTTCCTTTCCTTTCTCGGAAGGTCCTGCGATCATCAATGCGCGGTAGCTGGTTGCCTGTTTGTCAGAGGCCTCTGTGGGAGCTTGGTCATTCCAATCCTTTGCGCTGTCAGAATCAATGGAAAGTCCGTCTCTGGTAGCTGTAAGAAGCACATCGCAGCCGTCATCGTACAGCACATAGGTTCCTCCCGGAATCAGGCCCACATCTGCTGTTCCGGCAGAAAGAGCTTCGCCCACCGCCTCATAGCTGGTACCCACGGTAATATCTACCTCAGCCACGTCATAGCCTAATTTTGCCAGCTCGCTTGTGAGCATTTCCTTCAGAGGCTCTGTAGCTGTGATGATCTCTTCCGGCTCTCTGGACGGAACAAATGCAATGCTAAGTTTTTCGATCTGCTGGTTTCCTTCTGCCAGAGCAGGTACTGCTCCTGCTGCCAGTCCTGCACACATTGCTGCTGTCATCAGCATGGATACTGTTTTCTTCATGTTGTTTTCCTCCTGTTTTTTGCTTGTAAAATAGGTTTTTAAAGCTATATATTGAAGGGAAATCCCATTCAATCCTTTTTCTGTTCCGGAAACTTCCTGCCTCATCCTGCTTAAGCGGTATCACCGATCCGCAGATGGGTGGGCACCACTACTGTCACTGCCTGAGTCCGCTTCTGCCCAATACGTCCAAGAAGCATCTCCAGCGCATTTTCCCACACATAGTCCGGAAACATCTCAATGCAGGTGGCTGTGGGCCACTTGCTCTCCAGTGTCTGAATATCCTGATATACTATCACTGCCACATCCTTGGGGATCCGAAGCCCCAGTTCTCCAAACGCCTCCAAAGCTCCTTCCGCCACTTCATCGCTTCCCAGGAGTATGGCTTCCCCAAGCTCCTGATTGTTGTATGCCTCCATGGCCAGCTGGTATCCGCTCTCTCTGCTCAGCTCCCCCACATGAAAAAGCCTGGAATCATACCGAGCTCTCTCCTGCAGGATCTTTCTCAGTTCGTTTAACCGCTTTTCCCCGATCCGGATTCGCTCTCCCTGATACAGACCGCCAATATAGCCAACGGTTTCATATCTCTTGTAATCCAGCAGATACTTCACCATCTCTTCCTCGCCTCTGGTAAAATCCAACTGCACCTGGTCATGCTCATAATTGCGCTGGTTGGAGTTTATAAACACAATCGCAAAAGAGAGAGACTGCAAGAATTGGATCTCCTCGCAGGTGAACTCCCCGAAAGCAATGATCCCGTCCACCTCCTGCCTTGCCCCATAACTGAGACGCCGAAACGTTACCTCATACTGATCCGTCATCAGCTCCAACATAGACGAAAGAGAGGACAGACTCACATTTCCACGTCCCGGCCGGATAATCCGCCAGTCCGCCACCCCGATTACCAGCTTCTTTTTTTCTTTCTTACGAAGTCTGGGCGGAACATAATTTAACTGATGGGCTGCCTGAAAAATCTTCCGCTTTACCTCCGGTGTCACTGACAAGTTTTCATCCCTGTTCAGCACTCTGGACACGGTAGTTAAAGAAACACCGGCCAATCCGGCCACATCTTTTATGGTTGCCATAGGCCGCTCCTTTCCTACTAAGCTGCCGCTCTCACTCCGGGCACGAATCTAGCATCAGTGTACAAGAAACAATACGGTCAAAAAAGAGCTAATTTCGTTTCCTGTCTGT
>CABRXX010000013.1:0-56861 GCA_902475025.1 uncultured Lachnospiraceae bacterium | reverse complement strand
TCATAATCTGCCTCCAACAGCTCTACACAGGTATGGCTTCCAATATATCCTGCACCGCCTGTCACTAAAATTCTCATTGTATGCTCCTTTCCGGAAGGCTCCTGCCTCCTCCTGTTTTGAATGGTTCCGATTGTGTTTATTTATTGATATCTTTTCACGTTTCTGCCGGAGGCTAACATTCCTCACGTTCCAGACGCCTATTCTGCCTTGATCTCCAATCCTCCCACTGGACGGATGGAGAGCACATGACAGCTTCTCTCGCCCAGAACAGCCTCAATGCCAGCCTGGAATTCCTGCAGCAGTTCTACCGGCACAAAAGCCTGCACCGTTCCAGCAAAGCCACCGCCATGAACCCGGTAAGCGCCTTTGCCTGCCAGCAGTTTATCACACATGGCCAGAGCAATGGCCATCTCCTGATGCGTTGTGCTTCCGCAGGGCACAATATCCTGCAGATACATCCAGGAACTTTGTCCCGACTCTTTTACCAGCTTCAAGAAGGTGTCGATGTCTCCCATCTCCAGAGCTTTTCCCTGTTTTGCCACCCGCTCGTTGTCGCGGTATACATGCATGGCACGAAGCAGCGCCCGGTCTCCCACTTCCTTCCGGATTCTGGGCAGGGCTGCAAAAAATTCTTCTTCCGGAACCTCCCGCAAAAACTCTTTTCCAAGAAGGCGGCAGATCTTTTTCAGCTCATTGGGAATGGCTGCATATTCATCTGTAAGATCTGCATGATCTGCTCCGGAATCGATGATGCACAAAACCAGGCCGGATTTCTCAAAATCAATGTCCAGCCTCTTTACCACCGGATGGGCCGTGTCCGCAAAATCAATGGTAAGCATATTCCCAACAGAGGAGGCAGTCTGATCCATAAGGCCGCTGGGCTTTCCAAAATATACATTTTCTGCATACTGGCCAATCTGAGCAATCTCCACTGCAGATACCTTGTTTTCAAAAAACAAAGTATTTACAATATTTCCGATCAACACCTCAAAGGCTGCGGAGGAACTGATGCCGCTTCCGGGAAGCACACTGGATTTTACGCAGGCATGAAAACCTCCCACTTGGCATCCCAGCTGTTCAAACCGGGCTGCAACACCCCGGATCAGGGCTGCAGTAGAATTTTTCTCAGACTCCTGCACCGACAGATCCTCCAGGGAAATTCTGCACATTGGATACCCTTCCGACTGTACACAAATTTCCTGCTCACCAGTCATGGATACTGCTGCGATCATATCCATATCCACAGAAGCAGCCAACACACAGCCGTGCTGGTGATCGGTATGATTTCCTCCAATCTCCGTTCTTCCAGGTGCAGAGAAAAGACAAATCTCCTGCTCCTCCCCAAAAGTGTCTTCAAACATCTGAAGCAGATCCTCATAGCGCTTTTTGTTTTCTTCCGTTTTTTTGCCGTAAAGATGCTTCATGGTCCTATCCAGACCGCCGCTGCTTATCTTCTTTTTCCATGCTTCCAGGTTCATTTTGCTACCTCCCACTGTTTTCCTTGTAAAATTAACCCTTTTTCGTGAAAAATCCTGTATTTTCACTTCTGTTTATGTTAAATTAATCATATCCTATTTTTTTCATTTCGTATAGAGCTAATTTGTTTAAAAACTTTGATTTTGTTCGCATTTGGAGGCTGCCATCATGATTTCATCCTTTGACCTTGAAAAACTTGGTCCTCTCTTTCAGGACTTCTATACCCTTACTGGGATTCACATTTCCCTATTCAGTGAGAAGTATGAAGAGATCTTCCCGTATCCGAAGGAGCTGCCCTTCTTCTGCCAATTAATCCGCACAGATCCCACTGCCGGATCCCGCTGCAAATCCTGTGACCGGGAAGCCTGCAGGATCGCAGCCAAAAAGCACAGGATCTATTTTTATCGGTGCCACGCCGGACTGATGGAGGCCTGCACACCCATCTTTATGGGAGAAATGATCGTAGGCTATATTATTGTGGGAAATATTTTCACCTATCAAAGCCACCAGGAAGGATGGACGATTATCAGCAGCCTGTGCCAGAATTATCAGATCGACATGGACGCACTGCATCAGGCCTGCATGGAACGCCCCATTCTCACGGAAGAATATGTGCTGGCTGCCTGCCATATTCTGGAGGCCATTGCCTCCTATCTGTGCAATGAACGGCTGGCCATTCTGAAAAAGGAAGACCTCCACACCAGAATCGATGAATATATCTTCCAGAATCTCACCGGAGATTTGAGCGTACCGGCCCTCTGCCGTCAGTTTTCCATTGGAAAAACCTATCTCTATGAGATCACCAACAGCACCTACGGCATTGGCGTGGCAGAACACATCCGAAATCTGCGGATCAAAAAGGCAAAAGAACTGCTTACAGAACACCGCGACTGGACCATTGGCCAGATAGCTGCTGCCTGCGGCTTTCAGGATTATAACTATTTTATTTCCACTTTCAAAAAAAATACAGGATATTCTCCCAAACAGTATCAGAAGAATACCCCGTAAAAAGCCGCTGCTATCTATCCTGCAGAAGCGCTTTTTTCACTTTGTCAACAAACAGTTTTTCCGCCTCACTCAGCTCTTCATTGGAACGCTTGAGCCATACCAGGCGATTTACCAAAGGATACCCCTCCCCTCCCGGCAATTCCAGGGGCACTGACCGAACCTGCTCTTTTTCCAGCATTCCAAGCACCCACTTAGGCGCATACAAAAGCGCCCCCATACGCTTCATGAAATACACGCAGGCCCGGATATTATTGCAGAAAATCAGATGATCCCCTTTCATATTTTGATGCAGATGCCCGGAAAGCAGCTCCCTGCGCATGGATTTTTCCCAATCCAGCACCACATGGAGCTGAGGAGCAGCATCCTCAACTGTAATCCGTTCTTTCTTATATAAAGAAGAGGAATCACACATACACACATAGACCGTAGACGTATCCAGAGTATGAATCTCCAACGCCTTTTCTTCCAGCTCCTGCTTAAAAAATTTGGTATCTTCTTTAGACAATACCAAAAATCCCAGATCCACATCCCGGTTCCATACCCGATTGATGATCTCTCCCCGGTCTGTCTCCTCCAGGTCAATGTATACCGGCTTGGCAGCATAGTTCTGATAAAGTTCCTCCACAATGGGATAAAGAAAATCAAACTGCTGGCTGGCAACGTACAATCTAAGGCGTTCTTTGCTTTCGCCTCCCAAAAATACATTCTCCAGCGTCTTTTTTGCTGTCACCACATTCTTGGCATATTCAAGAAAATCTCTGCCCCTGGGGGTAACTGTAATTCCCTTTGAGGTACGCTCCAGAAGCTGAAGCCCATATTCCGCCTCCAGGTTGGAAATGGCTTTTGTCAGACTGGGCTGGCTTAAATATAATTCCTGCGCTGCCTTGGTGATGGAACCGCACTCTGCCACCTTAATAAAATACTCCAACTGCATTAACCTCATGGCGCCCTCCAGATTTTCAAGCTGCATTTTCCTGCCATAACTACCAGGAATGATCCCTTCATAAATAGCAGGTATTATCCATTCCTTTTTCCCTGTGTTATAGTTAACATAGCTTAGTTTCACTCTTATAGCAAGCATAATCTCTGTAAATAGCTCAATTTTAAGCATTTTCTGTATTTTTTCCACCAGGCAAAGGACGATCATTATGAATAAACCGATTATAAAACACGCCGCATTTTCGCTGGGCGGCATTCCCATGGCCCTGACTTGGATGCTGGTAAACTGTTATTTTCTTTTTTACCTTACCTCCATAGCCGGTTTATCCGGCTCTCTGTTTTTATTTGTTCTAACAGGCGCCTGCATGATAAATCTGGCATCCGACCTGTTTATGGGGCTTGTCTGCGATCTTTTCGTTACCCGCTTTGGACGTTACCGCCCCTGGATGCTCATCAGTTCCCTTTTGCTGCTACCTACGCTGCTGTCCCTTTTCTCACTGGCATCCAAGCAAGCCAACAAGACTGGGTTTTTATCGGCCTGTTTTTTGTATATCCTGTCAATCCTGCTGATCTCCATGTGGAATATCCCATTCGGCGGACTCCATTCCTGCATCAGCCAGAAACCTAAGGAACAATGTGGGCTCATCAGCCGAAGACTGTGCGTCTCCGCCCTTAGCTGTACCCTTGCATTAGGACTGCTCTCTCTGCTCTGCGATCCGGTAACTATGGAAGTTCAGAATCTGACTCTCTATATGAGATTTCACCAGGTTTTGACGCTTCTTCTTTTTCCCATCAGCCTGTTTTCCTGCTTTTTTACCCGTGAGACGACAGAGGCTGCCAAAGCGTCCAAACCTGAAGTCAAGAATCTTCGGGGCATAACAAAGAATAATCCCCCCCTTATCATTACCCTGTTGGGGGTATTCCTATTCGGTTTTCTCAATTACGGTCAGGCTATGATCAGTTCCTTCTATTTCGCCTATGTAGTACAAAAGCCCAGCCTCTTTCTTTTCTATCTGATTCTTAGCGGCTGTACACTTGGAAGCACCGCACTTTTAGCTCCAAGGCTTTTGAAGCTGTTCCGGGAAAAACATCTTCTGTGCTGCTTCGGCTATGGTCTGGTTCTGATTACCGGAGTACTTTTATACCTGATCACCCCTACAGCAGACTGGCCTATCCTCCTGCTTTTTCTTTGGATCGGAACTGCTGGCAACGGCATCTCCAATGCCATGCTCTGCAGTATGCTTCCGGACATTGTAACTAACACCCAGGAACGTACCGGCATACGGGCAGACGGTTTTATTTACAGTATGCTCAGCTTCATGCGAAAGCTGGGAGGCTTTTTAGCCCCCCTGGTACTGCATCTGCTGCTCTCCTTTGCCGGATACATTCCTAATTTGGAACAGAGTGCCTCTGCTTTCAATATGATGAACGGCTGTATGAATCTGATTCCTGCCCTGATTGCACTGCTCATCATCGTTCTGCTGCAGTACTACCGATTAAATAGCAAAGCGAAGGAAAGCCTTTCCTCCCCACTTTATTCTCAGGAGGAAGGATGTCGCTGAAGCGCTCCGCCACAGACGAAGCGGATGTCGCAAACCACCTCCAACAATACCCTCTCGGGTGACTTTTCTCCGAAAAACAATATATTTTCGGAGAAAAGAAACAATTTTTTACTGCAATTCCGCCATTTTTGTCACTGCCACATAAATTTCCTGAATTTTATACCAGGTTCTCGGCCCTACAATCCCATCCTGCCTTAACCCGAAAACAGACTGGAAAACCTTGACAGCCTCCTGGGTGCGCTCACCAAAAATTCCATCCTCTGCTATTTTAGGAATCAAAGGATAGTTATCTGAAATACGATTCAACTGATCCTGAATCTTTCGGACATCTTCTCCCACAGATCCCACATCCAGTAAAAATCCCGGATAGGAGGATGGAACCCCAGAGACCTCCTCCGCAAAATTAATATACATACTGTCCCCATAAAAATAGCGCAGGATCTCAATAGCCTCATAACCCTGGTCACCCAGATTCTTACTCCCCCACTGAGTCAGCCAGCCGGGAC
Organism: uncultured Lachnospiraceae bacterium; assembly: GCA_902475025.1. GTDB lineage: Bacteria > Bacillota > Clostridia > Lachnospirales > Lachnospiraceae > Merdiplasma. The sequence goes on along the minus strand of CABRXX010000013.1, from coordinate 51,370 downwards.
AACTCACCCGGTTTCCATCACAATACTGGGTCAGTATGGGCTGCTTTACATTGGGTCTGGATAGATAATTGTCGAACACCTCATCCACCGCAGCTTCAATACTTTCAAAATAATTTCTTCCCACCATCCATTTCTGATCAAAAGCCGTGGAAGAGGTAATGGTAAAATCATAACCCTTGTTCCGATACCATTCCGTGTACACACGATTAAGGGTAAAGGACTGAATCGCCAGCACATTGGCAATAATAGTAGATTTCGGCCAGGTAGCGTAAATCTCGCTGGAAGCTACATTTTTAATATAGTCCCGGTAGGGAACATAATAATTTCCGGCAGAGCGGTCTGAGGGAGGTCCGTCATGAACCACAATAAATTCCGGAATCACTACCCGGTCCAGAACGATCTCCCCGGACTGATTGATAGGTTTGATCTCTTCTTCCGCAATCTTTGGAGGATATTCTCCATAGAGGGTATGCTGAGGAATCACGATCGTATCCGCTCTCTCTTCCGGCTCCAGGGTACGCATCCTGACGTTCTGCACTGCCAGCTGATTAGCCAGCAACTGCGCTCCCGCAATCGTAACCGTCTCAAATCCTCTGGCAGATATCCGAAGCGTATACTCTGCATAAGGCTGCTGCTCCGAAGGCTCCATACTGTACTCCAGAGGCGGCGTTCCCAGACGGAGCGTTTCCGTCTTCCCATTTTCGTCTGTCGTCACCTCCTCTAATATCTGATCCGGATCCCCGGTAAAAGAAATATCCACCTTTGCTCCGGCGATGGGAAGGTTTTGCCGTTCTGAGGTAATCTGTATCTGCAGCGTACCCATATCGCTGCTTTCCATTTTCATCATAAAAATCTGCCCCTTTGCATCCTGCACTCCCTGCATTTTACTTCCCAAAGAACCGGAAGCACAGTCTTTTTTCTATGAATATGCAGTTTCAGAAAAAAAGTGAGGGACAACTCCTTTCTCTCTTTTCTTTTGCTTGACCAAAGCCCTGTTCTATGGTAGATATAGAATTAAAGAACTCACCCAACTAATCTTCTTTCATCTGAACAATTCCTTTCTCAAAAATATTTTTGGATCCTCTACATTATCTGCTTCTTATAAGAGAGTCTCCCTCTCCGTTCAAACCGACTTCTCCCATAATAGGAATAAGAAGAACATTGCCATATCAAATCTGAAAAATATTTAAAAGAAATTTAATGTTTCTTTCCTCTTATCGCTTTTTTCATCTATACTATGAGGTATTCTTTTATTTCTCCATAATAAAAGGCCCCCATGATTTTCCTTTGTCATAGAAGAGCCTTTCCATTCTTAATTTTTTAGAGAAACTTTCCCAAACTTCGATATTAATCTGCCCTACCGTCTAAAATAGGTGTCAGAAAAACACCTACTTTCCACAGACATTTTAAATCAAACGATACCTTGGCCAATTTTTCCCGGTTTTTTCTCGGATCATCTCCTCTAAAATTTCCCGATTTTTAGTTTCCATTCCTTCCGTAATCACTGCGTAGCCGGATTCGTCCTCTAAAAACAAATAAATACCGCGCCTGTCCTTTCCTATCTTGGTCAGTCTGACATATGATACCCATTCTTTCCGGTTACCGTTTCTGATCTGTATCCCTTCCTCCTGAAAATCATATTCGATGACCGGATACTTTCCCTGCAACACTTTTTTCATACCGGCAGCCGCTTCCCTAGCTGGATAATCCACTCCGTAGAGAAATCCACAACCACACAATACCATCAAAACAGAAACGTTCTCTGGAATTGGAAGGGAAAACGCAGCTCCAATCAGCAACACCCCGGAAATTGCCATGCCATTTCTCATTCGATTATGAAACAGCCGCTGCTGCATCTTGGCCAGTCCCTTGAGCAAAGCCTGATCGTACGCCGTTTTTAGTTCAATTCTCCTTCTTCCCATCAGCGCATATACATTCCACCGTTTATATCGATGGTCACTCCGGTAAGATAGCCTGCCTCCTCAGAGGCCAAATAAACAGCAGCATAACCTACATCCTCACAAGTTCCAATTTTACCCATGGGAATCCGTTCAATCGTTGTATCCATGCGATGAGGATCTGACTCTACCAGAATCTTATTCAAAGTCTCCGTCATATGTACTCCAGGAGCCAGACAGTTCACCGTAATTCCGTCCAGGGCTACCGTCCTGGCCAGGGTCTTTGCAAAAGACACCTGCGCACCTTTTGTGGCCGCATAATGAACCTGACCAAACAGTGCTCCTTGCTGGCCAACCATGGACGCTGTCATGATAATTCGTCCATAATTATGCTTTTTCATCACAGGAATCGCATATTTACTGCACAAAAATCCCCCCGTTATATTCGTATCTTGAATCCGCTGCCACTCAGCCAGCTCCATGTCATGAATTGTATGATTGCTGTTAATCCCTGCGTTATTGCACAGGATATCCAAGCGTCCCAGCTCTTTTTCTACCTGATCAATCATAGCCTTCACCTGTTCCTCCTGGCTGACATCCGCTGGAATCACCATCGTTCTGCCACCTTGGGCCCTCACATACTCCGCCACCTTTTCTGCGTCAGCTTTGGAATGCTCAGAAGTATAGTTAATCGCCACATCTGCTCCTGCTTCGCCCATACAGCGGGCAATTGCTGCACCGATTCCTCTGCTTGCGCCGGTCACAAGTGCAACCTTACTATTTAATCGAAACATCTCTTGTACCCCCTTTTACCAGTCTGCCACGCTTCCGTCTGAAAAAAGCAGCCGCGGCGTATCCCAGTCTCCTTCAAACTCTAATTCCTTTAGCCGTTCTTCATCCACCTCTACTCCAAGTCCTGGTCCATCTGGTATGGAAATGCATCCATCTTTTTCCACCTCAAAAGGCTTCTTTAAAATTCCCACGCCCAGATCCCTGCCATCAGGCATACCCGGATGCTCCTGCGCCAGGAAGTTCGGTATACAGGCGTCCAACTGCAGACAAGCTGCCAGAGAAATTGGTCCCAATGGATTGTGAGGAGCTATCTGCATATAATATAACTCTGCCATAGACGCAATCTTCCTTGCTTCAAAAATACCTCCGCAATGGCAAAGATCCGGCTGTACCACGGATACCGCCTGTTTTTCGATTAACTCCCGATACCCCCATTTGCTAAACAGCCGCTCTCCCGCCGCAATAGGAATGGATGTGCTGCCTGATACCTTTACCAGCGCATCTACATTTTCCGGAAGTACCGGTTCTTCCACAAATAGTGGATAGTAAGGTTCCAGTTCTTTCAGAAGACGTACCGACATAGCGGGACTCACTCGACCGTGAAAATCAATAGCAACATCCACGCTCTTTCCAACTCTCTCTCTAACTGCCGCAAATCGTTCCACTACCTTATCCACCATGTCCATCGTATCAATCGGCCGAATGGGCGGAATAATGGAATATTTCATCACCGTAAATCCTTCCTTCAGCCTAGAATCTGTAATTTTGAGCATATCTGCAACAGAAAAGTCTCCCGGATGCCCCGTAGGTTTTAAATGTCCGTACATACGCACACGATCTCTACAAAGGCCTCCCAGCATTTCATAAATCGGCATATGATAATACTTCCCCTTAATATCCCACAGCGCCATTTCAATACCGGAGATAGCGCTCATCAAAATTGCACCTCCCCGATAAAAAGTTCCCCTGTACATCCGCTGCCACAAATGTTCGATCCGCAGGGGATTCTCTCCAATCAACAAAGGTCTAAATTCATTTACCGCCTGCTCCACTGTTTTGGAACGTCCCTCCAGAACCGGCTCTCCCCAACCGCAAATCCCCTCGTCCGTGATGATTTTTAAAAACATCCAGCGCGGTTTAATATGTATCATCTTCAAATCTATAATTTTCATGGACTCACCTTCCGCTTTCGTCAATCTTCCAGACCTTTAAAATAGCAACAGGTTTCTCCTGCAGGCCGTATATCTGTCAATGTACCATCATAATGCCGCAGATTCACAGGTTCAAAGGGATGCGCCAAACAGCCCTCCTGTTTTATCTTCACCCCCAACCCCGGCTTATTGGGTATCTGAATACAGCCATCTTGGAATATGACCTCCTCATCCGTAAGGTCCCTGCGCCAGCTCACATCCGTCAGCATAATCTCCAGAATACGGAAATTGCTGATACAGCCTGCCAACTGTAGCGTAGCCGCATTGGCCACGGGACCACTGGGATTGTGAGGCGCCATCGCCACATAACAGGCCTCTGCCATAGACGCCATTTTTTTCACGGCACTGATTCCACCGCAGTGGCTCACATCCGGCTGGGCAAAATCCGCACAGCCCTTATCTAAAAATTCCTTAAACTGCGGCAACGTATACACCCGCTCTCCCGCCGCAATAGGCACTGGAGATTTTCTGCGCACCTCTGCAATTGCATCCAGGCTGTCCGGAGGCGTGGGCTCCTCAAAAAACAAAGGATCAAAGGGCTTCAGAGCATTTGCAATCCGGATTCCCGTAGCAATGTCAAACCGTCCATGCCCCTCAATCAAAAGATCCATCTCATTTCCCACAGCACTGCGAACCGCTTCCACTATTTCCATGGAACGAACAAGCTCTTTCTTTTCCAGGGTCATATACGCCTTTCCAAATGGATCCCATTTCAAAGCTGTAATCCCCTTTTCTTTTGCCAACACAGCTGCCTCTGCAAACTCGTCCGGTGTTCTTGCATTTGCAAACCATCCATTCGCATACATGCGAATACGTTCGCGTACCCGCCCTCCCAGCAATTCATATACCGGTACCTTCAGATACTGGCCCTTAATATCCCATAGAGCCATCTCTACAGCAGAAACTGCGCTTTGTAACACCGCTCCGGCTCTCCAATAGGAATCCCGATACAGCTCAGTGACAATTTTTTCTATTTCCATGGGATTTCTTCCAATAAGAACCCTCTTAATATCTTCAATCGCCCCCAAAAGCGCATGCTCCTTATATTCTAGAGTTCCTTCACCCACGCCGGTGATTCCGCTGTCCGTCTCCACTTCCACAAAAACAAAGTTCGTTCGAAAAGTAAAAACATTATAGGTATGAATCTTTGTAATTTTCATCAGAATCCGCACTCCTTATATGAGAAACTCCCGATAAACTTCAGGAATCAAAATTTCTGTTTCTGTATTTCCTTCCATTTCCTTCACAAACTCCATCACATCGCAGCCATATTCCCGGAACATGTCCCAGTGCATGGGCAATACGATTCTTGGTTCTATCCGCCTTGTCAACCTTGCTGCATCTGCGGCATTCATATTATTTCCCTGGCCATTCACCGGCAGGATCAACGCATCTACCTTGCCGTCCATCTCCGTTAAAAGCCTGCGGTGATACAAAGTATCCCCTGTATGCCAGACAGTCTGTCCATCCGCTTGAATCACCACGCCAATAGGCCTCTCATCACTGTGGGCAGCATACGTAGCCCTCAATAAAACTCCCGACGCGGTAATTTCAATTCCACAGTCGAACATCACATAATTGTGATTTCCGCCGAAGGTATCCCGCACCATACGCCAAACATTCAAAGGCGCAAGCACTGTAACCTTCTTCTCGTTTCCAAGCAATCGCTCCAGTGTCTCTGGATCCGTATGGTCTTCATGGATATGAGTCAAAACCAAAACATCCGGCACCTGATCAAACACCTGTGGAGCCACCGGTATCTCCCGGTGAAAAGAAACTCCCTTCACCAGCTCCAAATGGTTGGAAAGATACGGATCAATCATAATTCGTGTTCCGTCAGCCGTGCATATCTGATAACCTGCCTGTCCCAGCCATGTCAGTTTCATATCCGTTCCCTCCATTCTTCATGGGCATCCAGGATTCAAATCCCGGACGCCCATCATTTTTGTTTACTCATTTACAATTTCAAAAATCTGATCCAGCAGCTCTCCAGCGCCCATTCCTTCTGCGGACTTCATCCAATATTCAGTGAACAGATCCACGATTTCCTGACGGTTTTCAAACTCGGTAATATTGCAGCCTTCCTCTTCCAGCTTCTGCCGATATCCGTCTTCACTGTCAATTACCTTCTGATTCAACTCCGCCGCACACTCTGCCCAGCTTTCCTTCATAACTTGCTGGGTTGCCTCGTTCAAACTGTTCCACTTGTCCGCATTGATCACCGGACCAATAATAGAAAGCATATGGCGGGACAGACAGATGTTCTCGCCCAGTGTATAGAAGCCCTGAGTATAAAATGCTTCCAGACCGGACTCTACACCCTCCACAATGCCAGACTGCATAGCCGTATACGCCTCAGACCAAGAAATTACGTTAGGGCTCATGCCCAAGGTATTGAAGGTATCCAGATATATGTCGGCCCCCGGAGAACGTAATTTCAGTCCTTTACAATCTGCCACTGAGCTAATGGGTTTTGTAGAACAGATATTACGGAAACCATTCCAAGTCCATCCAAGGGCAACCACTCCGTTATCCGCTTCCAGTTTCTGATCAATAGCAGCCCCTACTTCTCCGTTTACGATGGCATCTGCCGCTTCATAGCTTTCAATCAAAAACGGCAAAGACAACAGAGCATATTCTGGCTGATCTGCGCTCAACAAAGAAGTGTCTCCTAGACACATATCCAGAGTCCCCATAATCACCGCATCCTGAGCATCTCCGGAATTATACAGAGATGCTGCCGGATACAGATCGATGGTCACAGCACCACCGGTTTTTTCGTTTACCATGTTTGCCCATTTTTCCAAAGCAATATGAATCGGCTGATCGGCTGCGTTATGATGGGACAGTTGCATAGTTACTTCCGTATACTCTTCTGCCCAAACCGTAACTGCCATTCCTGCTGCCAGTGCTGCGGAAAGAGACAGTGCCAATAATTTTTTTACATGTTTCATCATAAAACCCTCCTTAATTTATAATTTTCTGGAATCCTTCATGGACTTCCAGTATTGCACATATTTTATTCACCTGCCTACCCCAGAAGCTGTGGCAGCAGTGTTACAATTACCGGGAAGATAATCGCCAAAATCACCACGGTGTAGTTCACTGCGATAAATCTCCAGATATTTTTCACTACCTTACTCAGTGGCGTATTCGTAATACCCGCCGCAATATACATCAACAATCCTACCGGAGGTGACATTCCTCCCATATCCAGAGTCAAAATACAAATCATTGCAAAATGCAGCGGATCAAATCCATACTGAGCAATCAAAGGCGTAAATACCGGTATCAGCATCAGCATGGCAGCATTGGAATCCACAAACATCCCTGCTACAAACAGAATAATACTAATAAAAATCAGTACCACAATCTGGCTGCTGGTAATGGCACTCATCAAATTCAAAATTACTTTTGACATATTGTAATTTGTTACTAGATATCCATACAGACCGGCAAAGGCAATTATAATCATGGGATTTACCGTGGCTCCCACTGCCTCATACACACAGCCCTTCAGGACTCTCCAATTCAGCGTGCGACAGAACAAACCGTAGATCACACTGTAAAGACAGGCCAGTACACCGGCTTCCGTTGCTGTGACAATACCTGAAAGAATGCCTCCCACAATGATAAAAGGCATAATCAGCGCCGGAAGGGCTTCCAGCGTTCCTCTGGCCACTGCTTTCCATCCTTGAAATTTTGTCCTTGGAATGTGCATCTTCCTGGCATACAAGTAATTCATGATCATATAACCCAATCCAATCATAAATCCTGGGATGAAACCTGCCAAAAACAAATCTGCAATAGAAATAGACGTAACTCCTGCATAAATAACCATCATAATGCTGGGTGGAATTACCGGTCCAAGTGCTCCGCAGCCGGATACCATGGCGCAGGAATATCCATCGTCATACCCCTCCTCCTTTAGAGCGGGAACCATAATGCTGGCAATCGCTGAGGTATCCGCATTTGCAGATCCGGAAACTCCGGCCATCAGCACTCCTGTGATGATCGTGGCATGGCCAAGACCGCCTGTAAAATGCCCCACCAGACTTTGGGCAAAAATCACTAATTTTCTAGTAATTCCACTCTTTTCCATCAATGTTCCTGCTAGCATGAAAAACGGAATAGCCATCAGCGAAAAAGAATCCATGGCAGTAAACATTTTCTGTGCCATAACCAATCCAGGCAAAGCCGGATCCAGCGCTAAAACGATCAGTCCGGATACCGCCATCGCATAAGCAATGGGCATACCGATAAATAAAAGTACAAAAAACAAAACCAGTACAACTGTCAGCATGTCTTTCCTCCTTCCAATTTTCCATCCTTGATATGATAAATCACAATTTCAAGAGTGAAAAGACAGAGCAGGCCAGCTCCCACAATTTGAGAAGAATATACCCAGACTGCTGGTATTCCCAGACCAACCATAGTTTTATGTGAAAATTTTTCACAGAGCTGAATACTGTAATAGCAATAACAGGCGCCGAAAATGCCGATCAAAATTTCACAAATCAGCCATAAATAATCTCTGATCCTTGCCGACAGTTTTTGAGTCAGCAAATCAAAGGACATATTCCCCCTATCCCGCATCACTACAGGCATATACAGCATCAGCATCCATACAAACAGATACCTTGCTGCCTGTTCGCTCCAGGACAGCGGAGCGGAAAATACATACCGCATCACAATCTGAGCAAGTGTGAGAACCGTAAACGCCACAAGAAGCAGTGCACAAATTTTTTTCAGTAAACGTTCCAGTCCATCGAATACCATTGATACCTTTTTCATCATCATCCTCCTGTTCTTATTTTCCAAATTTTTCCATTTTTGATATTTGATATTTGATATTCTATAAAAACCTCCTCTCCCCCTCTATTCTCTTATTTCTGCTCCAAATATTGATCCAGAAAGTTTTCCATTGCCGCATTCACATGGCAATCCACTGCATTTCGCATCTCGTATACATTACCACTTTGTATCGCATCAATCAGCCTCTGATGTTCCCCGGCCACTGCAGCAATTCGTTCCTCCCTAGGTATATAACTTTTCCGCAATGTGCGTATCAGCATATGGTGATACTTATACAACTCAAGAGCTTTGCTGTTCGTCCCCTTCGTCATAATTGTATCATGAAACTTAGTATTCAAATCAATATAACGTAACTTATCCTCTCTGGAAGAAGAAAGTCTGCTAATCTGTCCATTGATTTTTGTCAGTTCATCAACTAGCTCCTTATCCATATGGGGCATAGCCGTCTCATAAATCAGAGCTTCCAAAGCACGCAACAAACCATATACATCCCGTACAAAATTCTCATCAATCTGTAAAACCGTAGCACCTTTATAGGCATTAATCTCCAGAAGTTTTTCGCCCTCTAAGGTTCGAAATGCCTCCCTCACAGGCATACTACTGGTGCCATAATGTTCAGAAATCTCCTTAATCGTGATTCGGCTGCCTGCTTCAATGCGCTTACTGATGATGTCTTCTCTCAGTTGTTCCGTCACACGGACGGCTATCGTCTTATCTGTTTCAATTTTATCGTACACGATTTCCCTCACTTGTTTTCTTTTTTATATCCTATCATCCTCGCTTAGAAATGTCAATCAAAATATTTGATATTTGACATTTGATCAAATATTTGTTAGGATAAAGCATATAAATTTCGTATTTAATTTAAGAAAGGAGTCTATTGTTATGACGGATCAAACTATTCTGTTGAACAACGGGCAGCTTCTAGCAAAGATCCTGCTTCCTGAAAGCTCTAACAATTCCCGCTATGACCAAGGTGGTATTGTGGAGCAAATAACCATGAACGGCCATACTTTTCTCTCACGCGAATATGACAATCAGGGAGGCAATGGTCTTGGCGGTATCGGGCTCATCAGTGTGTTTGAATGGCAGGATACCAGCTTGTACGACAACACAGCATTGGCAGATTTCTTTCCTTTGCCTGGTGTTGGACTATTGAAAAAAACAGATACCCTGCCATTTTTGTTTACTCGCTCCTATCCTGTAATTCCCTTTGAACGCGAAATTACACAGGGAGAGCATTCCGTTTCTATTCACACCCTGCCCCATCTCTGTGCTGGGGTTGCCATAGACCAGAGGAAAACTTTAAAATTACAAAAAAACTCCCTGATCGTAGAGCATAAGCTCACCAATGTAGGCACTTCTCCTATTCACGCAACACAATTTTGCCATAACTTTTTTCAGTTTGACGGTATCGCTGTAGATAAAAATTATCAACTACAGCTTCCTTATTCCATCCAGCCTCTTCTGCGAAGGGGAGAGCTAATTCTTCAGCGGGCGTCCTATCGGCTAGGATCCTTTGACGGCCCAACGGCCTCCACCGCCTTCTGGCTCCGTGGCTTTGAAGGTCTGAAACAACATTGGATGAAACTCACCCACCGGGATACTTCTCTCTCTGTTTTGATAGAAGATCATTTCCCTCCCTGCAGATTCTACAGTTGGAACAACTCCTTTGCCTTCTGCCCAGAGGTCTTCATATCCATTGATCTAGAACCCGGAGAAACTCTTTCCTATGAAAGAGTTTATACTTTTCAAACCATTTGACATAATCATCTATACAAGGAGGAAACCCTATGAAACAAGTTGCTCTTGTCACTGGCGCCGGCCACGGAATCGGTAAAACCATTGCACTGGAACTAGCGAAAAACGGCTATGATGTGGGAATCAGCTACTGCGGAAGCAAGGAGCAGGCAATAGAAACCCGGAATCTGATCCGGCAGGAAGGCTGCAAATCAGAAGCCTTTTATGCGGATTTGTCTGATTTGGAACAAATCTCCACACTCTTTGAACAGTTTTTCCAAAAATTTCACCGTATCGACGTTCTGGTAAATAATGCAGGCATCACTAAATTCAAACCATTCCTAGAGGTAGATGCAGAACTGTTCAATCTCATCACCGGAGTGGATTTCCGAGGCGCCTTCTTCTGTTCTCAGCATGCAGCGAAATACATGGTGAAAAACCAGATAAAAGGCTGTATCATCAATATCTGCAGTAATCACCGACTGACTAATTTTCCGGCCGCCAGCGTATACGCCCCCGCCAAAGCCGCACTGCACAAATTGACACAGCATATCGCCCTAGAACTGGCCCCCTACGGCATCCGGGTCAACAGTATTTCTCCAGGATACATCAAGGTAACCGATCCTTCCATTGTTACTGACCGGGAAAAAATGATGGTCTCCCGCATCCCTGTTGGACGCATTGGTCAGCCTGCAGAAATCGCCAGCCTAGTGCGCTATTTGATCTCTGATGAGGCTGCTTTTATCACCGGAAGCGATATCATCGCAGACGGAGGCGCCCTTCTTCCAGCGCTAATGGATAATATCTACGTATAGAAAAAATCCGAAAAAACGCATGACAAAAACTGTATTATGATACAGCTAAAGGGCAATGCCCAAAAGCGGCTTTGCCCTTTAGAAACAAATAACAGTCCCAAAATAAAAATTTACAACAATTCGCTTTAATACGCTAAAGTCCCTATGAGTTCTCTAAAAATACCTATTTTTCGCTGATTCCTCATGCTTTCCCAGAGAATAGGGCGTGATCTGGTAAACGTAATAATTACGCTGGTTTAGAATGTTGGTATACCCATTTTTCATTGTAAACTCTACACTTTTTAAATTTTTTACACCGCATAAATCATTCATACACCATTTTTACACCATTTGTTTCTCCATATAGCTGAACAATCTTACCACTAGTATTCTTTTCTACATTTAATGTGGCAGCTTTCATATATTTCTCCAGCAGTGCCATATCTTCATTTTTCTTATCTGAAAGTACAGATGTATATAAGTCCATCGTCATCTGAAGGGTAGCATGACCAAGATATGCCTGCACTGTTTTAGGCGAAATGCCTGCTTCAAAACATCTGGTAGCAAAAGTATGTCTGAAGGAATGTCCTGAAATCCGTTCTATGGCATCCAGCGGATCCCGCTTAAGATTTATTTCATCTACAATACTATAAATGTCATGGTTCAGTATTTCTGAATTTAACGGTGTTCCGAATTTCGTGGTAAAAATCAAATCCGCAAACACAATCTTATTCTTCTTTGGAGATTTACTCACCACTATCTTATGCTGCAGCAACTGTTTTCTTAGCGCATCCACACACGCTGAATTCATTGGAACTTCCCTAATACTGCTTTTCGTCTTTGGCGGAACCAAGTGAAATGTTTTTTGCTCATCCCCATCAAATTTATCATAGGCCAATGTCTGGTTCACAATGATTTTCTTTTCATTAAAATCCAATGACTTTTCAGTCAATGCAAATAGTTCGCCCGGGCGTAATCCCGTATTCACTGCTACGATATATAAATTATCATAGAATGTACCCGCACTACATTCAAAAAACAATGTCTGCTCCTGAATACTAAGTGTCTTAATATGCTCCACTTCTTTCTCCATGGGAATTCTAACACCACGGGCAGGATTTTTAATTAAAAGATCATCTTCCATAGCTCTATCAAGCATATCAACCAACATTATTTTTATTTTACTTAAAGTTTCCCAAGAATATCCCTTCTTCTTTGCTGTATTCAGAGTATGTGTGATTTTCATTTTTGTTAAATCTACAAGTTTCTCTTTTCCTAACTCCTGTTTAATATTACTTTCATAGATATATGCGTAATATTTTTTCGTAGGCTGGCGTATATACGGTATTTTATATACATCCATCCACATTTCATACCATTTATTCAATGTAATCTTTTCGTCTACTACATTTCTATGTGCTAAATTATCTGCAATCGCAGCAGCCATTTTATTTTTTACTTCCTTAACTGTTTTCCCATAAACACTCTTTCTGTTCCCGAAACGATCCACATACCTCCCTTGATAGGACTTATTTTTCATTTGACAAATTCCTTTTCCAATTTCTTTTCCTTTTAAATCTTTTCCCATATAATCACCTTCCATTTAAAAAGCTGTTATATATGGTATAGATTTGGAAAGCAGCAAATTTAAATCATACTTCTATCATACCATTACATAACAGCCTATACAATTACAAATAAATTATTTCATCTAAATACTTTTCTAATTTTTTTCTTTTTATGAGGGACTTTTTACCGATATGTAGAACAAAATTGCAAGTTGGCTCCGCTATCATGCTTCTTAATTTATTTTCGCCAATATTGAAATATAGAGCTGCTTCAGAAACCGTTAGATTATATTTATTATTTAATGACAAACTATCTTGTTGATTCATTTCTTAAACTTCACCTCTTAATAATACCCGCGGAACTATCTGTTTCATGCCGATCCCTCGGATCTAATTCCAGCTCCGCCTCCGTAGGCAACTTTACAAGCGCAAGATACCGCTCCAATCGCTTGGCTTTCTCCTCCATTAGCATAATCTGTCCATTCTTAAAGCGGCTGATATCAATATGATAAATCCCTGTTACCTTAGAAATTGCCTTGGCTGATACTCCAGCATCCAGCACCTTATTTAATTCTTTTCTTAATACTTCCTGACTCATAAATTCTAATCCTCCATTCATTTAATAGTTCTCTGTGTAATGTATTATTTTCACGGTTCACTTGCCCATTTCGCCTGCTGCGCTTTCCCCCTTCATATAGGAAACGCTCTTGCTTAAAAAAAAACATTGAATTTACAACGAAAATTAACACTTTTTCAAATTCTATTCCGTAATTTTTGTTTAAAAAAATGGTTAAAACTTTTCCCCTCATTTGTTCGGAGTATGCTTTGATTTATCAACAACGAAAAACTCTTCCCTCAAACGGTGCTGCAACACTATCGGGAAGAGTTGTGTAAGGCATAGCAAACGCTACACCACAAAAACTCACCAAAGTTATACCCATTAAAAAAGACCTCTCGGATTAATCCAAAAGGTCTTTTTATTCTAAAACAAATCACTATGAGTTCCTGTATTTCTATGTAAAAATGGCTGTTCCTATCCGAATATCAACGCAGCAATCGCAAAAAATACGATCACGCCAAGGATCATCCCGATGTACTCCGCATCTGTTGTCTTATTCTTGGAATAACGCACCGGCTCATCCTTTGTCAGCTTTGTAAACAATTCAAAATCCAGATAATCGTCTTTCTTCTTCATAATGAAATTACCTCCATCAAATATACAATCTTTCCACTTAAATGCAGCAGGTTACTTTTATACCTGGCAATCTCTTCCCGGACTCTATCATCTGCCACTAAACCCGCAGCATTCTCCGAATGAACAGCGGCCAAATTCAATACATCAAAAAGAATACCCAACTCTTTCATTGTAAATACATTCAAGAATACGTTTTCCATATGCTCCATACCTCCACACTAATTTATTAAGACTATGATACTTATATCTGCTTAGTTCGCTTGCTGTAAGGTGCTACTTTCATTGCACACATGGCTTCATCCGGCGTAATATCCTTAATAATCGCCAGTGCCAGCGCATACCACAGTTCCCTGTTATACCATCCACTCATCTTGTTACCCCTCCTTCTTCTGCGGCTGTTTTATTAGCTTGGTATCATCAAACCACTTTGTTTCCTTTCCCGTATAGTTCACCTTTGGGCAGAATACTGCGCTCCGCCCTACTGCCGTGACCACATTCCCTTGTGTAACTACTGCAAATTCATAGCCCTGTCTGTCCATCAGCCCTACTTTCTACGGTTTTACCTCCCACCGCAAAGGCCATCCGATCTATTCTTAAGCATCCGTTTGTTCCTTGCCTTTCACTATGTACGCAGTATAACACATACTGCGTACACTGTAAATTGGCAATATTCAACAAATTATGTACGCAGTATTTATGCATTTTCACCATGTACATAGGATTGACTTTATGATATATTCTTTTATATAAGTGGGATTAGATCATTTCCCATTAAAAGAAAGAAGGTAGACACTTGGCATACAACCAAAACAAAGCAGAGTACAACATAAAATACGCTAAAGAAAAATTAAAAAGGATCCCTTTGGATGTTCAAAAAGAAAAATATGAACAGATCAAGGCTGCTGCAGAAGCTGCGGGCGAAAAAGTAAACAGTTATATCAAAAAAGCAATAGAAGAACGTATGGAGCGGGATGCCGAATAACCCGCTTGCATTATTCCTATACTATCTATGAAAGGATGTGTTGCCATGCCATTATTAAAAGACCAAACCTATACCACAGAAGATATCTATAACTTACCGGAGGGCGAACGGGCGGAGCTGATCGATGGAAAGATCTACTATATGTCTCCCCCCAGCCGAACTCATCAAAAACTTGTAATAGATATCTGCACCACTATCAACAACTATATTTCTACTAAAAAAGGCTCCTGTGAGGTATACCCTGCTCCGTTTGCGGTATTCCTTAATGAGAACGATACCAATTACGTGGAACCGGATATCTCTGTAATCTGCGATAAGAACAAACTAAATGACCAGGGCTGCAACGGTGCCCCTGACTGGATCATCGAAATCGTGTCCCCCAGCAGCAAGCGCATGGACTATTTCACGAAACTCTTCAAATACCGTACCGCAGGTGTCCGTGAATATTGGATTGTTGATCCCAGTAAAAAGCGCATTACGGTATACAACTTTGAGCTTGAAACTACGGAGGACTATAGCTTCGCAGATGCAGTGAAGGCTGGGATTTATGAGGATCTGGTGATTGACTTTAGTCAATTAGAATACTAATTTTTTGAGCACTCTTAAAACATACCTACGACAACGATGACCAGATACTACAGGAGTTATTAGAGACTAATCTCCGACAGCGAGGTAATGTAGATGGATCTGATAAGCAGATCGGACTCAGGTTTAAAGAATTAGAAAGGATTTATGGGATTAAACACGGTGCAACTTCATTTCAAGGAAATCAATATGAGGTAAATCCGAATAATTCGGAAACACCAAAAAAGACACAAAAACAGTTAGCAAAAGAAGCGGGTATTTCGGTAGACACTCTTAATAATTACAAACTCTTAACAGATATGATCCCGGAATTGGAGCGAATTTATGGGATTCATAATGGCGGAGATCGTAAAAGTGAAGAAACAAAATCAGAACGTAATAATTATGTTCTGATTAAAACTCAAGAAGAACTAGCTTCTCAATTAGGAATTTCCGTAGATACTCTTAATAATTACAAACTCCTGACAGAAATGATCCCGGAGTTGGAGGATCTGGTAGATACTGGTATTGTTACCAAGACTACTGCCCTTGCTATAATGCGTAATCTCTCACCGGATGAACAGGAAGAACTACCGAATAATTCGGTAATTACAAAATCGCAAAAACCGAATAATTCGGTAATTGCAAAATAACAGTCAGACATCGCAGCTTACCGAATAATTCGGTATCCAGTAATATATAGGGTTTATAATAATTAGGAACCCTCAAAAATTTTGCAAAACGAAATAATTTCGTCTTGCCAAAAGCTCAATCAGATCTAGCAGCGCAACTTGATATGGATGTTCGTACTCTCCAAAATTACAAGCTCCTAACAGAGATGATCCCGGAATTGGAGAGGATTTATGGGATTAGAGAAGGTAGACCCAAAAACTACGAAATAATTTCGTCTTTTCAAAATGTGGCAAGAAGAAATAATTCGGCTGGAGCAACTTATCAAAACCGAATAATTCGGACTTGATCTGGTGAACCGAATAATTCGGCTGCCAGTAATATATAGGGTTCCGAATAATTCACTTCCAAAAGCTCCGGCCGATCTGACAGCTCATGAGAATCGGAAATAATTACCGCTCCATAAAATGTGGCAAGAGGAAATAATTACGTTTTGGCAAAATGTACAGGATCCGAATTATTCGGTTCCTCCAAAATCTCCGGTGACAAAATGGCTCCAGAATGTTATAGTTCTGGGGCTTTTTTATGGTGTCTCTTAAGAGAGGGGGAATCTAAGTGATTACGCAACTACTTGGGGTAGGATTTAACATTTAACTATATTAGGTTAACTGATAATTTCTACCCCAAAAATATCCTGTGCAAAGTCCTTAATATCAACAACCCAAGTATTCAGGGCATCATCAAAGTGGGCATAATCATATTCATCCAAGAAATTCAGAAATGATATAGCTCCGGCTGCGTGTGTGAAGTTACCAGCGTATATGTATTATAAATAATAAGTACCTTTTTACGGTTTAAATACCCCCCATTGCCATGCTTAGGCAGTCTATAGGGCAAAATTCGCCTATTTACAACAAAATTCGACACTTAATATTTTCCTTGTATTCTCAATGAAAAGCTGCGTTTTTCGGTGTTTTCTGTGGCAGAGTAAAAAATAGGGCTGTGTGTGAAGTTACAGCCCCTTTTTGCGTTTAAATCGGATCAGTGTAGACTTAGATATACCAGTCATTGCTTCTACCTGTGTATAGCTGTGGTCATTTAACAGTTCTAAAGCGTGTTCTTTCTGCTGCCTGGAATATACCACAGGTCTACCCTCTTTAAACTTCTCCCCTTTTGCTTTCGCTGTAGCTCTTGCTATCGCTTTACCTTCCTGTGTCCGCTCCACTATCATGTCCCTCTCAAATTCAGCAAAAGCAAAGAATATGTTCCGGATCAGCTTCCCTGTTGTACTGTTATCCAGGAGTCCCATATTAAGAATGTGTATCTTAATTCCTCTATTCAATAACCCATCTACCAGCTCTATCCCTTTAGCTGCAGTTCTGGCAATTCGATCCAACTTAGTAACTACTAGTGTGTCACCCTCTTGTAGCTCATCGATCAGCTTAGTAAACTCTGGCCGCTCTGTTTTAGTGCCTGTGAATGCTTCCCGATAGATCTCCGTAGCTCCTTCTGCCCTCAGTGCTTTTTCCTGGGCTTCCAAACTGTTCCCGTCCTTTGCCTGCCCCTTTGTGCTTACTCTTGCATATCCATAGATCATGATTTTGCCCTCCCGCTTATGACACTTTATTATGACACCGCTTTATGCCTTGATATTAGCACATCTTCAAATCGGTGTCAATACTTTTAAGTTATGACACTTTTTTTAATGCCACAATCCGTTGCTCCAGAAATAGGCTGCAGTAAAAAAATGGGCGTAGCCGTTATGGCCACACCCATTTGTTGTATATAGATTAATATTACTCCGGATAGGATAAAACCCCAAGGCTCAGTCTTGGTATTTCTATATGGTATAAGCTGACTGTTCTTCACAACTTCTCTATTTATTTCTTTGCAAGCTCTAGTTCTAGCTGCCCAACTAATTCCTCATCAATTATACCGTCCACCGGCTCATATCCATACATTTCTTGAAATCTCTTAATTGATTTTACTGTACGTTTGCCTGATATTCCATCTGCTTCGCCACAATAAAATCCAATATCATTCAAAAGTTGTTGTGTTTTCTGTACTATCTCATGATCTACATCCTTATTTCTTGTCTCTGCTTCATTAAAAGCATCCATATAAGCTACACTAGTTCTCATACCTTCAATATCACCAAACGATAAATTATAATAATCCGATAATTCTACAATTACATAAGCACGATTATAATATCCGGAATCAAATTCATTTCTATATTTATATGCGTCATTTGTTTCATCCCATACAGTTTTTGCATTATACTGTTTTTGAAGTCCTAATATATACTGATTACATAAATACTGAATATTCAAATCCTCAAACGTTGCATTTTTATATTTTTCATAAAAAATATGTTCTGCTTCGGCGCAATCATTCAAATAATTAACATACTCTTCATCAGTCATTACATTTTGTTCTGCAATACTATATTTATTAGAAACAACAAATCGATTATTATATGAATCTACAATATCTTTTTTAAACTCTTCTTCAGACATTTGAACTGAAGACTCAGTAGCCATTTCAGTTTCATCTTCTATAGATAGTTTGATCTTATCGTATTCCTCTTGTAACTCCAAATATTCCTCTCTTAATTCTTCTAAAGTCATATCATCAATATTTTTTGCATTATCAGCATACGCAGGTATGCTCATAAAACAGCACAACGCTACCACTAAAACTACACATTTCCATTTCATACATCCTTCCTCCCTCTATTTTTCATTTGTTAATGAATTACTTTATTATTAGTATAGTCACTTTCCTGACCATAGTCAAGTATAAGACTACTTATTATGCTTAAAATATATATGTTCAGGGAGGTGTTACAATCATTAGCTATTCACCTTTTTGGGAGACTCTTAAAGCATCCCAGGAAACAACCTACACTTTGATTAACAAGCATCGGATATCCAGTGCTACCATTGATAAACTCCGAAAAAATAAACCTATGAATACTACCACGCTAAATGACCTTTGCCGCATCCTTAACTGTCAAATCCAGGATATCTGTATCTATGTACCCTCTGATGATGACCAGCCATTATAAATATCAATATCACAGGTAAAAAAATGGGCATACCTGATTTCTTTCAGATATGCCCTAATTTTATGCCCAGTCTCGCATCTGTAGCCAAGCTCCGTATACCACACAGCTAGAATAATTCATCTTCCGTCAGCTCTCCCCTTACTTCCGCCGGAAAAATGGATAAATCTAATAGCCCTCGCAGTGTAACCTCATCGGCTATCACCTCAATCGGCTTATATTCCAACGATTTATTGTATAACTGACACTGTGCATACAATTCCTCGATAAGTTCCAGATTGCCCTCATACTTCCTGCTGCCATCCCTGTACGCATTGTAGCGGAGTTTGATAGCCCTGCGATCAACCGTCTCAGATATGTATTGTGTTTCTACAGTATTCAGATACCTTTTAGCTGCAGCCACTACCTTCTCCTTATCCCTGTATCTTCCATAAGAATTATTCAGCCTATGAAATGTCCCGTCAGTCCTGCGTCTTTTTGGCCGATAAATATAAAGCAGCTCCATCTCTTCCAACCGTTCAAGGTTTTTACCGATCGTTGTCTTGCTGCCTCCAAACAGCTCTGCCATCTTATCCTGCGACATATGCCATTCCTTTGTATCATTGTTAATTGTCCCTATGATATTTACATAGAACTGGAACAGCTCAAACGGCCTCTTTGCCTCCTGAAATATTTTCTGCATTTCCCAATGTTCAATCATTGTAAAATTTTCCGTTTCAGGATTTATCATCAACCCTTTATTCGAAAGCTCATAAACATCACCCGCGTGTTGTATAATTTCTATATATCCTTTTTGCGAAAGCGTTTTAAGTGCTTTTCGAATCGTTTCAATAATCGTCCGATCACTTCCAAGACTAATATTCAAAATACGCCCTGTCATAAAAAGACCTATAATAGGAACAGAAGTTCCTAATTTTTCATGCTTAGGACTATAAAGCCCATTCAATGCAGCCATCACAGCTACCTCTCCTTTTTCCAGATCCATTCCTTTTCCAATAAATAAGTTTAACATAAAAATCCGTCCTTTCTCTTACCTGATTACTACTCACACTAATAATTGGGGATATTTATGGGGTCATGTTAAAAATGGCCACAATAATTGTTCTAATTTAAGCTACAACTATAATAGATCCTTAACTATAATATAACCTTTCTCATCCCTAACAGGATGAAGTGGTTGTGGTGTGTGTTGGTTGTGTGTGTAGTTAGTAGGTTCGTTTATAGTTAATAAGTTCGTTTACTAGTTACCGTTAGTTGTTTTTTAGTAGTTAGTTTTTAGTTTACAGTTAGTATGTTTACAGTCGCAGTCCACAGGTAAGTCCTATAGTTAGTCAGTAAGTTTACTAGTTACTTCTGTACTTATTTCTCTGTTCTGTTTGTTATTTTTTCATACAAATGTTCTGTATGATATCTTGCCCGATCAATCACAGTTCATTTTTACCTATCTCGTCCCTATATTGAGTTTCCAACTCCCTATAGCGTTTATTAATCAGGAATATGATAAATGTATTTCCCGTCTTATCATGTTTTCCACATCCCACCGGACGTACCTTGTGTTTGAACATCCAGTTACACATTTCCAGATCATAATTGTAAAATAGTCCCTTTGACATATTCATCCTCCAAATCTTATTCAAAAGAGGCAGCAAAATTCCTTCACTACCTCTTTCTCCGTATCATTCAACAATTTTTACGTTCCACTTCAGCATTGCAAGATAGAGTTTTTCCGGTATCTGTCCTCTGCCATGCATCTTCTCTGCCAAATCTACAATGTATCGCTTCTTGTATTCTATATATGCCTGCTTTCCTGCCTCCAGCGTATTGTAGTTTCCTATCTTCTCAGATTTATCCAGAATGGTCATTGTAGCCTCATAGGTTCCGGCCTTTTCATTATACCGAACACCTGCTGCATGTCTTGTCTCAAATACCGCATTTACAAACTGTGTTACTGGTATACAGGTTTCCGGACTATATACCTTATTGCCCTGTATCAGAATATCCTTGTCCAATGCGTATTTACAATCTATAAAATGGACTTTATACCAAGCTCTAAAATTCGCATAATTATGCCATTCTTCGCACACCTTACACCCTTTATACCATGGTTTTAGCCTATGATTACTTGTACTATATGCCCTTGCCATCATATTCGCCCATTTACGATAAGCAGCGGAGTTTTTTATATCTGCATCATTGCATCCCAAATAGCCCCGCCCATAAGTGCTTAAAACCATACACACTGCATTCCAGTTCTCCGGTTTATATCTCGGATCATTACAGATTTCTATAATGGTCTCCTCCTTATCCATCCCCGTAGCTTCAAATTGTTGCTTTATTGCTTCATACTGTTTCGGATTTACAGGATAAATATTTTTATAATAGTTGTCTTTTAAATCGCCGCCTCTATGCCAGCAGCAGCTGTTATGTTCTATGTCATAATTAACAATAAACGTGCTGACCACAAGATCACACGCCCGCACAGAGATTGTTTTCCATTGCCACCGTTTCTTATTCTTCTTATATACATTCTTTTTCACCCGATAACATACTTTCCCTTGCTCGTCCAAGCTGCCACGCAGCAGGATATATCTGCCGTTCTCATATTTCACCGCCCGGCCATAATTAGAGATCCAGAAATCCTTATAATCTATCTGGCGCACAAAACGCTCCCCTTTTACAATAAGCTCAATCCCCGATGTAGCTTTTCGCAAGATCCGCTCCGGTGAAATCTGCTTGTACTTTCTCGATACAACGGCCAATCCTTTCCCCTGTTTTATCCATTTTTTCAATCGGTTATCCCGATACTTGGCAGTAATACAGACTTGACAGCTTTTGCTGAGTCCGTATTTTGTGTTTCTAAATTCCTCCACAGGCAGTTCCCGCCCGCAACAATTACAAATTTTAGTTTCTTTAATTTCAGTCTTTTTACCATTCTTCACAGTTCCTCCTTTGATCTAACCAAAATCTGAGCATAAAAAAAGCACGATTGTTTTCCGTGCTTACAAACAGACTGTTCAAATTTTGGTACGGACTATTATTCACTCCCCATCCGTTAGGGAACATACCATACATATTGTAAAGCGGTGTATGTATGCCGCTATGACTATTCCAAGATCTCTACTCCACCTGAGCCGTGAGCATTCCTCCGGCCTGAAGCTCCCGTTCGTATTCCATCAGCTTGGAATAGTCCCCTACTTTCCTAAGATCTCCCCAGATCAGCAGATACCTTGCAAGTCTGCGCTCATTTTGTTTCCCCAGCAAAATCACATGAG
Organism: uncultured Lachnospiraceae bacterium; assembly: GCA_902475025.1. Taxonomy (GTDB): domain Bacteria; phylum Bacillota; class Clostridia; order Lachnospirales; family Lachnospiraceae; genus Merdiplasma. Next base: position 28,842 of record CABRXX010000013.1, on the reverse strand, counting down.
CCTTATGCAGTGCATACTTCCTGTTTAATCGCCGTTTCTGCCTTGTCCGTTGCTGTGTAATCTCTTTTTGAAAATAATCGGTATTATAATCATATTTTTCCAGACAGTCTTTTATCCAGCTACAGATAGAATAGAGTTCTCCCAGTTTGCTCTGCAGTCGCTCTGCATCTAACGGCCACATCTCAGCCCACAATGGCAGCAGGATCTCCGGTGTCGGTATCACCCTGCCCTGTTTGGACAGCTGATAAGCAATCAGCAGCTTTTTTTCTCGTTTACATCGAATTATCTCCAAAAAATCACCTTCTTTCCAAAAATTCAAAATCCCACTTTTAAAAAAACCTTGTATTTACGGGCAAAATCGCAGATTTGAAAAAGCTAAAAAAGCCTATGAAACTCAACTTTCATAGTTTCCCTATTTTGAACAGTATAAAAATCCCCATCTTCGGATTTTCTGTACCTATGTATCAAATACGGCTCCTCAAACGCTAAATAAGCCAACGTATCAAAAATCTGACACATTGGCTTACTTTAACATTCGATATTTAATTACACTAGTATTCTTTTATGACTATAAATCTGCTGTTAATCATTCATACCATACATAACTTTATCTCATATTTTTCAATAAACTTTTGGGTAATTCCATACACCATTTTTCATGTCATTCATACACCATTTTTACACCATTTTTACACCAAACCATAAGAATTTATAAGAATTTACATCAAATGTTTCAACACAATAAAGTTCTTGTAAACCCCTTAAAAACGCCCATTTTCCGCAGTTTTCTCCTACCTCTTTCCCAGAGAGTAGGGCGTGATCTGGTAAACGTAATAATTAATCCAGTTTGTGTACAGATTATTGGCATGGGAGCGCCACAAAAGCAGAGGACGATTGGCAGGGTCATCATCTCGATAATAGTTTTTCGGAAGATCAATATTCATCCCCTTATCCAGATCCCGGTGGTATTCCCCGTCCAAAGTCACCCGGTCATACTCAGGATGCCCCATCACATAGATCTGCCGTCCGTCCCTTGTCATGGCAAGAAATACTCCCGCCTCCTCCGATTCTGCTAAGATCACCAGCTCTTTGCAGGCGGCGATCTCTTCAGCCGGCACCTCTGTATACCGGGAGTGAGGAGCCAGAAACATATCGTCAAATCCCCGAACCAGAGGGATCTTCCGGTTCATCACCCGATGCCAGAACAGACCGAACAGTTTCTTCTCCAGAGGTCGCTTCTTTAATCCAAAATGGTAATACAGGCCTGCCTGGGCTCCCCAGCACAAGTGAATTGTGGAGGTGACATGAGTTTTTGTCCACTCAAAAATCGCTGTCAGTTCCTGCCAGTAATCCACCTCTTCAAACTCCATCTGCTCTACCGGAGCCCCTGTGATGATCATTCCGTCAAAATCATGATCCCGGATATCCTCAAAATCCTCATAAAACTTGTTCAAGTGACTGGCAGAGGTATTTTTCGCCTCATGGGAAGCCACATGCACAAAAGTCACATTCACCTGTATCGGCGTATTTGAAAGGGAACGAAGAAGCTGGAGTTCTGTCTCCTCCTTTAAAGGCATGAGATTTAAAATCACAATCTCAAGAGGACGGATATCCTGATGCTCCGCCCGTCCCTCGTCCATTACAAAAATATTTTCCCGCTCCAGCCGCTCTCTGGCTGGCAAATCGTTTTGTACCCGAATTGGCATAACCTTTTCTGTCCTTTCCTGTCAATATCTATCATTTCCTGTAAGCGTCCGTCCTATGGACACAGATGCTAGCATCAATGTATATAGGACAACACGCCCATAGACACTGATGCTAACCCTATTACAGAATAAAAATTATCGTTTCTTCCTTTACTCCTCCAATTTTATAATATCAAATATCGAATACTCCAACACCCTTCCATCTGGCTTGCTCTCCGTAGCCTTCCCTGTGCGGCAATCCACCGTCACCTCTGAAAGAATCTCCCCGGTAGAAGCATCCTGGATTGAAAAGTAATCCTTTTCCTGGTTTTCCTCCAGATAATCCTGATTAAGCCAGTAGTTGTTATAATTTTCATATCCCCATTTTCTTAAATAATAATTGGCAGCCACTTCTGCCATATTGCTGCATCTGCCTTTCCGAAAATGAGGTGCCTCCACAATATCTTCTGCTGTCATATCCTCCAAAGGAACTGAGTCCTCCAACAGCTTCTCTATCTCCCCTTGTCCCAGAATTTTCCAATCCAGCTTCGCCTCTGGATACCGTTTCAGATACTGCTCATAATTCCCATCAAACGGCTGCAGATTTCCCTCCAAATTCTCCACGGTCTGATCTTCTCCGTTTACATAATAGTACTCCACTGCATCACAAGATCTGCCGTCCGCTCCTATCTTCCAATAGCTCTGATAATTATGAGCCGCTCCACCGGAACTATTCTCCGATAAAATTCCATTCTCACAGATTTGAAAAGACCAGCGTTCGCCGGCATCTAACAAACGGACAGCGCTTCCCTCCGCACAGGTATACAGATCCAGCAAGGATACCTTCTCAAAATCTCCTGCCTGTGCCAGGCCCAACATCAGTTCTTCTGTCCCGTTGCCATCAAGATCTGTCAGGGAAAACACCAGCTGTGCATCTGCTCCCCAATCCCCCATGTATAACAAATAATTAACCAGACTCTCCTCTGAGTATTGTTCCATGCTCAGCTTATTTGTCCAGACTTGGTCATACTGCCTGAGAATCTCAGCATACAGTTGCAACACCCGTTTTTCTGATGTCGCTTTTCCGGAAACGCTTTCTGTCTTCTCCGTCTTTTCCTCTTCTGCAGATGCCGTTGCTTCCAAAGCTGTTGCTTCTTCCATCACTATGATCTCTTCTGCAAACGCTTTTCCCAACACTCCTCCAGTAAAAATCATATTCACTGCAAGCAGGCATCCTCCCAAAAATAAACTCCTGATCCTGTTTTTCTCCATCGTCTCCTCCTCGTTTGCTTCCTATATCTCAGTATCAGAAAGTCCCTGGATCAAATCCATTCTATAGTCATTTGGCACATCTAATACTTTTTCCTGTTCTTTTCATTTACTATATCACATCTTTCCGGTCCCTTCTACTGCTTTTCATCTGCCAGCTTCTCTCCCCATCTTCTCATTCTTCTCACGCATGTAACCGATACACTGCTATATCCGATACAATAACTATGCCATAATATCTTCTCATGCATGTAACCGATACACCATTCCCTTAAATTGCTAAAAATGGGGCTGTTACAAATACCTCTCCGACGGTACCCTTTCGAGTCACTTTTCTCTGAAAACTAGCATGTTTTCTGCGAAAAACCTACCGAAAATCCACCTGGATTCGTATTTTGTAACAGCCCCTGCACATTTTTGTATTGCTATTTTATAAACCTGTCGATGGCCCTATTCAATTCCTCCAACTCCTCCATATCGCCGCTGGCGATAGCATCTACCAGACAATGCTGGATATGATCCTGCAGGATCACCTTTCCTGTATTGTTGATAGCTGATTTTACTGCAGAAAGCTGTATCAGCACCTCACTGCAATCCCGACCGCTCTCGACCATCCGCTTGATGGATTCCAGGTGACCGATAGCCTTGGAAAGGCGGTTCAACACCGCCTTGGTATTGGTGTGCGTGTGGGTATGAGCGTGACTGTGGGGATGACTGCCATCCTGCTGGGAATGAACGTGCACATGCTCATAGACAGTCCCATCCTCCCGGACATGAACATGCTTCTGGCCATGCTTCTCTTCCTCCTGAATGTGAAAGTCCTCCCGGGTATGAGCCTTCTCCCCCCCAGAAACGTGCGCTCCCATCAGCTGCTCTTCCTGTACTTCACTGTTATTCAATGTCTATTTCTCCTCATCTGCGATCTTCTGAGCCAGCTCTTCCCTCAGGCTTTTTTTAGGCACCGCCTTTTTCGCCGCACCTTTGGACTTTTTTGCTCTGACCTTCTTCTGCTGCCCTGTCTTCGCTTTCTCATTGGCAGATACTGGTTCATTCACTCTGGTACAGCTAAAGACTGCCATTCCCATAGGCGGAACCTTGATCTCAATAGAGTTTTGCTGATCATCGCATTCTTCTTTCTTGGACGTTTTCACTCTGGGATTTACATTTCCCTTTCCTCCAAAGGCCGGACTGTCACTGTTAAAGATCTCTTTAAATTTTCCCTTAAAAGGCACACCAATTTTATGTTTCTCATAAACCAAAGGAGAGAAATTGCAGACTACCAGCAGAGTCTCCTCCTCTTTTTTCGTCTTCCGCAGGAACACCAGCAGATTCTCATTGGCAGAAATACTGTTGATCCACTCAAAGCCCTCTGGATCGTAGTCCATCTGGTACAAGGCAGGATTATTTTTATACAGGGCCAGAAGCGCCTTCATGTAATTGTGCATGGTCTGATGATCTTCGTACTGAAGCAGATCCCACTCCAGCCCCCGCTCCTCAGACCACTCGTCAAACTGAGCGAAATCCTGTCCCATAAACAAAAGCTTTTTCCCGGGATGGGTCATCATGTAGCCATAGGCCACACGGAGATTGGCAAACTTCATCTCCCGTTTTCCCGGCATCTTGCCGATCATGGAGCCCTTTCCATGCACCACCTCGTCGTGGGACAGGGTCAGGATAAAGTCCTCGCTGTAATTGTAAATCATACTAAAGGTCAGCTCTCCATGATGATAGCCTCTGAAAATAGGATCCAGCTGCATATAGCCCAGAAAATCATTCATCCAGCCCATATTCCACTTATAATCAAAGCCCAGGCCCTCCTCATCCAGATCTCCCGTGATCTTGGGCCATGCAGTGGATTCCTCCGCAATCAGCATGGAGCCTCTGGTCTGCTTTTTGAACACAGAGTTCAGATGCTTCAGAAATTCTACCGCTTCCAAATTTTCATTTCCGCCGTAAATATTGGCCACCCATTCCCCATCGTTCTTTCCGTAATCCAGATACAGCATAGAGGCCACTGCATCCATGCGGATCCCGTCTGCATGGTACTTCTTGGCCCAGAACAGGGCATTGGCAATCAGGAAGTTCTTCACTTCCGGTCTGCCATAATTATAGATCAGAGTACCCCAATGGGGATGATACCCCTGTCTTGGATCCAGATGCTCATACAGGCAGGTTCCGTCAAAGCCGGACAATCCATGGACATCTCTGGGAAAATGGGCAGGTACCCAGTCCAAGATCACTCCGATTCCCTGCTCATGCATATAATTCATAAAATACATAAAATCTTTGGGACTTCCGTAACGAGCTGTAGGCGCATAATAACCAATCACCTGGTATCCCCAGGAGGCATCCAGAGGATGCTCCATCACAGGCATCAATTCCACATGGGTATAGCCCATCTCTTTGATATAGTCAGCCACCATAGGAGCCAGTTCCCGGTAATTATAAAATGCTCTTCCATCCTCCGGCTTTTTCCAGGAACCAAGATGCATCTCATAGATATACATAGGTTCTTTTTTGGTATCCTGTTTTTCCCGGGCCACAAGCCATCCTTCATCTGTCCAGTCAAATCCTGACAGATCCGCTACCACAGAGGCTGTAGCAGGCCGCAATTCGGCTGCATTTCCATAGGGATCGGACTTTAAGAAGGTGAGTCCCCCTCTTGCCTTGATCTCGTATTTATAGATCGTTCCTTCCGTCAGTCCGGGAACAAACAGCTCAAAAATACCGGAATCCCACAATCTGCGCATCGGCATCCGCCTGCCGTCCCAAAGCACAAAATCCCCTACCACGCTGACCCGCAGAGCATTGGGCGCCCAAACTGCAAAATAAACACCGTCCACCCCATCTATGGTCATAGGATGCGCGCCTAATTTTTCATAGATATCATAGCAGATTCCTGCGTTAAACTTCTTTGTCTCTTTCTCTGTGATCTGGGGTGCAAAAGAATAGGCATCTGCCATTCTCTGAGTCGTCCCCCCATCATAGGTTACCAACAGCTTATATTTTGGTATAGTCTTTCTTGGAAGCAGCACCGCAAAAAATCCGGCTTCATCCTCCTTCTCCATGGGGTAGGTTCTCTTCACGCCTTCAATCTCTACAGACACAGAGACTGCTGTGGGAATAAAGGTCTGTATCAGCACCCCATCCTCAGTCAGATGAGGGCCCAGAAAACTGTGGGGCTGATCTTCCTCTGAATAAACCAGCGCCTCCACCTTTGCCCAATCCATCATATTATACAACTTTTCATTCATAAGGCTTACCTCCCCAATTTCAATATGATATCTATTTTATCATTAATTCCGGCAAATTACAACAAAAAGGGCACCCGAAACAGAAAAATACCAGCACACTGACAATTTTCTGTCCGTATGCCGGTACTTGATCTCCCTGCATCCTTCCTTCTGCCGTTTTCGTTCTCATACAGCGAACTTCCCGCGCCTCTATGATCAAACGCCGATCCCGCCCTTTTTTACTCAGGCTTCAATCCCATGGATAAACAAACCGCTTCTTAACTTCGGCTCAAACCAGGTGGATTTTGGCGGCATCAATCGTCCTGCATCCGCCACAGCAAACAGTTCCTGGATGGAAGTTGGGTACATGGCAAAGGCTGCCGCACAGTCCGTATGCACCCGACGCTCCAGCTCCCCAATTCCCCGAATGCCTCCCACAAAAACCAGCCGGTGATCCCTTCTGGGATCCCCGATCCCCAATATGGGAGACAGCAGATGATTCTGAAGCAGAGACACATCCAATCCCTCCACCGGATCGGTGCTGACATACTCCGGCTTCAGGGTAAGGCGATACCATTGATCCTTTAAATACATGGAGACCTGACCCTTTTTTATAGGAAGATATCCCTTCTGCTTTTCTCCCCTGTCCTTGTCTTTTCTCTCTGAATCCTCACTGCTCCTCTGAGCAGCTTCTTGCTTCGTTCTTTCCAAATCCCCTCTGCTTCTCTGAGCAGCTTCCTGCTTCGTTCCTTCCGAATCTTCGCTGCCTCTCTGGACAACTTCCCATTCGGCTTCTTCTCCCGGCTCTTCCTTTTCCCACATCATGGGCGCTTCTTCGGTCTTTGGCAGTTCCTCCACTGTCCATCTTTCACTAAGTTTCTCCAGAAATTCTGATACGCTTAAGCCGTTTAAATCTTTCACCGCCCGATTGTAGGGCAAGATTTTAAGCTCTTCATCCGGAAACAAAACCGCAAGAAAATAGTTAAATTCCTCCGTCCCGTCATAATCCGGATGTTCCTCTCTTCGCTTTAACCCCACCTTCACCGCAGAGGCCGCTCTATGATGACCGTCTGCAATATAGATTTCCTGAATCTCCCGAAAACTCCCTTCTATCTGCTCCAAAACAGAAGAATCCAGTATCTCCCAGCCTCGGTGAGTGATTCCATCTTCAGAAGTAAAATCAAACAAAGGCGTCTGCTCCTTCGCCTGCTCTAAAAGGCGATGAAGCATGGGATTTTTCCGGTAGGCCAGATAGATAGGGCCGGTCTGGGCGCTGCAGGCATCCACATGGCGAATTCGATCCAGTTCCTTATCTTCCCTGGTCTTTTCATGTTCTTTAATGACTCCGGAAAGGTAATCATCAATGGAAGCGCAGGCTGTCAGTCCGGTCTGTGTGCGCCCTTCCATGGTAAGCTCATACACATAATATCCCGGCCGTTTCTCCTGAATAAAACTGCCCTCCGCAAGGCGCTGCCGCAGCAGCTGTGCAGCCTTCTCATACACCTTTGGGGCATACATATCACAGCCTTCTTCAAACTGAGTTTCTGGCCGATCGATGTTCAGAAAAGACAACGGATTCTTCCTGGTCTCTGCCCTGGCTTCCTGCCTGCTGTACACATCATAGGGCAGCGCTGCGATTCGGTCTGCCAGCCCTGCGGCCGGCCTGATGCATTGAAAAGGTTTTATAACCGCCATAAGCCCCTCCCTTGTTATAATCTGCGGCTTCAGCGCCGCCTGACACTATCCACTATCGTGACTGCACAGCCGCATTACCGCCCGCTGCGCCAGAGAACCGGATGCCGACTCTGATAAAGGTATCGTCAATCCGGTTCCCGCCTCTTCTCAAAACCTATTTTACTACCCGCACCCGCATCACGCCTTCTACTGCCGCCAGAGCTTTCAAAATCTCCGGACTCACCGGCCCTCCCAGATCCAGAAGGGTGTAGGCGTATTCCCCCCGGCTGGTGTTGCTCATATTTTCAATGTTATTGTCAGACAGCAGATTGGTAAACTGGCTGATCATCTTTTTAATATTCTTATGGTAAAGAGCAATCCGGCAGGCAGACTGGCAAATGCCCAGATTGCAGTTGGGATAATTCACGGAATTGCGAATGTTTCCATTCTCCAGGAAATCCTGAAGTTCCTTTACCGCCATCACTGCGCAGTTATCCTCAGATTCTGCTGTGGAGGCTCCCAGATGGGGCACTGCGATCACCCCCGGTTTTCCCACTGTCTTGGGATTGGGGAAGTCGGAAACATATTTTCGAATTTTCCCGGCTGCCAGTGCCTCCAGCACTGCATCCTCATCCACCAGAAGATCCCTTGCAAAATTCAGAACCACTGCATTTTCTTTCATCTGGGAAAGAGCATCCCGATTAATCATCTTCTTGGTGCTGTCTAACAAAGGCACATGGATGGTAATATAATCGCACTGACGGTAAATCTCATTCACATCATTGATGTGCTTAATGCTTCTGGAAAGATTCCAAGCTGCATCCACAGAAATGTAGGGATCATAACCATATACTTCCATCCCAAGATGGATGGCTGCGTTGGCCACCAGTGCTCCAATAGCCCCAAGCCCGATGATTCCAAGACTTTTTCCGGAAAGTTCGCTTCCTGCAAACTGCTTTTTCACTTTCTCCGTATCTTTGGCTACGTTTTCGTTGTCAGTCTGAGTATTCACCCAGTTAATGCCTCCCACCACATCTCTTGCAGCCAAAAGCATTCCTGCAAATACCAGTTCTTTGACGCCGTTGGCATTGGCTCCGGGCGTATTAAACACCACCACCCCCTGATTGGCATACTCCTCCAGAGGAATATTGTTCACCCCAGCTCCGGCTCTGGCCACTGCCAGCACATTTTCCGGCAGCTTGGTATCATGCATATTGGCACTGCGCACTAACACGGCATCTGCCTGGGCGAGCGCCTCACAGCTCTCATAATTCGTTCCGAAACGATCCAGGCCAACGGGAGAAATTGCGTTTAAACAAGTATAGCGATACATTTTACTGATTCTCCTTTTCAAATTCTTTCATAAATGCCACCAGCTTCTCCACACCTTCTATCGGCATGGCATTATAAATACTAGCTCTCATACCTCCAACCGTGCGGTGACCTTTCAGATTTACAAAGCCTGCTTCCTCTGCTGCCTTCACAAATCTGGCATCCGTCTCCTTATCTCCGGTGACAAAAGGAACGTTCATGAAAGAGCGGTCCTCCTTACGCACGGTTCCATGAAACAGCCTGCTCTCATCCAGAAAATCATAGAGGATTCCGGCTTTTTTCTCATTATATTCCTTCATAGCCCCAAGACCGCCCATGGATTTCAGCCATTTAAATACTTTGCCGCAAATGTAAATGCAGTAGCAGTTTGGCGTATTATAAAGAGAATTGGCATCCGCGTGGGTTTTAAATTTCATCATGGTTGGCGTTCCTGGACGCACCTCATCTGTAATCAGATCCTCCCGGATCACAGAGATCACCATTCCTGCAGGGCCGATGTTCTTCTGAACACCCCCGTAAAGGATCCCGTATTTGGAAACATCCACCGGTTCTGACAGAAAACAGGAGGATACATCCGCCACCAGAAGCTTGCCCTTGGTATTGGGCAGCTTTTTATATTTTGTGCCGTAAATCGTGTTGTTCTCACAGATGTAAACGTAATCTGCCTCCGGGGTAACAGGCAGGTCAGAACAATCCGGGATATAGGTAAAAGTCTCATCCTCACTGCTGGCAATTTTGTTGGCTGTCCCGTATTTCTGCGCCTCCTGATACGCCTTTTTCGCCCACTGTCCAGTGACAATGTAGTCTGCCACCCGATTCTTCATAAGATTCATGGGGATCATAGAAAACTGCAGGGAAGCGCCTCCCTGTAAAAACAGAACTTTGTAATTTTCCGGCACTTTCAGAAGCTCCCTGAAATCTGCCTCTGTCTCTTGGATCAGTTCATCAAACACTTTTGACCGATGGCTCATCTCCATCACGGACATGCCGCAGCCTCTGTAGTTCATCATTTCCTCTGCCGCTTCCTGCAGCACCGGTTCCGGAAGCACTGCCGGGCCAGCTGAAAAATTATACACTCTGCTCATTTTTTCATATCCTCCTCCACCTGCTATACAACAGCCCCGGCCAGCCTGGGAAACAGACCTTCCGGGGCGTGACGGTAACAACTGCCAGTTTTACTTGTTCGCTTTGCTCGTTCTTTTTACATCATTTCACAGGAGCATCTGTCATTTCTGATCCAGATCATCCTGATCAAAAACTTCGTCAATGGCGTGACCTGCCGGAACCATAGGAAATACCTTATCGTCGCAGTCAATGATGCAGTCCAACACCACCGGACCGCCGTGAGCGATGGCCTTCTGCAGGGCTGGGCGGAACTCTTCTTTCTTTTCCACCCGGATTCCTACAGCGCCCATAGCCTCTGCCAGTTTTACAAAATCCACTGCATCATTGAGTACTGTCTGAGCATAACGCTGTCCGTAGAACAGATTCTGCCACTGGCGCACCATGCCCAGCACATGATTGTTCACCACCACTTGAATCACAGGAATATTGTATCTGGCCGCTGTTGCGATCTCATTCATATTCATACGGAAACACCCATCGCCTGCAATATTGATTACCGTCTTATCCGGACAGCCTAACTTTGCGCCCAGGCTGGCGCCCAGGCCGTATCCCATGGTGCCAAGGCCTCCGGAAGTAAGGAGGGTGCGGGGCTTGGAGTATTTGTAATACTGAGCTGCCCACATCTGGTGCTGTCCCACCTCCGTAACAATAATGGCCTCTCCCTTTGTTTCTTTGTAGATCTCTTCTATCAAATAGGGGCCGGTCAGGGAATTTTGATCATACTTCAGAGGATATTTCTCCTTCAGCTCTTTGATATAGGAGATCCACTCTGCATGCTCCTGCTGCCCCAATTCCTGATTGAGACATTTGAGCACTTCTTTGATATCCCCAATAATGCTGGCATCCACCACAATATTCTTATTGATCTCCGCCGGATCCACATCAATCTGGACAATCTTTGCATGTCTGGCAAACCGTTTGGCATTTCCCGTCACCCGGTCACTGAACCTGGCCCCCACGGTAATTAGAAGATCACACTGGGAAACCCCATAATTCGCCGTTTTGGTTCCATGCATGCCCAGCATGCCGCAGTAAAGATCACTGGTTCCGTCAAAAGCCCCCTTCCCCATAAGGGTATCCGTCACGGGAGCCTGGACTTTTTCCACAAACTCCCGAAGCTCCTCTGATGCATTGGAGATCACGGCTCCTCCTCCCACAAAGATAAAAGGCTTCTTTGCTTTGGAGATCAGCCTTTCCACCTGCTGCAGATCTTCCTTTTTAATGTATTCTCTGGAAGGCTCCACCACCTCTGGAATGTGAGGGGTATACTCTGCCAGGTCTGCGGTAGCATCCTTTGTAATATCGATGAGTACCGGACCTGGCCGTCCCTCCTTTGCAATGCGGAAGGCATTTCTCACCACATCCGCCAGCCTTGAGGCATCCTTCACAATATAGTTATGCTTTGTGATAGGCATGGTAACACCGGTAATGTCGATTTCCTGAAAGCTGTCCCTTCCAAGAAGGGAAACGCCCACATTGGCCGTGATCGCCACAACCGGTACAGAATCCATATAAGCAGTGGCAATCCCTGTCACCAGGTTGGTTGCACCCGGTCCGGAAGTAGCCAGACAGACTCCCACCTTTCCGGTCGCTCTGGCATAGCCGTCCGCCGCATGGGACGCTCCCTGTTCGTGGGAAGTAAGAATATGCCGGATCTCATGGCTGTGCTTGTATAATTCGTCATATACATTGAGAATGGCTCCGCCCGGGTAACCAAATACCGTATCTACCCCCTGCTCTTTCAGACATTCTATCAAGATTTGGGAACCTGTTAATTTCATGTGACTGCTCCTCTCTGTTCCTTTTCTGATTTCTCGTAAGCCGGTCAGACAAGACCTGTTTATCTGGGAAGTTCCAGAATCGCCCCCCTATTTCCGGAGGTTACCATGGCTGCATAGCGTGCCAGGTATCCGGTAGTAATCTTAGGCTGTCTGGGTGTCCAGGCCGCCCGTCGTCTCTCCATCTCCTCATCGGAAACAGCCACCTCCAGTTTCAGCTCTGGAATATTGATCTTAATAATATCTCCCTCTTCTACCAACGCGATGGGGCCGCCTACTGCTGCCTCCGGAGATACATGGCCAATAGAAGCGCCCCTGGATGCACCGCTGAACCGTCCATCTGTGATCAGAGCCACAGAAGAGCCAAGGCCCATTCCTGCAATCGCTGAAGTGGGATTTAACATCTCGCGCATCCCCGGACCGCCCTTGGGGCCTTCATAACGAATCACCACCACATCTCCGGCCACAATCTTTCCGCCAAGGATCGCTTCAATAGCATCTTCCTCACAGTCAAATACCCTGGCAGGTCCTTCGTGTACCATCATCTCCGGCACAACCGCGGAACGCTTTACGATACCGGAATCTGGAGCCAGATTTCCTTTCAGGGCTGCCAGTCCTCCGGTCTCGCTGTAGGGATTTTCCACCGGACGGATCACGTCCGGATTCCGATTGACACTGTTCTGAATATTTTCTCCCACCGTCTTTCCGGTGACTGTCAGGCAGTCCAGATTCAGAAGGTTCTTCTTGGTCAGCTCCTTCATCACTGCATACACTCCTCCGGCCTCATTCAGATCCTCCATGTAGGTGGGGCCTGCCGGAGCCAGATGACACAGATTCGGCGTTCTTGCACTCACCTCATTGGCAATATCCACATTCAGCTCCACTCCCGCCTCATGAGCAATGGCCGGCAGATGCAGCATACTGTTGGTAGAACAGCCGAGAGCCATGTCCACCGTCAGAGCGTTCATAAATGCCGCCTCTGTCATAATATCTCTCGGACGGATATTCTTCTCTAAAAGCTCCATGATCTTCATGCCCGCATGCTTTGCCAGCTTGATACGATCAGAATACACTGCTGGAATAGTACCATTCCCCTGAAGTCCCATACCCAGCACCTCAGTCAGACAATTCATGCTGTTGGCTGTATACATGCCGGAGCAGGAACCACAGGTGGGGCAGACTTTATTTTCATACTCTTCCACCTCTTCCAGCGTCATCTTTCCCGCTGCATGCTCTCCCACAGCCTCAAACATGGAAGACAGGCTTCTCTTCTTTCCCTTCAGATGGCCAGCCATCATCGGGCCGCCGCTGACAAAAATAGTGGGAATGTTCAGTCTTGCCGCTGCCATCAAAAGGCCTGGTACATTCTTATCACAGTTGGGAATCATCACCAGCGCATCAAACTGATGAGCCCTTGCCATACACTCTGTAGAATCTGCAATCAGATCTCTGGTCACCAAAGAATACTTCATCCCCTCATGGCCCATGGCAATTCCGTCGCAGACTGCAATCGCCGGGAACTCCCTGGGAACACCTCCTGCCATAGCCACTCCCAGCTTCACGGCCTCTGTGATCTTATCCAGATTCATGTGGCCCGGAACAATCTCATTATAAGAATTAACAATACCGATCAGCGGCTTGTTCATCTCTTCCTTAGTCAGCCCCAGGGCATTGAACAATGACCGATGGGGTGCCTGCTGGATTCCTTTTTTTACTGCATCGCTTTTCATAATCCGTCCTCCTCTTGTATTTATGCCTTCTGCTTATACTCCTGCACTCAGACTTTTGTGTTTATACTTCTATCCTTATCCTTCTGTACTTGAGCTTTTGTGTTTATACTTCTATCCCAATTCTTCTGTACTTGGGCTTTTGTGTTTATACTTCTATCCCTATCCTTCGGGACTCGGGCTTTTGCATTGATACTCATATACCTGCGCTTCGGCTTTTGTACCTACACCCTTATACTTATACTCCTGTATTCAGGCGCTTATTCCTACACTCTCTTGGCAATCAGATCTCCCATCTCCACAGTCCCTACTTTCATACAGTTCTCCGACCAGATATCCGGTGTGCGGTAACCGTCCTTTAACACCTGACGCACCGCCGCTTCAATGCCTTCTGCCGCTTCATCCAAATCCAGGGAATACCGCAGCATCATAGCTGCCGATAAAATGGTGGCAATGGGATTTGCCAGATTTTTTCCTGCAATATCCGGCGCGGATCCATGGCTTGGCTCATACAGGCCGAACTTCGTCTCATTCAGGGATGCGGAGGAGAGCATTCCGATGGAACCAGTTACCATGCTGGCTTCATCAGATAAAATATCTCCAAACATATTTTCCGTCAGAATCACATCAAACTGGGCCGGATCTCTCACCAGCTGCATAGCGCAGTTATCCACCAGCATATGCTCCAGCGTCACATCCGGGTAATCCTTTGCCACTTCCTCCACCACAGCTCTCCACAATCTGGAGGAATCCAGCACATTCGCCTTATCCACGCTGCACACCTTTCGGCGTCTCTTTCTAGCAATATCAAATCCTTTCACAGCGATTCTCCGAATCTCTTCTTCACTGTAAACCAGAGTGTCTACCGCCTTGCGCACCCCATTTTCTTCGGTGGTATGCCGCTCTCCAAAATAAAGGCCTCCTGTGAGTTCTCTCATGATCATCATATCAAAACCAGCAGCGCTGATATCCTCTCGCAAAGGACAGGCTGCCCGAAGTTCTTCATATAAATAAGCGGGCCGCAGGTTCGCAAACAGATTCAACGATTTTCTTATTTTTAACAGTCCTGCCTCCGGCCGTCTCTCCGGCGGAAGCTGGTACCAGGGAGAAGTCTTAGCATCTCCTCCGATGGAGCCCATCAAAACTGCGTCGCTTGCCTTGGCGGTCTCAATAGCCTCGTCTGTCAACGGAACTCCGTGTACATCAATAGAGGCTCCTCCCATCAAAACTTCCGTGTAATCCAGGGTAAAACCAAATTTCTTTCCGGCTGCATCCAGCACTTTCTGCGCTTCTTTTACAATCTCCGGGCCGATCCCGTCACCGGGAATCACAGCGATCTTATGTCCCATTGTTTTTCATCCTTTCCATGTGAACCTGCCTTTTATCTGCCATTTAACCCACAAAATCCTATGCAGATAAACAGGAAAACACTTTTGTTCTATATATTAATGTATTTTTTGAAATTTTTCAACCCAAACTACGAAAAATGTGCTATACTATTTGCGGTGAACCACAAAATCACACTAAAATTTAAGATTTTATAGAAGGAAGCAAGAAAAATTATGGATTACTTAGATTATCAGATTTTAAACGAACTCAAAACCAACGCCAGACAGACAGCCTCTGAGATCAGCAAAAATATCCATCTGTCCGTATCCACGGTCATTGAGCGAATCAAAAAGATGGAAAAATCCGGATTGATCCAATATTATACTGCTATCACAGATGACGCAAAGCTGGGAAATGATATCACGGTTCTCATGGAGGTGAGTATGGAGCACCCCCGCTACAATGAGGACTTCATCCATCAGGTGAACACCCACCCCAACATCATTGCCTGCTACTATCTTACCGGGGATTTTGATTTTCTTCTGAAGATTTGCTGTAAATCCGCAGATCATCTGGAGCAGATACACAAACATATCAAAGACTGCAACGGCGTGCGTTTTACCAAGTCCCACTATGTGCTAAGAACTGTGAAGAATATCCATTCCTCACCTGCTGATCCGGACGAAGAATAAAGGTTCCTGTTTTTCTCCTCTCACAAATCAAATGAAGATACTGCTGAATATCCGCACAAGTGCTGCCAAGCTCATTGCTCACGGAAATAAATATTGTATAAATATTTTATAAAGTGCTTGCTGAATTGGAAGAAACTGTGTATAGTAGTAATAGTGTCCAAATGAGACAGGAATAGAATTGCAGGAGGAAAATCAGAATGATGAATTTATTGACAGAAGGAGCTCAAGCCGGAGCTGCCGGCGGCGGAATGATGCTGATGCTGGTCTACATCCTGATCATCGGCGGTGCCATGTATTTCTTTGCCATCCGTCCCCAGAAAAAGGAGCAGAAGAGAATGGCCGCTCTGTTAGCTTCCATGGAAGTAGGCGACGTGGTAGTGACCACCAGCGGATTTTACGGCATTGTAATCTCTATCCAGGACGATGACTGCATCGTAGAATTCGGCAACAACAAAAACTGCCGTATTCCCATGAGAAAAGCAGCTATCGCCGAGGTAGAAAAACAGAGCGAGGCTGTGGAAGCTGCTCCGGAAAAGACTGAGACGAAAAAAGAAAAATAGAACCATGCTCTTCCGTAGTAATGGTTGAAAATACCCTGCTAAGCAGGAGGTTCCCCGTATTCTTTCGGTACCTCCCTTGCTTAGCAGGGTATTCTTTTTATTACATCTGATACATAGATACTACTCTCCGGCCAGCATTCCGTCAATCTTATGCTTCTTGTAGCGCTGATAGCAGCCTGCGTCAATGGCCTCCCGAATCTCCTCCATCATGTGATTGTAAAAATAAAGATTGTGAAGAACACAAAGACGCATGCCCAGCATCTCCTTAGCCTTCAGAAGATGGCGGATGTAGGCTCTGCTGTAGCTGCGGCAGGCCGGGCACTGACAGCCCTCCTCTATGGGCCGTTCATCCAGCTCGTACTTGGCATTAAACAGATTCAGCTTGCCATGGTTGGTATATACATGGCCATGGCGGCCATTACGGCTGGGATACACGCAGTCAAAGAAATCCACGCCCCGATCCACACCCTCCAGGATGTTAATGGGAGTGCCCACCCCCATCAGGTAGGTGGGCTTATCCTCCGGCAGATAAGGAGTCACAGCTTCAATAATCCGATACATCTCCTCATGAGACTCACCTACTGCCAACCCTCCGATGGCGTAGCCGTCCAGATCCAGTTCTGCGATCTGCTTGGCATGTTCAATACGGATGTCATCATAAATGGCTCCCTGATTGATACCAAAGAGCATCTGATTTTTATTAATGGTATCCTCCAGTCCATTCAGTCTGGCCATCTCCGCCTTGCAGCGATGAAGCCATCTGGTGGTACGATCCACAGAGTTCTGCACATAGGTGCGGTCTGCCACACTGGAAGGACACTCGTCGAACGCCATGGCAATGGTGGAAGCTAAGTGGGACTGGATCTGCATACTCTGCTCCGGCCCCATAAAAATCTTCCGGCCGTCAATGTGGGACTGGAAGTACACCCCCTCCTCCTTGATCTTTCTGAGGCTGGCCAGGGAAAATACCTGAAATCCGCCGGAATCGGTTAAGATCGGACGGTCCCAGTTCATAAACTTGTGAAGTCCTCCCAGCTTTTTTACAATCTCATCTCCCGGTCGGACGTGAAGATGGTAGGTATTCGATAATTCCACCTGGGTTCCGATGGTCTTTAAATCCTCCGTGGAAACAGCCCCTTTGATGGCAGCCACAGTGCCCACGTTCATAAATACCGGCGTCTGAATCACCCCATGGACAGTACGAAACTCGCCCCGTTTGGCTCCTCCGTCTTTTTTTAATAATGTATAATTTTTACTCATAAACGCTCAGCCTCTCCTGCTTTTTTATCACTTTTTACTCTGGTTTTTCCCCGATTCTTTCCTTATAAAATGTGGAAATTTAATTATTCCCGGAAATGTACCCATTACAATTTAGAAATATTTTTGCTCCCTTAGTATATATGGAAAAATTTAATAATGCAAGGGGTTTGAATTTTTTTAACTTTTGTCGTATAATGTATCCTTAGCATTCGTGTGCAAAGGGCTGCGCGCCTCTAACCACGATAGCTGCTGTTTGGCCTTACTGACTCTTATCCAGGAGCCGGGCAGCAGGAAATCTTTTCGCCCGGGCATCCAGCTTTCTCTGGATCCCCGATGCTTTATACAAAGGAGGTAGCAGATACAATCTGACTATTATGAGTGAACGAAACATACATACTCTCGGAATTGATATCGGCTCGACTACCGTTAAAATCGCCATCTTAGATGAGAAACAGCAGCTTGTATTTTCCGACTATGAGCGTCACTATGCCAATATTCAGGAGACGCTGGCTTCTCTGACTCAAAAAGCAAGGATGCAGCTTGGAGATCTGACCGCAGCTCCGGTAATCACTGGTTCCGGCGGGCTGACTCTGGCCAATCATATGGGAATCCCCTTTGTGCAGGAGGTGATTGCGGTCTCCTCCTCCCTGCAGCATCTCTGTCCCAAAACAGATGTTGCCATCGAGCTTGGCGGGGAGGATGCCAAGATCATTTACTTTGAAGGGGGCACGGTAGAACAGCGGATGAACGGCATCTGCGCAGGCGGCACTGGTTCTTTTATCGACCAGATGGCCTCCCTGCTCCAGACAGATGCCACGGGACTGAATGAATATGCGAAAAATTATCAGTCTCTCTACTCCATCGCCGCCCGCTGCGGCGTATTCGCCAAATCCGATATTCAGCCTTTGATCAACGAAGGGGCTACTAAAGAGGATCTGGCAGCTTCCATTTTTCAGGCAGTGGTAAACCAGACCATCAGCGGACTGGCCTGCGGTAAACCCATCCGGGGCCATGTCGCATTTTTAGGCGGCCCATTGCACTTTCTGTCCGAGCTTCGCACTGCCTTTATCCGTACGCTGAAGCTGGACGATGAACACGCCATCATTCCGGAAAACTCCCACCTGTTTGCCGCCATCGGCTCTGCCCTCAATGCTGACCGATCTGTGACAACCACTCTGGAGTCTTTAACCAGCCAGCTTTCTCACAGTATTAAGCTGGAATTTGAGGTGGCCCGCATGGAACCTCTCTTTGCATCCAGGGAAGACTATGAAGAATTTATTGAACGGCAGAACAGCTACAATGTGGTAACGGATGATCTCTCCACCTATGAAGGAAACTGCTTTCTGGGAATCGACGCCGGTTCCACCACCACCAAAGCTGCCCTGGTAGGAGAGGATGGCTCTCTGCTGTATTCTTTCTACAGCAATAACAACGGCAGCCCGCTAAAGACCACCATCCGGGCTATGCAGGAAATCTACTCTCTGCTGCCGGATACCGCTAATATCGTATACTCCTGCTCCACCGGCTATGGAGAAGCTCTGATTAAAGCTGCCCTGATGCTGGACGAGGGGGAGGTGGAGACCGTATCCCACTACTATGCAGCCGCCTTTTTCGACCCACAGGTGGACTGTATCTTGGACATCGGCGGCCAGGATATGAAATGCATTAAGATTAAAAATGAAACTGTGGACAGCGTGCAGTTAAATGAAGCCTGCTCCTCCGGCTGCGGTTCCTTCATCGAAACCTTTGCCAAATCCCTGAATTACTCTGTTCAGGATTTCGCCAAGGCAGCGCTCTTTGCCAAGAACCCCATAGATCTTGGTACCAGATGTACCGTATTCATGAACTCCAAGGTAAAGCAGGCTCAAAAAGAAGGAGCGGAAGTGTCCGACATCTCTGCCGGCCTGGCTTACTCTGTGATCAAGAACGCTCTGTACAAAGTAATCAAGGTCTCCGATGCCGCAGAACTCGGAAAACACATTGTAGTCCAGGGCGGTACTTTCTACAATGATGCAGTGCTGCGCAGTTTTGAAAAAATCGCAGGCTGCGAGGCTATCCGACCGGATATTGCAGGAATCATGGGGGCCTTTGGCGCTGCCTTGATTGCCCGAGAACGGTACAAGCCGGAAAAAGAGACTACCATGCTGTCTATTGACAAAATCAATACTCTGCAGTTTACCACCCATATGGCCAAATGCAAGGGCTGCACCAATCAGTGCCGCCTCACCATCAACCGTTTCTCCGGGGGACGGCAGTTTATCAGCGGTAACCGCTGTGAGCGGGGCATAGGCAAAGAACGGAATAAGGACAATATTCCCAACCTGTTTGACTTTAAGAACAAACTGCTGTTTTCCTATCCTCCCTTGGAGGAGGATGAAGCTGTCCGGGGCATTGTTGGTATTCCAAGAGTCCTGAATATGTATGAGAATTATCCCTTCTGGTTCCGTTTCTTCACGGATCTGAAATACCGGGTAATCCTCTCCCCTCCTTCTTCCAGGAAGATTTATGAGCTGGGTATTGAATCTATTCCAAGCGAGTCCGAATGTTATCCGGCAAAGCTGGCCCATGGGCATGTGGAATGGCTGATCAAGCATGGGGTTCCCTACATTTTTTACCCCTGCATCCCCTACGAACGAAATGAATTCCCAGATGCGCCCAACCATTACAACTGCCCCATCGTCACCTCCTATGCGGAAAACATCAAAAACAATGTGGAGGATCTCCGCACCGGGCGGGTACGGTTTGATAATCCTTTTATCGCTTTCACCAATTTAAGTACTGTCACCCGGCAGCTGCTGAAGGCATTTCCGGAGCTTCCCCAGTTAGAAGTAGAAGCGGCTGCCAAAGCTGGGTGGGCAGAACTGGAGCGCACAAGGCAGATCATGTACCAGAAGGGACAGGAAACCTTAAAATATATGGAGGAAACAGGACACCGGGGCATTGTTCTGGCAGGGAGACCCTACCATGTGGACTCTGAGATCAATCACGGTATCCCGGAGCTAATCAACTCCTACGGCATCGCAGTGCTCACTGAAGATTCTGTCTCCAACCTCAATCCGGTGGAGAGACCGCTCATCGTTCTGGATCAGTGGATGTACCACAGCCGCCTTTACGCTGCAGCCAACTTTGTCAAAACCAGGGAGGATCTGGATCTGATTCAGCTGAATTCCTTTGGCTGCGGACTGGATGCCGTCACTACAGACTGCGTCAATGACATCCTCTCCTCCTCCGGAAAAATCTATACCTGTTTGAAAATTGACGAGGTAAACAACCTGGGAGCTGCAAGGATTCGGATTCGTTCCCTCATCGCAGCCATTCGGGTTCGGGAGGAACGAAAGCAGAACCGCACTATTGTGCCCTCTAATATCTCTCCTGTCTCTTTTACCCAGGAGATGCGGAAAAACTACACCATCCTCTGTCCCCAGATGTCTCCCATCCACTTTAGTTTGCTGGAACCTGCCTTTCAGGCCGGTGGATATCAGTTGGAAGTCGTAAAGGCAGATGAGCGAAAGGCTGTGGACATGGGGCTGAAATATGTAAACAATGACGCCTGCTATCCCTCCCTGATCGTGGTAGGACAGATGATGGAAGCTCTCCACTCCGGAAAGTACGACTTAAACCGCACCGCCATCATTATGACCCAGACTGGCGGCGGCTGCCGCGCTTCCAACTATGTAGGATTTTTTCGCCGGGCTCTGCGAAAAGCCGGAATGGAACAGATCCCGGTAATTTCTCTGAATTTAAGCGGATTAGAGAGCAATCCAGGCTTTCAGTTAAACTACAATATTGTGCGGCGGGGACTGTTCGCCGTAGTATTCGGAGATATTTTTATGCGCTGCCTCTACCGGATGCGTCCCTATGAGCTGGTTCCCGGCTCTGCCAATGAGCTTCATCGGGAACTGGAGACACAGTGCAAAGAATTTCTGCGCCACTCTAATGCAAGCTACCGGGGCTTCCGCCAGCTTTGCAGGGAGATCGTCCAGAAATTTGACCGTCTCCCCATCACTGATGAAGTAAAACCAAAAGTAGGTATCGTGGGAGAAATTCTGGTGAAGTTCCACCCGGCTGCCAACAACCATCTGGTGGAGCTTCTGGAGGCGGAAGGTGCCGAGGCTGTGGTGCCGGATCTGATGGACTTTCTGCTCTACTGTTTCTACAACCAGAACTTTAAGGCAGAAAATCTTGGGGCCAAACGAACTGCCGCTCTTATGGGCAATCTAGGCAATTCTATTTTGGAATGGCTGCGGAAAACAGCCCGGACAGAACTGGAGAACAGTACCCACTTTACTCCCCCGGCCCATATTGAAGAACTGGGAAATATGGCAAAGGATATTGTATCTCTGGGCAACCAGACCGGAGAGGGATGGTTCCTTACCGGAGAGATGCTGGAGCTGATCCATGGCGGTACCAACAATATTGTGTGTACCCAGCCCTTTGGCTGCCTGCCCAACCATGTGGTGGGCAAGGGTGTGATCAAGGAGATCCGCAGACGCTATCCTCTTGCCAATATTGTAGCCATTGACTATGATCCCGGCGCCAGCGAAGTAAACCAGCTGAACCGGATCAAGCTGATGCTTTCCACAGCGCAAAAGAATCTGGAAAAAGAAGCTCTGGAGAAAGCAGAATAATGCTTCCAGAACACTGATTTGCGATATAACTAAAAACAGAGAACAGGAGATACTGCAAAACACACGGGCCATTCACCAAATCTGGTATTTTGCAGAATCTCCTGTTTTTTTGTTTACACTTTTCTTTTTTTCTACTCTTTATAAGGTGTCATCGATGATACAAAACAAAAACATAAGTCGGAAAAATCCCAAGCTACCTGAGTGTCTCATTTACTTCTTTAAGGAAGCCTCTCATAAAGCTCCATCTGGCGGTACAGCCGTTTAGCCAGCGTCTCATCCCAGTCTCCCGGCAATGCTCTCCAGCGCCAGTTTTCTCCCTGGGTAGAAGGAATATTCATCCGCCCCTCCCTGCCAAGTCCCAAAAGATCCTGCATCTGAACGATCACCAGATCTGCCCGGCTGGCCCACAGAGCAGCCATCATGCCCCAGTTTTCTTCCTTTCCAGGTTCCAGACGCAGATACTCTCTGGCAAGCGCCACATCCTCCGGGTCTGCCTGCTCCAGCCACCCAAGAGCCGTCTCATTGTCGTGGGTTCCCACATAGGCCACGCAGTTTTCTGGATAATTGTGAGGCTGATACATCCTGCCGCCCCCATCTCTCCGGTCAAAACCAAACTCCAGAACTTTCATTCCCGGAAAACCGGTATACTCCAGAAGGCTTTTTACCTCCGAGGTGATAAAGCCCAAATCCTCTGCGATAATCCGCTGTTTTCCTGCGGTTTTCTCCAGAGCCTCAAAGAAATCCTTTCCAGGCCCTTTCTCCCAGGTGCCCCTGCTGGCATCCTTGTCTCCCCAAGGGATGGCATAGTAGGACTCAAATCCCCGGAAATGATCGATCCGAAGAATATCATAAAAACGAAACTGAAAAGAAATCCGACTGATCCACCAGCCATATCCCTCCTGCTTCATCCGCTGCCAGTCAAACAGCGGATTTCCCCAAAGCTGTCCTGTGGCAGAAAAGCCGTCCGGCGGACAGCCTGCCACCTTTCTGGGATGGAGATTTTCATCCATCTGGAACTGCTCCGGATGCGCCCATACATCTGCGCTGTCCTCCGCCACATAGATAGGCAGATCTCCAATTATGCTAATCCCTCTCTCCCTTGTATTTCTTTTCAGGATCTCCCATTGATGGAAAAACAAAAACTGTACGCCCTTCCAAAACCAAAGTGCTTCCTCCAGCTCCTTCTTCGCCAAAGCCAGCGCTTTCGCCTCTCTTCTTTTGAATGGTTCCGGCCACTGATTCCAGGCAGCTCCCGCAAACTTTCCTTTCAGAGCCATGAAGAGGGCGTAATCCTCCAGCCATTCGGCCTCTTTTTCACAAAACGCCCTCAACTCTGAATTTTTTTTTATTTTAAGACGCTTTACCGCTTTTTCCAGCACAGCAAACCGTTTCTGATACAAAAGACCATAATCTGTTTTTCCCGGATCTTTTCCCCAGAAAAGCTGCTGATATTCTTCCGGTTCCAGCAGCCCTTCCTGTGAAAGCCCATCCAAATCAATGAGATAGGGATTTCCTGCAAAGGAAGAGAATGGCTGATAGGGAGAATCCCCATATCCTGTGGGACCTATAGGCAGTACCTGCCAGCAGCTCTGACCGGCGCTCTGCAAAAAATCCGCAAAATCCAGGGCTGCCTTCCCCAAAGTTCCCACTCCCCAGGGAGAGGGCAATGAAGGAATGGGCATTAAAACGCCTGCTTTTCTCATATCTTCTCACATCCTTTCGCCATCTGCTCTTCTGATTATTTTCTCTTCTGCTGATTGTTCTTCTGCTCGCCTTCTTATCCTGCTTCCTCAGTCACTCAAAGCTGCTCTGCCTGCGAAGCCAAAGGATTGCTCTTCCCTTTTGCATCTCTTTATGGATTTTCCGTATATTTCCGCTGCAAACATCTCTCATCCCATCTTCCCATCTCTTCGGCACACACTCTCCCGTTCCACCAGTTTAAAGGGGATCCTCTCATGCACCGGTGGAAGCTCATAGTGAATACTCTGGAGCAGAGTTCTCACTCCGCTGTCCGCCAGCGCCTCCCCATCCTGCCGGATGGTGGTGAGCCTGGGGATGCTGTAAGCGGAGGATACGATGCCGTCATATCCAATAATGGATATGTCCTCCGGAATCTTAAGTCCCAAATCCACCATAGCCCGCATGGCTCCCAGGGCAATCACATCTCCCAGAGCAAAGATGGCCGTCAGCTCCGGCTCCCGTTTCAGAAGACGTTTCGCTGCTTCATATCCTGCTGCCATAGAGTAACGGCAAGGCTCATACTGACGTTCTGTCTCAAACTCCAGCCCCCATTTTCCTGTGGAGCGATACACGCCCTCCAGCCTGCGGTAGCTGATCTGATCTTTGGAAAGATTGCCTCCCAATACTCCGATTTTCCGATGACCGCAGGCATAAAGATAATCCACTGCCTCCTCCGCTCCAGCCCGGTCATCCGTAGAAAAACTGGACAGATTGGGAAAGTTCAGTTCTCTGGCATCATTGGTAAGCAGTACACAGGGAACCGTAAGCTTGGAAAAGTCCCTTCGAAAAAACTCCATATCTCCTCCCAAAAAGAGAAAGCCCCTGGGATTTTTTTGCTTGGACAACTGCAGGGCATACTGAATCTCATTGTCATCCTCATCCAGATAATCCACATAAACCTCTTCTCCGCTGGTTAGAAATTTCGCCTGGATCCGCTCCAGGATATGGAAAAACAGTAGATTCTGGGATCCCTTTACTAAGACCGCAACAGCAGACTTAGCCCTCATTTTCAAATGTCTGGCATTGGTGTTTGGCTCAAAACCCTGCTCTTGTACCACCGCCATCACCCGCTCTCTGGCTTTCTCACTTACATCAGGATGATGGTTTAACACCCGGGAAACCGTTCCCAAGCTGTATCCAGACAGCCTGGCAATATCCTTGATTGTCATACGCTATCCTTTCACAGCACCGGCGATCACGCCTTTGATAATGTACTTCTGTCCTGCCACATAGACTACAATAATAGGCAGAATCGCCAGCATAATGCAGGCCATCATAGGCCCCATCTCCACGCGGCCGTAGCTTCCCCGGAAAAACTGGATCAGCATGGAAATGGTTTTGTACTTATTAATATCCAGGATCAGTGTAGGCAGCAAATAATCGTTCCAGATCCACATTGCTTCCAGAATGGCCACAGACACCATGGTGGGACGCAGAATGGGAATCACAATGCGAAAATAAGTCTGCAAAGGGCTGCAGCCATCAATCAGAGATGCCTCTTCAATGTCCAGAGGCACGCTGCGCATAAATCCACAAAACATAAACACTGCCAACCCTGCGCCAAAGCCGAGATAAATGATCCACAGCAGCCATGGAGTATCCAACTGCAGAGTATCTGCCATGGAGGAGAGGGTAAACATTACCATCTGAAAAGGCACTACCATGGAAAATGCACACAAAAGATAAAAGCCCTTGGTCACTTTATTGTTTACCCTTGTAATATACCAGGCAAACATAGAGCAAAACAGCAAAATAGCGATCACAGAAGTCACAGTGATAAAAGTGGTATAAAACAGACTGCTCAAAAAGCCCTGGGAATGAATGGCATTCTCATAATTGGCCCACCCGGCAAAGCTCTCCCCTGTAGGAAGCTGAAATGCCGTGTTGGTACTGATGGCGCTTTCCACCTTCAGCGAATTCATCAGTACCATGAAAATAGGGTACATATAAAACAATGACACCACTGCCATTATAATGCTTATGATTCGATTGGAACGGCGCTCTTGCTTCATTACTGCTGCACCTCCTTTTTCCTGGTTACCTGGAGCTGGATCAGGGAAATGGCAATCACGATCAGACAGAAGATCACTGCCTTAGCCTGGCCGATACCTCTCCACTGGGGACCGGAACGTCCGTAGAAAGTATAGTAAATGTTGTAGGCCAGCAATTCGCTCTGATGCGCCGGCTGCCCTGCCGTCAAAGCCATATTCTGATCAAACAGCTTAAAGCTGTTGGTGATAGTAAGAAATAGGCAGATGGTAATGGAGGGCATCAGCATGGGCAGTTTCACCTTCAGAAGGGTCTGCCACGGAGTGGCCCCATCAATCTGTGCTGCCTCTGTAAGAGTATCCGGAATGCTCTGAAGACCTGCCACATAAATGATCATCATATAGCCGATCTGCTGCCAGCACATCAGGATCACCAAGCCCCAGAATCCCGCCGTAGCATCCAACGCCAGCAGCGGCCGTTTCATAAGGCTCAGCACACAGTTTAACAGGATCTGCCAGATATATCCCAACACAATTCCGCCAATCAGGTTGGGCATAAAAAACACAGTACGGTATACATTTCTTCCCCGAATCTCTCTGGTGAGGATCAAAGCCACACACAGACCGCACAGATTGATGGCCAAAGTGCTGACCACCACAAAAGCACAGTTAAACCAGAACGCATGCGTAAAAGTAGCGTCACTAATCGCTTTCATAAAATTGGAAAATCCAATAAACTTTGCATCCCTCACAGTAGTGAACTGACAGAATGCCAGATAAACCCCCTGGATGAAAGGAATTACAAATCCAATGAGAAACGCTGCCAGAGTAGGCAGCAAAAATACGGGCCAGTATCGTTTGATTGCTTTTTCCAAAACAGTCCAGCCTCCTTTCTTATGAAAATATCCTCATCAGCAGCTCTGCCTCCTGTGGCTGTAGGCTTTCTGCCTCCCGCTTTCTATTTCCCGACGACGCAGTTTGGGCAGGCCGCGCATCAAAGCGGCAGCCTGCCCGGAAACTGAAAAGGTATTTTAATCATCATTCATGATTCGTTACTTCTCAAATCAGCCATTTGCAAGAGCGTACTCTGCTGCCCAGTTGTCCACGAAAGCAGAAACTACTGCTGCCCAGTTGTCATCCGTCTGATCTGCCGCATACACTGCCAGCGCAGAACCAACCATATTCTTCCACTCCTCAGAGGGCATGGTGGTAAAGTTCCAGCTTACTGGAGTCTTGCCGTCAGCAGTCATCTTTGCGTCAACAGATACGAACAGGTTTGTGGATGCGGGAGCCTGCTTGAAGGGGATGGCAAATGCCATACCTGCTTCGCCGGAAGGCATAGCGCCCTCGCCGCCGGTAAGAGCCTTCAGAGCGGTCTCATCGGTTACGCACCACTCCATGAAATCAAGAGTAGCCTGAATGTCCTCTTCACTGGCATTTTTATTTACACACCAGTAGTTCTCACTTCCGGTACACAGTCCCTGGTTTGCCTCATCCCCTGCTCCGATATAAATGGGGATCATGGTTACGTCATCGTCTGTATATTTGCCTTCTCCAACCACATTGCCGTATTCCCAGGAACCGTTCTGATAAAACACTGCATCACCGTTTAAGAAATCGTTGAGAGAATCATTTGCGGTCTTTGCAGTCAAATCAGTGGGTTCGCAGGTGGAATTGTTAATGTACAGATCCCATACATTTCTGTAGTTATCCAAGTAAGTACCCTCAATGGCATCTGTGGAGGAGATTCCTTTATCCTGATACTCATAGTAAATGGGCAGATTTGCCAGATGGGTCTTAAATCTCCAGTCAGAGGAGCTGTCCATGCCGGCAGAAGTGAAAGCTGCAAATCCCAGCTCATCCTTTCTTGCGGTGATATCTTCTGCCACCTTCTTCAGATCTTCAAAGGACTGAATATCCTCTACCTTATATCCTGCCTCTCCCAGAAGGGTCTTGTTCACAATCAGCCCGTAGGACTCAATCACATAGGCAATGCCATAAACAGCGCCATCCTCAGAAAGCGCATAATCATCACTGGTCAGCTCTCCGTAAATACCACTTCCGCTCAGATCATAACAGTAATCCTTCCAACTCTTTAAGCCTACCGGGCCGTTCACCTGAAACATGGTAGGCGCATCGCTAGATGCCATCTCGCTGGTAAGCATGGTTTCATAGGTGCCGGAAGCTGCCGTAGTCACAGTCACCGGAACCCCTGTGCTCTCCGTGTAAACCTTTGCCAGCTCTTGCCACTGAGCATCCTGCTCCGGCTTGAAATTCAGATAATAAACAGAACCTGCTGGAGCTTCTGCTGCCTCTTCTGCATATACCGGGACTGCTGAAACTGCGGTCGCTGCTGCAAGACCTAATGCCAATAACTTTCTCTTCATTCTCGTAACCTCCTTAACAAATAAACCATGAAAACAACTACACCGTATCTATTTACTGGAAACATTTCCGGAAACGTTTCCTGTTTTGATGTTTTTATTCTAATACAATCATACAAAAATGTCAATACAGTCGCTTTCTTTTTCTATTTTTTCAGCATTTTACATAATTTTGAGCAAAATATTTTGTACACTATTTTTATTATTTATTGGAATATTCGTATTATTTAAAGAATAAAGGCTCTACAATAAATATTAAGGCGTACGATTGAAAGGTCAAGCGCTTCAACATTTTTTGTTTTCTTATAAACAAAAACCTCCAAGCAGCCAGTTTACCAGACAAACCACTCGGAGGTTCATGGCTATCGCATGCAAACCATAAAGAATCTGGCAGTTTCCTTCTTTCTCAATACTTCCATTGTGATTGGCTACTACCAT
>CABRXX010000012.1:0-59549 GCA_902475025.1 uncultured Lachnospiraceae bacterium | reverse complement strand
ATTAGTCGCGCCCCGCGAGGGGCGTGTGAGTAGAAATTAAACATCTGTTTCATATATGGTCCTGCGGTACCTTGTCGCGCCCCGCGAGGGGCGTGTGAGTAGAAATTTTCATGCGTCCCCACAGTGTGTCCAAAGGCAGGGTCGCGCCCCGCGAGGGGCGTGTGAGTAGAAATTAACAGGATTAACATAGGGAACACATACAGCCTAAAGTCGCGCCCCGCGAGGGGCGTGTGAGTAGAAATGGCTGTGCAGTTGAAAAAGCAGAGCAGTCATGCCGTCGCGCCCCGCGAGGGGCGTGTGAGTAGAAATGCTGAATGGGCTCCAGGCACTGCAAAAGGGTCAGCGTCGCGCCCCGCGAGGGGCGTGTGAGTAGAAATTTTCAAAATCATAGGGGATAAAACTTGAAATGTCGTCGCGCCCCGCGAGGGGCGTGTGAGTAGAAATCGGCAAGTAGACAAAATTTCCAAGAAGCCGTCCGGGTCGCGCCCCGCGAGGGGCGTGTGAGTAGAAATCGTCCATCCCTTCTGTGATCGACTCGGCGCCCAATGTCGCGCCCCGCGAGGGGAACGCAGACTGAGAATGGCAGATTGCATCTTGCGGCATTATGATATTGTATAATTTTCCTGGCGGTTTATAAAGGATGAATTATTTACCATATACATCTAATCTAAAGAGCAGGCTTATGGATCTTTCTTCTTTGATACCCGATAAACAGGTGAAATTTTAATACTGGCTGGATGTGATACGGCAGTGCAGGACTTCTGGACTGACAAATCAGATTTGGTGCGAATAGAATGAGATTTCTTTGAAAAATTATTATTACTGGATTCCCAAAATTCGAAAGCTTGCCCTGGAAGAGTTGCCTTGTAAGAAAAATGGCATCCATATGTACAAGGATCAACTATTGGACTTTTTAACAGAAAATTCATTTGAGTTTGCGGAGCCTTCATTTCTGGACAGAAGTATTTCCCGTTCCATTCCCGCAGCGATACTTCAACTTCATATCAGTATATGGTAAAAGCGAACAGATCTGTGGCAGATGCGAAAGTACTGTGATAAAAGTCGGTGAAGAATTCGTCCGTACGGAGGTACTGTTCATCCCTGCAAAACGCAAGGTGATTGACCATTGCCAGGAAACATATGAATGCAGGTTATGCCGGAAAAATGGAACACCTCATATGGAGAAGGCTCCGGGACCTTATCCTCCCGTTCTGCACTCACTGGCATCTGCGCCTACGATTGCCTGGTTCAGCCATTAGAAGCTTGAATTAGACATTCCGCTGTATAGACAGAAAAAAGAATGGGAGGCTTTAGGATTCAGTTTAAACAGAGGGTCTATGCCAAACTGGTTTCTGATGATCCACCGAGACTGGTATGTACATATCGTTCACTGCCTTAATCAGGAATTTCTGAAACAGAGATATCTTCCTTCATCATAGCGATGAAACGCATGTACAGGTGCTGAAAGAACCAGGGAGGAAAAATATGCCAGATTTTTATATGTGGGTTTCCGGCAGCATCGGAGATGCCGCAAATCTCATCTATTATTTTGAGTATCAGCCGGGGCGAAGTGGGAAATATCCGGAAGCGTTTCTGAAAGGATATGAAGGTTATATCTATACAAATGCTTATTCCGGATACAATGCAGTTCAGGAGTAAAACGTTGTCTTCGCTACACGCATCTGCGTCGGACTTTCGTGGATGTACTTCTCAAAGATATCCATACCCCGGAAACATCAAAACCTGCGGAAGCAATCCTCCGTCTGAATCAACTCTTTGACATAGAGTCAGAATTGAGGGAGCTTTCTCCTGACCAGAAGAAAAAGAACGTCTCATCCGCGCGAAAACGCTTCTCAAGGCTTTTTGGTCATGGGCAGAGAAAAATGCCATGGGAGAGCTGCGAAATCCAAACTTTCGAACGTTTTTCATTGCGCGTTGAAGAACTGTGAGGGATTTTTTCACTACCTGGAAGATGGAAACGGTTCCATCAGTAATTCTCTTGCAGAAAACGGTATCCGACCATTTGTGATTGGCAGAAAGAACTGTCTGTTCTCCGGTAGCCTGAAAAGGGCTGGAGCCAGTGCAAGAATCTATACACCGTTTTATTT
Source organism: uncultured Lachnospiraceae bacterium (assembly GCA_902475025.1). Taxonomy (GTDB): domain Bacteria; phylum Bacillota; class Clostridia; order Lachnospirales; family Lachnospiraceae; genus Merdiplasma. The sequence goes on along the minus strand of CABRXX010000012.1, from coordinate 57,441 downwards.
GACGCTTACCTTTAAAGTCAGAAAGAACGGAACTTTATTCCTGCGAGCAGTGAGCCAAATACCCCGCAGTTTGCCATAGTGCTGGTTTTCTGGGGATGTTGCAAAATACTAATTCCGGTGGATTTTGCAACATCCCCCTTTGATTCCGGCAAGTCATTTGGACGATACATATTGGGCGTGCGCAGAGCAAAAATAATACCAGTAGAAAATGAAAATAGCTTTTTTTGATTGTATTTTTTGCACACGAATATTATCGTTTTCCTTGTACCAGCTCTATCGGAAGTCAAAGAGATCTTTTATGGGAATTTCAAGAACATCAGCAATGTCCATCAGTTTTTCCAATGAAATAGAAACCGGCATATTGGGAGCTTCCAGATTGCTGATATGGGTACGGCTTAGATTTACAGACTCGGCCAGCTCCAGCTGAGAGATGCCTTTTAGTTTTCGATAATAGGAGACATTCAAAGAAAGCTTCTGGTACTGTCGTTTGCGTTTTTCGGTCATAGGTGTCTCCTTTCTTTTTTCAAACGGAAGGATTTTTCGATTTGCGTGCTTTAATCTTGCTGTTGGCGTTAGTGTAACTATTTTGAACGGAAAAATAAACAATTTATAAGATTGCTAAAGCAATATTATACTTTGCAAATAAAAACTGTTTTTTTGTATTTATATATTTATGAAGGAATGCTACCCGTGCACAAGGCAAATCGTAAGATGGGAATCAGTGTGCAAAGGATAACAGGGGCAGATCGCTTTTGTTTTTTGGTTCTGTTACATTTATTTTGCGTGCCGGATGCCATCCTGTTAGCGTTGTTTAAGGACCCTGTCGGAAGTGAGATCCTGTTTTGGATTTGCAGAGCTTGGCTTATTGAGATTTTACGGATTTTTAAAGTGGTTGATAAAAAAATATTAGGCATAAGAGGATTGAGGATGAGGCAGAAAAGCCAATAGACATCCGGTGTCAAAGTGAGCGACTCTTTGTTTGTTGATGCTAATTTTAAATGCATGCTGAAGTTGAAAAGCACTAGGATTACGAGCATGGGGTGCTTTCTGCTATGAATAGGTGATGAAGCGGCTGTTTTTAGGTGATGTGAAAGGGAAAATAGATTAAGATAATCAGTTTGTGCAAACGCAAAAAAAGTATCGTAGAAAAAGTTGTAAAGTGAAAGGGAAAATAGATTAAAATATTCAGGTTGCTATAACAATTTTGGGTATTGAAAAAACAGAAAAATGCAATATTTTTGAAAAATTTGCGGCTGGATAGGTAAGCAGTTAAATTTAATGGGATAATTATTTGGAGGTGTGTTAAATTTGCCGGGGAGGTTTTGCATAGCGATGAGACTTTGGATGAAATGAAAAATGATATGAAGATGGAATATTTGAGAGATTTTGAATAATCTTTGGGAGACCGTTGATTTTAGTCAGTACAGATTTTGAAGAATGGGCGTGCTTTTAAAGAATATTCACAGAGGATTTTATGAGTGGGATGAGCAGATTTTAAACAATTACAGAGTCTTTGGAAAGGAGAAGACAGGTGGAAGATGAACAAATTATTAAATGGTATCTTCAGAGAGATGAAAAAGGTTTGGAAGAAATACAAAAGAAATACGGAGCATATTGCTTTCGCATTGCCCAAAATATCCTTTCAGTTAGGGAGGATGCAGAAGAGTGTGTGAATGATGTTTGGAATGCGTCTTGGAATAAGATTCCGCCGATTATTCCGGTATCATTAAAGGCATTTCTTGGAAAGCTTGTCAGAGATCAGGCCATCAGCCTGTACCGGGTTAATCATGCGAAAAAAAGGTACAGAGGACTGGAAGTGATCTTTGATGAACTGGAAGAGTGCATTCCCTCACCGTTTAGCCTGGAGGAAAAGTTTGATCATTATCAGCTGGCTGAGCTGATCAACAGCTGGTTAGGCAGTTTGAAAAAAGAAGATCGGGTACTTTTTGTGAAGCGATATTATTATGGTGAATCTGTGAAGAAATTGGCAGCAGAAGAGTGGTGTACGGAAAATCAGATGGCACAGAGAATGATGAAATTAAGAAAAAAGTTAAAAGTGTTTTTAGAACAAAATGGGGTGTGGATATAGAAAGGAGAGCGGGGATATGAGAAAAGAGGATTTGTATTATGGAATATCAGGGATTAAGCCGGCCTACCTGGAGGAAGCAGACACCTGCAGAGCAGGAAAACGGAGTCAGTGGAGGAGATGGGCGGCAGCAGGTTTTTGTCTCTTCTGCGGAGTTGGTTTTCCGGTTTTAGCATCTGCAGACAACGGAATTTTATACGAATTGCTATATGCAGTTTCCCCGGAGATTGCTCAAAAATTAAAACCGATCAATGTTTCCTGTGAAGATAAAGGAATTAAAATGCAGGTTATAGGAGCGGAGGTTAAGGGGGATAAGGCAGGGGTTTTGGTGTCTGTGCAGGATACGGAGGGAAATCGTATTGATGAGACCACAGATTTATTTGACAGCTACAGCATTCATACGCCGTATGATCAAACCGGAGGCTGCTTTTTCATTGAATATGATGAGGAGGCCCAAGCCGCAATTTTTATGCTGGAAATTAAACAGATGGATCAACTGCTGATTCCGGGAGATAAGATTACTTTTTCTGTTCGGGAAATCCGAAGCGGAAAAAAGCACAGTGTTTCAGAACTGGAAGGAGTAGATTTAAAAAAGGTATCGGTGATCGACCAGTTTAAGAAGAATCCAAATGTCAGAGGCTTCAGCGGAGATGAGGCAGATCCTGAGAAATGGAAGGACTTGAAATTTATGGAACCGGATGAGGAGCGGGGAGTTATCCTGGAAGAGGGGGTTGCTCTGACCGGCTATGGACTGGAAGAGGATGGGCTGCATATACAGATCCGATTTGAAGATGTCCTTGAAACGGATAATCATGGCTTGCTCTATCTGAAAAATCAGAAGGGAGAAAGGATCGACTACCAGTATCATTCCGCTTTTTGGGATGAAAGCGGAAAGGACAGCTATGAAGAATATGTCTTTGAAGTGTCTCCAGGAGAGTTAAGTGAGTATGAAGTGTGGGGAGAATTTTGGATCTGCCATGCCGATCCTATAAAAGGAAACTGGCAGGTTACATTTCCGATAGAAAATTAGCAAGATAGGGGTTCTCAAGCTGCCGCAAGCGGAGATGCCTGCAGAACGAATTTTTTTACTGCTGTTTAGAGAAGAAAACTTTTGGCTATGTCTGGCCAGTATACCATATTTATAAATGATAGCGTGATAAAAATTTAAAAATTAGAAGGGGTGTTGAAAAAAAGAAAATGCAATGTCACAGTTTGCAAAAAGGATTATACTTTTCTTAGAGTAAAGGAACGGGATTGATTTTATCCGATAAGATGAGACAGGCTATCCTGGAAAGGAGGAGAGCTGTAATTGAAATTGGATAAATTGGAGTACCTGTTTCTGTCCCTGTTCAGAGAGCGCGCGAAAGGAGGTGAGAAACCGGGACTCCTGCTCATTGCCTGGACTGGGAGGTGGGGAAAGAGGGACGCCCTCTTTTACCAGATAGTCTACAGATACGTGAAAGTAATCGGATAGTAAGACGATGGTTTCTATGGGAAGGCTGCGGGAGCCGTTTTCGTAGTTGCAGTAAGTTTGTCGCCGGATATCCAGTCGCTTTGCCACATCCTCCTGAGTCAGACCGGCCTGTTTTCTTAAGCAGCGGATTTTGCGTGGAAGAACATTTTCCATTATTGATATACCTCCTGAAAAACTTGAGTTATTATATCAATAATTTGTTATTAATAAATTAGTGGAAACAAAGTGAATACAAAAACAGAAAAAGCAACAAATTGTTGCATATAGGATGCGGAATAAATTAAGAATGCGCAGCCACAGGGGTGGACCATTCCGAGGAAAGCTGTGTTATCAAAATGTGCTATCAAAACAAAGCGTTCGCAGGATTGCCCAGTGGCTACGGAAGATAATTCTAATTAAGAAACAAAAGGGATGTGTGGAACTATCACCGATGATATCCTTTCGGGTGATTTTTTCTGAAAACGAACATGCTTTCGGAGAAAAATCACCCGAAAATCCATCGGGATTTGTATTTTCCAACATCCCTTATTTATCAGAGACTGGGCTTTGGCAAGGATCCTTTTCGACCAGCCAACAGAAGAGCAGATGCGGGAAATGGAGGAGCCAGGATCTACAGGGATACTTTTTTCTCAAGAAGAAAGCCGGAAAGCCAGGTGCAGGTCACCAGCACTGCCAGGTTAAACAAAATGATGGGAAGGATGGCAAATAAACTTTCTGTCATGGATTGCGGGTTTTCTATCAGAACTGGAAGCAGGTTCATGATCTTGGTGGAGATCCAGTTGATGGCGAGAAAGAGAATCACGCTGATTACATGCTTCAGCTTGCTGTTCTGCAGAAAGGTGGTGCTTAAGGTGACCGCCAGGTAAATGGTGGAGATGGTGGCGAAAAACAGGATCAGGAAAGCCAGGGCTCCTGTGAGCAGATTCAGAAGCAGCTCCGGCACAGGAATACCTACGGAGAGCAGAAATTGCTCAAAGAGCGTGGAAAAATCTTCCAGCTCCGGGTATACCATATGTCCCAGGGTAATATCCAGCCATCCAAGAAAGCTGCCTGCCGCCAGCAGAAGGATTCCCTGGAGCAGAGTGGTGAGCATCTTGGAAAAGATAATGGTATAGCTGGAATTAGGAGTCATAAAGATCAGGTAGCTGCTCTTGGAGTTTAGTTCCCGAGAGTAGTTGGTGATGGCCAGTATGAAGATCATAAAGAAGCAGGCCCAGGCCAGAAGGAGCAGCAGGACTAAGGAAACGGCTATGTCGGAAGAATCTTTTTTCATAAAAAGACTGTAAAGAAAATACCCTTGGAGCAGTGCCAGAATCCCTGCGATGGCCAGCAGGATGGAACGATTTTTGCGAAACTCATATTTGATTAATTTTAACATAATGGTTCTCCTAAAAATGTAAAATATGAATGGATAAAAATAAATTTTGAAAAGGATCCGGCCTTACGGTTATCTAGGAAGGCTAGATAGAAGCGTGATTTAAAAAGGTTTCGGAACAAGTTTCAGAGTAAGGGCTTACTCCGCATAAATTTCCCGGTACAGAGCAACAATGGATTTGCCCTGTTCTCTTCGCAGCTGCTCTGCCGGGCCTTCCATCACCAGTTCCCCATCCTTGATAAAGATGGCGTGATCAATGATTTTTTCCAGTTCATCCACCAGATGGCTGGAGAGGACAAAGGTCTTTTCCGGCGAGAAGGATTCCAGTATGGTAGCCACGATCTTGTCTCTGGCCACAATGTCAATGCCGTTTAAAGGTTCATCCAGCATCACCAGCCTTGCATTGCGGGATAGGGTGAGAGCGATTTTTAATTTAGCCATCATACCGGAGGACATTTTTGTTACTTTCTGAGCAGGGTCCAGATTCATAGTTTCCAGAAGGCGGAAATACTTTTGGACATCAAAATCCGAAAAGAAATCCTGATAGTAATTGCCTGCATCCGTCCCTGTCATGTAGGAGTAGAAAAAACTTTCGGTGGGCATATAGGCGATGTGGGACTTGGAATAAATCCCAATGGGATGGCCTTCATAGAGGAGGCTGCCGCCGGTGGGTTTTACAAGACCGGCCGCCATTTTCATGAAAGTGGTCTTTCCGCTTCCATTAGGGCCTAAGAGGGCATAGACCCGGCCGGATTCCAGGGTAAGATTCAGCCGGTTTACAGCAATTTTGGAAGAATAGGATTTTGTGAGATTTTGGCATTCCAACAACATAGTTTGTGTCCTCCTGTACGGATAATCCTGATTATTTTTCGTCTTAATCTAAACAGTACAACGGCCGGACAGTCTGCGTCAAGAAGATTTTAGGGAACTTTTAAAAGAAACAGTGAAATCCTATGTAAAAGAGCAATGTTCATTCTGGAAACCGGTTCTTGCAGTGACGTTCTTCTGCCGTTTTGCTGATTGTTCTTGTATCTGTCTGGTATTATATGATATACTTTTAAAGATTTCGCACAGCAATAACGAAAGAAAAGCGAAAGGTGAGGAGTGAATGTATGAAAGAGAGAGAAAAATTCGGCTCCCGGCTGGGATTTATCCTGGTGTCTGCGGGATGTGCCATCGGTATCGGGAATGTCTGGAAATTTCCCTATATCTGTGGCCAGTATGGGGGAGCAGCCTTTGTAGCTATTTACCTGGTCTTTCTGGTGATCATGGGATTGCCTATTATGGTGACGGAGTTTGCCATTGGGCGTGGAAGCGGAAAAAGTATGGCAACCGGCTTTGAAGCCCTGGAGCCAAAGGGAACCAGGTGGCATCATCTGAAATGGATCAGTATTCTGGGATGCTATCTTCTGATGATGTTTTACACCATGGTGGCAGGGTGGATGATGTATTATGTTTACCGGACTGCTGCGGGAGAATTGGCCGGACTTGATGGGGCCGGCGTGGAAGCGGCCTTTAACAATATGCTGGGTTCTGCTCCTACCATGACTCTGTGGATGGTGATTGCAGTGGTGATTTCCTTTCTGGTGTGCGTGCTGGGGCTGAAGAACGGTATTGAGAAAGTGACCAAAGTGATGATGAGCATTCTCATTGTGCTGATGGTGGTGTTGGCGGTACATTCGGTGTTTCTTCCGGGCGCTATGGAGGGAGTTAGGTTTTATCTGATACCGGATTTTCAGCTGGTGGCAGAACGGGGCGTGGGAACTGCGGTGTATGCAGCCATGTCTCAGGCGTTTTTTACCCTGAGTCTTGGCATTGGAGCCATGGCTATTTTTGGAAGCTATACCAAGAAGGACAGAAGCCTTACTGGAGAGTCGGTGAGTATCATTCTGCTGGATACTTTTGTGGCTTTGATGGCAGGCTTTATCATTATTCCGGCCTGCTTTGCCTTTGGGGTAGAACCGGGTGCCGGTCCGTCTCTTCTGTTCATTACCCTTCCCAATGTGTTTAACAACATGGCCGGAGGAAGAATCTGGGGGACCTGTTTCTTTGTGTTCATGTCCTTTGCGGCGCTCACCACAGTGATCGCAGTGTTTGAGAATATTATTTCCTTCTATATAGATATGCTGGGGTGGGAGAGAAAGAAAGCGGTGCTGGTGAACTTTGTTCTGATCATTGTGCTGTCTCTTCCTGCTGTTCTGGGCTTTAACGTGTTAAGCGGTATTCAGTTAATGGGACCGGGAACCACTTTGATGGATGTGGAGGATTTCCTGGTATCCTACAATCTGCTTCCTCTGGGCAGTATGGTATTTGTGCTGTTCTGCGTGAAGAAAAATGGCTGGGGGTGGGGAAAATTCCTGAAAGAGGCCAACACAGGAGAGGGGTTAAAGTTTCCAGGATCCAATATCATGCGTTTTTATATGACCTGGATTTTGCCGCTTATCGTAGTGGTGGTGTACTTAAAGGGTTACTGGGATTTCTTTGCTCCCCAGGGACGAGGCGTTCAGATCCCTTGGATGATTTTTGCAGTGGCACTTTTAGCGGCTATTTTCCTGGTGACGATGAAGAAGCCTGTTAAAAGGGAACAGAGACAGTAACAGAAAGCGGAACAAATTCTAAGGATTGGCAAACCGTGTTTTTTGTCAAAAAGCTTGACTTTCCATTGCCTGCTGTGCTATACTAGGCAGGCGTATGGAAGCAGGCTTTTTTTTTATGCCTAAAATCTGCGGTTTTTAAGCGGATCGCAGAGACGTAACTAAAATTAAGGAGAGCGAGGTGGAAGTTGTGCGTACTAGAATTACATTGGCATGTACAGAATGTAAACAGCGTAACTACAACATGACGAAGGATAAGAAAACTCATCCGGACAGAATGGAAACCAAAAAGTATTGTCGTTTCTGCAAGCGGCATACAACTCACAAAGAGACCAAGTAATCAGATTTCGGGCAAAGGAGTTAGCAAATGGGAAAAACAGAAATTACCCCCAAGAAAAGCTGGTTTGATGGTCTGAAGGCAGAATTCAGAAAGATCATCTGGCCGAATAAGCAAGACCTTGTAAAGCAGACAACTGCGGTTGTGGTTGTTTCTGTTGCGCTCGGAATCATTATTGCACTTCTGGACTTTATCGTTCAGTATGGCATTGATTTCCTGGTAAACTTCAGTTTCTAGTTCATAAAGGACAAGGGTGATCGTATGGCAGAAGCATGCTGGTATGTAGTGCATACCTATTCCGGGTATGAGAACAAGGTAAAGGCCAACATTGAAAAGACAATTGAAAACAGACATCTGGAGGATCAGATTTTGGAGGTTCGGGTTCCTCTGCAGGAAGTAGTGGAATTAAAGAACGGTGTTCGCAAGACAGTTCAGAAGAAAATGTTTCCGGGCTACGTACTCCTGAATATGATCATGAACGATGATACCTGGTATGTTGTGAGAAACACCAGAGGTGTTACCGGATTTGTTGGTCCGGGATCCAAACCCGTTCCGCTGACGGAGACAGAGATGTTCAATCTTGGCATTCAGGCAGCGAACATTGAAGTGGATTTCCAGGAAGGCGATACCGTGAATGTGATCGGCGGCGTTTGGAAAGACACGGTGGGTGTGATCCAAGCCATTAACCAGAGCAAGCAGAGTGTCACCATCAATGTTGAACTGTTCGGTCGTGAAACACCGGTAGAGATAAGTTTCACAGAAATCAGAAAAATGTAACAGCAAATCCTGCGGAAGCATCCGCAGCGTGGGAGGGAAACCCCCGACATTACCACATAGGAGGTCATTAAAATGGCAAAGAAAGTAACCGGTTATATTAAATTACAGATTCCTGCTGGCAAGGCTACTCCGGCTCCGCCTGTTGGTCCGGCTCTGGGTCAGCACGGTGTAAATATCGTACAGTTTACCAAGGAGTTTAATGCCAGAACCGCAGATAAGGGCGATCTGATCATTCCGGTAGTGATCACTGTATATGCAGACAGAAGCTTCAGCTTCATTACCAAGACTCCGCCTGCAGCAGTTCTTCTGAAGAAGGCATGTAACTTAAAGTCTGGTTCTGGTGTTCCCAACAAGAACAAGGTAGCTACCATTTCCAAGGACAAGGTTCGTGAGATCGCAGAGATGAAGATGCCGGATTTGAACGCTAGCAGCGTTGAGGCAGCTATGAGCATGATCGCTGGTACCGCAAGAAGCATGGGTATCACTGTTGAAGAGTAGGCATTGAGCAAGTGGGAGGGTTATTCCCGCAAATACCACCAGGAGGTTATTTAATATGAAGAGAAGTAAGAAATATACAGAGGCAGCTAAGGCAATCGACCGCGCTACCCTCTATGATGTAAATGAAGCGATCAGCCTGGCAAAAAAGGCTGCTGTAGCAAAATTTGATGAGACAATCGAAGTTCATATCAGAACTGGCTGTGATGGACGTCATGCAGATCAGCAGATCCGTGGCGCAGTTGTCCTTCCTCATGGAACTGGTAAAAAGGTTCGTGTGCTGGTATTCGCTAAGAATGCAAAGGCTGATGAGGCTCTGGCAGCAGGCGCTGAGTACGTAGGCGCTGAGGAACTGGTACCGAAGATTCAGAACGAGGGATGGCTGGATTTTGACGTAGTAGTAGCTACCCCGGATATGATGGGCGTAGTTGGACGTCTGGGCCGTATCCTTGGACCGAAGGGATTAATGCCCAACCCCAAGGCAGGTACCGTAACCATGGATGTTACCAAGGCTGTAAACGACATCAAAGCTGGTAAGATTGAATACAGACTGGACAAGACCAACATTATCCACGTGCCAATCGGAAAAGCTTCTTTCACAGAAGAACAGTTAACGGACAACTTCCAGACGCTTATTGAAGCAATAAATAAAGCAAAACCGGCCGCTTTAAAAGGACAGTACTTAAGAAGCGTGACCATCGCCCCCACCATGGGACCTGGCGTAAAGCTGAATACGACAAAATTGGCTTAAGTTAAGCTGATAAAAACTGCGCCCAACGAAACAGGCAGTATTTTCAAGCCCAGGAGGCTGAGAGACTGCGGGTTTGTTGGGCGTGGTTTTTTTATCTGGATCTGAGGGCGGCATTGGCGGTACGAAAGCCCGGACTCTTGGAAGGACGGCAAATTTAGGAGATCTTTGGGGGAAGAGCGGTATGGGTGGGGCTGCAAAACACTAATTCCCTTCCCGATATTCCTTTGGGGTCATCCCTGTGTACTGCTTAAAAACCTTGCTGAAATACCGGGGATTGTCGTAGCCTGTCATTTCGCAGATTTCCACGATCTTCCGGTCAGAGTTTTTCAGCAGTTCTTTTACCTTTTCCATTCGCACTTCTGTGAGATATTCAATAAAATTTTCCCCGGTTTTTTCTTTAAACAGCCTGCTTAAATAGTTGGGATGCAGGAAAAACTGTTCTGCCAGAGAATTGAGGCTGATATTTTCCGCAAAGTTTAATCGAATATAAAGTTGGATTTCCCGAATCACGTCCCGGCTGATAGACTGGTCATCGGATTGATCCAGGAGAGCGATGAGCCAGCGCAGATAATCCATCATGCAGTCGGCGCTGGACGGATGATTCTGACAGAGCAGGATGCGGCTGAGCGTCTGATTTAACCTTCTGTGAAGCTCTGTTCCCGGCAGCTGGAAGCTTTGCAGATAGCTGTTTAATTCAATAAGAAAACTGATGCAGGCAGATTGATACTGAGTGACTGTAAGGGTGGAACCCATAGCGGTGGTGAGTGTCTCCTGGAGAAAGGGGAGCGCTCTTCGTCTGGTATCCGGATTGGTAAGGCAGCGCAATAGTTCAGGCAGAGCATCCTGCATAGACTGGGAGCTGTGGGAAAAGAGCGGTTCAATATTCTGGTAGAGGATCACTCCTTCCTTGGAACCGGCTCTGTGATATCGCAGCGCCCGGCCGGCTTCCGTCCATCCTTCGTGGAGCTGCTGGTGGCCGCATTTTTCCTTGCTGGCGCCGCAGGCCCATTCCTGCAGCCCGGTACAGAACTGTTCCAGCATGGAGAGAAAGGAGTCAAATTCTGCCGCGGTTTTGCAGGGAATGATGCAGAAGAGGGAAAAAACTTCATCATTCAGGAACCGGGCGGAAGGAATCAGGGCAGAAATCTGAAAACGCATCTGTTCTTTCTTTTTAGCGATCTGGTCTTCCTGAAGAGAGTGGTCTAAAAGACCAAGGGACAGTCCGTACCAGTGTTCCAGCGGAGGGAGTCTGTATTTCACAGTATCCACGCTGGCGTATCCCTTTGCAGCGGAGATTAAGAGCGCTTCGAGCCGGTTGGTATGGATCTGTCTTTCCCGCCGTTGATTCTCAAATTCCTGAAAAAGGCGCTGGAGAAGAGCTTCCACATCCTTCAGCACTACCGGCTTTGTAAGATAATCGATAGCGCCGAAGCGGATGGCCTCCTGAGCGTAGGAAAAGTCTGAATGACCGCTTAAGATCACGCACTTTACGGCAGGATAGCGCTGATGGAGGATTTTTAAAAGCTCTAAACCGCTCATTCCGGGCATTCGGATATCCAGAAAGATCACATTGACAGAAAGGCGCTTCAGCAGGGCCAACGCCTCATCGGCACTGTGGGCGGTTCCGGCAACTTCGAAGCCCTGTTCCTGCCATTTTACAAATTGAGCCAGACCCCGGCAGACAATTTCTTCATCATCCACAATTAATACTTGATACATCATAACGTGGGAACACCTCCTGCAGTATTGGCAATGGCCATGTTTTCTGAGTAGTGCCGAAGCGGCAGCAGGATTTTTACCTGGGTTCCTGTACCTGCCTGGCTTTCTACCTGGATACCATAATTATTTCCGTAGAAGAGACGGATGCGCTGATTGACGTTGACCAGTCCAATGCTGGTGTCAGCGGTCTCCATCTGCGAAAGAGAAGAACGAAGCCGGGATAATTCTTCTGGTTCCATACCCTTTCCGTTATCTTCCACCAGAATCTCAAGAAATTGTCCTTTCTTGGCAGAGGAGATGGAGATGCAGTAACCTTTGCTGCCTCCGTCGAAAGCGTGTACAACAGCATTTTCCAGGATGGGCTGGAGCATGAATTGCGGAATGTAGAGGGCATGGGCGTCTACCTGAGTGTTGATGTTCAGCTGGATTTTAGTACTGTGCCGGAAATTGATCACTTCCATATAGGTAGAGGCGTGTTCGATGCTCTCCTGAAGAGGAATTGTGTTTCCGCCTGTGCGCATTCCAATCCGGCAGAGCTGGCTGAACTTTTCGATCATCTGGGTTACCCGGCTCTCTCCGTTGGCTTCATACATGGCTTCCCAGCGGATGATATCCAGGGTATTGTAGAGAAAATGGGGATTGATCTGCATCAGCAGGGCGTCCAGCTGAGCATTTTTCCAGCAGAGCAGTGTCTGCTGGCGCTGAATTTCAGACAGATAGACCTGTTCCATCAGCTGGCTGATATTTTCTGCCATTTCATTAAAGCAGTCTCCCAATATGGTGATCTCATCGTGGCCGCTGTTTTTATAGCGGGCAGTCCACTTCCCCTTTCCGGTCTTTTGCATGACCTGGATCAGCCTGCGGATCGGTTCTGCAATGCTGGCAGTCACATACCAGGAAAGAAGCAGGCATACCAGGACGATGCAGGCCAGCACCATCAGGCAGAGCCGACGAATCTGATAAGCCCTGGCCATGAGAAGATCCAGACTGGCAATGTAGCAGGAAAAGATCTGAGTTCCTGGAACGCGTTCGTAGGAGAGAAGGATGTCCTCTCCGTCAATACAGGGGCGGATCACAGCCTGGTTGTGGGAGAGCATTTGGGAGTACAAATTGGCATCCTGCGGGAAGGAGGGGGCCTGGATGGTGGGAGAAGACCAGCTTAAAACCCCGTCCTGGCCAATGAGGAAGGTGTTTCCCTCCTCATAAGTGTCATAGTCTTTTAAGGCCTGGGAGAATACGTTCAGATCAATGTTCAGCAGAAGCACTCCGAGAAAGTTACGGGTGACTGGCTGATAGACTCCGATACCCAGCGTGATAATATTTCCAAGACCGTAAAAGTTCTGTTCGTTTTTGTAGAAAATGCTGCTCTGCTCTCTGCTGTCCATCCATACCGGGTATCCTTTTTTCTCCTGAGGGAGCAGATAAAATTCACTGTTATAAAATTGCTCCAGATTTCGGATGGTTCCTCCTCTCTGGAAGCCGTTTTGTTCCACCATGTGATACTGCCGGGTGGGTGTGACAAACTGGAGATTTACAATATATTTCTGATTGTGCCGCATGGTGTAGAGCTTATTTTCGATGAGGTAAGTATTTTCTTCCAGCCGTTTCAGACGGGCAGAATCCTCCGGTTCATTTTCCTGCGCCTGAAGAATACGGGTGTTTTCTTCGATGGCGGCAAGAACTCTGGAATCATCGTAAAAACCTAGAGCCAGATCTTCGTATTCCTGCATCGTGTCCTGGATCTTCAGATTTACATTCTGAACCAGAAGTGAAGTATAACGGTCCAGATTCTGATCGATCTCTGCGGCGTACTGCTGAAAGAAGAAAAAGGTAAGAAACAGGGCGGCAGCTACCAGCAGAAGGAGAAAGGAACAGATCAGCCGGCTAAAGATTCCTACCCGGCGAAGCTGCCGTTTTACAAACGAATTCCATCCATGGATCAAGTTTTTTATATTGAGAAGCAGCTTCATAAAGAACCTCCGTTTTTTAGATTGGGGAAATACGCTTCTGTTTTGCTGTAGGAAAGTTTTTTGCTTCCCAATGGCAGAAACCTATAATTCAAGTATACCATTTTTTACAGCAAAAAACAGCTCCAAAAAAGACTGGCCTAGCGGGCCAGCCTTTTTGGAAAAAGAGTATTACAGGTGTGAGATAAGCGGAAACGGGTTATTTCTTGTTTGCTTCATTGAAGTCAGGAAGCACTTCCTCTTCACACAGTTTCTGGGCCTGGGCAAATTCGGTTTCCGGATCTGCATTGGGATCGGTGAGGATCTTCTGAACGGCCCGGTCTACATAGGAACCAAAGTCTGCCTTTCCGTAGAATTCCAGGCGGCCTACAGCCTTGGCACCTTCCAGTACTTCGTTGTAATCTGCTGGGAATTCGTAGAAATCGGTTACGCTCATATCATCTCTGGGGATGATTACCGGGCTGAGTGCACCCTTGGTAGCCAGATTTTCAAAGTAGGAAGCAAAGTAAGCCTTGTTGTTGAAGAATTCAATGTATTCCCAGGCAGCATCCTTTTTAGCCTGATCTGCTTTCGCATTGATGACATAGCAGCTGCCGGCAATGGCGGTAGTCTGCTCTCCGGAGGGACCAGCGGGAGGCAGGCACAGTCCCAGATCATCGGGATCCATACCGTTGTTAATGGCATCTGTTACCCAGTCAGAGGCAAATGGCATCATGCCGATTTTTCCCAGAGCAAAGCTCATGGTAAGATCGCCGAATTTCATGGTGAGATCGCTTTGAAGAACGCCCTCGCTCTTTAAGGTCTGGTAATATTTAGCGGCTTCAATTACAGCCGGATCGGTAAAGGTAAGCTCGGCGGTACCGTCCTCGTTTTCTTTGGTAAGATCGCCGCCTGCCTGCCAAACGTAATACTGGAAGAACCATTCCGTCCACTCTGCTGCCAGAGTTGCGTAGCCGGAAATCTGATTGTCCGGATCGTTTAGCTTCTTTGCCATCTCCAGAGCTTCTTCCCAGGTCTTGGGAGCCTCGGTAAGGCCAGCTTCAGCAAAAAGCGCTTTGTTGTAGCCGAACAGCATGGGAGAAACGGTGTTGGGGATACCGTAAACCGTGCCGTCCTTGGTGAACATATCCACATATTCTTTGGTGAAGTTTCCCCATTCCTCCCAGTTTTCTACATAGGGATTGAGCGGCTCCAGGATTCCGGAGGTCATATAGGAGTCCATCATGGTGAAGGAGCAGTTCACAAGATCCGGAGCGGTGCCGGAGGCAACGCCCTGATAAAATTCATTGCCGGGGTCTCCCTCTTTTACCACTTTGTTCAGGGTGATCCAGGGATGCTCAGCCAGAAACTGTTCTTCATAAGAAAGTCTCCAGTCATCCTCCTGACGGCTGGTGACCCACAGAGTCAGTTCTACCGGTTCTTTTTCTTCCTCTGCAAACGCAATGTTTCCCGTTCCTGCCAGAGCGGAAGCTGTCATAGAAAGGCAGAGGGCTGCTGCCCAGATTTGTTTTTTCATCATAGTTTTCCTCCTTCTTTTCCGGCTTCCATCGTTCCAGCCGGAATTTTTTTGATAGTTCTATCATAACAGAAGTTTTGGCGTATGAAAATGAAAGAAAATTAACTATTTAAGGCTGAAAAGGTCACTTATTTTAAGGTGCCAAAGCGTGGAACAAAAAAGGTTAAGAAAAGTGAATAAGAAGTGTATTTCCCACATTTTAAGAGGGACGGATTCTTTTTATACTAAAAATACGAAAGAATGAATTCTGATAAAAAGTGCGGAGGTGTCAAGGATGCAGACAGCAGACAGCAAGAAAAAAACCTTTCCCAGACTGGGAAACTATCGGTTTCGGAAAAAGGTAACTCCATGGTGTATTTTATTCCTGCCAATGGTGTTTACGGTATGGCTGAAATATTACCCGATTTTCAGTGCCTTTTTTATTTCACTTTTCAAGTATGATCCCATCAATCCTCCGGGACGTTTTGTGGGATTTGCCAATTACATCAGCATGTTTAAAATGCAGTTTTACTGGGATTCCTGGAAAAACACCTTTATTTTTCTGGGACTTCAGCTTTGCATGTGCTTTTTTATCCCTTTGATTCAGGCATTGTTCTTAAATGAACTGAAGCGGATGCAAAAATGTCTGACAACCCTGTACATCCTGCCGGCTTTGATCCCTACCTCGGTGAATGTGATTATCTGGAAATGGATCTGGCACCCGGATTATGGTGTGGCCAATCAGATCGTGAAATTCTTCGGAGGACAGCCTCAGGCCTGGCTGAGCGATCCTAATCTGGTGAAATTCTGTATCGTATTTCCTGGAGTACTGGGGGGCGGATTGACAGTGCTTCTATATCTGTCAGCGATACAGGGGGTTTCTACGGAGATTATGGAGTCGGCGTCTTTGGACGGATGTACGGGATTTAAGAGGATTTTCCATATTATTCTTCCTAATATCTCCTTTATGATCTTCATTCAGCTGATTATGAGTGTGATCACCACCATGCAGATGCTGGATGCCCCTTATATGTATGCGTCAGGAGGACCCAGCGGAGCTTCTACTACCCAGGGCATTTTTATATACAATGCTTTTAATGACGATCTGAATTATGGACGGGGTTCTGCGGCTGCGGTGGTGCTTTTGCTGGTGATTGCCGCGCTTACGATGCTGCAGATGCATTTTGAGAAGGCAGAAAAGAATTAGAAGGGAGAGGAAAACGATGAAAAAAGGAAAGAGCAGCGGGAAAATCCACTATGGAGGATCAGAGCAGCGCCTGCGTATCGTGGCTGTTGTGGTATCCCTTCTGTTTGCTGCGCTGATGCTGTATCCACTGCTGTTTGCAGTGTCCAGCTCTATGAAAGATAATGCAAAGATTTATGAGGTTCCTCCGAAGCTTTTGCCGGGAAAAGCAAACAGCCTGTCTTTGGTGTTTGATTACTCCGGTATGGAATTTGAAAATCAGGAACAGATGAAAGATGCTATGCTTCGGGATAATGTGCTGGCCATGTTCGGGGTGAATTTTAAGCTGGCAAAGGAATCCATTATGGAGATACAGGTGTACGGAACCAGGGATGGAAAGACCGTGTTTTACTCCAGAGCACACCAAATGAAACTTCAGATGGAACAGGATTACGGAGTTTATAAAATGACAGCGATTAAAAAGGAAGTGCTGCTTCATGGAGACCGTTATCTGAGGGCCTGCGATTCTATTGGGTATGAATTTGATCCGGCAGGTCTTTCTCGTTCCCTGGAAGAGGGGCTTGGAGATCAGTTTTATGACCAGGTAGAGAGCGTGCTGAAGGAAAAATATGAGACAGTGGGAAAACTGACTGCTGCAAAGGATAAAGCGAAAGCCTCCCTGAATCTGGAGAGCTTTAAGTACTACCTGCAAATGCCGGCGTACATTTATCCCAACAGCGAAAGGATTGCCAAGTGGGGGTTTATGACTTTTGTGATCAACAGTGTGATTGTGATCGGATTTGCCATGATTGCCCAGGTGATTCTTTGCTCTGTCTGCGCCTTTGTTATTAGCAGACAGTTGTCTCCCAAAGCGGGAAAGTTCGTGCTGATCTTTTTCCTTGGCGGTATGATGGTGCCCTTTGCCAGCATTATGCTGCCTCAGCTGATTATGTACCGGCAGATGGGGGCCTACAATAATTATGCTGCTTTGCTGCTGCCCTTCCTTTATCCCTATGGATTTTATGTGTATCTTTACAAGGGATTTTTTGATCAGATTCCGGGAAGTTATTTTGAAGCCGCGTCTCTGGACGGAGCAGGCAGCTGGTATTTGTATAAAAAGATCTGTATGCCCCTGTCAAAGCCCATTATTTCTCTGATTGCCCTTCAGACCTTCATCGGAAACTGGAATGATTTTTTCTGGGCCTGGCTGGTTACGGAGGATCAGAATCTCTGGACATTAAATGTGGCACTGTACAATATCTCCAACAATGCCGGAACCAAGCAGAATGCCCTTATGGGGCTGGCAGTGGTTACCATCACTCCTGTGATCCTGCTGTCCATTTTGTTTTCCAAACAGCTGAAACAGAGCATTGTCTCTTCTGGCGTGAAGGGATAGGAGAAGGATAAAAAAGAAAGGCGGATATTTATATGAAACAAAGAGAACAGGTGTGGAAGGAACTGGAGGTAAAACTGGGGCAGATGGAGATCCGGCTGCCAAGTGGAGCCTGGGAAAATAAGGAAGATCTGGTAAAAACAGTGAATGGAGAGACATTTGGCATTTCTCAGGAAGGGGATGCGGCTCCGGCTTTTTGCCGGGCGCTGGATTACTGCAGAGAGCATCACATTCAGAAACTGGTGATTCCAAAAGGCGTGTATCATTTCAGAAGCTGTTTTGGGCCAGCTCATTTGGCGCTGGATGATATGGAGGACTTTGTTTTTGATGGTCAGGGGAGCGAGTTTATTTTTGAAACGGTGCGTTCCTATCTTTCTATTAAACGAAGCAGACAGATCCTGGTAAAAAATGTGGTGCTGGACTGGAATTGGGACAAGGCGCCTTTGGCAAGCGTGGGAGTGGTCACACAGGTGGCAGAGGACGGCAGCTTTCTCACCTGTACCTTTCCGGAATACCAAAAGGTTTCCGCTGACATGAAATTTTCCATTGTGGGACCGTTTGATCCTGCCAGGTATACGCCTGGATGCAGGGGAGGCATAGAATTTCGTCCCTACCGTAATGACCATGTAAAGGCCAGCGGCGATGAACGATCTGATGAAAAAATGCAGGAGCTGGTGCGGGAGCTGTCTAATATTTTTCTGCCCAGACAGGAGCAGGCGGGAGAGCGAATGATCCGGTTTTATACCGTTGATCCGGAATTTACCAAAAAGCATTTTCACAGAGGGGATTGTTTCCGGTTCCGTCATTACGAATATGATATTTTGACGGTGCCCATTGAAGATTCAAAGGATGTAACGCTGGAGGGAGTGACGATCTACTCTGCTCCCGGCAGCGGTTTTGTGGGCAATGGGGATATCAGCGGACTGCATTTTAAAGGCTGCAGAGTGACGGTGCGCCCCGGAAGCGTGCGGAATATCTCCACAGCCACAGACTGTCTTCATGTTTGTAATTCCCAGGGGAATTTTATTATCGAAGACTGTGAATTCGGTTTTGCTGGGGATGACTGTATCAATATCCATGACAATTCCTCCATGGGGGCCAAACGCTTGGATGATCATACACTGCTGGCTCTTCGTGTGACAAAAGAGGCGGTGCTTTTTGAACCGGGGTATCCGGTGGAGCTGCGCAATCCGGACCTGTCTGCCCTAGGATACAGCTCGGAAGTGACTTCTGTGACATATCGGCCAGAGGAGAGAAGCTGTGTGCTGACGTTTAAGGATAAGCTGCCGGAGGAACTTCCGTTGGATACGGTCCTCTGGAACAGACGCTTCCAGACTCAGAATTATATTATCAGGAACTGCCGCTTTGTCAATAACAGAGCCAGAGGGGTGCTTCTTCAGGGGTCCAACGGGCTGGTGGAGCACAATGTGTTTGAAAATATCCAGGGAGCTGCCATTCAGATCGAGACGGGCTGCGAATCCAGATGGAGCGAGGGCCATGGGGTAAAAAATTTGATCTTGAGAAAAAATGTGATCCGCCACTGCGATCTCAATGCCTGGCAGATGGCAGAACTGTACATGGGGGTGTATCTGCCGGACGGCCGCACGGAAACCAGTGTGTTCGAAAATATTCTCATCGAAGAAAATTCTTTTATAGACTGTCCCAGGCTTGCCATGTTTCTGTCCTCCTGCAAAAATGTAGTGGTGAGAAGAAATGTGATTATCAATGCCGGGCAGCTGCCCCTGGAGGAAAATTGCTATGGATCCAGTACCATGGAAGCGCCCATCTACGGTGAGAAGTACCATGGGATCATTCAGTTTGAAAAAGCAGTGGATTGTGTGGAGGAAGAAAACGTGGTATTCTCTACCTTATTGTAGCTTATAGAGGATCAGACCAGGGATTTTGACACTCGAACCTCTATAAGCAAAAAACTCTATAAGGAAAAAGGAGTATCGGGACATGGACAGAAAAATGAAGGTTGCGATTTTGGGGCTTGGAAGCAGGGGATTGGATGTGTATGCCAAAGGCATCCAGGAATTTCCGGAGAAGATGGAGCTGGTGGCAGCGGCAGATTTAAAACCGGAGAGGCTGGCGGAGGCAAGAAGGCTGTATGGACTGAAGGAGGAGGTTTGCTTTTCAAGTGGGGAACAGATGCTGGCAGAGGAGAAGCTGGCGGACGTTCTGTTTATCTGCAGTCAGGATCAGGACCATGTAAACCATGCGGTGGCTGCGCTGGAAAAAGGATACGATCTGCTTTTGGAAAAGCCGGTGTCTGCCAGTGAACAGGAATGCAGGCGGCTTCTTCAGGCTGCCAGCAGGTATGGCCGGAAGGTATGCGTCTGCCATGTGCTTCGGTATACTCCCTTTTATGGGAAGATCAAAGAACTGATAGGGCAGGGGCGGCTGGGACGGATTTTGACCATCCAAGCCAGAGAGGATGTGGGATATTTTCATCAGGCGCATTCCTTTGTGCGGGGAAACTGGCGCAGGGAAGAGGAGACCAGTCCCATGATTCTGGCAAAGTGCTGCCATGATATGGATCTGTTTGTGTGGCTGTGCGGCGGAGGCTGCCAAAGCGTTTCCTCCTTTGGAATGCTGTCCCATTTTAAGGAGGAGTATGCCCCGGAAGGGGCAGCTTTCCGGTGTCTGGAAGGCTGCAGAGCCAAGGAGCAGTGTCCTTACGATGCAGAAAAAATTTATATTACAGATGAAAGGACCGGGGTTCGTTATACGGATGACTGGCCGGTGAATACAGTGGTGCAGAATCCTACGGAGGAGCGGGTGAGAAAGGCTTTGCAGGAAGGGCCTTACGGGAGATGCGTGTATCACTGTGACAATGATGTGGTGGATCACCAGGTAGTGAATCTCCAGATGGAGGGGGAGATCACGGTCACGTTTTCTATGTGTGCATTCAGCGCCCGCTGCGACCGTTATATCAAGATTATGGGAACTTTGGGGGAACTGGAGGGCTATATGTCAGAAAAGAAGCTGCGCTATACTCCATTTGGGGGAAAGACCAGAATCATTGATCTGGAGAAAGAAAACCGGGATTTCAGGGGACATGGCGGGGGTGATTTGAGAATGTTGGAGCAGTTTGCGGATTATGTCATGCTGGGAAAACAAAGTCCTTCTATTACGGACTTGGAGTCTTCTCTGGAGAGCCATCGGATGGCGCTGGCGGCAGAGCGCTCCCGAAAGAACGGAGGGGAGCAGATCAGTCTGAGACGATAAAAAATCGGAAAAGGCAGAGCTGAGAGTGGAGCTGGGGCGTGAAACCGGAAAGGCGGACAGTATCCTGGGAGGGTGTGAAACCGGAATGGAGGAGGCATCCTGGGAGAAGCGGTGAAGGCAGAAGAAGCAGCAGCGAACAGGGAGAAAATTATGGAGAGAAAAGAGATCAGAGGAGTAATTACAGCCAGGGAGGAATTTCTTTATCCGGATAGTGAACTGGGGGAAGTGCCGGAACAGATCAGGCTGGCCATGCCTTTGAACGGCATGCCTGGCATCCAGCTTCTTTTTCAGACAGCGGGGACAGAAGGGGAACTGACGCTGGAGGGAGATGGTTTTGAGGCAGAGTGGTATGAGATGAAGCCGGTACCGGTGGAGTATAATACCGGGGATGGAATCAGCCAGGGAGGGGCGATGGTGCTGGAAACCGGTGCTGAAAAACCGGAGTATGCCTCGAAGAAGGCGCCCTTTCGGGTGTATGATTGTCTTTGCCGCAGGCAGGACGGAAAGATCCCGGTAAAGGAGGGACGGTGCGCAGTGTATCTGTGCCTGAAAGGGCTGCCGCAGCTGGAGCCTGGCTGTCACAGGCTCAGACTTCAGGGTGTATTTTGGGAGGGGAACTGTACCTGTATTCTTGAAATTCAGGTATATAAGGTAAGGATTCCGGAAGATGCCTTTTGGGTAACAAACTGGTTTTCCAGAGAGGCCATCTGTCGTTTTCATCAGGTGGAGGAGGGGACGCAAGGGTTTCTGGAGATGCTTGGAAAATATGGAGCGGCCATGCGCAGGATGCACCAGAATATTTTTTTCATTACACTGGATGACCGGTGCGTGGTATCCAAATCTCCCTGGAAATTTGACTTTGAATATCTCACCCCCATGATTCAGTGTTTTTTTGATGCAGGAATGAAAAGAATGGAGCTTGGAACTCTGCTGCACCGGGGATTTCTGGAGAACGGAGAACCGAATATGTATACGGATTCCTTTGTGTGCAGTTTAGAGACAGGCCTGAAATTTGATACCCTGGAAGGGTATGCCCATACCGTAGAGCTGGTAAAAAGCCTGGCAAAATATTTAAGATTCCATGGTTGGGAGAAACAAGTGCTTTTTCATATCCATGATGAGCCTGACATTCATTACAAGAAGCCGGAAGATTTGGAAGCCAGGCGGCGCGAGTATTATCTGGCGGCCTCCATTTTGCGCAAATATCTACCGGGGGTTTCTGTGATTGAAGCGGTGGAAAGTGCAGGCTTTTACGGAGGAGTGGATGTCTGGGTGCCGGGGACAGCCGGGTATGAAGCCAGAAAAGAAGAATTCGACCGTCTGATCCGGCTGGGCGAGCAGGTTTGGACGTATGTATGCTGCAGCCCGGAAGGATGGTGGCTGAATCGTTTTTTAGATTTCCCTCTTATCCGTGGACGTCTTCTGTTCTGGGGGTGTGCCAAAAACAGGATTCAAGGCTTTCTTCACTGGGGGTTTAATCAGTTTCCGGAGGGAATGGATCCTTTCCGGGGAACCAGCTGTCCCAATGATACAGGTATCGGAACAAATTTTCCCTGCGGCGATTCTTTTCTGGTGTATCCGGGACCTGGGGGGCCTGAAATTGGAATGCGCCTGGAGGCCCAGCGGAGGGGAGCGGAGGACGCCGCTTTGTGGGGGCTGCTAAGAGAAAACGAGGAAGCCCTTCACGATAGACTTCTGGGAGAAGTATTCGTAAACAATCATACTTACTGCCAGGATCCCCAAAAGCTGGAAGAAGTATATGAACGGCTGCTGAAGGAACTGGAAAGCTGCTGAAGATGGAAAAGCTGCTGAGGGATGAAAAAGGCGCCGGAGAAACAGCTGCCGGAGAAACTGGAAAAAGTTCTTGACAAAATCGTATTCCTGTGGTAATTTATGAAAGATGACTGCCGAAGACAGCAGGTGCCGAAAGGCATAAGGAGAAAACGCCTGCCGAGGAGTAAAGATTTCTGATAAAAGAAATGTACCTCTCTGTCTTCCAGAGAGGTTTTTTATTTTGTGAAAAACGTTTTTCTGTGAAATAAAAAACGCTCTGAGGGATCGCTCTGCGGCGCATCGAAAGGATGTGGCAGAGGCAGCCCAGCGCAGACGGAAAAGTCTGCGAGAAGACTTCTCTATTTTGGAAGATTCCGCTGGGATCTTTTGAAGGTATAAAAGTCGGAAACATACGGCGGCACACAAAATCTATAAGGAGGTGCACCATTCATGGCAAAAGTTGAACTGAAGAAACCAGTAGTAGATGAGATTTCTGCAAATATCAAAGATGCTCAGTCAGTGGTTCTGGTTACTTACTGCGGAATTAATGTAGAGGCAGACACTGCTCTTCGTAAAGAGTTAAGAGAAGCTGGCATTACTTACAAGGTATACAAGAACACAATGATGAACTTTGCATTCAAGGGTACCGAATGTGAACCCTTGTGTGAACATCTGGAGGGCCCCAACGCCATCGCTATTTCCAAAGATGACGCTACAGCTCCTGCAAGAATCATTGCAAAGTATGCAAAAACTGCTCCTACTCTGAAGATGATCGCTGGTATCGTAGAAGGCAATTATTACGATGAAAAGGGCGTAAATGCTCTGGCAACCGTTCCGTCAAGAGAAGAATTGCTTGGCAAATTGCTTGGAAGCATCCAGTCACCCATCACCAACCTGGCTCGTGTTCTTAATCAGATCGCAGAGAAGCAGGCATAAGTGCTGAAAGGCCTGGCAGGGACAGGCGTTGAGAAACGGCAAAACCGTATTATTTACAAAAACAAAAAAGAAAAATGGAGGAAAATAAAATGGCAAAATTAACTACCGCTGAGTTTATCGAAGCTATCAAAGAGTTATCCGTATTAGAGTTAAATGAATTAGTAAAAGCTTGTGAAGAAGAGTTCGGTGTATCCGCAGCAGCAGGCGTTGTAGTTGCAGCAGCAGGTGCTGGCGCAGCTGAGGCAGCCGAGGAGAAGGACGAGTTCGATGTAGAGCTGACTGAGATCGGACCGAACAAGGTTAAGGTTATCAAAGTAGTTCGTGAGGCTACTGGACTTGGCCTGAAGGAAGCTAAAGAAGTAGTTGACAACGCTCCGAAGGTAATCAAAGAGGGCGCATCCAAGGCTGAGGCTGAAGAGATGAAGACCAAACTGGAAGCAGAGGGAGCAAAGGTTACTCTGAAATAAGAATGACAAAGGATGGCTGCGGGCGAAGGCCCGGGCCAGAGTGGAGAACTGCCGGAATCTTTTTCGGCAGTTTTTTTATTTCCTTAGGAAATTCCTTCCTAATAAAACAAAAATGCTTGGCAGGATTGCATGGCTGCGGCCGGGAGAGACATTGCCAAAGCGATCTGCTGCAGTCGAAAAAGTCTGCTGACAGACTTCTTTTTTGTATAAAAAAAGGATTGACAACTGTGCCGGATTGTGCTAGAGTGTAGGTTGCACTATTGTGCAGGAGTATGCCCAGGGCGTAGTACGCCCTGAAGTGTGTTTGTGTTGCCTAATTCAGGCGGGTCATACTCCGAAGTTTCGAACAAACTTGCAGAAAGAACAGAGGTGAAACATCAATGGAGAAAAACAGGATACGTCCCATTGCTAATGGTAAAAGCTTTCGTATGAGTTATTCACGTCAGAAGGAAGTTCTTGAGATGCCGAATCTCATTGAGGTTCAGAAAGATTCCTACCAGTGGTTTCTGGATGAGGGACTCAAAGAGGTCTTTGATGATATTTCCCCGATTGAGGACTACAGCGGAAAACTCAGTCTGGAATTCGTGGATTTTACACTGTGCGTGAATGACACTAAGTACACCATTGAGCAGTGCGCAGAGCATGATGCTACATTTGCGGCACCGTTGAAAGTAAAGGTAAGACTCCATAATAAAGAGAATGATGAGATCAGTGAGCATGATATTTTCATGGGTGATCTGCCGTTGATGACAGACACCGGCACCTTCGTGATCAATGGTGCTGAGCGTGTTATCGTCAGTCAGCTGGTGCGTTCTCCTGGTATTTATTATGGAATCGCCCATGATAAGATAGGTAAAGAACTTTATTCCTGTACCGTTATTCCCAACCGTGGTGCATGGCTGGAATATGAGACAGACTCCAATGATGTTTTCTATGTTCGTGTAGATAGAACCAGAAAGGTGCCCATCACGGTGCTGATCCGGGCTCTGGGCTTTGGAACCAATGCGGAAATCCTGGAACTGTTCGGGGAGGAGCCCAAGATTCTGGCCAGCCTTACCAAGGATACCGCAGAGAGCTATCAGGACGGCCTTTTGGAGCTGTATAAGAAGATTCGCCCCGGCGAGCCTCTGGCAGTGGAGAGCGCAGAGAGTCTGATCACCAGCATGTTCTTTGATGCCAGAAGATACGATCTGGCAAAAGTGGGCCGTTATAAATTCAACAAAAAGCTGCTTCTCAGAAATCGGATCACCGGGCAGTTCCTGGCAGAGGATGTGGTGGATGAGAATACCGGAGAGATCCTGGCTGAGGCAGGTACTCAGGTGACCAGAGAGCTGGCAGATGAGATCCAGAACGCAGGCGTACCCTATGTGATGATCCAGACAGAGGAGCGCAATGTGAAAGTGCTCTCCAGTATGATGGTGGATCTGACCAAATACGTAGAATGCAATCCCAAGGATCTCGGAATTACAGAATTAGTATATTACCCGGCTTTAAAAAAGATACTGGAAGAATATACCGATGAGGAGGAGCGCAAAGATGCTATCCGCAGGTCGGTACATGAGCTGATTCCCAAACATATTACTAAGGAAGATATCATTGCTTCTATTAACTACAATATGCATCTGGAGTACGGCCTTGGCAATGAGGATGACATTGACCATCTGGGCAACCGCCGGATCCGTGCTGTGGGAGAGCTGCTTCAGAACCAGTACCGCATCGGTCTCTCCAGACTGGAGAGAGTGGTACGTGAGCGAATGACCACTCAGGAGCTGGAGGGAATCACACCCCAGTCTCTCATTAATATCAAACCGGTGACGGCTGCTGTGAAGGAGTTCTTCGGATCTTCCCAGCTGTCCCAGTTCATGGATCAGAACAACCCGTTGGGTGAGCTGACCCATAAGCGCCGTCTGTCTGCCCTGGGCCCTGGCGGTCTTTCCAGAGACCGCGCCGGTTTCGAGGTGCGAGACGTTCACTATTCCCATTATGGAAGAATGTGTCCTATTGAGACGCCTGAGGGTCCCAATATCGGACTGATCAACTCCCTGGCATGCTATGCCCGGATCAATGAATATGGATTTGTGGAGGCCCCCTACCGGGTGGTAGACAGAAGCGATCCTCAGAATCCCAGAGTTACGGAAGATGTGGTTTATATGACTGCAGATGAGGAAGATAATTACCATGTAGCTCAGGCGAATACGCCTCTGGATGAGGAAGGACACTTTATCAATAAGAATGTGTCCGGCCGTTATCAGGATGAGACCCAGGAGTATGAGAGAACCCGTTTTGAGTACATGGACGTGTCCCCGAAGATGGTATTCTCCGTAGCTACGGCGCTGATTCCCTTCCTGCAGAACGATGACGCCAACCGTGCTCTGATGGGATCCAACATGCAACGTCAGGCAGTGCCTCTTCTCACCACCGAAGCTCCGGTAGTGGGAACCGGTATGGAAGTGAAAGCTGCTGTGGACTCCGGTGTCTGCGTGGTGGCAAAGCGGGCCGGTGTAGTGGAATGTGCAGAGTCCAAGCGGATTGTGATCAAGGCGGAGGACGGCACGAAGGATGAGTATCGTCTGAGAAAATTTGTAAGAAGTAACCAGAGCAACTGTTATAACCAGAGACCCATCGTCTCTAAGGGGGAACGGGTTGAGGCAGGCGCTGTGATCGCAGACGGAGCATCCACCTCCATGGGTGAGATCGCTCTTGGAAAGAACCCCCTGATCGGATTTATGACCTGGGAAGGTTATAACTACGAGGATGCGGTTCTGTTAAGCGAAAAGCTGGTTATGGATGATGTATATACCTCCATTCATATTGAAGAATATGAGGCAGAGTCCCGGGATACCAAGCTGGGACCGGAGGAGATTACCAGAGACGTTCCAGGTGTTGGAGACGATGCCCTGAAGGATCTGGATGAGAGAGGAATCATCCGCATTGGCGCGGAGGTTCGTGCAGGAGATATCCTGGTAGGTAAGGTAACCCCCAAGGGAGAGACGGAACTGACTGCTGAGGAGCGGCTGCTGAGAGCCATTTTTGGTGAGAAGGCCAGAGAGGTGAGAGACACCTCCCTGAAGGTTCCCCACGGTGAGTACGGCATCGTAGTGGATGCCAAGATCTTTACCAGAGAGAACGGCGATGAACTGCCTCCGGGAGTAAACCAGTCTGTGCGCATTTACATTGCCCAGAAGAGAAAGATCTCTGTGGGTGATAAGATGGCAGGCCGTCACGGTAATAAGGGTGTGGTTTCCCGTGTGCTTCCGGTGGAAGATATGCCCTTCCTGCCCAATGGACGTCCCCTGGACATCGTGTTGAATCCTCTGGGCGTGCCGTCCCGTATGAATATCGGACAGGTATTGGAGATCCATTTAAGTCTGGCAGCCAAGGCTCTTGGCTTTAACGTGGCAACTCCAGTGTTTGACGGCGCGAACGAGGATGATATTATGGACACTCTGGATCTGGCCAATGATTATGTGAATCTGGAGTGGGATGAATTTAAAGAAAAGCATGGAGATGAGCTGCTGCCGGAGGTTCTGGATTATCTGTATGAGAACCGGGATCACAGAGCACTCTGGAAGGGCGTGCCCATTTCCAGAGACGGTAAGGTGCTGCTGCGGGATGGCCGTACCGGCGAATACTTCGACAGCCCTACCACCATCGGACACATGCATTATCTGAAGCTCCATCATCTGGTAGACGATAAGATTCATGCCCGTTCTACCGGCCCCTACTCTCTGGTTACTCAGCAGCCTCTGGGCGGTAAGGCTCAGTTCGGCGGACAGCGTTTCGGAGAGATGGAGGTTTGGGCTCTGGAGGCTTACGGTGCGTCTTACACATTGCAGGAGATCCTGACCGTGAAATCCGATGATGTGGTTGGACGTGTAAAGACCTATGAGGCCATTATCAAGGGAGATAACATTCCGGAACCGGGAGTTCCTGAGTCCTTCAAAGTATTGCTGAAGGAGCTGCAGTCTCTTGGACTGGATGTGAGAGTCTTGAGAGAAGACAATACAGAAGTTGAGATTATGGAAACTGTTGATTACGGTGATACGGATCTTCGTTCAGTGATCGAGGGTGACAGAAAATACAATCAGAACGAATCATTTGGCGCTCACGGCTTCAGCCAGCAGGAGTTCGCAGGAGAAGAACTGGTGGATGTGGAAGAAGAGACCAGCGAAGAGGATGATTTTATAGACCTGGATGAAAGCTTTGACGAAGAGTGAAAGGAGTACCATCATGCCAGAAATTACAAACAATGAAACGTATCAGCCGATGACGTTTGACGCAATTAAAATCGGCCTGGCATCTCCGGAAAAGATCAGAGAGTGGTCCCACGGGGAGGTAAAAAAGCCGGAAACCATTAACTACAGGACGCTGAAGCCGGAAAAAGACGGTCTGTACTGTGAGCGTATTTTTGGTCCCAGCAAGGATTGGGAGTGTCACTGTGGTAAATATAAAAAAATTCGTTATAAAGGCGTTGTCTGCGACCGCTGCGGCGTGGAAGTCACAAAGGCTTCTGTGCGCCGTGAGCGTATGGGACATATCGACCTGGCAGCTCCGGTATCCCATATCTGGTACTTCAAGGGAATTCCTTCCAGAATGGGGCTGATTCTGGATCTGTCTCCCAGAACTCTGGAGAAGGTGCTCTATTTTGCCAATTACATTGTGCTGGATAAAGGCACCAGCGACCTGTCCTACAAGCAGGTGCTGACAGAGCGGGAGTATCAGGATGCCAGAGAAAAGTGGGGAGACACCTTCCGGGTAGGTATGGGCGCTGAGTCCATCAAGGAGCTTTTGGAAGCCATTGACCTGGAAAAGGAATCCGCAGAGCTGAACCGGGGATTAAAAGATGCCACCGGACAGAAAAAGGCCAGAATCATCAAGAGACTGGAAGTAGTGGAGGCCTTCCGGGAGTCCGGAAACCGTCCGGAGTGGATGGTAATGACAGCCATCCCGGTAATTCCGCCAGATCTTCGTCCTATGGTGCAGCTGGATGGAGGCCGTTTTGCTACCTCCGATTTAAATGACCTGTACCGCCGGATCATCAACCGGAACAACCGTTTGAAACGGCTGCTGGAGCTGGGAGCTCCTGACATTATTGTAAGAAACGAAAAGAGAATGCTTCAGGAGGCCGTGGATGCCCTGATTGACAACGGCCGCCGAGGCCGTCCGGTGACTGGTCCCGGCAACCGGGCGCTGAAATCTCTTTCTGATATGCTGAAAGGTAAGTCCGGACGTTTCCGTCAGAACCTGTTAGGTAAGCGTGTAGACTATTCCGGCCGTTCCGTTATCGTGGTAGGACCGGAGCTGAAGATCTATCAGTGCGGTCTGCCGAAGGAGATGGCCATTGAGCTGTTTAAGCCCTTTGTTATGAAGGAGCTGGTGGCCAACGGAACTTCTCACAATATTAAAAACGCCAAGAAGATGGTGGAGCGTCTCCAGCCGGAAGTTTGGGATGTGCTGGAGGAAGTGATCAAAGAACATCCGGTAATGTTAAACCGTGCTCCTACTCTTCACAGACTGGGTATTCAGGCATTTGAACCCATTCTGGTAGAAGGTAAGGCTATCAAGCTGCATCCTCTGGTATGTACGGCGTTTAACGCAGACTTTGACGGCGACCAGATGGCTGTGCATCTGCCCCTTTCTGTGGAAGCCCAGGCAGAGTGCCGGTTCCTGCTGTTATCTCCCAATAACCTGCTGAAGCCTTCTGACGGAGGCCCGGTGGCAGTTCCTTCCCAGGATATGGTGTTGGGTATCTATTATCTGACCCAGGAGCGTCCGGGAGCAAAGGGAGAGGGCGGTATCTACAAGGATGTAAATGAAGCCATTCTGGCTTACGAAAATAAGGCCATTACACTGCAGAGCAAGATTAAAGTCCGCATGAGCAGGAAAAATGCGGAGGGAGAGATTCAGAGTGCTATCGTGGAATCTACTCTGGGCCGTTTCCTGTTTAATGAGATCCTGCCCCAGGATCTTGGCTTTGTGGATCGGAGTATTCTGGGCAATGAGCTGAAACTGGAGGTAGACTTCCATGTAGGCAAGAAGGGCTTAAAGCAGATCCTTGAAAAAGTTATTAATACCCATGGAGCCACCAAGACCGCTGAAGTTTTGGATGATATTAAATCAATGGGTTACAAATATTCCACCAGAGCGGCCATGACTGTATCTATTTCCGATATGACCGTGCCGCCAGAGAAGCCTCAGATGATCAAGGAGGCGCAGGATACGGTGGATAAGATCGCAAGAAACTACAAGCGCGGTCTGATCACAGAAGAAGAGCGTTATAAAGAGGTAGTGGAGACCTGGAAAGAGACAGATGATAAGCTGACCAAAGCGCTGTTAGGAGGACTGGATAAGTACAACAACATCTTTATGATGGCGGACTCCGGCGCCCGTGGTTCTGATAAGCAGATCAAACAGCTGGCAGGTATGCGTGGATTGATGGCAGATACCACCGGCCACACCATTGAGCTGCCCATCAAGTCCAATTTCCGTGAAGGTCTGGACGTATTGGAGTACTTCATGTCCGCTCACGGAGCACGTAAAGGTCTGTCCGATACGGCTCTTCGTACCGCGGACTCCGGTTACCTGACCAGACGAATGGTAGATGTATCTCAGGAGCTGATTATTCGGGATGTGGACTGTGCCGAGGGCAGAGACGAGATCCCCGGTATGTATGTAAAAGAGTTTACAGACGGAAAAGAAGAGATTGAGAGCCTGCAGGAACGTATCACAGGACGTTTCTCCTGCGAGACCATTTATGATAAGAACGGGGAAGTGATCGTGAAGGCAAACCATATGATCACACCCAAGCGTGCTGCCAAGATTATGCAGGACGGTGTGGATGAGAATGGAGAATCCTTCAAGAAGATCAAGATTCGTACCATCCTTACCTGTAAGTCACACAACGGTATCTGCGCGAAGTGCTACGGTTCCAACATGGCTACCGGTGAGGCCGTGCAGGTTGGAGAGACGGTTGGTATTATTGCAGCTCAGTCCATCGGTGAGCCGGGTACTCAGCTGACCATGCGTACTTTCCATACCGGCGGTGTGGCCGGCGGCGATATCACCCAGGGTCTTCCCCGTGTGGAAGAGCTGTTTGAGGCCAGAAAGCCCAAGGGTCTTGCTATCATCACAGAGATTCCGGGACGGGTGGAGATCAAGGATACCAAGAAGAAGCGTGAGATCACGGTGACAGATGAGGAGAACGGAGTTGCCAAGACCTATCTGATCCCCTACGGATCCAGGATCAAGGTAATGGACGGCGCTTATCTGGAGGCCGGTGACGAGCTGACAGAAGGTAGTGTAAATCCCCATGATATCTTAAAGATCAAGGGTGTCAACGCAGTGCAGGATTACATGCTTCGCGAGGTACAGCGTGTATACCGCCTTCAGGGTGTGGAAATCAGCGATAAGCACATCGAGGTGCTGGTGCGCCAGATGCTGAAGAAGGTCCGCATTGAGGATAACGGAGATACGGATCTGCTTCCGGGTACACTGGTGGATGCTCTGGAATTGGAAGATATCAATGAACAGATGATTGCAGAGGGCAAAAAGCCGGCAGAGGCAAAACAGATCATGCTGGGTATCACAAAGGCTTCTCTGGCTACCAATTCCTTCTTATCAGCCGCTTCCTTCCAGGAAACCACCAAGGTCCTCACAGAGGCTGCTATCAAGGGTAAGGTGGATCCCCTGATCGGTCTGAAGGAGAACGTAATCATCGGTAAGCTGATCCCTGCCGGAACCGGTATGAAACGCTACCGCAATGTGCGTCTTAACACAGAGATGGAGATTCAGGCTGCTTTGGAGGAAAAGCTTTCCAAGGAGGAGTTCCCGGAGGAAATGGAAGAGCTTCTTGAGAAGGAGCCAAATGAAGCAGAAGAGCTGAATCTGGAGGAAGCTTTTGACCTGGATGAGGATGTGGAAGAAACCGCAGAGGAATCCGCAGTCGAAGAAGAGACGGAAGAGTAAGATACTTTCTGGTCTGCCAAAACTGGATGTTGAATTTGGCAACAGAGGCGATCGCCAAAAGCAACTGGAATGATTGCTGACGAAATAGAATGATGCAAATGAAACGCAAGCGATACTTGGTTATTGGATCCAGTATCGCTTGCGTTTTTCTGGCATAGGAAATGTCTATACATCTGAAAATTTTGTTTTCATGCAGATTTTTTAACAGGGAGAGAAAGCAGATCCAGTAAGATCGGAAGCTCGCTTTTGAAACACCTGGTTCATCCATTCCCGATTTCTTTTATTTTTATATCGAAATGCACGCTGATTCTGGCAAATGCTTCGCCAGCTCGCCTCTGTCCTTGCTGGGCTGAATGCCAATGCGTCAATCCGTCTGATCTGCCAGGAGCAGAGGGAGGTTTGGCACATGAGCTCCTCATTTCAAAGCACTACCGTTTTTTCGTAAACAGATTACAGAGCATCACCACGGCAGGATACAAGACTCCTGCCACAGGCCAGATGATCCAGTCTGTCTCCCGCCAGTTGCCCCAGTCAGATCCGTTCTGTCTGGCGAAGAGGAGCGCAAGGAAAATGGCAGTGACGATCAGCCAGTAGATCAGGGATACTGCGGTCAGCAAAGGTTGTTTTTCTTTTTTCGCTTTTGTGTAATCGCCCTCCTGCAGCAGTTTTTCAAAACTGGCCCAGATGATGCCTGCCTGAACAAAAAGAAAAACACCGATACCAATGAGAACCAGCATTATGGAAAGCATCATGACCATGAGAAAATCATTTTCATCGTTGATCATGATCCCCAAAAACAGGGGAACCAGGGAGAGGATGCACAGACAGGCACCAAGAATGTTGCTTCGATGATACTGTTCCTGATACTGCGCTTTTCGTTCCCGGACCATACCGTCCACACCGTATTCGGTCTCAAAAGAGGCTTCCTCCAGATATTTGTAGGGGGCTGTTTTGCTGCCGTTTGAAATAAAGACAGTCACTGCAATGGCTGCAAGGGTCAGCAGTACGATCATACCGATTCCGGCGGCTGTATTTTCACGGATACCGTATCGGGGCGATTCGCTGGCAGCCCCAAGAAGCAGCAGGCAGATGGGGGAGAGAATACAAAGAAAGGTTCCACCTGCAATGGGTCTGGCAGTGTCAGCCTTTACCTGAAGAAACTGGCTGGCTTCCTCCAGAGATACCTTTTTTAGGGAAGCCGCTGTTTCGTTCTTTGAAGGGTCAACAGCCGAACTGGTTCCTGGCATATCCTCGATCTCATCCTTTAACAGATAATCGGTGCTCACACCGAAGAGCCTGGAGAGGCGTATCATTTTTTCCAGATCCGGGATAGACTGGGCACCCTCCCACTTGGATACCGATTGCCTGGATACATTCATCTGTTCTGCCAAGTCCTCCTGAGACCATCCGCTTTTTTTTCGCAGCTGAATCAATTTGTCTGCAAAGATCATAAATAGGGTCCTCCTTATGTGGAATGTTGGAGTAAGTTTATCAATTTTTTCGGTTGCAGACTACCAACCGGGGCTTTTCAATATGTCAACCGGCGGTTGCAGCCTGCCAGTTACGGGCTTGTTTTTCAAAGTTCGCTCCTGCGGTGCTGGCTGAGCCAGGAATTGTGGTAATGGCCGTCAAAGGTTACTTCCTCCCCAAACCATACAGGGGGATGAAAGCGGCGGGCGGTTTCTTCCTCGGGAAATTCCACCTCTGCGATTGTGAGGCCCTGCCATTCGCCGGAAAAAATGTCCAGTTCAATTTTTAAGGCGTTCATTTCCAAAGATGAATGGGTTTCTGAAACCGGGCGGATATCCTGGGCAGCCAGGGGCGGCCGGGCGGCATTTGGCGCTGAAACACCATGGTCTTTAAGAGGAAGCACATATCGTTTTTTGGTGATCACAGTTCCGTCCGCTTTGGCAAGTAGGTGCCCATAGGCAGACTCTGTCAGGGGAAGATTGTATTCCTCCCTGGACATCAGGCCGGAGCCTTTGTAGGTGAGGATATAATCGTCATCCTGGCGGCGAATCCGTACCACCGGTTTAGTGCAAAGATAGGCCTGTTCAATGAGATGACAGGGATAGGTTTCCAGATTTTCGGGAAGCTTGTGGATCAGATATTTGCGTTCGATTTCCATGAGTAACCTCCTGTGTAAGAGAGTAATGTCAGAAACATTGCGTTTCTGCTGTTTTACTGGCAAAGGGAAGTGCCGCTGCAGGTGTTTTGCAACATCCTTTGATTTTGGATTATAAAAATGAGCATACCACAGAAATGTGGAAAATAACAGAAAAATTGAAGAAAGTCGTGGAAACACTATAAAACCAAAGATTTTTCTATGGAAAAGCAGAAGAAGGTCTGCTAAAATATCCATGAGTGAATACTGGCGGAGGAAAAGATAAGAAAGGAAGGCAGTCAGATGGAGAAGGTATATGTTTTTTTGGCAGATGGATTTGAAGAAATCGAAGGCCTTACAGTGGTAGATGTACTGAGAAGAGGCGGAATTGAGGTGTGCACGGTTTCTATCAATGGAAACAGGCAGGTGATGGGAAGCCATAGAATCCCGGTGCTTGCAGATGCCCTGTTTGAGGAATGTGACTTTGCAGACGGCACCCTGTTTGTATTGCCGGGAGGGATGCCGGGTACCCTGCATCTTGGAGAACATCAGGAACTGGCTGTGACGTTGAAGGAGGCGAAGGCGCAAGGAAAACGGTTGGCAGCCATCTGTGCAGCCCCCAGCGTACTGGGAAAACTGGGACTTCTGAAAGGAGAGCGGGCTGTGTGCCATCCGGGGTTTGAGGACCAGCTGGAAGGAGCGTCTGTGACTGAGAACATGGTAGAGGTTTCCGGGCAGGTGACCACCAGCCGGGGCATGGGAACGGCGGTTCCCTTTTCCTTAAGTCTGCTTCGGCAGTTGAAGGGGGAGGCAGAGGTGGAAAAGGTTTGCCAGGGGCTGATTTGGGATCCGAAGGAAGATCGGCCGGGGAGGAGTGCCCGTTAGCAGGGCAATCGGAAGGCGAACATAAGGGATGATAGCGGCTGGAATGAATTTGCTGCGGTTTACCCTACAAATGCATGCGGCTGAGCGTGGCGTGAGCAGTACCAAAATTTTCGTCCTCAATTTTATGAAGAATCCTGCAATTTATATCTAGCCTTTTTTTGGAGGCTGTGGTATACTTGTAAAATGACTGTAAGAATGCAGATTGATCTGAACGGGAAGCCGTTTTTAAAAATCAAGGAGGAAGTACAGAGAGATGAGTGTACAGATTGAAAAGTTAGAGAAGAAAATGGCAAAGCTGACCATCGAAGTGCCTGCAGAGGAGTTTGAGGCAGCTATTGAGAAGGCATACCAGAAAGCAAAGGGAAGGATTGCTCTTCCCGGTTTCCGTAAGGGAAAAGCACCCAGAAAGATGATTGAGAAAATGTACGGCGCAGGTGTGTTCTATGAAGATGCAGCCAACATTGTGATTCCGGAAGCATACGATAACGCAGTAAAAGAGCGCGGCGAGAATATTGTTTCCCGTCCTGCTATTGATGTGACTCAGATCGAGGCCGGCAAGTCCTTTATCTTTACCGCAGAGGTAGCTCTGAAGCCGGAAGTAACTCTTGGAGAGTATAAGGGCGTAGAGGTTCCAAAGCAGGAGATTGAAGTAACGGAAGAAGAGATTCAGGCAGAGGTGGACAAGGAGAGAGAGCGCAACTCCAGAACCATCGATGTGGATGACCGCGCAGTGGAGAACGGAGATCTGATCAAGCTGGATTTTGACGGTTCTGTAGACGGAGTTCCTTTTGAGGGAGGCAAGGCCACTGATTATCCGCTGACCATTGGTTCCGGAAGCTTTATCCCTGGATTTGAAGATCAGCTCATCGGCGCTAAGATCGGTGAGGAAGTAGAAGTAAACGTGACTTTCCCGGAAGAGTATCATGCAGAAAACTTAAAGGGCAAAGCTGCTGTATTTAAATGCAAAGTAAATGAGATCAAGGTAAAAGAGCTGCCTGAAGCAGACGATGAGTTTGCGCAGGACGTATCTGAATTTGATACTCTGGCAGAGTACAAGGAGGATCTGAAGAAGAACCTGCTTGAAAAGAAAGAAGCAGCTGCCAAGAGAGAGAAAGAAAATGCAGCAGTAGCCAAGGCTGTGGAGAATGCTCAGATGGAGATTCCGGAGGCTATGATCCAGGAGCAGGTTCGCCGCATGGTGGAGGACTTTGCAAGAAGAATCGAGTCTCAGGGTATTACCATGACTCAGTATATGCAGTTTACCGGCATGGATCAGGCAAAGATGGAAGAGCAGATGAAGCCGGAAGCTTTAAAGCGTATCCAGAACAGTCTGGTGCTGGAGGCTGTTGCCAAGGCAGAGAACATTCAGATCAGCGATGAGCGCCTGGATGAGGAGATTGCCAAGATGGCAGAGAGCTACAAGATGGAAGCGGATAAGCTCAAAGAGCTGATGGGTGACTATGAGAAAGAGCAGATGAAGAATGATCTGGCTATCCAGGAAGCAGTAGAGCTGATCGCCGGAGCAGCAAAGGAAGTCTAAAAATTTTTGTGGCGGGGAGTCCGTGAGAATTTAAGATTTAAGGAGGCATTCCTATGAGTTTAGTACCTTATGTCATTGAACAGACCAGCAGAGGCGAGCGGTCCTACGATATTTATTCCAGACTGCTGAAGGATCGCATCATTTTCCTGGGTGAGGAAGTAAATGATGTGAGCGCCAATCTGATTGTTGCGCAGCTTCTGTTTTTGGAGGCGGAGGATCCCAACAAGGATATTTGTTTTTACATTAACAGCCCTGGCGGATCCGTGTCTGCCGGCTGGGCGATTTATGATACGATGCACTACATTAAGTGCGATGTGTCCACCACCTGCATCGGCATGGCTGCCAGCATGGGAGCATTCCTTCTGGCAGGGGGCACCAAAGGCAAGCGCTATGCGCTGCCCAATGCGGAGGTTATGATCCATCAGCCCTCCGGCGGAGCCCAGGGACAGGCCACAGATATCCAGATTGTGGCAGATAAAATCATTCAGACACGTAAGAAATTGAACCTGCATCTGGCAGAGAACACTGGTCAGCCCTTAAGTGTCATTGAGGCGGACACAGAGAGAGATCACTGGATGACAGCAGAAGAAGCGAAAGCCTACGGTCTGATCGATGAGATAGTGACGAAGAGATAAGGTATAGAGGCGGGCTGCTGCAAGAGGTTTTGCGGCAGCCTCTCTTTAAATAGGGTTGGAGACAGTACAGCCCTACTGGTAAAAATATTTATGTGAGGTGGAAAGATGCCTGGAAGAATCGGGGAAAAAATCAGATGTTCCTTTTGCAACAAGACAGAGGATCAGGTGAGAAAACTGATCGCAGGACCCGGAGGAGTTTATATCTGTGATGAATGTATTGATATCTGCTCTGAAATTATAGAGGAAGAACTGGAGGATGAACAGGAGGAGGAACTGGATGAGGCCAGCTCCATCAACCTGCTAAAGCCGGCAGAGATCAAATCTTTTCTGGATGAGTATGTGATTGGCCAGGAAGATGCCAAAAAGACCCTGGCTGTAGCAGTTTACAATCATTACAAACGAATCCTGGCGGGAGATAAGGCTTCCAAGGATGGTGTGGAGCTGCAGAAAAGCAATATTCTAATGCTGGGTCCCACTGGTTCCGGGAAAACCTTTTTGGCTCAGACCCTGGCAAAGATTTTGAATGTACCCTTTGCCATTGCAGATGCCACTTCCCTGACAGAAGCCGGATACGTGGGAGAAGATGTGGAAAATATTCTGCTGAAGATTATTCAGGCAGCAGACTATGATATTAAGCGGGCAGAGCACGGAATCATCTATATTGATGAGATTGATAAGATCACAAGAAAATCCGAAAATGTATCGATCACCAGAGATGTATCCGGAGAGGGCGTACAGCAGGCTCTGTTAAAGATTCTGGAGGGCACTGTGGCTTCCGTGCCGCCGCAGGGAGGAAGAAAGCATCCCCATCAGGAGCTTCTGCAGATTGATACCACCAATATTCTTTTTATCTGCGGCGGAGCCTTTGAGGGCTTGGATAAGATGATCGAGGGACGGATTGATACCCGGTCCATGGGCTTTATGGCAGAGATCATCAGCAAGGCAGAGAACAATGTGGGAGAAGTGCTGCGTCAGGTACTGCCCAGAGACCTGATCAAATTCGGTATGATCCCGGAGTTTATCGGCCGTGTGCCGGTGGTGGTTTCTCTGGATGAGCTGGATCGGGCAGCGTTGATTCGAATCCTGAGAGAGCCGAAAAATGCCATTATCCGCCAGTATGAGAAGTTGTTTGATTTAGACAGCGTAGCTCTGAAATTCGAGGAAGCTGCGGTGGAGGCGATTGCCGATAAGACCATTGAGCGGAAAACAGGAGCCAGAGGACTGCGGGCTATCATTGAGACGGCTATGCGGGATGTGATGTTTGAGATTCCTTCAGATGAAAACATTACGGGCTGTCTGATCACTAAGGATGTAATTGAAGGAACGGGAAAACCGGTTCTGACCTACCGGGGCGGTGTCTTGGCGGACAGCAGGGAAGGTCAGGAACTGATAGGAGAGACTGCGTGAGAAATATATGAGTGAATTGATAAGGAAGATGCCTGCCATTGCGCTGCGGGGAATGACGGTGCTGCCCTCTATGATCGTCCATTTTGACATCAGCAGGGATAAGTCCATTAAGGCCGTGGAGGCTGCGATGCAGGCAGATCAGTTGATTTTTTTGGTAACACAGCAAAATCCGGATATGGCAGATCCGGATTTTCAGGATTTATACCGGGTGGGAACCATTGCCAGAATCAAAAACCTGGCCAAGCTGCCTCAAAATATCATTCGTGTGATGGTGGAGGGACTGGAGCGGGGAGAGCTGGCAGACTTAGACAGCACCGAGGGGTATCTGAAAGCTGAGGTGGTGACCGGATCTTTGGAAGATCAGCCAAAGCTTGGGGAAGCAGATGAAGTGGCAATGCTCCGGGCCTTAAAGGATATTTTTACTGCTTTCTGCGGGGAAAATAAACGGATTGGCAAAGAGCTGGCCCGCCAGATTTTAGAGTACACAGATCTGGAGCAGTTGGTGGAACAGATTGCGATCAATATTCCCATGTACTATGAGGATAAGCAGAGGATTCTGGAGGCTGCTTCTCTGCCAGAGCAGTATGACGCTCTGTGCCTCATTATAGGCAAGGAACTGGAAATCATGAGAATCAAAAATGAGATCCAGCAGAAGGTAAAAGCCAGAATTGACAAAAGTCAGAAAGAATATATCCTGCGGGAACAGCTGAAGCTGATCCAGGAGGAATTAGGGGAGGACACTCCTCTCAATGATGCAGATCAGTACCGAAAGCAGCTTAAAAGACTGGAAGCTTCAGAGGAGGTAAAGAAGAAGATCGCCAAGGAGATCGACCGGTTTAAAAATCTGGGCGGCAATTCTGCGGAGGCTTCTGTGTCCAGAGGATACATTGAGACGCTGCTGGAGCTGCCCTGGGATAAGATGTCCCAGG
Source organism: uncultured Lachnospiraceae bacterium (assembly GCA_902475025.1). Lineage (GTDB taxonomy): Bacteria > Bacillota > Clostridia > Lachnospirales > Lachnospiraceae > Merdiplasma. The sequence goes on along the minus strand of CABRXX010000012.1, from coordinate 17,923 downwards.
ATAATGAAGATCTGAAATTTGCCAGAAAGGTTCTGGATGAGGATCACTATGGGCTGGAGAAGGTGAAAGAGCGGGTGCTGGAATTTCTGGCTGTCCGCACGCTGACGAAAAAAGGTGATAGCCCGATCCTTTGTCTGGTGGGGCCGCCGGGAACCGGAAAGACCTCCATTGCCCGGTCAGTGGCCAGAGCTTTGAACAAGAAGTATGTGCGCATCTGTCTGGGAGGCGTGCGGGACGAAGCGGAGATCCGGGGACACAGAAGAACCTACATAGGCGCTATGCCGGGCCGTATTGCCAGCGGAATGCGAACCGCAGGAGTGAAGAACCCACTCATGTTGTTGGACGAGATTGACAAGGTAAGCAGCGATTATAAGGGGGATACTTCCTCCGCTCTGCTGGAGGTTCTGGATTCCGAGCAGAATAATAAGTTTCGGGATCACTATGTGGAGCTGCCCATGGATCTTTCAGAAGTACTGTTTATTGCCACTGCCAATGATGCCCACACCATTCCCAGACCTTTGCTGGATCGTATGGAAGTGATTGAGGTAAGCAGCTACACAGAGAATGAAAAGCTTCACATTGCAAAGGATCATCTGGTGAAAAAGCAGCGGGAACATCATGGTTTGACGGAAAAGCAGCTTTCTATTACAAATGGAGCGCTGCAGAAAATGATTTCCGGATATACCAAGGAAGCCGGAGTGCGCCAGCTGGAGAGAAAGATCGGCGAGATCTGCCGGAAGGCTGCAAGGGAGATCTTAGAGGAACATAAGGAGTCTGTGAAAGTGAAGGCTGGAAACCTGGAACAGTATCTGGGCCGGGCTAAATACACGATCCAGAAATTAAACGACAGGGATGAGGTGGGAATCGTCCGTGGTCTGGCCTGGACCAGTGTAGGCGGAGACACTCTCCAGATCGAAGTGAATCTCATGCCTGGAAAAGGAGAATTTCTTCTCACAGGGCAGCTGGGAGATGTGATGAAAGAATCCGCTCAGGCAGGGATCAGCTATATTCGTTCCGTCAGCGAAAATTATGCGATCAAAGAGGATTTCTTCCAGAAGCACGATATCCATATCCATATTCCGGAAGGGGCGGTGCCCAAGGATGGGCCTTCCGCCGGCATCACCATGGCCACCGCCATGTTCTCTGCTATTACCGGCACACCGGTGCGGGCAGATGTGGCAATGACCGGTGAGATCACCCTCCGGGGACGGGTGCTTCCCATTGGAGGGCTGAAGGAAAAGCTTCTGGCAGCAAAAAATGCAGGGATGCTTACTGTGATCGTGCCGGAGGAGAATCGGGCAGATGTGGCAGAGTTATCTCAGGAGATTGTGGGCGGATTGAGAATTGTGTATGCCAGCACCATGGCAGATGTGCTGAAAGTTGCTTTTGCAAAGTGATTCGGATAACATCTTTTCGGAGAAAAACACACTGAAAATTCACCGAAAACAGTAGTTTTAACAACCCCAAGCTGCTGCAAATTACATCCAGTGGGATTCGTTTGGGTGATTTTCCTTGGAAAAGTAAAAAGTTTTCCCGGGAGAATGCGCCAAAAGCCACAGGGAAGGGTAGTTTGCAGCAGCTTTTGTGTTTGAATCCCATAGGTATACCAGGCAGATCTGTAACAGGAATCTGATTGGTTTGTAATATAGATTTTTTGGGAGTTTCAAAAAAGGAGAAAACAGAATGGTAATTAAACAGGTAGAATTGGAAACCGTATGCGGCATTACCAGCAGGCTTCCGGAAAATGTGCTGCCCGAGGTGGCTTTTGCCGGAAAGTCCAATGTGGGCAAGTCTTCCCTGATCAACGGGCTGGTAAACCGAAAAAGTCTGGCCCGCACCAGCGCCCAGCCGGGCAAAACCCAGACCATTAACTTTTATAATGTAAACCAGGAGCTTTACCTGGTGGATCTGCCGGGATACGGCTACGCAAAGGTCTCTGCAGAGGCAAAGGAGCAGTGGGGAAAGCTGATTGAGCGGTATCTCCATGGCTCCAAACAGCTGAAAGCAGTCTTTTTGCTGGTAGATATCCGCCACGCTCCCGGGGAAAATGATAAGATCATGTACGAGTGGGTGTGTCATTACGGCTATGATCCCATCATCATTGCTACCAAACTGGACAAGATCAAGCGGAGCCAGATCCAGAAACAGCTGAAGATCCTAAGAGAGGGCCTGCAGGTAAAACCGGGCACAGTGATCCTGCCCTTCTCAGCAGAGACTAAGCAGGGCAGGGAGGAGATCTGGCAGGTAATCGAAGGGCTTACGGCTCCTTCACTGTGATACCGTTTACCTGAACCTGATCCGTGATGGGAATCACCAGGCAAGGGCGGCCATCAATGATTCTGGTTTCCACCAGGTCCGGACGATCCGGGCTTACCTGGATGGTGATATCCGGTGTTTTTACTTCAAATTTTCTGGTATTCATAATGTTGCTGGCCTGGAAGGTGGTGTTGGGGCCTGCGGTTTCCTCAAAGTGCTGGTCAAATTCTTCCAGCTTTTCATTGGAGACTCCGCTGATGGCAAAGAGATTTTTGACCTCTGCCTGGCTTAGCACCACAGGGTCAGGGCTGTCTTTTTGTTCCTCCGCCATTTCGTGGAGATTTTCATGGATATTTCTTACCACCTCATAGTCGCAGTCCTCACTTAAGGTCTCTTCCACCAGCGTCTGGAATACTTCCTTTTGACTTTTGGCAGAGAGGGGAAGAGCGCAGCCTAATACCGTATCGGTAAATTCAAAGTGAAGCTCTTCCGGATTTTTACAGTAGTACAACAGACTGTGAATGTCGCTGCTGCGGTCATTGAAGGCGGGGAAGAGGAAGCCTAGCTGAGGCATATCCACCACCCAGTCCCGAATCCGGTTCTGGAAACATTTTTCTTCTGCATTGTAGGTGAGAGCAGGCTTGGCCAGCTTCACCGGACAGATGCAGGAGAGGACATAGTTGTACACTTCATCGGAGGCGTCAAACATTTCCAGGTTATCAGAGGCCTTTCCAGGCACATCATAAGCCGCATAGATCAGCAGAATCAGATAATTTTCTCCGTACACGTAGGACTCTATAACTTTGTCATAGTACTGCTCCAGCAGTTCCTCTTCTTTTAGCTGGCTGTCCCGGAGATGCAGCAGAAATTCCTGGGTGCCGCCCTCTTTTTCCGTATTCAGAGGGAACTCCATATTCAGCAAGTTCTTTCCTATGGTTCCGGATAAGGTTTTACGAAAGATTTCAAAGTATTTAAAAATTTCCTCCTCAGGGAGAGGCAGAAATGCCTCCTGGAAGGTTGCCAGCTTTTCTTTTTCCGCGCTTACATAGCATCCGCAGATGCGTGTGATGGCGCAGTTGGCAGGAGTGAATTGCTTTTTGATCTCAGATATTTCTTTTTTATTCATAGATAGAAACCTCGATGTTTGTTCTTATGTTGGCAGAATCAGTGTACAAGGCGTGCTGCACTTTGTGTGCTTGGGCATTCCTATATGAGAGAGCATGATCTTGCAATTCCGCGCACACGATTCTGTACAAGCTATTATAGCTCAGGGGGATGGCGGATGTAAAGACAGAAAGGCGTTCCTTTCCCATCCTTTCCTTGCTTAGCAGGCCTATACGCTGCTTCATGACTGGGAGAATTTTGTTTTGTAATTTTCGCCCCACTCAACCATAGCGTCTAAAATCGGTTTCAAGCTGTACCCTGTTTCTGTCAACGTATATTCGGTATGAGGCGGCACTTCAGGAAATACTTGACGTGTAAGCAGCCCGCTTTCTTCCATAGAACGTAAATTTGCAGTCAGAACCTTTTGAGAAATTGTTCCAATCGATTTCTTTAATTCTCCAAAACGCTTTGTACCCCCTAATAAATCCCGGATAATCAAAACTTTCCAACGGTCGCTAATCAGCATTAACGTTGTTTCCACCGGACAGGCTGGTAATTCTTTTTCCATAAAACAACCTCTTTTCTTTCTATGGCATCCATGCATCTGGGACGTGTTGTCTTAGGTACACGGATGATAGTTTCTTTTAGGTAACTACAGCACAAAAAAGTGCTTACTTTACGAATTTGCTTTACGGATATATCATAATCTTGCAATTCAAAAAAAGCAATACGAAAATGAAATATGGAGGGAATGACTATGAAGATTGCAGTTGTTTGTGCAAATGGAAAAGAAGGGAAACGGATTGTAAAAGAAGCAATAGACAGAGGACTGGATGTTACTGCGGTTGTGCGGGGAGAAAATCAGTCTGCTGCGACAAAGATTATCAAAAAAGATCTGTTTGACCTGACCGCTTCTGATTTGGAAGGGTTTGACGTAGTAATCGACGCTTTCGGTGCATGGACACCGGAAACGCTTCCGCAGCACAGCACTTCTTTGAAACATCTTTGCGATATGGTAAGTGGCAGAAATACCCGACTTCTGATTGTGGGCGGTGCCGGAAGCCTGTATGTAAATCCGGAACATACGGCACAGGTGATGGACGGTGCTGATTTCCCCGACATCTTCAAACCGTTAGCTGCTAATATGGGCAAAGCATTAGAAGAACTCCGTACCAGAAATGATGTAAAATGGACCTATTTGAGTCCTGCCGGAGATTTCCAGGCAGATGGTGTAAGAACAGGGAAATACATTCTGGGAGGCGAGGAACTGATACGGAACTCCAAAGGCGAAAGTGTAATCAGCTATGCGGATTATGCAATCGCTATGGTTGACGAAGCAGTAAGCGGCAAGCATATTCAGCAGAGAATTTCCGTTGTGGCGGAATAATCGAAAAATACCGGAAATGGGAGGTTGTAAAATACGCCGGTGGATTTTCGGTGTATTTTTTTAAGAAAAGATGTGATTTTTCGGACAAAAATCACCCGAAAGGGTACCGTCGGAGGTATTTTGCAACATCTCATTTCTTATAGGAGAAATACAATGAGAGCAGAAAAATATTTACAGCTTTTACAACAGGACATACACTCCGTTATTTTTGCTACGACAGATGAGCAGAATTTACCCGTTACCTGCGTAATTGATCTTATGCTGGCGGATAAAAACGGATTATACTTTTTGACAGCAAAAGGAAAAGCCTTTTGTGACCGCTTGAAAGCACACCCTTTTGTTTCTTTGACAGGATTGAAAGGAAACGATACCATGCACAGCCAATCGATTACTTTGCGAGGTGAAGTGCGGGAAATCGGACCGGAACGATTGCGTGAAATTTTTAATCATAATCCGTATATGGCAGAAATTTATCCAAATCAAGAAAGCCGCTCTGCGCTGACTGTATTTCAAATTTACAAGGGAAGCGGAGAATTTTTTGATTTAAGCTGCCGCCCAATTTTTCGGGAGAAATTTTCCTTTGGGGGAATGGAAACTAACACGACGCTTTTTTGTATTACCGAAAAATGTAATAGCTGCAAGCTATGTTTTCGTGTCTGTCCGCAAAAATGCATAGATACATCTGTCTGTCCGGTAAGAATTCAGCAGGAGCATTGCCTGCATTGTGGAAAATGTAAAGATATATGCCCACAGCAGGCGATAGAGAGGAGGACGCTATGACACAGCAGGAACGATTGCTCTATCTAATTGAATACCTAAAAAATGAGAGTATGGAATGGAAAAGACTGGAAATTCCCCAAAATGAAACAGAACAAAAAAGATTATTGCGTTCCCTTATGAATATGCGTCCGCCAAGAGCGATACCGGAGAAATTTTTGAACATACAAGATGAATACTTGCAGGAAGAACAAAAACAGAAAAAAATTGTCTCCCTGGCAGAACTTTCTCCTGTCAAAGAGGGAATTTATTTATGGCAGGGGGATATAACCACTTTACAAACAGACGGAATTGTAAATGCTGCAAACAGCGATTTGCTGGGCTGCTTTGTTCCTTGTCATGGCTGTATTGACAATGCAATCCATTCCGCAGCGGGAATACAGCTTCGGTTAGAATGTGCCCGTATTATGGCAGTGCAGAAATCAGCAGAACCCGCAGGGAAGGCAAAAATCACAAAAGCATATAATCTTCCCTGCCGCTATGTACTTCATACAGTAGGTCCGGTCATTCGGGGGAGGGTAACAAAACAGGATTGCGATTTGCTGGCAGGTTGTTATCGTTCCTGTTTGGAACTCGCCGGGCATTATGGATTAAAAAGCATAGCTTTTTGTTGCATATCCACAGGAGAATTTCATTTTCCAAATGAAAAAGCGGCAGAGATAGCCGTAGATACAGTAACAAATTATAGACGGCAAACTCAGAGTGGATTGGAAGTGGTTTTCAATGTTTGGAAAGATACAGACTATAAAATATACAGACAGCTATTGTGTGCAGTTGAAACAGCTTAAAGAAAAAATCAATACAGCAGACGTTATTTTGATTGGGGCGGGAGCCGGACTGTCTGCCTCTGCCGGATATACTTATTCGGGAGAACGCTTTGCACATTATTTTTCGGACTTTATTAAGAAATATGGTTTTAAAGATATGTATACGGCAGGTTTTTACCCCTATGAAACCTTAGAGGAGCATTGGGCATATTGGAGCAGGTATATTTATATCAATCGGTATGCACGAAGACCAGGGGAACCATACGAAACCCTGCTTGAACTTGTAAAGGACAGAGATTATTTTGTGCTGACAACGAATGTGGACCATTGTTTTCAAAATACAGGTTTTGATAAGCAACGCCTTTTTTATACCCAAGGAGATTATGGCTTGTGGCAATGCTCTAAACCATGTCACCAGAGAACGTATGATAATGAAACCGCTGTAAAAAGAATGGTTGAAGAACAAAAAAATATGCGCATTCCGTCTGAGCTGATTCCATACTGTCCGGTCTGCGGCGCGCCTATGACTATGAATTTGAGGGTAGATCAAACCTTTGTGGAAAATAATGGATGGCACAAGGCAGCAGGCAGGTATCGAGATTTTTTACGTCGGCATAGCGGCCAATCTGTTCTCTATCTGGAATTGGGGGTAGGTGGGAATACTCCGGGTATTATTAAATATCCGTTCTGGGAAATGACCTATCAAAATCCCAAGGCTGTCTATGCCTGTATTAATTTGTCTGAAACATATATACCGGCAGAAATTAAAAAGCAGTCCATCAATCTTGCAGGAGATATCAAGGAAGTTTTGTCCTATATTCATCATCCTGTTTCAGCTTCTGCCTGATTCGTTCATATAATGCTTTCGTCTCCTCCGGGGTTTCCTGATTTAAAATTACGATTCCACCATCGGTCTTTAGGGAAATGCCCTCCTGGCATTTTACATAGGTGTAGCGGATATAATTGCCAATTTCCGCTGCCTTAAAATGACCTGCCAGGAGCCGGTAGCTGCCAAGACCATTGGTGCGGGTTCCCCTGGGAAGCGTTTCTAAATACTCTGCGGATTGGATCTGCTCCAGGGGGATTTCTTTATCCGCCCAGAAGGAGCTTTGAATTTGAAGGGTGCTGTCGTCCAGATGGACGCTAATATCTCCGGTAAAGAGCATGAGGCCTACAAGGGTAACCAGAATGAGAACAAAGGCGGAGGTTCCCCATTTTAGGAAGCGCTCTGTTTTGGCGGAGCCCGGCCTGGCGGAGTTTTTGGCCAACTCTTCCGGATTTTGTTTTACCAGCGGGCTGTTGGCCAGGAAGATGGTCAGAACTACATCCGCCAAAGTCAGGATTCCCCCGGCCATGGGAAACCAGCGGGGGGCGGTGTCCCAGGTCTGGAGGGCACAGCTGACAGCAATGATTCCCATGCTCACGCCCATGAGACGGCACAGCTTTTTTTCATCGTATCGCTTCTTTTGTTCTTTGGATGCAGTATTATAGCCTGCAATCAAAAAACTCCCTTTTCCAGTGAAAAACAAAATATTGAGAACTGCAAATACTCCTGTGATGACCCAGATCATTTTTTCCCTCCCGTTTAGATGGTTTTCAGATGGATTACAAGGCTTTACCTAAAATATAACGGTCTTTTCCACCGTACTTCTTGGTGCGGAGCAAAATTTCAAAGCCTTCTTTTTCGGCATTTCTCATGCTGTAACGGTTGTCTGGACAGATGGTGGTCAGAAGCGTTCCGCCCGGTTTGACCTTTCTTGCTTGTTCTATACACAGAGAAATGAGAAGCCGCTGCAAACCTTTGCCACGAAAAGCAGGATCTACCACAATGGTGTCCAGATTGGTGCAGTTTCTCACCTTTTCCTCAGGCCAGCCAAGATCCCAGCCAAGATTTTCCTGATCTTTTTCCAGAAATCCCATGGATCCGTATGCAATCAGTCTTTCCTCTGCGTATATGCCCAGAAGCAGATTTGGTTTTTGAAAAAATTTCTCATTTTCTGTTCTGGAGGTTTTGGCAAACCATTCCTTTTCTTCCATTCCATCCAGAATTCTTTTTTGCAGATTCATCACATCGTTCAGATCCTGCGTGGTGCAGGGGCGGATATGCAGATTCTCTTTTGTCAGAACTTCGTTTATTAAGCGTTTTTCTACCATGCGTTTTTCGCTTCCTTTTAAAATTTTTGTCATTCATTCCGGCGGCAATGAACCAGGCAGTTCTGCTTGTGGGAAGATTTGGCCAATGACGCCAGGAGCAGATGTCTGCAGCTGGCGGCGGGGGATTGGATTTTTGCCATTGCCTGGATCGGATACCGCCATTATTTGCTTGAATTATAGCACAGTGATTGAATTTGTAAAGAACAGAAATGTGCAAAAGGCTTCTGAATAATTTCCCATTTATTTTACGATTGAAACAAGGCGGTATTTGGTGCATACTAGTAGTCAGATATCTGAGGAGATTGGATTTACGGAACTATTGAGAAAAAATAAAAAACAGAAATAAATAGGTGAATGAAATGATAGACACAAGGATAGACACAAGGATAGACAAAATGAAGATTCGGGGAGCCAGAGTGCATAACCTGAAAAATATTGATGTGGATATTCCGCTGCATCAGATCGTGGGAATTGCGGGGGTATCCGGTTCCGGGAAATCTTCCCTGGCCCTGGGAGTCCTCTATGCAGAGGGTTCCAGACGATATCTGGACGCTCTTTCTACCTACACAAGAAGGCGGATGACCCAGGCGGAGAAGGCTCAGGTGGATGAGGTGCTGTATGTACCGGCGGCGCTGGCGCTGCGGCAGCGCCCGGGAGTGCCGGGGATCCGAAGTACCTTCGGTACGGGGACGGAACTGTTAAACAGTCTGCGGCTGATGTTTTCCCGGCTGGCCAGCCACTGCTGTCCCAATGGCCATTATCTGGAGCCAACTCTTTTTGTGGCGGCGGAGAAAGAGCTGGAATGTCCGGTGTGTAAGGCCAGATTCTATGCGCCCTCCGCGGAGGAGTTGGCCTTTAACAGCCAGGGAGCCTGCCGTACCTGTGAGGGAACCGGGATGGTTCGCCGGGTGGATTTAGATACCCTGGTGCCGGACGATACGCTCACCATTGATGAGGGGGCGGTGGCACCTTGGAATTCCCTGATGTGGTCGCTGATGACGGACGTATGCCGGGCCATGGGAGTCCGGACCGATGTGCCTTTCCGGGAACTGACGGACTGGGAGAAGGAGATGGTGTACCATGGTCCGGCAGAGAAGCGCCATATTATTTACAAAGCCAAGAAATCGAATCAGGCAGGGGAACTGGATTTTACTTATTATAACGCGGTGTATACCGTGGAGAATGCGCTGGCTAAGGTGAAGGATGAGAAAGGCATGAAGCGTGTGGAAAAATTCTTGAAGCAGCAGGTGTGCCCTGACTGCGGCGGATCTCGGTTGTCCAAAGAGGCGAGAGCGCCGAAACTTCAAGGAATTTCTCTGGATGAGGCTTGCCGCATGTCTCTGACAGAGCTGACAGACTGGGTGGGAGCTGTGCCGGGTTCTCTGCCCCAGGAGATGAGGCCCATGGCAGAGAGCATCTGCGAATCCTTCCAGATGGCATCCAAGCGCCTTCTGGATCTGGGGCTGGGCTACCTGACTTTGGAACGGGGGGCTTGTACCCTGTCTACCGGCGAGCGGCAGCGGATGCAGCTGGCCAGGGCAGTGCGAAACCGCACTACCGGGGTGCTGTATGTGCTGGATGAGCCGTCCATTGGACTTCATCCCTCCAATCTGGCCGGGCTTACGGGCGTGATGGAGGATTTGATCCGGGACGGCAATTCTGTGGTGCTGGTGGACCATGACACCCAGATTTTATCTAAGGCGGACTGGCTCATTGAGATGGGACCTCAGGCGGGAGCGGGGGGAGGCCGTGTCATTGCCCAGGGGCCGCTTCGTGCCGTGGAGAAAGATCCGGCTTCCCAGATCGGCCCCTTCCTCACAGGAAAATCAAGGGTGCAGGTAAGAAGCAGAGCCAGGAGAGAGGAGCTTTTTGCGGAGGGAAGCATCTGCCTGTCCACAGGAGAGATCCATACGGTAAAACCTTTGCAGGCAAAGATACCCAAAGGAAAACTGACTGTGGTAACAGGCGTCTCCGGTTCCGGGAAAACTACCCTGATTCTGGAGAGCCTGGTTCCGGCGCTGAAGGCGGTTCTGGAGGAAAGGCCTCTGCCAAAACATGTACATTCTGTGGCAGCCGAAGGAATCCGGCAGGTGAAGCTGATCGATGCTTCTCCTATTGGAATCAATGTGCGTTCCACTGTGGCTACCTATGCCAATGTTCATGATGAACTGCGAAAGATGTTTGCCAGAGCTCCAAAGGCAAAGGAATTTGGTTACCGGGCAGGAGATTTCTCCTACAATACAGGAAGCCTTCGCTGCCCGGAATGTGATGGAACCGGGGTAATCAGCCTGGATGTACAGTTTTTGCCGGATGTGGAAATTCCATGTCCCCTTTGCAGGGGATCCCGGTACGGGAAGGCCGCCAGAAAAGTAAGGATTGAAAACAGCAGGGGAGAACGCTTTTCCCTTCCGGAGCTGATGGATATGGATATCAATACAGCTCTGGAAGCCTGCATGGGAATGAAGCTGGTCTGTCAGAGACTTCAGGTGCTGAAGGAGCTTGGACTTGGCTATCTGACTCTGGGTGAGGAGACTCCCAGTCTGTCAGGAGGAGAGGCCCAGCGTCTGAAGCTGGCCAGTGAGCTTGGGAAAACCCAGTCTGATTCCGTGTTTGTGTTCGATGAGCCCACCATTGGTCTCCATCCGCTGGATGTACAGACTCTTCTGGGAGTATTTCAGATGCTGATAGAGAAGGGAGCAACAGTGATCGTCATTGAGCATGATCTGGATGTGATGCGAAATGCAGATTACATCATAGATATGGGCCCCGGAGGCGGAGAAGCCGGAGGCCGGATCGTGACAGCAGGGACTTTGGAAGAGGTTAAGAATACTCCCGAGAGTGCTACGGGAAGATTTCTGTAGAGAATTATGAAAAAGGAATGCTGCAAAATACGAATTCCGGTGGAGGTTCGGTGTGTTTTTCTGAAAAGATGTTATTTCCCGGAGAAAAATCACCCGAAAGAGTACCGCTGGAGGTATTGGCAGCATCCCCTAAAAGATGTAAAAAAGGGAAATAGAGAACTCGGCTACTGCTCCATCTGTCGTCCCATAAACCCGGCGGCGCATTTGGCCAGGATCCGTTCTGTCTCACCCATACGTCCCTTTCCATCCTTACTGCGCAGAATCACAGAGCCGATCACATCTCCCTCACAGAGAATGGGGCTGATTACCTGAGGGTATTCGTTGTCCGAATCCTCATTGGTAATCTTTACCGGAGCTTTGCTGCCGGCATTTGTGCTTACATACTCTCGGTCATTCATGACGGCTTCCAGCTGACCGGTGACCGGATGGCCGATGGTATCTTTTCGGATCCCTCCTGCGGCAGCGATCACCTGATCCCGGTCTGTGATACATACGCTGTGGCCGGAAGCGGAGGCCAGGGCTTCCGCATATTCTTTTGCAAAGCTTCCCAGCTCTCCGATGGGAGAATATTTTTTCAGAATGATTTCTCCCTCCCGGTCTGTAAAAATTTCTAACGGGTCTGCTTCCCGGATCCGCAGAGTGCGGCGGATTTCTTTGGGAATGACTACCCGGCCCAGATCATCAATGCGTCTTACAATACCTGTAGCTTTCATATCATGTCCTCCATGGATTGTGTCATTCTTCTGGAACTTAGTATCTGTAAAAACAGGAAAATTATACTTTTTTTTCAAAAAATTCCTTTGACAGAAAACTGATCAGGCATACCGCCAGTCCGCTGAGAAACAGGATCCAGAAAATAGTATGGGAAAAGCGGTCAAACAGATAGCCGTAGATCAACTGTCCCAGAGGCTGGGCGCACAGGGAGAGAGTAAATACATAAGACATGACCTTTCCCATGAGCTGATTCGGAGTTCGTCTCTGGATCACAGATATGGCATAGGTGGAGAAGATACTGCAGCCAAATTGACATCCCCCGAACAAAAGAATCAGGCACAGATAGCGGGGAATGGTACCTATGGGAAGAAGAAAAAGAAGGCTTCCCAGGATCAGAGCTCCTCCGAAGGAGAGGAAGACCAGCGCTAAGTGGGAAAAACGCAGTCGTTTTGCAAGGAGAGTGACTGCGAGACTTCCCAGAATGGCGGCAGCCCCCAAGGCGCTCTCCGCAGCCCCATAGAATTTGGCAGAGAGTCCCATCACGGTTCGAATCAAATAGGGAAAGCCTACCACCAGAATTCCGGCGAGAAAAAGGCTTAACAGCCCGGCAAGGAGCAGAAGTCTGAGAATATCCGGTTCTTTCCTGCACAGAAAATCCATACTCAGAAGAAAGTCATTCCCAATGGCAGCAGGAAGGGAAACCATTTTCTTCGGCCTGCGGTAAGGAAGGTGGAGAAAGGTTTCAAACAGTGCAGTGAGGAAAAAACAGGCCGCAGTTCCGTAAAGGATGGGGCGGATGCCGAAGGAGGAGTAGAGCAGGCTGCCGAAAAAAGGAGTAACGAGGGAGAGGATAGCAGTCGCCTGGTTTACAGCGGCGTTTCCGGATAGCAGCTGATCCTGGGAGAGGAGTTCCGGGATGCAGGCAGAGACAACGGGGGATTCAAAGGCGCCCAGAATGGACAGTATTACCAGCAGAGCGCCGATACCCCAAATGGAGCTGAAGGTGGAGAACATCAGAGCGGCAGCAAGGACGGAACCCCCGGAAAGCAGATCCAGAGTGATCATCAGCCGGCGCCGGTTCCTTCGGTCTGCCAGAATACCGCCCAGAGGAGACAGCACAATGGTAGGAACCATGGAGAGAGCCAGCAGGCTGGCAAAGACAGAGGCGGAGCCGGTGAGTTCCAGAACGTACATAGACAGGGCAAACTTTAGGGTAAAGTTTCCCAGAAGAGAGGTGATCTGACCAAGAAGCAAGAGGGTAAAATTTTTGTGAAACAATTTTTGGTTCATAGGAATCCTCCTTTTTGTAGGTAGTGAAATAATTTTAATACCGAACGAACGTATGTATAAAGAAAAAAGAAAGCCAGCGCAAAAAAGCGCCGGTGTCTTTTGGGGATAAGCTCAGTCCGCCACAGGAACAACCTGGCTGCAGAAGCGTTTCACCAGATCAGAGATCTCCTGGTTGATCAGAGGTACACCCATTTTTTCCAGCATTTCCCCCAGAAATGCAAATTTGTGCAGCAGTTCTTCACTGGAAGCAGGGAAGATGGAGGGCATCAGCCAGAGACTTGTCAGGAGAGGAAGCAGCTGAGCGATCTCTTCCGGATAGTCGGTGTGCAAAGAACCGTCCTGATTGCCTTCCTCTATCAGATCCCGAAAATAGGGAGTTAGGACTTTTCGATTGGAAACGATCATCTCTACCAAAAGTTTTGGATTTTTTGTGATGGAGAGAGCCTGAAGATTCATTTGGGTGCGGGCCTCATCCATTTGATTGAGCCGAATCGCTTCCCGAAGCTTTTCCAGTCCGGAGAGGTCTTTCCGGCTGCGGACGGCCTCAAAGGGATTGTTCTCAAAGAACATCCGATCCCCCACTGCGTCCATGATTTCTTCTTTGGATTTAAAGTGATGGTAGATGGCGCCCTTGGACAAATCCCCCAGCTCATCCACAATGTCCTGAATCGTGGTGTTGTCATAGCCCTTTTCCAAAAACAGGCGCTGGGCGGTATCCAGGATCCTGTTTACCGTCACCTCAGGATATTTATTTCTGGCCATACAGTCACTCCTTATACATACTGATGGTATGTATAAAGTATAAAAGACGGATCCTTGTTTGTCAAGACCTGCCTTTTATGAATCGAAATTCGTCTTTTACTAACTTTCCCAATGTATTTCTAGGAGGCAGCCGGATTTTTTTACCGCACAGCCCAAACGGATCCAGAGCCTTTGCTGGCATCTCTCTCAGTCCGGAAATATTGAGTTTCTGAAAATTTTATGATATACTCCAAGCGATATAATATGGAAAGAGTGTGTTTTGAAAGGAGTTTTTATGGCATCCAATATTAAGACTATGACGGAGGGAAAACCGGTCTCCCTTATTGTGGCCTTTGCCTTGCCTTTGATGGCTGGAAATGTTTTTCAGCAGCTTTATACGGTGGTGGATACCATGGTGGTGGGAAAGGCTCTTGGAGTAAATGCACTGGCTGCATTGGGGGCTGCCGAATGGCTCAACTGGCTGATGTTAGGCATCATTCAGGGACTTACTCAGGGCTTTGCCATTCTGATTGCTCAGGAATTCGGAGCAAAACAAATCGAAAAGCTAAAACAGGTGATTGGCAGCACCGCTGTGCTGGCAGCGGTCAGCGCTCTGGCGCTGCTTATTTTAGGACAGCTGATGGTCTGGCCGATTCTCTTCCTGCTTCAGACACCGGATACCATCATAAATGATACCCTGCTTTATCTTCGGATTATGTACGCCGGAGTGCCTGTGGTGATGTCCTACAATTTACTGGCTTCTATTCTCAGGGCTCTGGGTGACGGCAAAACGCCTTTGTATGCCATGGTGGCAGCCTCTGTAATCAATATTGGCCTGGATCTGCTTTTTGTCCTGGAATTTCACTGGGGCATTGCAGGTGCCGCCATTGCTACTTTAATTGCCCAGGTGTTTTCCAGTCTGTTTTGCCTTTGGAATATCCGAAAAATTGAGTTTTTAAGCATGAAAAAGCACCATTTCCGTCTGCATGGGGCTTTATCCAGAAAATTATTTCTCCTGGGAACTCCTATGGCGTTCCAGAATGTCATGATTGCGGTAGGCGGAATGATCGTCCAACTGGTGGTGAATGGTTTCGGCGTGGTATTTATAGCGGGCTTTACGGCTACCAATAAGCTCTACGGGGTTCTTGAGGTGGCTGCCACTTCCTACGGTTACTCCATGATCACCTATGTAGGGCAAAACCTTGGGGCTGGAAAGATCCAGCGCATCCGGAAAGGCGTACGCAGCGCCAATTTCATTGCGATTCTCACCTCCCTGGTGATTGCTGCTGCCATGCTGGTATTTGGCAAGATTATCCTCAGCTGGTTTATCTCCGGGGATCCTTTGGAGGCAGAACAGGCTTTGCAGATTGCTTATTTTTATCTGGCCATTATGAGTCTGTTTCTTCCGGTCTTGTATATCCTTCATGTGGTGCGGTCCGCCATCCAGGGAATGGGAAATACTGTGCTTCCCATGATGTCCGGTGTGGCCGAATTTGTAATGCGCACCCTCACCGCCATCCTTCTGCCCCTGATACTGGGGCAGACTGGCATCTTCTTTGCTGAGATTATGGCCTGGTTCGGCGCAGACCTTATTCTTATCACCAGTTACTTTGTGACCATCAAAAAAATAGAAAAGAAGTTCCATACAGGAGGATAGAGGAAAATGGTTAAGAATACGATCTGCGGAGCAGACTGCAGCGAATGGTGAGAAAGTAAAGCTACTGGATGACAGGCGGCATTCAGGTTCTTAACAGCACTTAAAAAATCATTTAAGAAACAAAATATGCGATCGTTGCCAGCAGCCACAAATGAGCCGGATAAAAAACATAAAAGAAGCGTTTGCTGAAGGCTGTTTTCGGCTCGTGTTTGCCATTATATAAATACAGAAACGGAATTACCAAAATAAACATAAAATCAGAATTCAGTGCAAGCCAGTCTGGAATGAAGCCCGGAACATGATTCAGGTGATCTGTAACCATTAGTAATGCCATAAATAGGGGTATATGAATATGTGGAAACATATACATCTGAGCAGGGATATACGGTTAATTTAATACAGGATACCATTGACGAAGAAAAGGTTGATGCAGAAAATTATATTTCTGAGAAATGTGCTGTATTTGTTGCAGGTGGGGTTCGTTATACACTAAAAGGCAGAACATCCATAGAAAATATGAAAATGATTGTGGATACCATGAAATAGCCGGCTTTTTCTGGACGAAACGGAATGGGGAGTGTTGAAAAAGCCCTCCGGCGGTACTCTTTGGGATTACACGGATCGTTCCGTGCAAAGCACTCCCACCATCCTTCCCTCAATTGTTTTATCAGCCGTTTTTCCTGTAGTAACTGGTGCTTTTAATTTTTAGGGGGCAAGAAAATACCTTCCATTCTTTAGGTTGATGAAGTATAATGTAAGCAGCAAATTATAATTTGCAGAGGGATATAGTATGGTTGAAGTAAAATTTCACGAAAGCGTTGATGATAATTTATTAAAGTTTGCAGTCATCATTTCAAGGTCAAATGGCAAGTGGGTATTTTGTAAACATAGAGAACGAGATACTTATGAAGTTCCTGGAGGGCACCGAGAAGCAAATGAAACTATTTTGGAAACGGCCAAAAGAGAGCTGCGAGAAGAAACAGGAGCAGTTGATTTTGAGATTAAACCTATATGTGTATATTCTGTCAAAGGAAAAACAAGAATAAATGAAAATATTGATGATGAAACATTTGGAATGTTATTTATTGCGAATGTATTTTCATTTGAAGAAATAAATAGTGAAATAGAAAAAATCATTCTTGTTGATGAGTTGGTTGATAATTGGACATACCCGTTAATTCAACCTAAATTGATTGAAGAAGCAAGAAACAGAGGATATTTGTAACCCCCAGTTTGAGAAGAAAAAATATGTGGATATGCCCAAAATGCGGAAGGGAGTTTAAAAGAACCAATCAAGAGCATTACTGCGGAAAGGCACCGGAAACAGTGCAAGAATACATAGAGCTGCAGCCATCTGAACCCCATTCCCATTTAAAAGGGTTGATGAATGCAATACGGGATAATGTTCCGCATGTGCATGAATGTATCTTGTGGAGTATGCCATATTATAAAAAAGAGAAAAAGCAATCTCCTTTGCTGCTTTTAAAAAGTATGTTAGTTTTTATGTCGGTGTTGAAGTCATTGAAGAATTTTCATCCGAATTGAACGGCTTTGTCACTAAGAAAGATGCGGTCTATTTCCCATATAGTAAAGAATTGCCAAACGGTGTTTAAACTGATTTGACAACTAATTTTTACTGAATGCTTATGGCAGATATTTTTGGTATCTTGAAATTAATCGAGCGACGCAAATTTTAGCGGCAGATATAGGTGATAAAGTTGCAGCGGTAAGGGAGAAGTTACATGAATAAAAATAAAAAAGAAATAACTACAAAAGAAGATTTGATAAAAGTGATAGATTTGTTAGAAAACAAGGGAATTACATACTGGTTGGATGGCGGCTGGGGGGTGGATATTTTAGCAGGCAGAGAAACAAGACGCCACAGAGATATAGATATAAATTTTGATGCTCAACACATGGAAAAATTGTTAGAGCTTCTTTTGAAAAGGGGTTATAAAATTGAGACAGACTGGAGACCGGTCAGGATAGAATTATACAGTGATGAATTTGGTTATTTGGACATCCATCCATTTGTTTTGAACGAGGATGGAACTTCAAAACAAGCTGATTTAGAGGGTGGCTGGTACGAGTTTGAAAAAGATTATTTTGGTTTTGCTTTTTTTGATGGGAAAACCATTCCTTGTATATCCTTAAAGGGGCAAAAGATTTTTCATTCAGGTTATGAATTAAGAGATAAAGATAAGCATGATATTTC
>CABRXX010000011.1:0-65112 GCA_902475025.1 uncultured Lachnospiraceae bacterium | reverse complement strand
GAACCCAGGAGCATTTTTTTGCAAAATAGAAATAAAGGAGAAGGGATCAGGCGGAGGAAGGGCAGGAGAGGGCGCTCTTTTGGGAAAGCCGTTCTTGGAAACGGGTTCTTAGAAAAGAAATTTTATAAGAATTGACGATGATTTTTAAGAATGGTATAATGATAAAGAGTTATCAAGGAAACCAACGGAGGATGAGCAAATGAAAAAACTGGTAGTAACGGATAAGAAAGCCTGCATGGCTTGTCTGGCTTGTGTAGAAGCATGTTCTATGGCATTTTACAAAGAATTTGATCCCGCCAAGTCCTGCATTCAGATCGTGGCCGGCAAGGACGGAGAGCCTAAGACCAACGTATGTATTCAGTGCGGAAAATGTGCAAGAACTTGTAAGCAGGGAGCTATCAAGCAGAACGCAAAGGGCGTTTACATGATTGACAAGAAGCTGTGCAACGGCTGCGGCGAGTGCGTGGAGGTCTGTCCTATGCATGTGATGGTAAAGGCAGAGAACTCTCCGGTAACCACAAAATGTATTGCCTGCGGTATCTGCGCAAAAGCCTGTCCTATGGGCATCCTGGAAGTACAGGAGAAATAGTCGGGGAAGACAAAAAAGGGCAGGATCGAAAAGGCAGCCGAATAAAAATTGCATGGAAAATAAGGCTGTTTGAAAAGCGACGACTGCTGCATGGCAAGAGTGTAACATGAAGCAGCAAAAAAGCTGACACAGGGTTCCGTTCCCGGTGAGGGAACGGAACCCTGGTCAGCTTTTTTATTGTTTCATAGGAAATTCCTTCCTATGAAACAATAATGCTCCGCAGGATCTGCCAAAAGAGTCTGACTGTCTTACAAGGCCGTCCGGCGTTGCATGAAATTACAGTTTCAGTTTGGCGAACAGAGAGCCAAGGGAGGTGGAGGCGGATTCGGTTTCCGGCATCTCAAAGACTTCCTCTTCAATTTCTTTGGCAGCCACGTCCTCCAGGGCTTTCATGCTGAGGCTGATCTTTCCGTCTTTCACGCCGATGATCTTTACTTTCACCTTCTGGCCTTCTTTTAAGACTACTCCCGGATGCTTGATGCGCTGCTGGCTGATCTGAGAGATATGCAGCAGTCCGGAAAGGCCGTTGCCCAGATTTACGAAAGCGCCGTAGGGCTGCAGGGTCTCCACCGTGCCTTCTGTCACAAGTCCCACTTCTACATTGGACACTTTTTTTGCCCGTTCTTTTTCTGCAATTTCCCGGAGAATCTCCTTGGCGGAGAGTACCAGCTTCTGATCTTCCTCATCCGCAGTGATTACCCGTACTTCAAGAGATTTGTTCAGCCAGTCCGAAAGCTGGTCTTCCTCCACGTAGTTTAAGGATAGCTTGGAGGCAGGGATAAAGCCCCGGATTCCTTTCACATAGGCAATGGCGCCTGCCTTTGTGATACCGGTGATTTTTACAGTGATGTTTTCCTGGCTTTCCTTCAACTGGGTGAGTCTGTCCCAGGCCAGGAGAGCAGCGGCCTCCTTCATGGAGAGGAGAATGTGTCCTGCGCCGTCGTCCCTGCGGATCACGGTGGCCGAGAGGGTCTGGCCGATCTGGATATCGTTTTTGATTGAGAAGGAGGGATCATCGCTGGCATCCTCCAGACGGATCAGTCCGTCTGTGTAGTAACCAAAGTCCAGGGTAATCTCTGTCTCTGACAGGCCGATGACGGTTCCGGTGAGAATATCTCCCTCAGAAATTTTTTTGAAGGAAGCTTCCAGTTCCTTGGCATAGTCCTCCATGGTCTCCATCGGCTCCTGGGTAACAGGAGTATCTGCCGGAGCAGTCTCTTCCAGGTTTTCTGTGATGGGTTCTTTCGTCATTTCTTCCATAAAATAAAATCCTCCCGCATTATTTTGGTTTGTTGGGCGGATGTTCGTCATCCCTGTCCAACATTTTGGGTTTAGTATACCACAGATCTGGAAAAATGGAAAAGGGATTCTGCAGGGTTCCCAAGAACTCAATGTAGTGATATAATGATACAATATGGAAAGAAGTCAGCATCCATGCATAGAGGGGAAGGTGGCCCTTGGCATACAGATACTGACGGAAAAGAGCAGCGCAAAAAAGCGTGGCACAGGGAAAAAACGGCGCAAAAAAGGAATACCGCCAGGAAAGGAAGTTGCAGTTACTATGAAAACCATTTATCTGGATATGCGCGCAAAAATAGATCAGGAGGAGATGGCAAAAGCCGGGAAGATCATCAAAGACGGCGGCCTGGTGGCATTTCCCACAGAGACGGTGTACGGTCTGGGAGGAAATGCCCTGGATGGCGGAGCGTCCGCCAAGATTTATGCGGCCAAGGGCCGTCCTTCGGATAATCCTCTCATTGTGCATATTGCAGAGTTTTCAGCCCTGGAACGGATTGCCAAGGTAATTCCAGAGAATGCACGGAAGCTGGCGGAAAAGTTCTGGCCGGGCCCTCTGACGCTGATCTTTCAAAAGACAGATCAGGTGCCTTGGGCAACCACAGGCGGGTTGGATACGGTGGCAGTGCGTATGCCGAGCCACCCGGTAGCATTAGGGCTGATCAAGGCAGGCGGAGGGTATATTGCCGCTCCCAGCGCCAATACTTCCGGACGCCCAAGTCCCACTGCTGCACAACACGTAGCCCAGGATCTGGATGGCAAGATTGACATGATTCTGGATGGAGGTCCGGTGGGAATCGGGCTGGAGTCTACGATTGTGGATTTGACGGAGGATATTCCAGTGATTTTGCGTCCCGGTTACATCAATCAGTCCATGTTGGAGGAAGCGATAGGGCCGGTAAGGATGGATCAGGCGCTTCTGCGGGAAGATCCCAATCTTCGCCCCAAGGCGCCGGGAATGAAATACCGCCATTACGCTCCAAAAGCCAGCCTCACCATTGTGGAGGGAGAGGCAGAGGCAGTGAAGCGAAAGATCAACGAACTGGTGCAAAGGGAGATGGAGGCCGGCAGACAGGCCGGCATTATAGCCACTGATGAGACCAGGGGGGAATATCCTTTTGGCATTGTAAAGTCAGTGGGAACCAGATCGGATGAGATTACCATTGCCATGCATCTGTATGGAATTTTGCGTGAATTTGATGAACTGGAGGTGTCGAAGATCTATTCAGAGGCATTTGATACACCAAAGATGGGTCAGGCCATTATGAATCGGCTCATGAAAGCTGCAGGGCATCAGGTGATTCATGCAGAGTGAGAAATGAGGGAAAAGGAGCAAAGAGACTTGAAGAAGTATGACAAGCTTATTTTTGTAAGCGGCAGCGATACCTCTACCAGCCCTATGGCGGAGGCGTTGCTGGAAAGTAAATATCTGCTGGAGGATATTCTGATCGAATCAAAAGGATTGGTAGTTCTGTTTCCGGAACCGGTAAATCCCAAGGCGGAGGCGGTTTTGGACCGGATAGGACTTACTATGAAGGACCATGCCAGCACCCCGCTTCTCCAGGAAGATTTTGATGTGCGGACGCTGATCCTTACCATGGACAGCGCGCAGAAGGAAAAGATTCTGATGGATTATGCCAATGTGAAGAATCTGTATACGCTCACAGAGTATATCAAGGCGGAGGGAGAGGTGGAAGATCCCTACGGCAAGGATTTGGAGGAGTACGGACAATGCCTGGAACATTTGGATGAGCTGATCACCAGGCTGGTGGTGGTACTCAATGAGGAAGAGCTGATGGCCTGAACAGACAGGAAACACTCTGAGCCGGAAAGATGCAGCAGGAGGTTTGGAACTCTGCATTGAGGCAGAAAACAAAAATATAGAAAAACACAGAGAAAGGGACGCGTACTGCGTACTGAAATAAAAGGAGGAAACAGGAAATGTCAAAAGTAACCGTATTGGATCACCCCTTGATTCAGCATAAGGTGGGGATCATTCGAAGAAAAGAGGTAGGAAGCAAGGACTTCAGAGCAATGATCAGTGAGATCGCAAAACTGATGTGCTATGAGGCCACTAGAGATCTGAAACTGGTGGATGTGGAGATTGAGACTCCCATCTGCAGGACAACCGTAAAAGAGTTAAGCGGCAAGAAGCTGGCAGTTGTGCCTATTCTTCGGGCAGGACTCGGCATGGTGGATGGGATGTTGGATATGATCCCGGCAGCCAAGGTAGGACACATTGGACTGTACCGGGATCCGGATACCTTAGAGCCGGTGGAATATTACTGTAAGCTTCCGGCAGACTGTGATGAAAGGGAAGTATTTGTGGTAGATCCCATGCTGGCTACAGGAGGATCTTCTGTGGCAGCTATTCAGATGCTGAAAGACAAGGGCTGCAAGCGGATCCGTTTCCTCTGCATCATCGCTGCACCGGAAGGGGTAAAGCGGATGCAGGAGGCACACCCGGATGTGGATATCTACATTGCAGCGCTGGATGAGCATCTTAATGATCATGGCTATATTGTTCCGGGCCTGGGAGATGCGGGAGACCGGATTTTCGGCACAAAATAAGAGAACCTTTTTAAAGGAGAAGGTATGAGCGATAAGAGAGAAGGTTATTTATCCTGGGACGAGTACTTTATGGGAGTGGCCAAGCTGTCCGGTATGCGTTCCAAGGATCCCAATTCTCAGGTGGGGGCCTGCATTGTCAGTAAGGACAATAAGATTCTTTCCATGGGGTATAACGGCTTTCCCATGGGCTGTTCTGATGATGTATTTCCCTGGGCCAGAGAAGGGGAGGAACTGGACAAGAAGTATGTGTATGTGGTGCACAGCGAATTGAATGCCATTTTGAATTACCGGGGCGGCAGCCTGGAGGGGGCCAAGCTGTATGTGTCTTTGTTCCCCTGCAACGAGTGTGCCAAGGCTATCATTCAGGCAGGCATTAAGACGATTGTCTATGATAATGACAAATATGCTCTTACTGCCTCTGTCATTGCCTCTAAAAGGATGCTGGATGCTGCGGGAGTGAAGTATTATCCCTATAAGAGGACCGGGCGCATGATTGAGGTGGAGGTCTGATGAAGAGGAATGTATCAATAGAAGAAATTTCAGACGGCAGACTGTATGGTGCCAATGATATGGTGAAGGCGGACACCGGAGGATGTGAAGGGTGCTCCGCCTGTTGTTGTGGTATGGGAAATTCCATTATTCTGGATCCCTATGATGTGTGGCAGCTTTGCGGATTTCTGAACCAGACTTTTGAAGCGCTTTTGCAGCAGTATCTGGAGCTGAATGTGGTGGATGGAGTGATTCTTCCCAACCTGAAGATGACCGGAAAAAAGGAGGCCTGCGGCTTTTTAGACAGCCGTGGCCGCTGCAGTGTTCACCCTGCAAGACCAGGGGTGTGCAGGCTGTTTCCCCTGGGCCGGGTTTATGAGGGCCGGGATTTTCAGTATTTTCTTCAGGTGCATGAATGCAGCCGCTGCAGAACAAAAGTGAAAGTAAAGCGCTGGATGAATGTGCCGGAGTTTTCCCGGTATGAGGCATATATCCGCCAGTGGCACTATTTTTTGGAGGATGTGAGCGCCTTTTTGGAGCGGGAGGGGAAGGAGGGGCTGACAAAACAGATCTCTCTGTACCTGCTGAAGGAATTTTATGTAAAGCCATGGGAAAAGGGAAATTTCTATGCCCAGTTTGAAGAAAGAATGAAGGCTGCCAGGCATTTTCTGGGGTTTGCCGGATAGGGACGGAAAAGAGCGATGGAATATTCAGATTTGATAGTATTTCTTATGGAGATCATTGGAACAGTGGCCTTTGCATCTTCCGGGGCCATGTTGGGAATCCGAAAAGAGATGGATCTTTTTGGAGTCTGTGTGCTGGGAGTGACCACTTCTGTGGGTGGAGGATTGATTCGGGATCTGATCCTTGGAATCACTCCGCCGGGCATGTTCCGAAGCCCGGTGTACACTCTGGTGGCTCTTGGAGTCTCCATATTGATGTTTGTGATTGTGGCTGTTAATCACAGCTGGGTAAAGGGAAAGATAGGCCTGATCTATGACCGGGTGATGCTGCTTTGCGATTCCCTGGGGCTTGGCATCTTCACTGTGGTGGGCATCAACACTGCCTGGAAGGCAGGGTATGATCAGAAGTTTCTTCTGGTATTTGTGGGAGTGCTTACCGGTGTGGGCGGCGGCCTTCTGCGGGATGTGATGGCCCAGGAAAAGCCTTACATTCTCACCAAGCATATCTATGCCTGCGCTTCCATTGCAGGCGCTTTTGTCTGTGTTTTCGGCGCCGGATGTCTGGGAGATTTAGGAGGCATGATGTCCGGGGCAGTGGTGGTGATTCTGATCCGGTTCCTGGCAGCCTACTATCGCTGGAATTTGCCGAAAACCTGGCTGGATCAGTGAGGGAACACGAAAAAGAGGAAATTAGAAAATAGATGTCTGTGAAAAAGCGGTGTCCTTGGAATACGGAGCGAGGGATACAGAACCAAAGGTTCAGGAGGTTGGTATGAAAATTGGATTTATTGGATGCGGAAATATGGCATCGGCCATGATCGGAGGGATTCTGGATAGTGGCTCTGCGTCAGGAGAAGAGGTGATGGCGTCCGCCAGATCAGCTTCCACCAGAAGAAAGATCCGGGAAGAGTTAAAGATCCGGCTGGGAGAGGACAACCGTCAGGTGGCCGAGTTTGCGCACATCCTGTTTTTGGCGGTAAAACCTCAGTATTATGAGGAGGTAATTCAGGAAATCAAAGACTGTGTGAGTACGGATACCCTGGTGGTGTCCATTGCACCGGGAAAAACGCTTCAGTGGCTGAAAGAGCAGTTTGGCAGAGCACTTAAGATTGCTCGGGCGATGCCCAATACACCTGCTATGGTGAAGGAGGGGATGACCGGCCTGTGTGCTAACGATCTGGTGACAGAGGAGGAGCTTGAGCAGGTGATCTCCCTCATCCGATGTTTCGGAAGGGCCCAGGTGGTGCCGGAACACCTGATGGATGTAGTGCCGGGAGTGTCTGGCAGTTCTCCGGCTTATGTATTCCTCTTTATCGAGGCTCTGGCAGACGGGGCTGTGGCAGAGGGAATGCCAAGAGCCCAGGCCTATGAGTTTGCCGCTCAGGCGGTGTTAGGAAGCGCAAAGCTGATGCTGGAGACGGGAATGCATCCGGGAGCTTTAAAGGATATGGTATGCTCTCCGGGAGGAACTACCATTGAGGCTGTGGAGGTTCTGGAAGAAAAAGGGTTTCGGAGCGCAGTGATAGCGGCGGAGCGGGCCTGCATCCGAAAGTCCCGGGAAATGTAGGACAGGGGAGGAGACACAGATGAAACTGGTATTTGCACCGGATTCCTATAAGGGAAGCCTGTCAGCAGAACAGATCTGCGGGCTTTTGACTCAGGCGGCCAGAGAGGTGTGGCCGGAGTGTGAGACAGTCTCACTTCCCGTATCAGACGGAGGGGAGGGCGCTTTGGAGGCGGTTCTTCGGGCTGTGGATGGAAGATACCAGAGCGTGCGGGTGTCAGACCCTATGGGAATGCAGATACTGGCCAGCTACGGGATTTATCAGGAAAACCGTGCCATAATCGAGATGGCAGCGGCCTCCGGGCTTCCGCTGGTAGAACCGCAGCGAAGAGATATCCGCAGAGCCAGCACCTACGGAACCGGACAGATGATTCTGGACGCTCTGGAACATGGATGCCAAAATCTTACCATTGCCATTGGAGGCAGCGCTACCAATGACGGAGGACTGGGTTGTATGGCAGCTTTGGGAGCCAGATTTTTTGATGAGGCAGCCAGAGAGTTGGAGCCGCTGCCGGAATTTTTAGGAAGGATTGCCAGGATTGATCTGGAGCAGTTTCATCCCCTGGCAAGAATGATAAAGACCACAGTGATCTGTGATGTGACCAATCCTTTGCTGGGACCGGAGGGAGCAGCTTTTGTTTTTGGCCCTCAGAAGGGTGCCTCAAAGGAGGATCAGGAGTTTTTGGAAAAGGGCATGGCCCGGTATGCAAAAGTGTTGGAGCGCACTTTTGGACGGGATTTTGCAAAGATACCGGGGGCGGGAGCCGCAGGAGGCCTGGGGGCAGGCCTGATGGCCTTTCTTGATGCCAGGCTGCAGTCTGGGATAGAGACGATCCTGGATATCCTGGAGTTTGACCGGGTTCTTGAGGGGGCAGATCTGGTGGTGACCGGGGAAGGGCGGACGGATTCCCAGTCAGTAAGAGGAAAAGTCCTTTCCGGAGTTGGGATGGCGGCAAAGAATAGACAGATCCCCTGCATTGCCCTTGTGGGGGGCATGGGTGAGGGCGCCATGGAAATCTGCCGATATGGGGTGGATTCTCTGATGACAACCATCAATGGCCCAATGACAATAGAGGCGGCCATGGCCAATGCAGAAGAACTGTTTCTCAATGCAGCCAGGCGAATGTTTGCTATGATTCAGGCGGGGAGAAGAATCAAGAAGGAGTAAGTTGCCAACAGGAGCGGAGATTCCGGAGCCTGGGAAAGTCGGGCCTGCCGAAAGGACGGTGGCCTAGAGAATATGAAAAACAAAAAGAAACAAATGCGGATTTGGGAGTGGAAAGGATTGAGAAAGAGCAAACCGGTACAGAATGATTTCAGCCAGGGAAGCGTGGGCGCTAATATTGTGCGGATGGCGGTGCCTATGACCATGGCAGAGCTTCTGAATGTTTTATACAATATTGTGGACCGGATCTATATCGGGAAGATACCGGAAGCGGGAACTCTGGCGCTGACAGGAGTGGGGATTTGTTTTCCTATCATCACGCTGATTAATGCCTTTGCCGGGCTTTTTGGAACCGGAGGGGCGCCCCTTTGTTCCATTGCCAGAGGAAAGCAGGATTACCCGCGGGCCAGGCAGATTATAGGAGTGTCCTTTTTTATGCTGGTGCTGACGGCCGTTACGCTGACAGCAGGCCTGCAGCTTTTTGAGACGCCTATTCTCCGGGCCTTCGGGGCCAGCGAAGCTACTTACACCTATGCGGCCGAGTATATGCGGATTTATTCTCTGGGAACCTTGTTTGTGATGATCAGTCTTGGTATGAATCCCTTTATTAATTCCCAGGGATTTGGGAAAATTGGCATGATGACTATTGCACTGGGGGCGGTGCTGAATATTATTCTGGATCCGGTGCTGATCTTCGGATTTGGGATGGGCGTGCAGGGAGCAGCCCTGGCTACCGTAATATCCCAGGCGGTTTCCGCTCTCTGGGTGCTTCGGTTTTTAACGGGAAAGCAGGCGATCCTGTGCTTGGAGAGAAAGCAGATCCGGTTTGAGCCAGAACTGGTGAGGGAGATCTGCGGGCTTGGTCTTACGGGGTTTATCATGAATTTCACAAACTCTGCCGTGCAGTTGGCCTGCAATAAGATGCTGAGTATTTTTGGAGGAGATCTTTACATTGCCATCATGACTGTAGTGAATTCTGTGCGTACTGTGATTTCCCTTCCGGCTTCCGGGATTACAGCAGGCGCTCAGCCGGTGATCAGTTTTAATTACGGGGCGGAAAAGTATGATCGGGTGAGACAGGGAATTCGTTTCCAAACCTGGGTGTGCATATTGTACACAGGCTTGGCCTGGCTTTCTACTTTGCTGTTTCCTGCTGCCTGGATCCGGCTGTTCAACAGCGATCCCCAGCTTTTGGCTCAGGGAGTCCCATCCCTGAAACTGTATTTTTTCGGTTTTGTAATGATGGCCTTCCAGTCCGCCGGGCAGAGTACCTATGTAGCTCTGGGAAAGGCGAAACAGGCGGTGTTTTTTTCTCTGTTCCGAAAGATTGTGATAGTAGTGCCCCTTACCATCTGGCTGCCCTATGTCGGAGGGCTGGGGGCTGCAGGAGTATTTCTGGCAGAGCCAATTTCCAATTTTATCGGAGGCTTAGCCTGCTATATTACCATGTATGCAACGATATATCGGAGTCTCGGAGAAGGAAAGGGGCCTCTTAGGAAAAAGGAAGTTTGAAATGAGGCTGTTGAGATTTTGCAGATTTAGACGATGGGCGGTTCGCACAGCAGAGAAATTTGGAGATTTCACAAGTACAGCAGTCAGGCGTTTTTTGAAAAGCCGGAAAGGAGAAAAATATGAAAAAGAGCTTTGGAAAATGGAGAATACCAGGAGCAGCAGTCTTCCTGTTGGCAGGCTGCTTGGGGAACGCCGCCTTCGGAGCTGCCATGCCTTCGGAGGAGACACTTAAGACAGATGCCTGCCAGGTGGTGGCAGATATGCTGGAGGGCAACTTTGAGGCAGTGACGGAAAAGTTCGATGCGGTTATGACAGAGAGTCTTACCGCCAAGCAGTTGGAGGAAGGCTTTGTGGCTGCCGTCTCTGCACTGGGGGAACACATCGGAACAGTGTCTGTGGAAGGAGTTTCGCAGGATGTATATTATGTGGTGTCTGTTCTGGAAGAGTTTGAGAAAAATGGCCTTCAGGTGAATGTGGTGTATGACAGCGAAGGACTGATTGCAGGGATGCGGACCACCTATGCGCCGCTTCCGCCGAAACAGGAGGAGACGGAGGAAAGCGAGGGGGAAGCTGCTTATAGGGAAGTGACGGTAACCGTAGCAGGAGATCCGGCGCTGCCGTTGGAGGGAACTTTGACCCTTCCGGAGGGAAAAGAAAAGCCGCCGGTGGTGATTTTAGTGCAGGGATCCGGATCTTCTGACCGGGATGAGAATTATAATGGAAACAGGCCCTTTGCAGATCTGGCCAGAGGACTGGCTAAGCAGGGAATTGCAACGCTGCGCTACGACAAGCGCCATTTTGTATACCCGGAAAATGCGGCAGAGCTGGGAGCTTCCCTGACCCTTCGGGAGGAAACATTGGATGATGTGAATGCAGCCATTGAGCTGATGCGAGAGGAAGCGCAGGTGGACGGCAGCCGGATCTATGTTCTGGGCCATTCTCTGGGAGGCGCTCTGATCCCGGCTGTTGCAGCTAAGAATCCAGATCTTGCCGGAGTGATCTCTATGGCAGGAACCCTTCGTCCTTTGTGGGAGTTAAGTTATGACCAGAATCAGGAGGTGATCCAAACGCTCAAGAATCAGGATCTTCCAGAGGAACAACAGGAGCTTTTGGAGACTCAGATCGCTCAGATCGAGGCTGACACCAAGGTGCTGAGGGAGGAATTGGACGATCAGAATCCAGAGACCCTTCTTCTTGGCATCCCTGCAGGATATTGGCAGTCTGTAAAGGAATACTGCGGGATGAATTTTATTGACCAGGTGAAGCAGCCTATGCTGATTCTTCAGGGAGATGCAGACTTTCAGGTATATCCGGAAACGGATTATCAGCTGTGGAAGGACACTGTGGGGAATCGGGACAATGTTGTTTTTCACCTGTATGCAGGGCTGAATCATTTGATGATGCCTACCCAGGGAAAGCGGGACATTACAGAATATGCGGCTGCAGGCCATGTAGATCCCCAGGTGATTGATGATGTTGCAGCGTTTGTGCAGGGAGAAATCTCTTGACAAATGTTGGCTGGCAGGCTAAACTGTTGATTACAGAGCGTAGAAGAGGGACAGTACATACAGAAAGGCCCCAGAGAGAGGACGGTTGGTGAGAGTCCTTGGCCGGAAGGTATGGAACCCGCCTTGGAGCTGCCTGCGAAAGCAGGACGTACTTCCGGCGATAACGGAACAATGAGAGAATGAAGAGGACTTCAGACGGCAGACCGGTAACAGAACGATCAGAGCTGCAGCGCAGTTTCTTCATTAATCAGGGTGGTACCGCCGAAGGTAAAATAGAATGCTTACCCCGGTCCCTGTGCAGAGAATGCACGGGGGCCGGGGTTTTTGATGTTGCAGAATACCTCCGGCGGCACTCTTTCGGGTACTTTTTTTGAAAACAAATCTGTTTTCTGCGAAAAATACACCGGAAATCCGCTGGGATACGTATTTTGTCAGGCATGAAAGGAGATTAAAATGGCAAAAGACAAAAAATTAGTGGAAGCCATCACTTCCATGGAAGAAGATTTCGCACAATGGTACACAGACGTTGTGAAGAAAGCAGAACTGATTGACTACACCAGCGTAAAGGGCTGCATGGTGATCAAACCGGCAGGCTATGCCATCTGGGAGAACATCCAGCAGGAGCTGGATCGAAGATTTAAGGAGACTGGGGTGCAGAATGTATATCTGCCCATGTTTATTCCAGAGAGCCTGCTCCAGAAGGAGAAAGATCATGTGGAAGGGTTTGCCCCGGAGGTAGCCTGGGTGACTCACGGCGGTCTGGAGCCTCTCCAGGAGCGTCTCTGCGTGCGTCCCACTTCCGAGACCCTGTTTTGTGATTTTTATGCCAATGATATTCATTCTTACCGGGATTTGCCCAAGGTTTATAATCAGTGGTGTTCCGTGGTGCGGTGGGAGAAGACCACCAGACCTTTCCTGCGCTCCAGAGAATTTTTGTGGCAGGAAGGCCACACTGCTCATGCCACTGCAAAAGAGGCGGAGGAGCGCACCATTCAGATGCTGAATGTGTATGCGGATTTTTGTGAGGAAGTGCTGGCTATGCCGGTGATCCGCGGGAAAAAGACGGACAAAGAAAAATTCGCAGGGGCGGAGGCCACCTACACCATTGAGGCGCTGATGCACGATGGAAAGGCTCTTCAGTCCGGCACCAGCCACAATTTTGGAGACGGCTTTGCCAAAGCTTTTGGTATCCAGTACACGGATAAGGACAATACGCTGAAATATGTGCATCAGACCTCTTGGGGAATGACTACCCGTCTCATCGGCGCTGTGATTATGGTTCATGGAGACAACAGCGGACTGGTGCTTCCTCCCAGAATCGCTCCGGTGCAGGCCATGGTGATTCCCATTCAGCAGAAGAAGGAAGGGGTTTTAGAAAAGGCGGAGGAAGTGTGGAAGAGCCTGCAAGCTGCCGGAATCCGCGCCCGCATGGATGATTCTGACAAGAGTCCGGGCTGGAAGTTCTCAGAGCAGGAGATGCGCGGAATACCGGTGCGCATCGAGTTGGGCCCCAAGGATATTGAGGCGGGGCATGCAGTGGTAGTGCGAAGAGATACCAGGGAAAAGGCGATCGTGACCTTCGGGGAACTTACCGGAAAGATTCAGGAGATTTTAGACACTATGCAGAAGGAGATGCTGGAGCGTGCCAGAAAGCATATGGAAAGTCATACCTACACGGCTGCCACAAAAGAAGAGTTTCAGAAGATCGCAGACAATCAGCCCGGCTTTATCAAGGCTATGTGGTGCGGCGATCAGGCCTGTGAGGATGCTATCAAAGAGGAGATGGGCGTAACCTCCCGGTGTATGCCCTTTAAGCAGGAGAAAACCGGGGAGACCTGCGTCTGCTGCGGACGTCCAGCCAAGGCCATGGTTTACTGGGGAAAGGCTTATTAAGATAACATAACAAATGGAAAGCGGCTGCTGTAAAAGTAGATGAGTCATCTGCTTTTGCAGCAGCTTTGTTTTTTTATTGAAAGGAAAGTAAATTTTCTTTCTATAAAAGAAAAATGCTTGGCAGGATCGCACTGCGGCGGCAGGAAAAACGTGGCCAAAACGGTTCAATCCAGGCGGAGAAGTCTGCATGGAGCTCCCGGCAGCATGCAGCATTCCATTCCTCCTAGCAGCGAAAAAATTTTAATTTTAAAAATGAAAAACACAAAATATTAAACGTATAAAAACAAATTCCGTAAAATTTTTTGAATTTTTGTAAGAAATGGGATTGACGGATAGGTTTTTTGAGGGTAAAATGGTCACATGAGTTTTCCGGAGGCGTTTTTCCAAAAGTTTTTGGAAAAGCGGACAGGAGGAAAAGGACAGGAGGAAAGGATTATGAAAAAATTAGTGAAAGTGGCCAGTGCGGCTCTGGCAGCAAGTATGGTATTATCCACAGCAGCTTTTGCAGAGGGAGAGACATTTAAGATCGGCGGCATCGGTCCTTTAAGCGGCGGCGCAGCCGTATACGGCCAGGCGGTTATGAATGCTATTCAGATCGCAGTAGATGAGATCAATGAGGCGGGAGGAATCAATGGCTATCAGGTGGAATTCAATCCCCAGGATGATGAGCATGACACAGAGAAAGCAGTGAATGCTTACAATACCTTGAAGGACTGGGGAATGCAGATGCTTCTGGGAACAGTTACTTCCAAGCCCTGCGCAGCAGTAGTGGCGGAGACCTCCGCTGACAATCTATTTCAGCTGACTCCTTCCGGATCTGCGGTAGAGAGTATTGCAGGGGAAAATGCATTTCGCGTTTGCTTCTCTGACCCTAACCAGGGTGCAGCTTCCGCTCAGTATATTGGCGAACATGGGCTGGCAGAGAAAGTGGCGGTGATTTACAACAGCCAGGATGTATATTCTTCCGGCATTTATAATACGTTTGCTGCAGAGGCACAGAATCAGCCCTTTGAGGTGGTAGCGGCAGAAGCTTTCACTGAGGACAGCAAGACCGACTTTACGGTTCAGCTTCAGAAAGCAAAAGATGCGGGGGCGGATATGGTATTCCTTCCCATTTACTACTCTGAAGCAGCACTGATTTTGACCCAGGCCAACAGCATGGGATTTGCACCTACCTTCTTTGGATGCGATGGATTGGACGGCCTGCTGGCAGTGGACGATTTTGATACTGCACTGGCTGAAGGCGTTATGCTTTTGACACCGTTCGTTGCAGACGCAGAGGACGAGGCGACTCAGGCCTTTGTTTCCAAATATCAGGAAGCCTACACAGACGTTCCGAATCAGTTTGCAGCAGATGCTTACGATGGCATGTATATTATCAAGGCAGCAGCAGAGCAGGCAGGTATTACTCCGGATATGAGCGTTTCTGATATCTGCGAAGCTATGAAGGTTGCTATGACAGAGATTACTTATGACGGCCTTACCGGTGAGGGAACCACCTGGGGAGCAGACGGAGAACCGAACAAGGCTCCGAAGGCTATGGTGATTAAGGACGGCGCTTACACAGCAATGTAAGAGTTCGGAAGAAGGCTCGGGAAGCCTTAAAGAAGCTCTGACAGATGGAATATCCGCAGCAGGCTGCGGGAAAAAAGCAAGATTGGACAGCGGGGGCTGTTGCAGGAAGGTTTTCGGAGAAGTGATAAGGGCACATTCGGAACCGATTTCCTGCGGCGGCCCCGCTATTGCTAAAATTGGGAAAGAATAAAAGTATGAGAGGTGTACTATGAGTTTTCTGAATTATTTGATCAGCGGCATCAGCCTGGGAAGCGTATACGCCATTATCGCTTTGGGATATACCATGGTGTACGGCATTGCCAAGATGCTGAATTTTGCCCACGGCGATGTGATTATGGTGGGAGCTTATGTGGTATTTACCGCAGTGTCTACCTGGGGGCTTCCTGCGATGCCATCGGTTCTGATCTCCATGGCAGTGTGTACGCTGCTGGGGGTTATGATAGAAAAGATCGCTTACAAGCCGCTTAGAAATGCAGCTTCCCCACTGGCAGTTCTGATCACTGCCATTGGTGTCAGTTATTTTTTGCAGAATCTGGCGCTGCTGGTATTCGGTTCCAATACCAAGTCTTTTACCAGTGTGGTACCTTTTCCAGCGCTGCAGCTGGCGGGCGGGCAGCTCACCATTACATCGGTGACCATTGTTACGATTCTGGCTTGCATTCTCATCGTGTTGGGCCTGACTGCATTTGTCAATAAGACGAAACCAGGCCAGGCCATGCTGGCGGTGTCTGAGGATAAGGGAGCGGCCCAGCTGATGGGCATCAATGTAAACGCTACCATTGCCTTGACTTTTGCCATTGGCTCTGCCCTGGCGGCCATTGCAGGAGTGCTTCTTTGCTCTGCCTATCCTTCCCTGACCCCCTACACCGGCTCCATGCCGGGTATCAAGGCCTTTGTGGCAGCAGTATTTGGCGGGATCGGTTCCATTCCGGGAGCTATGATCGGCGGTATTCTTCTTGGTATCATTGAGATTTTCGGAAAGGCATATATCTCCGCACAGATGGCGGACGCCATTGTGTTTGCGGTGCTGATTGTGGTGCTGCTGGTGAAACCTACCGGACTTTTGGGTAAGAAGATTCAGGAAAAGGTATAGAGGGAGGAACTTATGAAAAGGAAGATGAATAAAACTGCAAAGCAGAATGCCCTCACCTACGGTATGGTGATCGCGGCGTTTGCGGTTATGCAGATCATGATAAGCACAGGACATATTTCCAGTTCTCTGGAAGGACTTCTGATCCCCTTTTGCTACTATGCGATTTTGGCGGTTTCTCTGAATTTGGTAGTGGGTATTCTGGGAGAGCTGAGTTTGGGCCATGCAGGATTTATGTGCGTGGGCGCTTTTGCCAGCGCCTTTTTCACAAAATGTATGACAGAGGCGATTCCCAACAGCCTGGTGCGTTTTCTCCTGGCTCTGGTGATCGGCGCAGTGGCAGCCGGTATTTTCGGCATTCTCATTGGTATTCCGGTACTGCGGCTTCGGGGAGATTACCTGGCCATTGTGACCTTGGCTTTTGGAGAGATCATTAAAAACCTGGTGAATGTATTGTACATAGGAAAAGACAGCAAGGGTTTTCATTTTTCTATGAAGGATTCCTTTTCCTTAGGGCTGGAGCCGGAGGGCATGATTATTGTCAATGGTCCTCAGGGAATTTCCGGGATTTCCAGAGATGCTACCTTTGGGATTGCAGTTCTTCTGGTACTGCTGACGCTGTTTATTGTGCTGCGTTTGATCCAGTCCAGAGACGGACGGGCAATCCAGGCGATTCGGGATAACCGGATCGCAGCAGAGTCGGTGGGCATTAATATTACCAAGTATAAGCTGATGGCCTTTGCCGTGTCCGCAGCTTTGGCCGGTGTGGCCGGTGTGCTGTATGCTCACAATCTGTCCACCTTAAGCGCCACTTCTAAAAACTTCGGCTACAATATGTCCATCATGATCCTGGTGTATGTGGTTCTTGGCGGTATCGGAAGCATCCGGGGGTCTGTGATTGCCCCTGTAGTGCTGAATCTGGTTCTGGATTATTTCCTGAGAAAATTCCAGATGATGGGAAACAATGTGGTGCTTCAGTTCTTAAGCGACAACCGGATGCTGGTTTACGCAGTGCTGCTGATTGCTATGATGCTCTTTAGCTGGAGCCCCAGAATGATCGAATGGCGGGAACGGGTATTTCATAAGAATGCAAAGAAGGAGGCACAATAGTTATGGCAATGCTGGAAGTAAAAAATCTGGGGATCTCCTTCGGTGGACTTCGGGCGGTAAACGGATTTGATATTAGCATTGAGAAGGGACAGCTCTACGGCCTGATCGGGCCAAACGGTGCGGGGAAAACCACTATATTTAACCTTCTTACCGGAGTATATCAGCCGGATACCGGGCGTATTGTTTTGGATGGCAGGAATCTTACCGGGAAAAAAACGATTGAGATCAGTAAGGCAGGCATCGCCCGAACCTTCCAGAACATCCGTCTGTTCTCGGGAATGACCGTTTTGGATAATGTAAAGGTAGGGCTGCACAATCATCATGTATATTCAGCTTTGGCAGGCATTCTCCACCTTCCCAGCTATCAGCGGGAAGAGAGGGAAATGGATGAAAAAGCCATGGAGCTTCTTAAAGTTTTTGATTTGGAGGATGAGGCGGAGCTTCTTGCCTCCAACCTTCCCTATGGAAAACAGAGACGGCTGGAGATAGCAAGAGCGATGGCCACAGATCCCAAGCTTTTGCTTCTGGATGAACCGGCAGCGGGCATGAATCCGCAGGAGACGCAGTCTCTTATGGATATGATCCGCTTTGTGCGGGATCATTTTGATATGACGATACTTTTGATTGAGCATGACATGAAGCTGGTATCTGGGATCTGTGAGGAACTCAGTGTACTGAATTTCGGAGAGATTCTGGCGCAGGGAAAAACGGAGGATGTGCTGAATGATCCTCAGGTCATTACTGCATATCTTGGGGAATAGGAGGACAGTGACGCTATGGCAATGCTTGAGATAAAGAATCTGGAAGTGTATTATGGCATGATACAGGCTATCAAGGGAGTTTCCTTTGAGGTGAACCAGGGAGAGATCATCGCCCTGATCGGAGCCAACGGAGCAGGAAAGACCACGATCCTGCACACTATCACCGGCCTTCTGGCCCCAAAAGGCGGTCAGGTGTTTTTTGAGGGACAGGATATCACAAAAGTGCCTGCCCACAAGATCGTGAGTCTGGGGATGGCTCACGTTCCGGAGGGACGAAGGGTGTTTGCCCAGCTTTCCGTCTATCAGAATCTGAAGATGGGAGCATACACCCGCACAGACAAAAATGAGATAGAGGCCACCCTGGAGAAGATTTATAAACGTTTTCCCAGGCTGGAGGAGCGAAAAAATCAAATGGCAGGGACGCTCTCGGGAGGGGAACAGCAGATGCTGGCTATGGGCAGGGCGCTGATGTCCAAACCCAAGATCATTCTGATGGATGAGCCTTCTATGGGATTGTCCCCTATTCTGGTCAATGAGACGTTTGACATTATCCGCAGCGTAAATGAGGCAGGTACTACTGTGCTTTTAGTGGAGCAGAATGCGAAGAAGGCTTTGGCTATTGCAGACCGGGCCTATGTGCTGGAGACCGGGAAGATCGTAGCCTCCGGGGATGCAGGCAAGCTGATGGATGATCCTGCTATCAAGAAAGCATATCTTGGAGAATAGTAAAATTCAGGAGGGATATCTATGGAAAAGGTAATTGTTACCATTGCCAGGCAGTATGGAAGCGGCGGCAAGACCATCGGACAGATGCTGGCAAAGGATCTTGGGATCAAGGCTTACAGCCGGGAGATTTTAAAGCTGGCTTCCGAGGACAGTGGGATCAATGAGACACTGTTTAATAAGGCAGATGAAAAACTGAAAAAAACCAGTCTGTTTGGAATTATGAAACGGGAGTATAAGGGGGAACTGATCCCGCCGGAGAGCGAGGACTTTACCTCCAATGCGAATCTGTTTAATTATCAGGCTAAGATCATTAAAAATCTGGCCCAGGAGGAGTCCTGTGTTATTATTGGCCGCTGCGGGGATTATGTGCTGAAAGGAAATCCCGATGTGGTCAGCGTGTTTGTCCACGCTTCGCCGGAGTACTGTAAGAAGCAGGCTATTGAGCGGGGAGCCTACACGGGAAAGGATGTGGAAAAATTTATCCAGAAAACCGATAAATACCGTGCGGACTATTATCACTATTATACCGGTCAGGTGTGGAATGATGCCAGAAATTATGACCTGTGCCTAAACAGCGAACGGTTGGGTTTTGAGGGCTGTGTGGAGGCCATCAAGGCATATATTAAAATCCGGTTTGGAGAGGAGCGTCTTGCGCCTTTCCTTTAGAGATGGTAAAATAATTGCATCTGCCAGGAGCCAGCTTTGCAAAGGAGCAGCTCTAACAGGTGCAATTCGTTTGGGTAAAAGAAAAAGGAGAAAAGGCGCTATGATGAAAAAACTTGCCATTGGAAATGATCATGTTGCAGTGGAGATGAAACTGGAATTAAAGCAGTATCTGGAAGAGAAGGGATACGAGGTGATCAATGTAGGAACGGACAGCCCGGAGAGTTTCAATTATCCCATCAGCGGCTATAAGGTAGCCAAGATGGTATCTTCCGGGGAAGTAGATGGAGGCATTCTCATTTGCGGAACGGGAGTGGGGATCTCTCTGGCAGCCAATAAGGTGAAGGGAATCCGTGCCTGTGTCTGCAGTGAGCCCTACTCTGCCAGACTGTCAAAACAGCACAATAATTCCAATATCATTGCGTTTGGTGCCAGAGTGATCGGCATTGAGATGGCAAAGATGATTGTGGATGAATGGCTGAATGCAGAGTTTATGGGCGGACGCCACCAGAAACGGGTGGATATGCTCATGGAGATCGAGGCGACTCAGGAACTGGAGGCAGCAAAATAGCAGCGGGCCGGAGGTGTGCACCTGAGGAGCGCAGGGGCAGGGCTTTTGGTACCCTGATCCTGTTAAAAAATTAATACAAGTCTTAAAATCTCATGACGGAAATACAGTGGAAACGGCTATTTTAGGCTGGAGATCTGTTGGATTTCCGTCTTTTTTTGCACAAAAATTTTTGGAATTGTTTTGTGATTCACGAAAATTCTAAAAAAGATTGGGATGGAAAAATATATTTGGTGGAAATTTCCTGCAAGCAAAGATTGACAAAAATATAACGATAAAATATAATTATAAATGCGTTCATACAAAGTAGTAGAGTAAGGAAGTTTAAAGTTAAAATTGTTAAAAAAATAACGGGAAGATGAAAGGAGATCACATGAGCAGTAAGATTACCATTATTGGGGCAGGAAGTGTTGGATCTACGATTGCCTATACCTTATCCCACGATGCCATTGCGTCAGAGATCGTTATGATTGATGTCAACAAGGAGAAGGTGCAGGGTGAGGTTATGGATATTGAGCAGGGTACCTGTTTCCGCAATCCCATTTCCATCATTGCAGGCGAGTATGAGGATGCCAGAGATTCAGATATTGTGATCATTACTTCCGGAATTGCCAGAAAACCGGGCCAGACCAGAATTGAGCTGACCAAGACAAATGTCGAGATTTTAAAGCAGATCACACCGGAGATTGTAAAAGTGGCTCCCAAGGCGCTTTACATTATTGTAAGCAATCCGGTGGATGTTCTCACCTATGTATTTACCAAGATTTCCGGACTTCCGGAGAATCAGGTGATTGGTTCCGGCACTATACTGGACACTGCCCGTCTCCGTTATCATCTGTCTGAACATTTTAAAGTGGCCCAGAAGAACATTCACGCCTATGTGTATGGAGAGCATGGAGATTCTTCCTTTGTACCCTGGAGCGGAGCCTACATCTCCGGCGTCAGCGTGGATGAATATTACAAACTGATGCAGAGCCTGGGAAAAGATGTAAAGCCTCTGGATAAGGAAGCCACTGCAGAGTATGTACACAAATCCGGCGGCGTGGTGATTGCCAACAAGGGAGCTACCTTCTATGCGGTGTCTACCTCTGTCTGTCACCTGTGCGGAATTTTGCTTTCCGCATCGGATTCCATTGCTACGGTATCTTCTATGATGCATGGAGAGTATGGGATCGAGGATGTGTGCCTGAGCACACTGACTCTGGTAGGACCCAACGGTATCCAGGGCAAGGTACCCATGCGCATGAACCAGAAAGAGATCGAACAGTTACGAGCCAGCGCAGATGCGCTGAAGGCTGTGATTGCTCAGATTGACCTGTAAAGGGTTGATAAAAAATAAAAGTTTCGAGACGGCTGCCGGAAGGCTTTCTATTTGGCTGGTGCGGCAGATATGCCGGATAAATTCGGAACAGTTCTGTAAATGAATAAGATTCCATATCGGAACGGATATTTAGAGAAGGGGTCTGCAGACTTCCTGCCTGAAGGTTTCTTTGGATGATTTCTTCCAGCGGAGATGAAGAGTTTTGGAGGAGAACGCCAAAGGAGCTGTCCGGGCAGCCTGTTTGCAGTCCCCTAAGTTATAGGTATCCGGGGCAGGCTCAGGGCATATACAGGGCAGGCTCTCAGACAAAATATGCAGGAAGGATACATTAGTCTATGAAGTATAGTTATTATCCAGGGTGTACCCTGAGAACGAAGGCCCAGAAGCTGGACGCCTACGCAAGAGCCAGTGCAGCGGCGCTGGGCTTTGAACTGGAGGAGATACTGGAATGGCAGTGCTGCGGAGGGGTATATCCGCTGGGCAGCGATGAGATTGCCACGAAACTTTCTTCCGTCCGGGCATTGAATCATGCGAAAGAGGAAGGACAGGATCTGGTAACGCTTTGCTCCGCCTGTCATCATGTGATCAAGCGGGTCAATGATGATATGAAGCATGTGGAGGATATCCGCACCAGGGCAAACAATTATATGAAGCTTTCAGAGCCTTATGAAGGGGAGACTACGGTACTTCATTTTCTGGAGGTACTGCGGGACCGGGTAGGCTTTGATGTTTTAAAAGAGAAAGTGACAAAGCCTCTTACCGGAAAAAAGATTGGCGCCTACTATGGTTGTCTGCTCCTTCGGCCCAGCAAGATCCTGGCCTTTGATGATCCGGAAAATCCAAGGATCCTGGAGGATTTTATTCGGGCGATTGGGGCGGAGCCGGTGGTTTACCCTTACCGCAACGAGTGCTGCGGCGGCTACATCTCTCTGAAAGAAAAGCAGATGGCAAAAAATATGTGTGAGACCATCGCGGAGAGCGCGAAAGGATTTGGAGCAGAGCTTCTCATTACCGCCTGTCCCCTGTGTATGTATAATCTGAACAAGAGTGCTGGGGAAAAGCTTCCGGTGCTTTACTTTACAGAGCTTTTGGCAGAGGCTCTTGGGGTAAAGGAGCAGGTGGATGCAGAGCTTGCCAAAAAGGAAGCAGTTTATCAGAAACAGACCGGAGATGGCTGTAAGTGCCGGGGAAAGCTGGAGAAGCCGGGAGATGATGGGAGAGAAGAAGGACGGATGGAAAAACAGGACGGCGGCAACAGCGAAAATAAAAAAGAACCAGAGAAAATATGTGAGGAAGGAGGCAGGATGTTATGAACAGTAAGAAGAGACAGGCCGAGATGATACAGGAAATTAGCGGTGTGAACCCGCTAAAGTGCATGAAGTGCGGCAAATGCTCTGCCACCTGCCCCTCCTTTGATGAGATGGATATTAAGCCTCACCAGTTTGTATCCTATGTGATCAACGAGGATGTGGAGGCGCTGATGAATTCCAAGTCCCTCTGGAAATGCCTCTCCTGCTTTGCCTGCGTGGAGCGGTGTCCCAGGGATGTAAAACCTGGAAAGCTCATTGACGCGGCAAGACAGATGGTGGTGCGTCAGCGGGGAGAGGGGTATTTAAGTCCGGATGAGATACCGGAGCTTCTTGACCCGGAGCTTCCCCAGCAGCTGCTGGTTAGTGCATTCAGAAGA
This sequence comes from uncultured Lachnospiraceae bacterium, assembly GCA_902475025.1. GTDB lineage: Bacteria > Bacillota > Clostridia > Lachnospirales > Lachnospiraceae > Merdiplasma. Next base: position 42,341 of record CABRXX010000011.1, on the reverse strand, counting down.
TACAGGAGGTGAGCCTTTTGCAGAGAATAGGCGTATTTGTCTGTCATTGTGGCAGCAACATTGCAGCAACGGTGGACGTAAAGAAAGTAGTTGAGATGGCTCTCATGGAGCCGGGAGTAGTTCATGCGGAGGACTACCAGTATATGTGTTCTGAGGCCGGCCAGGCGAAGATCGGAGCGGCTATTGCCAAGAAAGGCCTTACCGGGCTGGTGGTCTGCTCCTGCTCCCCCAGAATGCATGAGACCACTTTCCGCAAGGCAGCAGAGCGGGCGGGCTTAAACCCTTACATGGTGGAGATTGCCAATATTCGTGAACACTGTTCCTGGATACATAAAGATATGGAAGAGGCCACCAAAAAGGCGGTGATTCTGATGCGGGCCGCTGTGGCTAAGGTGAATTTGAACACGCCTCTTCAGCCGGGAGAGAGCCGGGTGACCAAGCGGGCATTGGTGATTGGGGGCGGGATTGCCGGGATTCAAACCGCTTTGGATATTGCGGATGCAGGCTATGAAGTGGATATTGTGGAGAAAACACCCAGCATCGGAGGAAGGATGTCCCAGCTGGATAAGACCTTCCCAACTCTGGACTGTTCTGCCTGTATCCTGACACCTAAGATGGTAGAGGCGGCAGCCCATGAAAAGATCACCATCTACACCTACAGTGAGGTGGAAAAAGTTTCTGGTTTTGTGGGAGATTTTACTGTGGATATCCGAAAAAAAGCCAGAAGCGTAGATATGAATAAGTGTACCGGCTGCGGTGTTTGCCAGGAAAAGTGTCCTTCCAAGAAAGCCCCCAGCGAGTTTAACAGAGGATTAAATAACAGAAGCGCCATCTATACCCCCTTTGCTCAGGCAATCCCCAATGTGCCGGTGATTGACCGGGAGCACTGCATCAAGTTTCAGACCGGAAAGTGCGGCGTGTGCGCCAAGGTCTGTCAGGCAGGAGCCATTGATTATGAACAGAAGGATGAGATCATCACCCAGAAATACGGCGCCATTGTAGTGGCCACCGGATTTGATGTGATCAAGCTGGATCAGTATGACGAATACGCCTACAATCAGAGCAAAGATGTGATCACTTCCCTGGAACTGGAGCGGATTATGAATGCGGCAGGCCCTACTAAAGGACATTTGGAGCGTCTCTCCGATGGAAAAGCGCCCAAGGAGATGGTGTTTATCCAGTGCGTAGGCAGCCGCTGCGATGACAGCCGGGGGAAGAGCTACTGTTCCAAGATTTGCTGTATGTACACGGCCAAGCACGCTATGCTGATCCGGGATAAATATCCGGATGTGAATGTGACGGTCTTTTATATTGATGTGCGTACTCCGGGAAAGAATTTCGATGAATTTTACCGCAGAGCAGTGGAGCAGTACGGAGTCAATTATATTAAGGGGCAGGTGGGAAAGGTATCCCCACAGCCCAATGGAAAGCTGCTGGTGCAGGCCTCTGACCTTTTGGATAACCGGCAGATCAAGATGGAGGCAGATATGGTGGTTCTGGCGGCGGCCATTGAGCCAAATCCGGATGTGAGAAAGATCGCCACCATGCTCACTGCCAGCATTGATACCAACAATTTCCTGACAGAGGCCCATGCAAAGCTAAGACCTGTGGAGTCCCCCACAGCCGGTATTTTCTTGTCCGGTGTGTGCCAGGGGCCAAAGGATATTCCGGAGACGGTAGCACAGGCAGGAGCTGCGGCAGTAAAGGCCATCGGCCTTCTGGCCAAGGATAAGCTACTGACCAATCCCTGTACGGCTCACTCCGATGAGCTTTTGTGCAATGGCTGTTCCACCTGTGCCAATGTTTGTCCCTACGGAGCCATTACCTATGAAAACCGTCAGGTGAACGATCATGGAATTCGGGAGGAGCGCCGCATCGCAGTGGTGAATGATGCGCTCTGTCAGGGCTGCGGCGCCTGTACCGTTGCCTGCCCGTCCGGTGCTATGGATCTTCAGGGCTTCTCTAACAGACAGATTATTGCGGAGGTGGATGCGATATGCCGATGATGGAAGAAAAAAATACAGCCATGGAAACGGAAAACGGCGAATTCCGCCCCAAGATCGTGGCTTTTTGCTGCAACTGGTGCAGCTATGCGGGAGCGGACCTGGCAGGAAGCAGCCGTCTGGGCTATCCGGCGGATGTAAAGATCATCCGGGTTCCCTGTTCCTGTCGGGTGAATCCCATGTTTATCTTAAGAGCTTTTGAGAAGGGAGCGGACGGGGTGATCCTCTGCGGCTGCCATCCGGGAGATTGCCATTACAGCACCGGAAACTTTTATGCAAGAAGGCGTATGACACTGCTGTTTTCCATGCTGGATTTCATTGGTGTGGAAAACGGGCGTACCCGTGTGGAATGGGTATCTGCTGCTGAGGGTGTGAAATTTTCCACTACTATGAATGAGTTTGTGGAAAAGATTCGTTCTCTGGGCAAGAACGTAAGATTGGAGGATTTAAGATGCAGGAGCTGATCAAAAGGGCAAAAGAACTGCTGGCGGACGGAACGGTAGTCCGGGTGCTGGGCTGGAAAGCCGGAGACCTGCCTTACAATCCGGAACCGGCTTACTTTGAAAGCGAGGATGCTCTGAAGGAATTTGTGTACAACGGTTTCTGCGGAGCGAATTTAAGCAAATATATGATAGAAGCCTCCAAACTGGAGGGAAAGACTTTGGTATTTTTAAAACCCTGCGATACCTACAGCTTTAACCAGCTGATTAAGGAACACCGGGTGGATCGGGAAAAGGCCTACATCATCGGTGTGGGCTGCAAGGGAAAGCTGGATATCGAGAAGATCAAAGCCCGGGGCATCAAGGGAATTCAGAGCATTGCCGGGGCTGAGCTTACAGATCCCTGCGAGACCCTTACCATTCAGACCTTGTACGGGGAAAAGACCTGCGCTTACGCAGATGGAATGCTGGAGCGCTGCCATGTGTGCAAGGGCAAGGAACATAAAATTTACGACGAATTAATAGGGGATTCCAAGGATACCAAGGATGCAGACCGGTTTGCGTTAGTTGAGCAGATCGAGGCCATGAGTCCCCAGGAAAAATTTGCCTTTTTCCAGAAAGAGCTGAGCAAATGCATCCGCTGCAATGCCTGCCGCAATGTGTGCCCGGCCTGCAGCTGCCGCAAATGCGTTTTTGACAGCAACAAATTTGACAGTGCCCAGAAGGCAAATGCGGATTCCTTTGAGGAAAAAATGTTTCACATTATCCGGGCCTTCCATGTGGCCGGGCGGTGTACGGACTGCGGAGAGTGCAGCAGAGTCTGTCCCCAGGGGATCCCGCTGCATCTGTTTAACCGGAAATTTATCAAGGACATTGATACCTTTTACGGAGAGTTTCAGGCCGGAGAGGACAGCACCTCCAACGGTCCTCTTACCAGCTATACTATGGAGGATGTGGAGCCTGGCATTGTAGGAGAAAGGGGATAAGTCATGTATAAAATTAAAAAAGAAAAACTGACCGAATTATTCCGCTGCATCGCCTCTGCCAGAGAGCTGTACCTTCCTGTCAAGATCAGCGGGCAGGTGAATTTTGCCTCCTGGGAAGAGGGAGATGAGGTGGATCTGGACACTTTAAAGACGGTAAAATCACCCAAGGACGCTTTCTTTCCCCAGAGTGAAAGTCTCTATACCTGTAAGCAGGAGGGAAAGAAGATTAAAATTGAGCAGGCTGGATTACAGGAGCAGCAGTTTGTGGTATTCGGCATGAAGGCCTGCGATATCAAGGGCGTTCAGGTGCTGGACCGGGTATTTTTAGCAGAGCCGGTGGACACCTTTTATGCAGCCAGACGGGAGCATGGAACTATTGTGGCGCTGGCCTGCCATGAGCCGGAGGAGACCTGCTTCTGTAAGGTGTTCGGCGTGGATGCCGCAGATCCGGAAACGTCAGGAGCGGATGTGGCAGCCTGGATGCTGGGAGACGATCTTTACTGGAAACCGGTGACAGAAAAAGGATGGGAGCTTACCAGACTGGCCGGAGAGCTGCTGGAACAGGTGGAGGATCCGGAAAAGAAGGAGTCAGAGAGCGAGGGCGCATTCCTGATTCCCGAAATTCAGGAAGAAAAGACCAGGATCCGTTCCATTATCGACAAACTTCCCTATTCTCATCTTTCCCTGGAGGGGTGGAACGGGGAGGCCCTGAATGAAAAATTTAATTCTCCTTTATGGGAGGAATTGTATAAACCCTGTCTGGCCTGCGGTACCTGTACCTTTGTGTGCCCAACCTGCCAGTGCTATGACATTAAGGATTATGATACCGGACACGGGGTACAGAGATACCGCTGCTGGGATTCCTGTATGTATTCTGACTTTACGATGATGGCTCATGGCAATAACCGTACCAGCCAGATGCAGCGGTTCCGTCAGAGGTTTATGCACAAGCTGGTGTATTTTCCGGCCAACAACGAGGGAGAATACTCCTGTGTAGGCTGTGGCCGTTGTGTGGAAAAGTGTCCTGCATCCTTAAATATTGTGAAGGTGATCAAAAAGTTCTCAGAAGAGAGAAACAAACAGGGAGGTGAGCAGGTATGAGTGAACAGGAAAAAAGAGCGGATGTGGCCATGATGGAGGCAGAACATGAGTGTACCTGCAATCCCGGATACAAGAGAGATGTTCTGGTGCCTATGGTGGGAGTGATCACAGATATCCGCCAGGAGACACCAGATGTGAAGACTTTTCGGGTGAATGCGCCGGAGGGAGGAAAACTTTTTGAACATATGCCCGGCCAGTGCGCCATGGTGTGCGCTCCGGGAGTGAGCGAAGGGATGTTTTCGATTACCTCCTCTCCCACGAATCGATCGTATCAGGAGTTCAGCATCAAGCGCTGCGGTGTGCTCACGGATTACCTCCACAGTCTGGAGGTGGGGGATGAGATCACAGTGCGGGGGCCTTATGGCAACTATTTCCCGGTGGAGACAGAGCTGAAAGGAAAGAATCTTCTGTTTATCGCCGGAGGCATCGGTCTTGCTCCGCTACGGTCTGTGATCAACTATGTGCTGGATAACCGGGAGAATTACGGAACCGTAGATATTCTCTACGGCTCCCGCTCCGCAGATGATCTGGTGCAGTTGAAAGAGATCCAGGAAGTGTGGATGAAGGCAAAGGATGTGAATGTGTATCTTACCATTGACAGGGAGCAGGAGGGATGGGATGGCCATGTGGGCTTTGTCCCCAATTACCTGAAGGAGGTAGGTTTTGATACAGATAAGACAGCGCTGGTGTGCGGACCGCCCATCATGATCAAATTCGTGCTGGCGGCGCTGCAGGAGATGGGCTTTTCCAAGGATCAGGTTTATACCACTCTGGAGCTTCGGATGAAGTGCGGCATCGGAAAATGCGGCCGCTGCAACATCGGTTCCAAGTATGTGTGCAAGGACGGCCCGGTATTCCGCTGCGACGAGATCGATGAACTGCCCAATGAATATTGATCAGCAATGAGCAGCGCGAAAGATGGTGACGAGTCTCCAGCCCATGCAAGCATGGAGGAGGAGCCAAGGCACCATCATTCATGGGGCGAAGGCCCCAACCGAAATGGAGCGAAGCGGAATAGAGGTTGAGCTGCTCATTGCGGAGAATAGAAGCGAAGCGGAATTGTAAATATAGAACGAAAGGATCAAACCAACATGGAAAATATGGTGAATGTTTATTTCTTCGGGAAAAAGTACAGCGTCCCTGGGGACCTGACCATCATGACAGCTATGGAATATGCGGGTTATACCTTAAAGCGGGGCTGCGGCTGTCGCCACGGTTTCTGTGGAGCCTGCGCCACCATCTACCGGATTAAGGGAAAAAATGAGCTGAAGACCTGTCTGGCCTGCCAGACTCAGGTTGAGGAAGGAATGTATGTGGCAAGCATCCCCTTTTTCCCCACAGATAAGAGAACTTATGAGATCAATGAGATCCGTCCTACTCAGCAGATTATGATGGAGCTGTACCCAGAGATCTACAGCTGTATCGGATGTAATGCCTGTACCAAGGCCTGTCCTCAGAATCTGAATGTGATGCAGTATATTGCTTACGCCCAGAGAGGGGAATTTGAAAAATGTGCAGAGGAATCCTTTGACTGTGTGGGCTGTGGATGCTGTTCTGTCAGATGTCCAGCAGAGATCTCTCATCCCATGGTGGGACTGCTGGCAAGAAGACTGACCGGAAAGTACATAGCCCCGGAGTCTGAGCATTTAAACACAAGAGTGGAGGAGATCCACAGAGGGGATTATGATGATCTCATTGAACAGATCATGGAGAAGCCCATTACGGAAATGCAGGAACTTTACAACAACAGAGAGATAGAGAAGTAAGGAGGGAAAACCATGTTTACACCGGAAATGATGGAGTCTGTGAAAAAGGTGGAGGCCACCCGGGATATGCGGATGGGCATGGAACCCAGACGAATGACGGCAGAAGAAAAGGATGCCCTTCTGAAAGAATTTCACCCGGATTATCGGCAGGAGGCCTTTGAAGAGATTAAGATCGGCCCTAACAAGGGACAGAAGGCGCCGGCGGAGCTGGTGCATCTGCTTCATTCCAACAGCCGTCTGCTGAAAGACAAGGTGGATCTGAACAAAGTGGACTATGATGTGGATGTGCTGATCATCGGAGGCGGCGGGGCCGGCGCTTCTGCAGCCATTGAGGCTCATGAGGCCGGGGCAAAGGCCATGATCGTCACCAAGCTTCGCATTGGCGATGCCAACACCATGATGGCAGAGGGCGGTATTCAGGCAGCAGATAAAGAGAATGACTCTCCGGTACAGCACTATTTGGATGCTTTCGGAGGAGGACACTTCGCAGCCAGGCCGGAGCTTTTGCGCAGGCTGGTAATGGAGGCTCCGGATGCCATCCAGTGGCTGAACAAGCTGGGCGTGATGTTTGATAAGGATGAAGACGGAAGGATGGTTACCACCCACGGCGGAGGAACTTCCAGAAAGAGAATGCATGCCTGCAGAGATTATTCCGGCGCTGAGATCATGCGAACCCTTCGGGATGAGGTGCTGAACCGGAAGATTCCGGTGGTGGAATTTACATCAGCAGTGGAGCTGATCATGGATGAAAAAGGGCAGGCGGCAGGAGCTGTACTCTTAAATATGGAGACGGATGACTATCTGGTGGCAAGAGCCAAGACGGTGATCATCGCCACCGGAGGAGCTGGCCGGATGCATTATCAGGGCTTCCAAACCTCCAATCACTACGGGGCAACGGCAGACGGCCTGATCTTAGGTTACCGGGCAGGAGCGCCTCTTCTGTATCAGGATACCATCCAGTATCATCCTACAGGCGTGGCTTATCCATCCCAGATTTTCGGAGCGCTGGTGACAGAGAAGGTTCGTTCTCTGGGCGCCATGCTGGTGAATAAAGAAGGAGAGGCATTTATGCACCCCCTGGAAACACGGGATGTGGCGGCAGCCTCCATTATCCGGGAGTGCAAAGCAAGAGACAAAGGGGTGACCACTCCTCTTGGAAGCGGCGTATGGCTGGATACTCCTATGATCGAGCGCATCGGCGGAGAGGGAACCATTGAAAAGCGGATCCCGGCGATGCTTCGGATGTATATGAATTACGGCATTGATATGCGGAAACTTCCGATTCTGGTGTACCCCACCCTGCACTATCAGAACGGTGGTCTGGAGATTGGAGGAGAGGGCTTTACCAAGGTCATCTCCAACCTTTTGGTAGCAGGGGAAGCAGTGGGAGGCATTCACGGAAGAAACCGCCTGATGGGGAATTCTCTTCTGGATATCATCGTGTTCGGCCGTAATGCAGGAAAGGCAGCGGCAGCCAGAGCAAAAGAGGTGACTCTCGGAACCATGAATCTGGACCATGTGGAAAAATACGCAGAGGAACTGGATGCAGCCGGAGTGACCACAGGAGATGTTTCTCCCCTGCTTCTGCCGAAGTATGCAAGGCATGAGAGAGAGGAAGCGTAAGAACCCGGAAGTGTAAGAAAACGGAAGGGTGAGGGTACGCAGAAACGGGGTGCCCGGTGTGACAGAATATTTCGCTGCAGTGAGTTTTGTATGATGGGATAGGCGGAATTGTGAGAGCGTGGAGCAGGAAACCCTTCATCGGACTTTTGTTGATATCCCCGACATACAGAGAATTCTGGGGCGGAAAATTGCTTGAATGGAAAGAGAGAAGGTGCATTTACTATGGGAGTTCTTACCTGGTTTCAGGAAAATATATTCTCCAATACATTGATGATCGTATTTGTGATCGCAGTGCTTGGCTACCTGGTGGGAAGTATTAAGATTGCAGGAATCGAGCTGGGAACGGCAGGTATCCTGTTGGTAGCTCTGGTGTTCGGCCATTTTGGTTTTGAGATTCCCTCTCTGGTGAGAGAACTTGGGCTGATCTGTTTTGTGACAGCGGTAGGGTTTATTGCAGGGCCCAAGTTTTTCCGAAACTTCAAACTCAATGCCACATCCTACATTTTATTGGGAATCATCATCATTGCAGCAGGTGCGCTTACTTGTGTGGGGATCATCACAGTGGGAAAAGTGCCCACAGATATCAGCGTGGGTATGATGGCAGGAGCCCTCACCAGCACTCCCGGCCTGGCGGCAGCTCTGGAAGCTACCGGGTCTGACGCAGCTTCTGTTGGATATGGCATTGCCTATCCCTTCGGGGTGGTGGGCGTGGTGCTTTTTGTACAGCTGGTGCCCAAATTTTTAAAGACAGACATGGCGGCAGAGCGGGCCAGGTTTGAAGCGGCCTCCAATGTGGAAGTGGATGAGTATCGGAAAACCAGGAAAGAAGAGCTTTTCTATGCAGACAGTATGGGTTTTTTCCCCTTTTCCCTGGCGATTGCACTGGGGATTGTGCTGGCGAAGATCCAGATTCCTCTGCCAGGGGGAGCGGTATTTTCTCTGGGTACCTCCGGAGGCCCTTTGATTGCCGGGCTGATTTTAGGCCATTTTGGCAAGATTGGAAGGCTCAGCGTCCAGGTGGAGAAACACGTGCTGGAGTGTCTGCGGGAGTTTGGGCTGGCGCTGTTCCTCATCGGGGCTGGTGTGCAGGCTGGCGCAGGCTTTGTGGATATTTTGAAGGAACAGGGGATGCTTCTGTTTGTATACGGAGCGCTGATGACCTTGATTCCCATGTTTCTGGGATACATTTTTGCAGCCAGAGTGCTGAAGCTGAGTTTGTTTAATACATTAGGCTCCATCTGCGGAGGAATGACCAGCACACCGGCTCTTGGAACTTTGATCCGTGTGACAGAAACCGATGACGTGGCATCCGCCTATGCCGCCACTTACCCGGTGGCGCTGGTAATCGTGGTGCTGGCGTGTCAGTTTATAGGAATTTTCCTGTGAGGAAATAAATAGTGGAGGTGCAGAATTATGCGAGAGATTCAGGCGCAGCAGATTACAGATGTGGTAGAAAAATTGTGTATTGAGGCGAACCAGTATCTTCCGGAGGATGTGCAGTGCGCGATTAAAAACTGCCGTTCCCGGGAGGACTGGGAGATTGCTCAGGGGGTTCTGGATAAGATCATTGACAATTTTGAAATTGCCAAGAAGGAAAGTGTGCCCATTTGCCAGGATACTGGTATGGCCTGCGTTTTTTTGGAGATCGGTCAGGATGTGCACATTGTAGGGGGAAATCTGGCGGAGGCTGTGGATGAAGGCGTCCGCAGAGGATATGACCGTGGATATCTCAGAAAATCCGTGGTAAAAGATCCCATCCGCAGAGGAAATACAGGGGACAATACTCCAGCCATGCTCTATACAGAGATCGTTCCGGGAGAGCAGATCAAGGTGACTGTGGGCCCCAAAGGATTCGGCAGTGAGAATATGAGCGCTATCCGTATGTTTAAGCCATCCGCAGGCCTTCAGGGAATCAAGGATTTTATTCTGGAGACGGTAGAGGCAGCCGGCCCCAATCCCTGCCCGCCGATGGTAGTGGGCGTTGGTATCGGAGGCACCTTTGACAAGGCGGCTCTGCTGGCAAAGAAGGCGCTGATGCGTCCGATTGATTCCTCCAATCCGGATCCCTATTATGCAGACCTGGAAAAAGAGATGCTGGAAAAGATCAATGAACTGGGCATCGGGCCTCAGGGCTTTGGAGGAAAAACGACCGCCATTGGACTGAATATTGAGACTCTGCCCACCCACATAGCAGGAATGCCCTGCGCGATTAATATCAACTGTCATGTGACACGCCATAAATCGGAGGTGATCTAAGATGGAAAAACATATTACCCTTCCTTTGACCGAGGAACTGGCAAAAACTCTTCACGCCGGAGATACCGTATATCTTACCGGAACCATCTATACATCCAGGGATGCAGGACACAAAAGAATGTGTGAAGCACTGGCCAGAGGAGAAAAACTGCCCTTTGATCCTAAGGATGCTACGATCTACTATGTGGGTCCAACGCCTGCAAAACCGGGGCAGGTGATCGGCTCCGCAGGCCCTACCACCAGCGGCCGGATGGATGCCTATGCGCCTACCATGATGTCTGTTGGCGCAAGGGGTATGATCGGAAAGGGAGCCCGTCTTCCGGAGGTGGTGGAGGCCATGAAGAAATATCACGGGGTCTACTTCGGAGCTATTGGCGGTGCCGGAGCTTTGCTGGCAAAGTGCATTAAGAAGGCAGAGCTGATTGCCTTTGAAGATCTGGGTGCAGAGGCATTAAGAGAGCTGTATGTGGAGGAGATGCCTCTGGTGGTGATCATTGACAGCGAGGGAAACAATCTTTATGAAGACGGACGCAGAGCTTACTTGGATTCTAAAAAATAAAACAACCGTTTAGAATCGGAGAAACTGCGGCATACTCGTCGGGTCAATCTCAAAGACGGCCTTGAAACAGGGGAGCTACGGCTGCCTTTGAGATCCTGCAGAAGCTTGAAGGGTTGCAGAAAAAAGAGGATTTTTGAGACTGGAGCAGTTATGAAACAGTTACAGAGAAAAGCGTCGGAATCCTACCTGGTGGGCCTGATCCTGGCAGCAGTGGGAGGATATCTGGATGTTTATACCTACATCAGCCGGGGCGGAGTATTTGCCAATGCTCAGACCGGGAATATTGTGCTTCTGGCCATCAATCTGGCAAAGGGAGAATTGGGAAAGGCAGGGATGTATGCCCTGCCTATCGGCGCCTTTATGCTGGGCATCCTGATCACAGAGTTTGTAAAGCTGCACTTTCGCAGAACCCAGTACCTTCACTGGAGGCAGATTGTCATTGCCCTGGAACTGCTGGTGCTGTGGATCATCGCCTTTGTTCCCTCAGGGGCGTATAATGACCTGGTGAATATGGCAGTATCCTTTGTGTGTTCCATGCAGGTGGAAAGTTTCCGTTCTTTTATCGGAGGAGGCAGCTTTGCCACTACTATGTGTACGGGAAATCTGCGGACAGCCACAGAGCATTTGTTTTATGCCAGCGCCAACCATGACAGAGAAACCAGAAAGAAGAGTTTGCGTTACTATGGAATCATTCTGGTATTTATTCTGGGGGCTATCATCGGTGTGCTGCTCACAGAATCTTATGGAGAAAAATCGGTGCTGGTGGTGTGCTTGCTGCTGCTTACTGTATTTACCCTGATGTTTATTCCGGCCCATGAGGGATGACGGTTTTACTGCTTTGCAGGATCGCATTGCGGCAGACAGGAGTATTTGGCAACGTCTTCTTTTTTATTTTTGTGCTATAATCTGTACCAGGGAGTTGTATTCGTTTTGACATCATAAAAAGATAAGAATTTACCAAAAGTTTTAAGAATCATTCCATATTTACGACACATCTTTTTGGTACACTGTTCTCAGTTGGACAGGGGAGTTTTATTTACCAACAAAAATAACAGGAAGTACTGTTTATACATAACCATACGTGCCAGAGACGTAATATGTGATGGAGATTGGGAACGCCAAGACGGTTTCCGTCATATGGTTAGTACAGCGCAGGGGCGCTGGTTTATCTGCAGAAGGAAGCAGACAGACCAGCGCCCTAAACTATGAAGTTCTTTTTGCTATCGCAGCTAAAATTCTTGCTTATGGCAGAACTGTTGCCATTTTGCAGCTGCGTTGGTTTTCATTTCATTTCTTAATGCCCTGCTTTTGCAACGCTGCGCCGCACGGTCAGAAGGATACTGATCAGGCTGATCCCCAGCAGAATGTGGCCAATTCCGGCGACACCGGAAATGGCTGAATTGACAGCGGAAGAAAGTGGGGTATCCAAAACCTGAAGGATCCCGCGAATGAAAAACATAACACCAGTTAAATTCAAACCAATATGATATAAGATCAGTGCTCGTCTGGTTTTCACTTCTGTAAAAGCAAAATTTTTTTCCAACAGAAGAAGCAGCAGGAAAAATACCATGCCCAATAGAAAGTAATGAGTATGTATCACTCCGAGGGTTGTTTTGCCTGAAAAATGATTGAATTTAGTAAATTCTCGATAGAATACGCCCCCGGCCATTGCGAGGATCGCATAGAACAAAGCTGTATTTATATAATGTTTTGTCTTCATTTTTTATGATTGACACTCCTTTTTCATTGCAGAATATCCGATTAATACCGTCCAAACATAGGCGCAGGTTTTGGGGATCATCAGCATCCCGATCATAGGAACTGCATCTGCCCAAAGTACCACTGGAATGTAAAAACCAAAGCTTAGCACAATGGTCAGCCACATCCAGCGAAAGGCTTTGTCTTTTTGTTCTTTTGCACTGCGATAAAATAAAACAATGATCAAAAGTCCCAACAAAGCAAAGGGGATGTTGCGATAGATTCCCCAAGAAAGCGGCGATTCTGCACTTAACCACTGGTTTTGCGGCATCATGCACAGAACAATCCTTACACCGGCCAGAATATACACGGCGGCGGTTAAGTGATGCTGGCCCTGGATCTGATACCGCTGGCGCCAAACATAGTAGAGCAACAGATAGAAAACCGTCATGGTTACAGAGGTAATCCACTTTCCAAGACCTAAGGGGACGGTATAGTTTTCCAAACCAGTGGTACAAAGAGCGATTGCGCGAGGAACAAGATGAAAAGAATCTCCTGCGCCTAATAGGATGGCCATCCAACCGAACAGGCGGAACTGAGGATTTCCCTTGCTTCCGCGGATCATCAGGATTCCAATGGAAATAACGGAAATCAAATAGACCGCATCAAACAGAGTTTCTACGATTGCTTGCATAAATGATTCTCCTTTGTTTATGATTTATTTTCTGCTGTGGCAGCGGTTAAAACCGTTTTGCCATAGTTACAGCCAAACAATAATCCTGCTAACAAAAGCGAAGCTCCCAGGCCAGTATAGAAGACTGCAATAAACCGTTCTGGTGCCAGCCCGCTTATCCGAAGGCCAATACCGCCAATCATCATCACTGCCATAATTATAAATGCTTTTCTATCAAAAAACTTAAGAAAAAAATGCTTTGTTTTCTGATAGGACAGAATCCGGATGGTATGCTTTTTTACCAATTTTCCAAAGATAAAATATTGAAAAACGCTAAAAACTAATATGGATAGCAGGAAATTCAATATGGTTCGATGCGCAGGATAAGCCATCAAGCCAATGCGAAGGACATTGAAACCCGCTATGCTCCAGACGAAGCAGGCAAGGAGCAGCAATGTATTCCGTTTAACTTTCATGAGGTACCTCCTTTTGTGAACATTGTTCAGTTTCGGTGATAAAAAATCTCCACTATAATTAAAATTAAGTGGAAATTTTAATAAATGGTTCTGCGCACGATTTCCAATACCGCTTCCGGATCATATTCCTGACGCAGAAAAGCGGATAACATCAGGGAAAACAAAACGTTTGCAAATTTCTCCGCTGTGAATTGTTCCGTAAAGGCATGAGCCCGAATATTCCTGTCTTTTTTCAAAACAGAACTTAGTTCGTCTAAAATATGCTGCCAGGCCTGCTGCATTTGTTGTTTTCCCTCTGGTTTATCTTTCGGGATAAATCCCAAAGAGTGCAGGGTAAAAAACCCGGGATACTGTTTACTTCCATATTCCATCCGTTTATACATCCAGATAATGCAGGACAGTGTATCCTGAAACGCGGTTTCCTCCTCCGGACGATGGAAAATTTCGCACCAGACGCTTTCGACAATGGCCTTTATCAGGGCAGATTTGGAATCAAAATAATTATAAATAGATCCAATGGATACTCCGCAGGCAGCTGCAACAGATCGGATGTTGACAGAGGCCCAACCCTTCTGCTGCATCAATTGACGACTGATACTCAAAATTTCTTCTTTTGATGTCACAACTGTATTCATGCAATCACCTCAATTTGAACAATGTTCATTATATGGAAGACAGGGCATTTTGTCAAGGGCCAGCATCGAAGATCGCTTGTCTTTCCCTATAGGGAGGTTTTGCTTCTGGAAACATTAGAGTGGTGAACGGTGGTATTCACTGGAAAACCATCATTGCGCAAACCAGGGAAACATGGTATGATGTTCAGGAAAGATATGGGGCTGCGGTCGAAGAAAAATCCGGGAGGAAACGGCTCCATGGGAAGCGATCCAAAGGCAAGGGGGAAAAAGAATGGTAAAGATTTATAAGACAAAAGATTATGAGGCTATGAGCAGAAAAGCAGCTGCGATCATTGCTGCGCAGGTAGTTGCCAAACCGGACAGTGTTCTGGGTCTGGCTACCGGCTCTACACCCATTGGCGCGTACAAAAAGCTGGTGGAGTGGTATGAGAGCGGAGATCTGGACTTCTCCGAAGTGACCACTGTTAATCTGGACGAGTACAAGGGCCTTCCGGCAGAGAATGACCAGAGCTATCGGTATTTTATGAATGACAACCTGTTTGATCATGTGAACATTGATAAGAGCCGTACCTATGTGCCGGACGGAACCGAGCCGGATGCGGATAAGGCCTGTAAGGCATACGAGAAGATTGTGGCTTCCGTAGGCGGAGCAGATCTGCAGCTTCTTGGTATGGGACATAACGGACACATTGGCTTCAATGAGCCGGCAGATGTGTTTGAGAAAGAAACCCACTGTGTCAACCTGGCAGAGAGCACCATTGAAGCCAATAAGAGATTCTTTGCTTCAGCAGAGGATGTGCCCAGACAGGCGTACACTATGGGAATTGGGACGATTATGAGCGCCAAGAAAATTCTGGTGGTTGTCTCCGGAGCAGACAAGGCAGAGGCAGTGAAGAAAGCTTTCTTCGGTCCGGTGACCCCTCAGGTTCCGGCATCCATTCTTCAGCTTCACCCGGATGTAACTTTGGTGGCAGATGAGGCAGCTTTGTCCAAAATCTGAGAAGTTCATAAAAAAATATAGTGGCTGCAGTCCTATTGGCTTGGGACAATGGGTAGTTCACTTAGTTTGAGATAGGAGCCTGCGGAGGGGAACTATCCTGGGACAGAGTACCGTTTCTGTTGCGGGGCAGTTTCATTCCCGGGCTTTTCTTTTGCTGTGGGAAAGACATTTTTTTCCGTTCGATAGCATCAGTGCACAAGAGGCGTATTGTCCCCTGTACACTGATGCTAGCTTTACAGTAGAAAACCAAGAAGGACAGCTATGGGCGGGAATTGCGTTCCAAGGGCTGGTGAATGGGCAGATTTGCGGAGATAATCCTATAGGACGGGAATTATGCTTCCCAGGCTGGCACAGCGGCGGATCGGAAAAATGCGGGACAAACCATTCCGCTGCAGTAAAATTATGAAAGCAGGTGGAATATGAAAAAGTATAAGATTGAACATGGACTGGTATTTACGGACAAGTATTGTTTTGAACCAAAAACGCTGTACGTTGCAGGAGAAAAGCTGGTGACGGAGGAGGCGTATTCCGTGCTGGAGGGACCGGAGGAGCTGGTAGACGCCTCCGGCCGGTATGTGGTACCGGGATTGACAGACGTGCATTTTCACGGCTGCATGGGATATGACTGCTGCGACGGCACAGTGGAAGCATTCCGGAATATTGCAGCCTATGAGGGAAGACAGGGAGTGACTACAATTACTCCGGCTACCATGACTATGCCGGAGGAGGTGCTGATGAAGGTAGCCCATGCGGCAGCAGCGTATTCTGCCGAGTATGAGGGGGAAGGGCGGCAGCCTCAGGGGGCTGTCCTGGCAGGTCTGTACATGGAAGGGCCTTTTATCTGCCATGCAAAAAAAGGCGCCCAGAATGGAGCATATATTCAGAAGGCCAGTAAAGCTTTGGTGGAACGTCTCCAGGAAGCATCGGGAAATAAATTTAAGACCGTGGTGGTAGCTCCGGAGACGGAAGGAACTTTGGATTTTATTCGGGAGATGGCAGGGCAGATTAATATTTCCCTGGGGCATACCACCACCGACTATGATACGGCTGTGAAGGCCATGGAGGCAGGTGCCTGTGAACTGACCCATCTGTACAATGCAATGCCGCCCTACAATCATCGAAATCCAGGGCCGATTGCGGCAGCAGCAGATTTCCCCCACTGCAGGGTGGAGCTGATATGCGACGGCGTACATATCCACCCTGCGGTGGTGCGCACTACTTTTAAAATCTTTGGGGATGACAGGATCCTGATGATCAGCGACAGCATGGAGGCAGCAGGACTGGAGGACGGCTCCTATGAGCTGGGGGGCCAGAAGGTGATCGTAAAGGGAAACCGGGCAGTTTTGGAGAGCGGTACGCTGGCCGGGTCTGTAACCAATCTTATGGGATGCGTGCGTACAGCGGTGCAGCAAATGGGCATTCCTCTTTCCAGCGCCATCAAATGTGCGGCAGTGAATCCGGCCAAGGCGGTGGGAATCTACGATCGGTACGGGAGCCTGACACCGGGCAAATATGCTAATGTGGTGCTGTTGAATCAGGATATTCAGGCAGAGATGGTCTTTGTCCATGGAGCCAAGCTGTCATAGCGCTTTACGGCAGTGTATTTATTTGCAGGAGCAGCTACAGCGCTTTGCGGCAGCGTTTTTCATTTGCGGGAGCAGCTACAGCGCTTTGCGGTAGCGTTTTCATTTGCGGGAACAGCGTAACGCTTCAGGCAGTATCCTGGTATTTACGGCAGAATTTTTTTGATCGGAGTTGTCCATACTATAAGTTGAATATAGGAGAAGGAGCGTTTGCGGTGAAATGATGGAGATTTTAGAAGGAAGAGCGATCAGCAGAGGGATTGCCATAGGGACCCTGTTTTTTTATTCCAGGAATGCAAAACAGGTGAAACGCTGCAAAGTGGAGAATCCGGAAGCAGAGCTTGCCAGATATGACCAGGCAGTGGGCAGGGCTGTGGAAGAGCTGGAGGAATTGTACCAGAAGG
This sequence comes from uncultured Lachnospiraceae bacterium, assembly GCA_902475025.1. GTDB lineage: Bacteria > Bacillota > Clostridia > Lachnospirales > Lachnospiraceae > Merdiplasma. The sequence continues at coordinate 25,138 of CABRXX010000011.1, read as the reverse complement.
CGTTAAAAGAGGTGGGGGCGGTTCACGCAGAAATTTTTCAGGCTCACATTCTGATGCTGGAGGATGAGGACTACCGGGATACCGTAAAAAACAGGATTCTGTCCCAGAAAGTCAATGCGGAATATGCGGTAGCTGCTGCAGGAGATCAGTTTGCCAATCTGTTTCGGCAGATGGAGGATGCGTATTTTCAGGCCAGGGCAGCAGATGTGCTGGATGTGACCGAGCGGGTGGTGGCTTTGCTTCTGGGAGAGCGGGGAGTCAAGATGCTTCCGGAGTTTCCATGTATTCTGGCGGCGGAGGATCTGGCTCCCAGCGAGACGGTGCAGATGGATAAGAGCAGGCTTTTAGGATTTATCACCAGAGCAGGTTCCGGGAATTCGCACACAGCCATATTGGCCAGAAATATGGAACTTCCGGCAATTTCCGGTATCCCGGTTTCACCGGAATGGAACGGAAAGACGGCGGTGGTAGATGGAGAGACGGGGAGGCTGCTTCTGGATCCGGATCCCGAGACTTTGCAGAAGATGAAAGAGAAGCAGAAGCAGCAGCACAGGCAGAAGGAGCTGCTGCAGAAATATCGAGGCAAGGAAAGCGTGACAGCATCAGGAAAACGGATACATCTTTACGCCAATGTAGGAGAACTCACAGATCTTGTGAGCGTTCTGGAAAATGATGCAGAGGGCATCGGTCTGTTCCGCAGCGAATTCCTTTATCTGGAAAAGAAGCAGTTTCCCACAGAGGAGGAGCAGTTTCAGGCGTATAAGACTGTGGGAGAGACAATGGCCGGGAAAAAGGTGATCATCCGCACTCTGGATATAGGGGCAGACAAGCAGGCTGACTATTTTAATCTGAAGCAGGAAGAGAATCCGGCTATGGGATATCGGGGGATCCGCATCTGCTTAGAGCAGCCGGAGATTTTTAAGACCCAGCTGCGTGCCATCTTTAGAGCCGGTGTTTACGGAAATCTTTCGGTAATGTATCCTATGATTACTTCTCTCTGGGAAGTGCAGCAGATCAAACAGATCGTCCGGGAGGTGCAGAAGGAGCTTGAAGATGCAGGGATTCCATGGAAGGAACTGGAGCAGGGCATCATGATCGAGACTCCGGCAGCTGCCCTGATCAGCGAGGAACTTGCCGGGGAGGTAGACTTTTTCAGCCTTGGAACCAATGATCTGACGCAGTACATCTTGGCTGTTGATAGACAGAATGAATGCTTGGAGCGGTTTTATGATCCCTATCATCCTGCTTTGCTGCGTTTGATTTCTCAGGTGACAGAAAACGGACATCGGGGCGGCTGTTGGGTGGGGATCTGCGGAGAGCTGGCCGGAGATCTTTCTATGACGGAAACCTTTGTCCGCATGGGGATTGATGAGCTTTCCGTCTCTCCTTCCATGGTATTGCCTGTAAGAAAGCAGATCAGTGAGATGGAGTAGTCTTAAAACGGTAGCGGTATCTGGATACGCGAGATTCATTCCTCAGCTTTGTCATGATTTCTTGACAATAAAAATTCATTTTGTTATAGTTGGAACGTGAATTTACGGAGGATGAGAAAATGAGTGAAGAGAGAGTGAGATCCCAGCCCCGGGAGAATAAAATGGGGGTAATGCCAGTAGGACGTTTGCTGGCAGGGATGGCGGTGCCCATGATGATTTCCATGCTGGTGCAGGCCTTTTACAATGTGGTTGACAGTATTTTTGTTGCAAAAATCAGTGAAAATGCGCTGAATGCCGTATCGCTGGCCTTTCCGCTGCAAAATTTGATGATCGCTGTGGCAGGAGGTACGGCAGTGGGTATGAATGCCCTGCTCTCCAGAGCCCTGGGAGCCAAAGATGAGAAAACCGTTTCCAGCGCAGCCAACACAGGCATCATTCTTACCCTGTGCAGTTTCGGCCTGTTTGCGCTGATTGGCATCTTTTTGTCAAGGCCGTTTTTTGAAGTGCAGACTAATGTTGCGGAGATCGTGGACTATGGAACCTCCTATGCCACCATCTGCCTTGGGCTGTCCATTGGACTTTTCAGTCAGTTTTGTTTTGAACGTCTGCTTCAGTCCACAGGAAAGACCAGTCTTGCTATGTGTACCCAGCTTTTGGGCGCAATCATCAACATTATCCTGGATCCTATTTTGATATTTGGTTACTTTGGTTTTCCAAGAATGGAAGTTGCGGGAGCGGCTGCCGCTACGGTGGCTGGACAGATTATTGCCGCCATTGCAGCAATCCTCGTGAATATGAAGTACAACCATGAGATCCATCTTCATCTTGGAAAGGTGCGCTGGAGTACGGCGGCAGCCAAAGAGATCTACCGGGTAGGTTTTCCTTCCATCATTATGCAGTGCATTGGGTCGGTTATGACCTTTGGCATGAACCGGATTTTGATCTCCTTTACGACTACGGCAACTGCAGTGTTTGGAGCTTACTTTAAGCTTCAGAGCTTTATCTTTATGCCCATATTCGGTCTGAACAATGGGATGGTGCCAATCATTGCTTACAATTACGGTGCCCGCAGGCCGGAGCGGGTGAAAAAGACTATCCGCCTTACCATCCTAACTGCAGTTTCTATTATGACGGTAGGATTTATTGCCTTTGAGCTGATACCGGGGATCCTGCTGTCCTTTTTCAGCGCATCAGACCATATGCTCTCCATTGGTATTCCGGCTCTGCGGATCATTGCCTTTCATTTTTTGCTGGCAGGTTTCAACATTATTGCCGGATCGGTCTGCCAGGCCATTGGGAATCCCGTGTACAGCCTGATTGTTTCTGTGTGCCGTCAGCTGTTGGTGCTTCTTCCCGCAGCCTGGATTTTATCCCGTTTTGGACAGCTGGAGCTGGTATGGCTTTCCTTCCCCATTTCGGAGGTGGTCGCCTTGATTTTAAGCGCAGTGTTCTTAAAGAAAACCATGAAGATGGCAGATAAGGCTATGGAGGCAGAGGGAAGGATATAAAATGGAATTTATCTCATCAGGCGGCGCTTCTTGTTTCTGATTAAGCGAAATTTGGGCGCAGAGTGAAATGAGGAAAATTCATTGACAAATCAATGGCAAGATGGTATAGTACATTCCAAGCAAATAAGAGGGAGTAGCTGAACATCCGGAAGGATGGTTTTGAAACCGACATCCGATGCCGAGAGGCGTCCGTATCAAATGAGATAGCAAGACTTTTATTGTGGCAGTTGTCATGATAAAAGTCTTTTTTGTATCACAGGAAGGAACTTCCTGTGATACAAAAACGCTACTCTGTTTTGAAAAGTAAAAGTTTCCGGCATCCTTGATTTGCTGATAAGAACTTGCTACAATAGCATGAATAGTCCGCGGTCCGAAACCTGCGGGCGGAAAAGGGAGGACTTCTTATGAAGGGTATTAAGACAAAAATCAAATTGTTTTTGGCCTTGGCGGCATTGATCGTAGTGGGGATTTATTACTATGTGGCTTTGCCTGCCATTAACATTCATTCCACTGACTTCTGGCTGTTTCTGATCGTAGCGCTGGTGATTTTGCTGGTAATTTCCGTTGGGCGGAAGATGATGCATCTGCAGACCAAGGAAGATTTTCGGGATCTGAGGTATGAGATCCGGGGGAGAAAATCACCAAAGGTAATTCTGGCTGTGTTGGCGGCAGTGATCGTGGTTTTTGCAGTGGGCTCTATTCTGTCATCTCCCATTGTAAATGCTAAGAAATATCACAATCTGTTGGTTCCGGAAACGGGAAATTTTGCGGAGGAGATCGAGCAGATCAGCTACAATCAGATTCCTCTGCTGGACAAAGCCAGCGCAGAACTTTTGGGAAACCGGAAAATGGGAAGTATGGTAGATATGGTTTCGCAGTTTGAGGTAAGTCCTCTGTATTCTCAGATCAATTACCAGGGACGGCCGGTGCGGGTGACGCCTCTTGTGTATGCCAGCCCCATCAAGTGGTTTACCAACCAGAGCAATGGAATTCCTGCCTACATTACCATTGATATGGCCACTCAGGATACGGAGCTTGTGAAGGTTCCAGAAGGGATCCGCTACTCAGAGTCAGAATATTTTAACCGGAATATTTACCGTCATCTGCGGTTTCAATATCCCACGTATCTGTTTGATCAGCTGAGTTTTGAGATTGATGATGAGGGAACACCCTACTGGATCTGTCCGGTAAAGGAGTTTACCATTGGCCTGTTTGGCGGCCAGACCATCGGCAAAGTTGTGTTGTGTAATGCTGTAACCGGAGAGTGCCAGTCCATGGATGTGGAAGATTGTCCCACCTGGGTGGATCGAGTTTATCCGGCAGATCTGCTGGTGCAGATGTATGATTATCATGGAACGCTGGTGAATGGTTTTATCAACAGTGTTCTGGGACAGAAGGGCTGTCTCCATACCACAGCAGGATACAATTATCTGGCCAAGGATGATGATGTGTGGGTTTATACCGGTGTGACTTCTGTAAGTGGTGACCGCTCTAATGTGGGGTTTGTTCTGATGAATCAGAGAACCAAAGAGACAAAGTATTATGAAGTAGCCGGAGCAGAGGAATATTCTGCCATGGAGTCTGCTGAGGGCCAGGTGCAGAACCTGGGATACCGGGCTACCTTCCCATTGCTTCTGAATATTTCAGGGGAGCCTACTTATTTCATTGCGCTGAAGGACAACGCAGGCTTGGTGAAAAAGTATGCGATGGTAAATATCCAGCGGTATCAGAATGTGGCTATTGGAGATACGGTGGCAGAGTGTGAGAAAACCTATGTGAAGATGCTGCGGGAGGAAGGACAGGTAGATAATACTGTGCTGACAGAGGATGCCAGCAGTGTAACCGGAACCATCCGAAGAATGGCTCAGGGTGTGGTAGATGGAAATACGCACTTCTACCTGGTGCTGGAAGGAAACGATCAGATTTATGATGTGTCTATGGCAGAGTTCATGGAGATTGTCCGGTACGATGTGGGGGATGAGATTACTTTAAGCTATCTTGCTGGAGATCCTGCGGCAACGGTGATCTCCCTGGGCGATGATTCAGGAGAACCAGAAACGGACGGCATCTCTGCGCAGCCTGAGGCGAAAAGTGAGGAAACAGAGGCGGAGACTACAGCGCCTGCCCAAGAGGTTTCCGGGGAGAGCGAGGATGGGAAGAGCGCCCCGTCTGAAGCCTGAATTGTAATGAAATAAGCGTTTGTTTCGATGATAAAAGAATCACCTTTCTTTTTCAGACGGTAATTGTCCGGCTGAGGGAGGAGGGTGATTTTTGCGTGGAGAGAATTTTATCTAAGTTTATCTTGACAAAAGTTTCTATAACGTTATAATAATTTTGAATAAAAAAAGTTATATTAAGAACTATTTAAAAAAGAACAGTTTTAAATATAATAAATGGAAAGGAGGAGGAAACTGTGAACAGGGCAAATGTGACAGACTTTTTAGTAAATAATAGAAGAATCATGAAGTTTCATGAACTGATGCTGAAGGAGATCTGCCAGGAGTACCGTCTGACTTTGGTGGAAGCTACCATCGTCAGCTTCCTGTACAATAATCCCGGAAAAGATACAGCCGGGGATATTGCGGAGCTTCGTATGCTCCAAAAGGGCAATGTGTCAACGGCTGTGGAGCTTCTGTATCAAAAAAATCTTATATCCAGGATACCGGATCGGGCGGACAGAAGAAAAATCCATCTGGTATTGACCGAAAAGGCAGCGCCCCTTGTTCAGTCTGTAGATCGAATGCAGAATGAATTCGAACAGGCGCTTTTGTCCGGTATGACTTTGGAGGATCAGAAGATTTTTTGGCAGGCAAACCGAAAAATGCGGGAAAACATTGAAAAAATGATGGATAGGAGGAGACAAAATGAAGAATGAAAAAGATTTTCTGGGAACAGAACCAGTAGGCAAGCTGCTGATGAAGCTGGCCCTTCCCACAGTGGCAGCCCAACTGATCAATATGCTTTACAATATTGTAGACAGGATCTACATCGGACATATTCCCGGAGATGGGGCAATGGCCCTTACCGGGGTGGGAGTTTGTATGCCCCTGATCATGATCGTATCCGCTTTTGCGGCTCTGGTAGGCTTTGGAGGTTCACCAAGGGCATCTATCTATATGGGGAAGGGAGACAATGAGACTGCAGAAAAGATTTTGGGAAACTGTTTTACCGCAGAACTGATCATTTCCGCAATCCTGACGGCAGCGCTGTTTTTGTGGAACCGTGACTTTCTGCTGGCTTTTGGAGCCAGCGCCAACACGGTGGAATACGGCGTGAAATATATGAATATCTATGCCGTAGGTACCGTATTTGTTCAGCTTACCCTCAGCATGAATGCATTTATCACCGCCCAGGGCTTTGCCAAGACGGGAATGCTTTCTGTGCTTATCGGAGCTGTCAGCAATATCATTCTGGATCCCATTCTGATCTTTGCCTTTGGCATGGGAGTGGAAGGTGCAGCTTTGGCTACCATCATTTCCCAGGCATTGTCCTGTATCTGGGTGCTGGCATTTCTGTTTGGAAAAAAGACAAGATTGCGAATCCGCACCGGGAATATGAGATTAAGAAGAAACGTGATTCTTCCCTGCCTGGCATTGGGACTTTCCACCTTTATTATGCAGGCCAGTGAGAGTATTATTTCCATTTGCTTTAATTCATCTCTGTTGAAATACGGCGGAGATATTGCGGTAGGAGCTATGACCATTTTAACCAGTGTGATGCAGTTTGCCATGCTTCCCCTTCAGGGATTGGGCCAGGGAGCTCAGCCCATCATCAGTTACAACTACGGAGCCAAAAATGTGGAGCGTGTGAAGAGCGCCTATAAACTGCTGTTAAAATGCAGCATGACGTATGCCGGCCTTTTGTGGGCAGGAGTGATGCTGTTCCCCAGAAGTTTTGCCTCGCTGTTTACCTCTGAAGCGGAGCTTCTGGTCTTTGCCGGTTCGGCGCTTCGGGTTTATGCAGCCTGCCTGTTCCTCTTTGGTATCCAGATGGCTTGCCAGATGACCTTTACCTCTCTGGGCAACGCAAAGGCATCCATTGTGGTGGCAGTGGTGCGGAAGTTTGTGCTGTTGATTCCGCTGATTTTCCTTCTGCCACAGATCTTTCCTGAAGACAAGACCATGGCAGTGTACCTGGCAGAGCCGGTGGCGGATTTTATTGCAGTAGCCTTCACAGCAGTGCTGTTTGCATTCCAGTTTAAGAAGGCTCTGCGAGAGATCAGTGAGTAGAAATATTTTCAAAGGATACCTTTAAGGGAGTAGATGCCGCAGATCGTCAGTCCGTCCTGAAGCGCGCCGAGGGCGGTCTGCGAATCATAAGGCATATGCTCCCTGTCTGTGTAATATCTGCGATCGTATTGAACTGTATGAATCAAATAATCATAAAGAGCTTCTGCACACTCCCGCTTTGACATGGCGGGAGGGATATTTTTTTGGATGATTTCATCAGCCAGGAGATCTGCCTGTTCCAGCAGCGCCAGACACTCCTCCATGGTAGTTCCCATAGCAGGAGCATAGGTGAGTTCTGTTCCATCCAAACTTAAAGAACACAGGATATATCCTCCGCCCACCTGCCCAAGGGCATGGTGGATCGTATCCGGTTCCAGACTGGAGTCTGTAAGGCGGATCGGAAGCGTGGCATTGCCCAGATGCTCTTTTGCTTCTGCAATTAGCTGGGAGAGCGTATCAATGGGGATTCCCTTCCAGTCTGCAGGATAATTGCCGGTCTTGTAGGGCATATAGGAAATCTGGCAGGTCAGCATCCCGTCCTGGACTTGGACTGACAAATCATAGGCATATTTTAATTCGGGATTTTGCCGAAGCAGCTCATAGTAGAGGTTTTTCACATCTATTTCAGGAGTTTCACTCATAACAACAGCAGACACATCCATTTGGGCAGGTTGGTCTAAAGCGCGAATGGATTCTGACAGTTCCCTTTTTATGTCTTCGTAGTCCATGACCGGAAGGGGAGCTTTTTTTTCCGTATTATTTGAAGAAACATTTTCTGCGGAAAGAGTGGAGGGGATTTTGGTTTCTGAAAGTTCCTGTGCAAAGCTGGCATAAGGAGGAAACACTGTGAAGAGTGCAATGGATCCGGCCAGAAGGGCTGCAAGTGGTTGTCTCATGTTTTCTATTTTTCCTTTCTACGGAATATAGCATCCGTGTATATAGGGCAACACAAAAATTGACCAGCAAGTCTATTTCTGAAAAGTATAACATATATAGATCTGCCGATCAATATTATAGATCAATTTTCGCAATAGATCTGATCAGAACAAAAACCATGAGTGGAAAGATATAATTCACAAATTAGCACTCAACTAAAGAAAGTGCTAACAAAATGCTTGACAAGAAACTCTTTGTGTGTTATAGTCCGGATAGAACAAAGAAGATGTTTCAAGCAGCACAAAGGAGGTGGCTTGTTATGAATATCAGTAAATTTACACAGAAGTCGATCCAGGCGGTAAATGACCTGGAAAAGATTGCATATGAGTTTGGAAACCAGGAGGTAGAGCAGGAGCATCTGCTTTACAGCCTGCTGACCCAGGAGGACAGCCTGATCTTAAAACTGGTGGAAAAAATGGAGATCCAGAAGGAGCATTTTGTGAACCGCCTGGAACAGCAGCTCAATGGAAGAACGAAGGTGTCCGGAGGTCAGCCCTACATTGGCCAGTATTTGAATAAAGCTCTGGTAAGTGCAGAGGATGAGGCAAAATCCATGGGAGATGAGTATGTTTCTGTGGAGCATCTGTTTCTGTCATTGTTGGATCATCCCAGTCCTTCTATGAAGTCCTTTTTCCAGGAGTACGGAGTAACCAAGGAACGGTTTTTACAGGCGCTGTCTACTGTGCGGGGGAATCAGAGGGTGACCACAGACAATCCGGAGGCTACCTATGATACGCTGAATAAGTATGGTCAGGATCTGGTGGAAAAGGCCAGGAATCAGAAGCTGGATCCGGTGATCGGCAGAGACGCTGAGATTCGGAATGTGATTCGGATTTTGTCCAGAAAGACCAAGAATAATCCGGTACTCATCGGGGAACCAGGCGTAGGAAAGACTGCAGCCGTAGAAGGGCTGGCCCAGAGGATTGTTCGGGGAGATGTGCCGGAAGGTTTGAAAAATAAAAAGATTTTTGCCTTGGATATGGGAGCCCTGGTGGCAGGAGCCAAGTACCGGGGCGAATTCGAGGAGCGGCTGAAAGCAGTTCTGGAGGAGGTGCGCAAAAGCGAGGGGGAGATCATTCTCTTTATTGATGAGCTTCATCTGATCGTAGGCGCAGGGAAAACGGACGGAGCCATGGATGCAGGAAACATGTTAAAGCCAATGTTGGCAAGAGGAGAGCTTCACTGCATCGGAGCGACCACGCTGGATGAATATCGGAAGTATATTGAGAAGGACGCTGCGCTGGAGCGGCGTTTCCAGCCAGTGCTGGTAGATGAGCCTACGGTGGAGGACACCATTTCCATTCTCCGGGGATTGAAAGAGCGGTATGAGGTTTATCATGGCGTGAAGATCACGGACAGCGCTCTGGTGGCAGCGGCCACCTTGTCCCATCGGTATATTTCCGACCGTTTTCTGCCGGATAAGGCCATTGATCTGGTGGATGAGGCCTGTGCTCTGATCAAGACCGAGTTAGATTCCATGCCAACGGAGCTGGATGAGCTGCAGCGTCGGGTAATGCAGATGGAGATCGAGGAGGCTGCCCTGAAAAAGGAGACGGATCGGGCCAGCCAGGAGCGACTGGCGACTCTTCAGAAGGAGCTGGCAGAGCTTCGGGATGAATTTAACAATAAAAAGGCTCAGTGGGATAATGAGAAGCATTCCGTGGAGCGGCTTTCCGCTTTGCGTGAGCAGATCGAGGCCATGAATAAAGAGATCGAACTGGCAAAACAGAAGTATGACCTGAACCGGGCTGCGGAACTGCAGTACGGAGAGCTGCCCAAGCTTCAGCAGCAGTTGGCGATTGAGGAGGAGCAGGTTAAGAATAAGGATCTGTCTCTGGTGCATGAGAGTGTGACTGAGGAAGAGATCTCCAGAATCATTTCCCGGTGGACCGGCATTCCAGTGGCAAAGCTGACTCAGGGAGAGCGAAGTAAAATTCTGGCTTTGGCAGATCAGCTCCATAAGCGGGTGATCGGCCAGGACGATGGGGTGGAGAAGGTGACAGACGCTATTCTTCGTTCCAAGGCAGGTATCAAGGATCCAACCAAGCCCATCGGCTCCTTCCTGTTTTTAGGCCCCACCGGTGTAGGTAAGACAGAGCTGGCCAAGGCTCTGGCAGAGAATCTGTTTGACGATGAGCAGAATATGGTGCGGATTGATATGAGTGAGTACATGGAGAAGCATTCTGTCTCCAGGCTGATCGGAGCACCTCCAGGATATGTAGGTTATGAGGAGGGAGGACAGCTGACGGAGGCAGTGAGAAGAAAGCCCTACTCCGTAGTACTGTTCGATGAGATCGAGAAAGCTCATCCGGATGTATTCAACGTCCTCCTGCAGGTTCTGGACGATGGTCGAATCACAGATTCCCAGGGGCGTACTGTGGATTTTAAGAACACTATTTTGATCATGACTTCCAATATTGGCTCCTCATATCTTCTGGATGGCATTCAGGAGGACGGGCAGATCCGCCCGGAGAGTGAGCGCATGGTGATGAATGATCTGCGTGCTCATTTCCGCCCGGAATTTTTAAACCGTCTGGATGAGATCATTATGTTTAAGCCTCTCACGAAGGAAAATATCGGCTCCATCATTGAACTGATGGTGCAGGATCTTAACCGGCGTCTTTCTGATCAGGATATCCATCTGGAACTCACCCCTGAGGCCAGGGACTATATTATAGAAGGCGGCTATGATCCGGTATACGGTGCCCGTCCTCTGAAGCGTTTCCTTCAGAAAAATGTGGAGACTCTGGCAGCCCGACTGATTTTATCAGGGGATGTGCTGGAGGGAGATACCATACTGCTGGAAATGACAGATGGGAAACTTGTTGCTGTGGTAAAGCCTGAGGTGGAAGTGGTGGAGTAAATATTTTTTAAAGCGGTGCTGCAAAACAGTGGAAGATTCTGCTTTGTGGCGCTGCTTTTTGTGCGTTCATGCAATGAGCGGTTTTTCGTTTTATAGGAAATTCTTTCCTATAAAACAAAATGCTTGGCAGGATCGCACTGCGGCGGGCAGGGAAGATGTTGCCAAAGTGACCCGCCGCAGGCGGAGAAGTCTGCGGTCAGACTTCTTTACAGTCAGATAGTTGAATTTATCAGAGATTATATTTATAATAACGTCAGCATAAAAAAGAAATTTTGACGATCAAAGGAGGAATGCCACATGATACCACAGGATCCGGTGATGCTGTTAAGTTATATCAATACCCAGCTGCGGGATCAGTACCCCACGCTTTTGGAATTGTGCAAAAGTCAGAATTTGGATGAGCAGGTTCTGAAAGAAAAATTAGAAATGATTGACTATATATATGATGAAGAAAAAAATCAGTTTATCTGAGCGCATGATCCAATGAAACACTGGCAGCAGGTTTGGGCGAAGCGACTGCTTAGGCGTAGATTTGATACAACTGTTTTGGTGCATTACTGGTTTTTTCGGGAAAAGCATGGTATAATATCGGATGATATTATACCATGCAAAGGAGAATTTTATGGACGAACAAAAGAAGCGAAAGCTGGAAAAACAGATTTTCTATATTTCCCTGGTGCCGATTCTATGCGCTTTTGGTTATATTCTGTACACAGCTTTTGTAAAGAAAACAATTGGAACGGATTACTATGTAGTGCTGTTTTTCTGTCTGGGAGTATACTGGGTGCTGACAGACGTTGTGACTGTGGTGGTGACCAAGGCATTTGAAAACAGGACGCCGGAACAGATCAAGGCATACAAAATCTACAGTATTTTGAATTTGGCAGGGCTGGCAGGCCTTGGCTATTTTGCCTTTTCTATTTCCAGCAACAGCGGCATCTATGGAGCCATGGTCTATGTGCTGACCTTGATGTGGAAACGGAAATATCTGGATCAGTACAAGGGTATCGCAAAAGAAGAGACAGAAACACCGGAAAATGAGGCGGAAGCAGCGCCGGAAACTGAAGAGAGGGCAAAACTTCCGGAAGCTCAGGACGAGAATCCAGAAGAACCGTCCAAGGATACAGAGAAGGAGCTTGAAAGCCAGGAGTCAGAAACGAAGGAAGGTCAGTAGCTTCTGGGTTTTCAAAAGGAGTGGAACGCGAAGAGACGGCCAGGAAGGAAGATACAGGCTGACAGGTATGAAGCATGAAAGAATGGCGGACATCATACATAATAGTAAATAGCTTCAGAGTGGGAGTGTGCAGATGTCCGGCAAGAGATGGATCCGAAAAAAAACGGAAACGCTCTGGGGCGCGGCTGTTTTTGCAGGAGCGGCAGCAGTAGTTTTAGCAGTATTTTTATTTTCTGGGAAATTTACGGGAACCGCAGAAGAAAGAAAAGGGGAAAGCACAGAGAAAACGGTGCAGGAACGCGTACAGAGAAGTACAAAAGGAAGTTCGCAGGGAAGATGGGAAAGAAGCTGGAGAAAGGCTGTTTCGGAAGAGGTGATTTCAAGGTCTGAAGCGGCAGAAACAGAGGACGGGAAACAGCAGGAAGGAACAGAAGTTTCCGGAAATTTAGCTCCCAGGATTGCCCTGACCTTTGATGATGGTCCTCATCCGTTTTATACAGAACAAATATTGGACGGATTAAAAGAACGGGGAGTAAAAGCCACGTTCTTTGTGCTTGGAAGGAATCTTTCCGGAAACGAAGCGGTGATAAAGCGAATGGATGAGGAAGGGCATCTTATCGGAAATCATACCTACAATCACAGTAAGCTGGATGAGCTGAGCCATGAACAGGCGGTGGAGGAAATCGAAAAAACCAGTAGTTTGGTGGAACAGATCGCTGGGCATGGAACGGAGTATGTGAGGCCGCCTTTTGGCATCTGGAATAAAAGGCTGGAGTATGATGTGTCTATGATCCCCGTGCTGTGGAACATTGATCCGCTGGACTGGACCACGAAAAATGTGCCTGTGGTTGTGGATAAGGTGGTAAGGGCAGCGAAAGATCAGGGAATCATTTTATTTCATGATTATTATGATTCATCGGTGAAAGCAGCCTTGCAGACCGTGGATCTTTTGCAGAAACAGGGATATGAATTTGTAACGGTAGATGAGCTGATTTTAGAATGAAGCTTTACAATCGAAACAGAGAGCATCCGTACACAAAGGACATATTGTGCTCTGCATGCAGATACCAGATAAAGAACAGGAAGGACAGGACGAGAGAAGAGACAAGGAACCCTTGTGGGAAGGAATGGCTATGGATTTATTTGAATACGCAAGAAATAACAGTATGGCAAATGAGGCTCCCCTGGCATCCAGGATCCGCCCCAGAACTTTGGAGGAGGTAGTGGGACAGCAGCACATCATTGGGAAGGATAAGCTGCTGTACCGGGCTATCAAGGCAGATAAATTAAGCTCTATTATTTTTTACGGCCCCCCCGGAACAGGCAAGACAACGCTGGCTAAGGTGATCGCCAATACCACCAGTGCAGTGTTTACCCAGATCAATGCCACGGTAGCAGGGAAAAAAGACATGGAGGAAGTGGTGAAGGCTGCCAAGGACAATCTGGGAATGTATGGAAAACGGACGATTCTCTTTGTGGATGAGATTCATCGTTTCAACAAGGGGCAGCAGGATTACCTTTTGCCCTTTGTGGAGGACGGCACTCTGATTTTGATCGGAGCTACTACGGAGAATCCTTATTTTGAGGTGAACAGTGCGTTGATTTCCCGCTCAATTATTTTTGAACTGAAGCCTTTGGAAAAGGAGGATATCAAAACCTTAATTCACCGGGCTGTCTATGATGAAGAACGGGGGATGGGGGCTTATGGGGCAGAAATCCAGGAGGATGCCCTGGATTTCCTGGCAGACATTTCCGGAGGAGATGCCAGAGCTGCTCTTAATGCAGTGGAGCTTGGGGTGCTGACTACGAAACGCAGTGAGGATGGAAAGATACATTTGACATTGGATGTGGCTTCGGAGTGTATTCAGAAACGGGTAGTACGGTATGATAAGGCAGGGGATAACCATTACGATACCATATCTGCCTTTATCAAAAGTATGCGGGGTTCTGATCCGGATGCGGCGGTTTACTATTTGGCCAGGATGCTCTATGCCGGAGAGAGCGTCACCTTTATTGCCAGGAGAATTATGATCTGCGCTTCCGAGGATGTTGGGAACGCAGACCCTCAGGCTTTGCAGGTGGCGGTGGCGGCGGCTCAGGCTGTGGAGCGGGTTGGGATGCCGGAGTCTCAGCTGATTTTGGCCCAGGCGGCGCTGTATGTGGCTACTGCGCCGAAAAGTAATTCGGTCACCAATGCCATTTTTGCAGCTACGGGATCAGTAAAAAATCAGAAGGCCACTGTGCCGCCTCATCTTCAGGATGCCCACTATGGCGGATCCGGAAAGCTGGGAAGAGGCATAGGCTACGAATATGCGCATGATTTTCCGAAGCACTTCTCCAGACAGCGATACTTGCCGGAGGAGTTGGGAGATACTAAATTTTATGAGCCCTCCGGAAACGGCTATGAGCAGAAAATCCAGGAGTATCTGGAGTGGATTCATTCTTAAACCGAAGGATAAAGCAGCGGCCGGTCCATTAAAAGACAGGATTATGTAAAAGAAGGGGATGTTGCAAAACACCTCCGGCGGTACCCTTTCGGGTGATTTTTCTCCGAAAAATAACATTTTTTCGGAGAAAAACACACCGAAAATCCACCGGAATTAATATTTTGCAACATCTCCTTTTGCATAGGGATCCGCATATTGTGGACGGATACCAGAAAAATTAGGCGGACAGAGGAAAACTGTCCGCTTATATTTTCAGCGCCCTCGGCGCAATTTTAATATCCAAGATTTTCCCCGATGAGAAGCACTTTGATTCTGCCTTTATTCCTATTAAAACGGGTGATGACTGTCTGAGAGCAGATGCAGTCCGGGCCAAGACAGTCCGCGCATACTCCGGTCTGAGAACAGGGGGTATGCAGGTTTAAGCGAAGGGCATTGGCGGGAGCTGCGGTGTGGCGGACTCTGGCAATGGCGGCCTCAAGGTTAGGTTCCACCTTATTCATTCCTGCCAGGATCAGGACATGTTCCGGCCCCCAGGCCAAGGCAGCCACCCGGTTGCCGTTTCCGTCAATATTGACCAGGATGCCGTCTTTGGTGATGGCATTGGCGCTCATCAGATAAAAGTCTGCATAAAAGGCCTGACGCTGAAGGGCCTTCTTTTCTGTCGGATTGGCGGCTTTGTCTCGGTCAATGAGACGATAGTCTGTGCAGGTCAATGCATCCTGCAGTCCTGTCTCTTCTAAGGTCATACTCCCGCCCCAGGAGACACTGGAGCCTTTTGGCATCAAGGCCAGCGCTTTTTCTACAGCACTTTTGCTGTCAGGGCAGTAGTAAGCGTCAAAGCCTCGCTTCTCCATTTTTTTTATCATAGTGGCTGCTAAATTGTCATAATAAGTTTGTAGCGGTGTCATTATTATTCCTCCCAAGAAACAAAGATAAGTTATGTTAGTGCTATCTGTATTTTACTAAATATGAGAGAGCGTGTCAAAAGATACAGGAATCCGTTTCAGTGTTTTTTGACTACTGGAGGGCAGAGAAAAAGAGTGGGAGAGCATAGACACTGGCTTGCACAGAGAACTTCCACGGACAAATAATTATTAAAAGTGCACAAAAACAGTGTGCAAAATATTGCAATTTTAACATAAATCAGAATGGATAAGAAAAAATATTGACAAGAAAAGGGATAAAATGTATAATTCCATTATAATAATTAATAAAGTTTATTAATTAAAAAGGGAGATACAAATGCAGAAAACAGTTGGAACACCAAGCGTGATAAAAGAACTGAATAAGAATGTAATCAAAGACATTATAAAGACAAAGGGGCCTGTTTCAAAACCAGAAATTGCCAAGATAGCTAAACTGAGTTTGGTGACGGTGAATAAAATTGTAGATTTGCTTTTGGAAGAAAATCAGGTGAAAATTAGTGAAATGAATCAAAATACTGTCGGAAGAAAGGCACAGTATTTTGTGATCAATGAAAATGCAGGCTATTATCTGGGGCTTTATTACAGAAATGGTCACTTTACGGGGGCGGTGGCTAATTCCATAGGAACGATCGTACATGAAGAAGAGTTTTCAGTGAGAAAGGGAAGTTTGGAGACGGTGATGGAGGATACGACAGATGCGGTGAGGGTTCTTCGAAATAAGTGTGAGAATGTTCCGGTATTGGCTGTGGGAATCGGCGTTCCCGGGGTTGTACAGGATGGCTGTGTGTCTAATATTCCTCAGATCCCAGAGTGGGAAGGAGTGGATGTGGCTGGTATTTTGGAAGAGATGCTGGGGCTTAACGTTTATCTGGAAAATGATATTAATCTTTTGACTCTGGGAGTTTATTATGGGGATTTCAAGAATGAGGCAGAGAATCTTCTTCTAGCTTATCTGGATCAGGGAATCGGAGCCGGAATTATTCTTAATGGAAATTTATTTAAAGGTTCCACGAATTTTGCTGGAGAGTTTGGCAATCTTCCCATCCCGAAAGAAATGGCAGAGCCGGAAAATGGGAGGGAAAATCTGGAGAATCAGCTGATGAAGCTGAGAGAACAGCTGAAAGCGGCGGAAAAAGGGGGAAATGCTAAGAAAGGGGAAGCCTTGCGGCACAGATATCTGCAGATAGTTGCTTATGGGTTGCTGAGTGTGGTATGTATTCTGAATCCAGAGGTGATTGTAATACAGTGTGAAACTGTTTCTCAGGAAGATCTTTCTTTCATTGAGAAGCAGATGGAAGAGTATGTGGGAGTGGAACATATGCCCTGGATTACGAAAATCAGCAGAATACAGAATTATGGAGTTCAGGGAGCAGTGAATCTGTGTATTCGTGAGAACAGCCCCAGTTATTTTCTAGAAAAAAGAGGGTGAAAAAATGGGATATCTTTTATCTGCGGATGGTGGCGGAACTAAGACGGAATTCTGTGTCTATCATACAGAAACCAAAGAAAACTTTTATTATAAGGCGGGAGGCAGCAATTATAAGTCCGTTGGACTGGAAGGTTTGCGGGAGACTCTTCAGGAAGGGAAACGGTGGCTGAAGGAGGTATTGGGAATTGAGCCCAACCAGTTAGAATATGCGGTATTCGGAATGTCAGGCTGTGATTCCAGAGAGGAGCATAGGCTGATTAGTGAGGTAATCCAAGAGACTGGATATGAAATGGGAAAAACCTATTTGTGTAATGACGGAGAGCTTGCTTTTTATGCCCAGGCTCAGGCTCCGGGGGTTGTGATTATTGCAGGAACAGGTTCTGTGGTGATTGGGATTGACGAAAAGGGAGAAAGCAAACGAGTCGGTGGATGGGGATATGGCTTTAGTGATATCGGATCCGGATACTGGATTGGGAACGAAGCCATCAAACATACCCTGCTTTACTGTGACGGCTGCAGACCTTGCTCAGATTTGTGCCAGGCCATCCGTACCTTTTATGGCGCAAAAGATTTTGAAGAATTTCCTTATCTAATTACTCAGATACAGGAATATTCTGTGATTGCCCAATCTGCGGCAGAAGTGATACGGCTGGCCAGACAAGGATGCAGGGACGCAGAGGAGATCCTATTAGAGGGGGCTGAAGTTCTGGCAAGTCAGGCGGCCAGTGTGTGCAGGAAGATGAAGTTTCAAAGGAAGGCATTGAGCATCGTATGTTCTGGAGGAACTATTGCAGAGGGGCATTACCGGCACATTTTAGAACGGAAATTAAGGGAGCATCTTCCGGAGATAGAGCTTACTGTGTGCCAGCAGAAAAATACTCCTTCCTACGGAGGAATCCGACTGGCAGAGGAAAAACGGAAAAAGCAGGGGCTGATGATTCAGATTTTTACCGGAGGATATCAGGGAAAATGCGCAAGGTTTCTGGAGATAAAGAAAAAACTGGATCTGGTGCTGGGCAGGCTTCCTATCAGAGCAATTATCATTGGCTGGTGTACAGAACGAAAATTATATGAACAGGTAAGAGCGTATTTAAAACCCTGGAAGATTGAATTGTATCTGTGGCTGCCTGTTTTTTCTGAGACCGGGCTTTTGAAAGACGCTCATTTGATGAGGGATTACAGGGAACGAAGCGTGGAAAGTTTCCATTTAAAAGAAGGAGAAAATTTTGAATTCTACTGTCCTTCGGATGAACAGAACCAGAGGAATGTTATTCAGATTTATGAAGAATATTTTGATGGATTAGGGTTTGACGGCGTCTTTTTAGATAAAATCCGCTATGGAGCTTTTTCCAACGGATTATCAGGAGTGTTCTCCTGCTTTTGTGAGAAATGCAGAGAAAAATATGCAGAATTTGGGTTGGATACTGAAAGTTTGATCGGGGAAATGAAACAGGTTGAAGAGGGAAAGCAGCTGCTTCCAAGGTCTTATAGAGAGGGAAGATATCAGTTTGAGAATCCGGTGTGGGAATCCTTTTTTGACTGTAAGGCAAGAATTTTAGAGGAAGCGTTAAAACCAATTACCCAGTACTTTAAGGATCGGGGTATGAAGGTGGGAATGGATTTGTTTGCACCATTCCTAGGCTATTTTTCCGGACAGCAGGCAAAGATTTTGGCAGAACAGGCGGATTTTGTAAAGCCTATGATGTATCGGATGACGAACGCTCCGGCAGGGCTGCCCTTTGAGTATCGGCAGTTTTTGAAGGAGACAGCCAGGGGGAGAGAAGAGGAGGCTTCCAGACAGTTCTGTAAAATTGTTGGTATTCAAGAGGAAAAGCTGGATCGCTTTGACCTTGATTTTGTAAAAAGAGAGCTCTCGAGTCTGACTGCTCTTGGAACAAAAGTGTACTGTGGAATTGAAGTGAATCAGATTCCGGAAATAGCTGTAGTGACGCCGGATGAGATAGAGGAAAATTTGAGAGAATTGGGAGAAACGAAGATCAGCGGATTTGTGCTCTCCTGGGATCTGCTCTCAATGCCGGAAGAGAATATAAACGGTGTGATTTCAGTAATGGGTGGGTGAAAAAATGGGACATATTCTGGAAATGGAACAAATCTATAAAAGCTTCGGGCCGGTACAGGTTCTGGAAGGCATTGATTTTGAGCTGGAGAAAGGGGAAGTAAAGGCACTTCTTGGAGCCAACGGCGCAGGAAAGTCTACATTGATTAAGATTATAGGAGGAGTATATTCTCAGTCCTCAGGAACTATGCGGCTTCGGGGAAAAGCGGTACATTTTAAAAATACAGGGGAAGCAAAAAATAATGGGATCAGTGTTATCTACCAGGAATTGAGTTTAATCCCAACTCAGACAGTTTTGGAAAATCTTTTCCTTGGACGGGAAGAAGTGGGGATGGGTGGATTTTTACATAAAAAGGCTATGAGAGAAGAATACCTGAAGATTTGCAAAGATTTTCAGTTTGATATTGATCCAGATTCAGAGGTTTCCAAATTAAGCATTGCCAAGCAGCAGATGGTGGAAATTATGAAAGCGATTTCCTGCAACGCGGAGATTATTATTATGGATGAGCCGACTACCTCTCTGACAGCCGGTGAGAAGAAAGGACTGTTCCGTATCATTGGACAGTTGAAAGAGCGAGGGAAAAGTATTATTTATATTTCTCATATTCTGGAAGAAGTTTTTCAGATCTGCGACAGTGCCAGCGTTATGAGAAATGGAGTTTTGGTAGGGACTTACCCCATCCGGGAATTGACGAAGGAAAAGATCACCCAGATGATGACGGGAAACATTAATAGTGAGATCGCAGGGAGGAAGACTTGCTTTTCAGCAGATTATGGGAAGACTCCGGTACTCGAGGTTTCAGGATTATCCAGGGACGGGGTGGTAAAGGATGTAAGCTTTCAGGTATATCCTGGGGAAGTAGTGGGATTTGCAGGGCTAGTAGGTGCCAAGCGCACAGAAATTGTAAATATGATTTTTGGAATTGACCGGAAAACGGCAGGAGAGATTCGAGTAAAAGGAAAGAAAGTGGAAATAAAGTCTCCGGCCCAGGCGATTGCCAACGGGATCGGCCTAATTCCGGAAGACAGAAAACATTTGGGATTGATCCTGGGCCAGGAGGTTTATAAAAATGCCACAGCAGTGCAGATTGACCGATTTCGCAGAAGGGGATTTCTCGACCGGAAACGGGAACTGAAATTTACGCAGAAGGGGATTGAGAAGCTTGGCATTAAAGTCAACAGTCTTAGTCAGAAAGTAAAAGAATTAAGCGGAGGAAATCAGCAAAAAATCGTTGTTTCAAAATGGCTGGATCGGAATATGGAGTTACTTATTTATGATGAGCCTACAAAAGGAATTGACATTGCGGCAAAGGAAGATATTTTTCGTACTGTGGAAGAATTTTCAGGCAAAGGAACTGGCGTGATCTTCATTTCTTCTGACTTAGAGGAAGTTTTGCGGGTAGCAGATCGGGTATTGGTGATACGGGATGGAGAAGTGGTAGGTCAGCTTGAGAATACGGATATCACAGTTCAGGATATTATGAATAAAATTTTTGATGTATAGGGGGAAACTCATGATGCAGAAGCGTAAACAAATTAATCTGAGAGAATATGGGGTGGTGATTGGCTTTCTGGTTCTTTGTATTGCTATTAGCATTGCATCGCCATCCTTTGCAAGCCACAAGAATATACTAAATCTGCTGAGACAGTCGTCGATTGTGGGGATTATCGCATCCGGTATGACTTTTGTCATTATTTCCGGAAATTTTGATATATCTGTGGGCGCGGTGGCAGCTTTTTCAGGAGCCATCATCATGAAGCTGGCTACTTCTGGTGTGAATATTTTTATCAGTATTTTAGCGGCGCTGTTATTGTGCGGAGTCATCGGGGGCATTAATGGCGTGTTTGTAGCAATTGTGAATATTCCGTCTTTGATTACCACTATGGCGATGGTGAGCGTGGTAAAGGGCGCTATGCTGCTTCTCACCGGAGGCTATCCTATTACAGAAAACATCCCGGTTTTGGATGTGATTGGAAACGGGTATCTTTGGGGAATCCCAGTTCCGGTGGTGATTTTTGCAGTGACAGTAGTGATTTCTCACATTGTTCTTACAAAAACCCGTTTTGGACGCTACGTGTATTCTGTGGGAGGCAATCAGGAGGCAGCCAGGCTGAATGGCATTCATGTGGAAGCATACAAAATTAAAGTATTTATCATTAATGCAGTGCTGGCAGGCCTGGCAGGAGTAGTGCTGGTGGGTAGAATGGGGACGGCCAGCCCGGTAGCCGGAGACGGGTATGATATGGATGCCATTGCCTCTGTTGTAATTGGAGGGACTTCCGTGGCAGGGGGCTCAGGTTCTGTCCTAAAAACTGTAATCGGTGTGCTTTTGATGAGTGTAATTAACAATAGCTTTAATTTGCTGGGAGTGGATATGTATTTCCAGTATATTATAAAAGGTCTGATTATCTTAGTTGCGGTGGGGTTTGATTCTTACAGCAAGAAAAAACTTGCTTGAAGAAAATAAAAAATGGAAAAGGAGAAGGAATATGAAAAAGAATGGGAAAAAAATGGCGGTACTGGGGGCAGCAATGATGGTTGCGACAACGATGTTTGCAGGTCTGGCACAGGCAGAGGAGCCTTATAAGATTGCAGTGCTTCTCCCTGGTCCTACTGGATATTTTGTGGCAACGAAGGAAGGCGTGGATGCTGCAGCGGAAGAATACGGGGTTGAGATTGAGTATGCAGATGCGCAGTGGGATGCCAGCAAACAGCTTTCCCAGGCAGAGGACTTTATGATTAAGGGCGTGGATTTATTGGCTCTTTGTTGTGTGGATTCTGCTTCGGCGGAAAAGATTGTAAAATCTGCTGGAGAATCCGAAATTCCAGTATTGGCTTTTTGTAACGCTATTGGGGACAAGGAGACCGGAGAGTATGAAGGGCTGGTATCTTACGTAGGACAGAATGAAGTGAACACTGGCGCTGTCACGGGTATGATTGCCAAGGAACTTCTTGGAGAGGAAGGCGGAAAGGCAATTCTGATTGAAGGTGTACCGGGAACGACTCCTCAGATTAACCGGAAAAAGGGATTGGAAGCAGAGTTAGAGGGATCTAATATTGAGATTATTTATAATCAGACCTCTAACTGGGAGAAGGAGCAGGCTTTAAAGATCGTGGAGGATATGATTCAGAAGGGAACAGAATTTGATATCGTAATCTGCCAGGACGATAACTCTGCAACGGGTGCAGGCCAGGCTCTGTCAGAGGCTGGTTTAAAGGACAGTGTAAAGGTAATTGGTCTTGGAGGAAGCAAAGATGGGTTACAGGCCATCAAGGATGGGACGATTGATGGAACTACGTATATGTCTGCTGTAGAAGAGGGCAGGCTTGCCATTGAGACCAGCGTGAAATTTTTAAACGGTGAAGAGGTGGCTCCTGTGACAGAGATTAAGCAGGTAGAGGTCACTAAAGACAATGTGGATGAGTTTAAGGGAGAGTGGTAAGAAGGCGTAGAAGAGGTTGTTTCTCAGAGAATAGCCTTGAATATAAAAAACATGTCGGAAAGGCAGTGTAAACATAGGAGGTGTTGTAAAATACCTCCGGCGGTACCCTTTCGGGTGATTTTTCTCCGAAAAATAACATCTTTTCGGAGAAAAATACACCGAAAATCCACCGGAGATAGTATTTTGCAACATCTCCTTGTTTTTGTTCTGCAGAAAATCGTATTTTATAGTGGGCTTACCGTCGGTTCAAAAACGGTTTAGAATCAGAACCGATTTTAATAAAAATGAACGGATTGGAAGCGCAGATGCAGATGTATGAAAATAGGATTGTGTCCGGGGAAGAGTTTGTGCTATACTAGCGTCAATGAACTTGAGATATGCAGTCTCTTGCAGCGGATGCTGAGATCATTTCGGCATTTGCAGAATATAAAAGGAAATTAGGAGGAAAACCATGAAGCAGATGATTGAATTGCTGAATAAAGAAGCCATGAGCGCGTTTGTCCAGGCTGGGTATGATGAGAGTCTCGGGAGGGTTACGCTTTCCAATCGTCCGGATCTGTGCGAATATCAGTGCAATGGCGCAATGGCCGCAGCAAAAAAATATAAAAAGGCCCCGATTATGATTGCCAATGATGTGGTTGCGGTTCTGGATAAGAGCCCGGCCTTTGAGGAAGTAAGTGCTGTAAATCCAGGTTTTATCAATTTGAAATTAAACAGAGAGTACTTGGCAGAATATTTAAGAGCTATGCAGGCAGACGAAAATCTGTCAGTAGAAAAGACCAGTAAGCCTCAGACCATCATGATTGATTACGGCGGAGCCAATGTGGCAAAACCTCTTCATGTAGGACATTTGCGTTCAGCAATTATTGGCGAGAGTGTAAAGCGTATTGGGCGTTTTATGGGACATAAAGTAATCGGAGATGTTCATTTAGGAGACTGGGGACTTCAGATGGGGCTGATCATTACAGAAGTAAAGCATCGTCAGCCGGATCTGCCCTATTTCGATTCCGCATTCCAGGGAGAGTATCCGACGGAGGCGCCTTTTACAATTTCTGAGCTGGAGGAGATCTATCCCTGTGCCAGCGGAAAATCAAAGGAGGATGCGGTCTATAAGGAAGAAGCGTTGGAGGCAACTGCCAAGCTTCAGAACGGTGATCCGGGCTATCGGGCTTTGTGGCATCATATCTTAAATGTGTCCATTGCAGACCTGAAGAAGAATTACGGAAATCTGAATGTAGAATTCGATCTTTGGAAGAAGGAGTCAGATGCGCAGCCCTATATTCCGGATATGGTAGAAGAAATGAAGCGGGCAGGATTTGCCTATGAGGATCAGGGCGCGCTGGTGGTAGATATCAAAGAGGAGACGGATACGAAGGAGATCCCGCCCTGTATTATTTTAAAGTCCGATGGGGCGGCGCTGTATACTACCACGGATCTGGCTACGATTATTGAGCGTATGAAGCTATACCATCCAGATGAGATTATCTATATTGTAGATAAGAGACAGGATATGCATTTTACGCAGGTATTCCGCTGTGCACGTAAGACCGGACTGGTGAATGAGGATACCAGGCTAAAATTCCTGGGCTTCGGTACCATGAATGGTAAGGACGGCAAACCCTTTAAGACCCGTGAGGGCGGTGTGATGCGGTTGGAGCGGCTTATTGCGGATATCAATGAGGAAATGTATCGCAAAATCATGGAAAACCATGAGGCAGATCCAAAGGAGGCAAGAGAAACCGCCAGATTGGTGGCGCTCTCTGCCATTAAATATGGAGATTTGTCCAATCAGGCCTCCAAGGATTATGTGTTTGACGTGGACAAATTTACTTCCTTTGAGGGAGATACAGGTCCTTACATTCTGTACACGATTGTACGAATTAAATCAATTCTATCCAAATACCAGGCAAACGGAGGTATTCTGGAGAATACCAGAATCTGTGCAGCAGCCAATGACAGCGAAAAGAGTTTGATGATTCAGCTTACCGGATTTGGCGGAGCCATTGTACAGGCGTATGAGGAAACGGCACCTCATAAGATTTGTTCTTATATCTATGATCTGGCCAACTCCTTTAACCGTTTTTATCATGAGACGAAAATCCTTTCTGAGGAGAATGAGGAACAGAAAGCATCCTGGATCGCACTGCTGAAATTAACCCGCGATGTGCTGGAAACCAGTATAGATCTTTTGGGCTTCTCTGCGCCGGAGAGAATGTAACTGTTTTCTGCACGGTTTTGAAAGGACAGGAGCAGGGCCTTTCTTACCGATATTCTTTGGAGCAGACTCAACTATATAAAAACAGGAGAATAAAAAAGAAAAGAGAGTGGGAGAATCTGAGACGGTATGTGTCAAAATGGCAGAAGTACAGAAACAAAACACTCTCTTTTTTCATGCAAAAAAATGTCAAAAAAAGTTGAAAAAAGTGCTTGACATTTTTGGGAAGCAGTGGTAATCTATATGAGCTGTCGCAAACAGCACAGCAGCTTCAAAGCGTTTCTTCCCCTTTGCATCTCTTGGCTGAGACGGGGGAAAACAAATTGAAAAAATAAAATAAAAAAGTTGTTGACAAACACGAAAAGATGTGATAATCTATAAAAGTTGCGTCTGACAAATAAGTGAGAGACAACAACGAAATGCACATTGATAACTGAACAGTGAAACAACCTTGAAA
>CABRXX010000010.1:0-65763 GCA_902475025.1 uncultured Lachnospiraceae bacterium | reverse complement strand
AAAAATAAAACTTTTTAGAATTTTTCAAGGTTGTTTCACTGTTCAATTATCAAGGTTCTTTGCGACGCCTCTTGTTCGGCGCAACTCTGATATCATATCACACCGTTTCGGATTTGTCAACAGGTTTTTTTAACTTTTTTATTTTCTTTTTAACCGAAAGCAGGAACTTCAAAACGGAGAAAGAGGGATTTGAACCCTCGCGCCGCGTGAACGACCTACACCCTTAGCAGGGGCGCCTCTTCAGCCTCTTGAGTATTTCTCCAAATTCTGAATTATAAATCCTTTATTCGATTATGCATCTCTGGGAGACGCATTTATTATTATACTGATCAACCATTTGTTTGTCAATCTTTTTTTTCAATCTTTTCCAACTTTTTTGTTTCCCGTGTTGTCTCATCTTTTTCGGAAACAGTTTCTTCTGCTTTCTGCCCCTTTTCTGTATTCAGTGTGTCACGAACCACATAAAGGGGTGTCTGATTCATGGTCATAATCAGTTTTCCCACATATTCTCCGATAATTCCCATCATCAGGAAGGTAATGCCAGCCACAATTAAAATAATACACATGGTAGAAGACCAACCCACCTGTACGCCCGGATCAACCAGCTTTCGAATCAAAATGGCAATAGCCGCAATAAAGCCTACTACCGAAAAACCTGCTCCCAAAACAGTAGAAAGCTGCAGAGGAATTGTAGAATAATTCATAAAGGACAAAAACAGCTTTAGCCCTTTCCAAAATGTATAATTAGATTCTCCCACAGCTCGTTCAAAATGATCAATCTCAATGTCTGCCAGATTTCTGGTGGTGCGGACAAAAAGCAGCTGAATAAACGCATCATTCCCCCGATACTTCTTGATCTCGTCAATCACATACCTTCGGGCCAGCCAAAAACTGCTCATCTCAATATCCTTTGGCCGGTCTACCAGATGAAACAGCAAAAACTGGCTCACCGCGCCGGTAAAGTTTTTGAAAGCGCTGAATTTCCGCTTTTTAAAGCAGCCAAATACCACATCATAGCCTTCTTCCACCTTATCCAGAAACTGTTTGATCTGATAAGGCTGATTTTGCAGATCATCATCCATTCCTACTACATAGTCTCCATGTACATAGTGCAGACCTGCCATGATAGCTGCATGCTGACCAAAATTCTTTGCCAAATTCACCCCTATCACATTGGGATACTTTTTTGCAGCTCTGGTAATTGCT
Source organism: uncultured Lachnospiraceae bacterium (assembly GCA_902475025.1). Taxonomy (GTDB): domain Bacteria; phylum Bacillota; class Clostridia; order Lachnospirales; family Lachnospiraceae; genus Merdiplasma. The sequence continues at coordinate 64,557 of CABRXX010000010.1, read as the reverse complement.
TCAAAAGTCTTATCTTTCGAATAATCGTTTACCAAAACCATCTCACACTCATACCCTTCCCACTGGGCAAAAGCTTCCATACACAGATCCACTACTTTTTCAATGGTATGTTCTGAATTATAGCAGGGAATCACAACTGAAACCAGCATATCTATTCTCCCTCGTTCTCTCCGTTCTTCTTTATCTCATAGTTCAGTGTACCCAATACTTCTGATACCTTGCTTCGGCATTCCTCCAGGGTTTTCCCCTTCACGATCAGCTGTCCCACCCGATCTGCCCCATTGGTCATAGGACGCACCTGGCTTCCTTTTCTTATATTGAAGGAAAGATCCACCACCTGTTCCGGCAAATGCTCCGGGATGTGAATAGACTCTACGATCCCTTCCTGCTCAACAGACAATAACCTGGTAACACTGGGTGTCCTTGGAACCTGAGGCCCCAGAAACAGCTCTGTCACATCCATGCCTAACGCCACCCGGACGATAGCCTCGAAATAGTCAATGCCATAATAAATTCCCACCGTATCTGTAATGCAGGTGGCACCTGCCCGGCCGGTTGCTTCTATTATATATACCTTGCCATCCTTCAGCATACAGTCAAAGTCCAAAGGACAGTTCTCAAATCCCAGGGCATCCACCGCTTTTTCTATCTGTTCCCGTATCTGGCTCTCCAGTGTTTCCTGAAATTCCCAGGGCACATAATGTCCCACCGGAAATGGCGGATTCCCTTGACGCATATCATTTCCTAACGGAAGCAGATAGGCCAGCTTTCCATTGGAAACCATAGCTTCCACACCGAACATGGTTCCCTGAATAAACTCCTCCACAATGCAGTAATCCAGAGGTGTAGCTGCCATGGTCTTTTCATAATTTTCTAAAGCTTCCTGATAACTGTCACAACGGAAAATCCCCCGGCTGCCCATAAGATCCACCGCTTTGACCATTACCGGAAACTCCAGCTGTTTCAACGCCTGCTCCAGTTCTGCTTTCTTCTTCACCCGGAAAAACCTGGCTGTATTGACCCCATGCTGCAAATAGGCTTCCTTTTCCAGATATTTATTGCAGGAAGCCTCCGCCGCCCTAAGTCCCGGCCCTGGAAGCCCCATTTTTTCACAGGCATACCCCAGCGCCCTTGTACCAATATCCATACAGCAGGTGGCAATTCCATCCACCTTAGCCTCCCTGGCAGCCTGCAAAACCGCCTCCGGGTCAGTGATATCCACATATGCGATCTCATCCGCACTCTCAAACCCCTGGTAATTTCCGGGAATGCTGGCCACAAGAGCCGTAATCCCCATCCGCTTTGCTGCCTGAATCAAGGGTATCTGAGAATAGCTTGCTCCCAAAATCATTAATTTTTTCTTTTTATCCATAGTAAATATTCTTCCTTGTACACGAATACTAAAATCAAATGCAGTATACCATGTTTTTTCCGGCCGGGCAAGACTGCAGCCGGGAAATGTCTTGGAAATACACTCCGATCAGCAACGGAATAACGGCTTCGAATTTTCTGGTGCATTTTAAGCAAAAAAGTCTTATAATTAGTTATTCAAAGGTCAATACCACTTCACAAAACAACAGAAAAACTTGTATTTAAGGAGGAAATATGGAAACTCTTATATCGGAACAGCCGGAAATCATTCCCATCTGTGCTGCTCTTCGGCTGAAAAAATATGATGGAAACTACAGCCCTGCCCTGAGCTGGTATCAGGACGAAACCGCCCTTCTCATGATCAATGGAAACCCAAGCCCCTACGGTCTGCCGGAAATTCAGACTATGTACTCCTACCAAAGCAAGATCAGTGAACTGTATTTTATTGAACAGCAAATAGACGGTACCTTTACACCTGTAGGCGATGTGTCTTTTTCTCCGGAAGATATCACCATTATGATCGCTCCGGACAAACAACATCAAGGTATCGGAACCGCTGTGATACAAGCTCTGATCCGGCGTGCCCGTTCCCTTCACTATCCGGTTCTTCATGTACAGGAAATTTATGATTTTAACACTGCCTCCCAAAAGCTCTTTACCAGTCTCGGTTTTGTCCGGAAAAAAAAGACGGCTCTGGGGCATGGTTACCTGCTGCGGCTGGATTTATAATGCATATATCAAATCAGCCATTCACCTTACAGCTTTGATATCCTTAATCGATTTCCGGCATAAAATATATTTCATCAAATGGACTTCACCTATTCCCCCCTATAGAAAGCCATAAGTTACCGCACAAATATTGGCAATACAGGGTTTTGACAATTTCCTTGCTAAATGACAATTCTTAAAATACACCAAATTATACTTCTTTGGATAACAAAAATTGTTCTACTTCCTCTTTTGATGGTATTGAAGGCTACCCTCTTTCTCCATTATATAAAATACCCTTAAGCAGACTTTCTATTTCACGAACCTACTTAAGGGTATTTATTCTATCAAACTATCAGGGCTGTTGCAGTCCCCTATTTCACACTCAGCCGAACCAGCGCCCTCTGAAGTTTTGCCTTCACAATTTTGTAATCCCTGTCAGAAAGTCCGCCCTTTGCCAACAGACTCTCCGCCCGCTCCTTGGCATTCTGAGCTCGCTTTTCATCAATCTCATCCTGCCATTCCCAGGTGGTAGCCAACAGATCACAGGTACCGTTTATCATAGAAAGCATTCCGCCAATACAGGCCGCATTTCTCCGACTGCCGTCCGGGAACACCACATGGGCTTCCCCCATGCCAATGGCAGTACAGAAATTACAATGGCCAGCCAAAATAGCCAAATCTCCGGTAATACTTCTGCACACCACCCGCTCTGCCTCTCCTTCATAGAGCAGTCCGTCCGGCGTTCCGATTCTTAATGGGAAGCTCTTCATAGATGTCCTCCCTTCTTACAGCTTCTTTGCTTTTTCAAACACTTCATCAATGGTTCCTGCGAACAGGAAACAGCTCTCCGGAATATCGTCGCACTCTCCGTTTAAGATCATGCGGAAGCCCCGGATGGTCTCTTTCAAGGGCACATACTGTCCCGGCATACCGGTAAACTGCTCTGCCACAGAAAAGCTCTGAGACAGATAGCGCTGTACCTTACGAGCCCGGTTTACAGTCTGCTTATCTTCCTCGGAAAGCTCATCCATACCCATGATGGCAATGATATCCTGCAGCTCTTTGTACCGCTGCAGCACGCGCTGCACCGCTCTGGCCACCTCATAATGTTCGGTGCCCACAACCTCCGGGGAAAGGATCCGGCTGGTAGAATCCAAGGGATCCACAGCAGGATAAATACCCTGGCTGGCAATATCACGGGACAATACGGTAGTAGCATCCAGATGGGTAAAGGTGGTGGCAGGAGCCGGGTCTGTCAGGTCATCTGCAGGCACATAAACAGCCTGAACAGAAGTAATGGAACCCTTTCTGGTGGAAGTAATACGCTCCTGCAAGGCACCCATATCCGTTGCCAGTGTAGGCTGATATCCTACTGCGGAAGGCATACGTCCCAACAGTGCAGACACCTCAGAGCCCGCCTGGGTGAAACGGAAAATGTTGTCGATGAACAACAGCACGTCCTGATTCTTCACATCACGGAAATATTCCGCCATCGTCAGGCCGGAAAGTCCCACTCGCATACGCGCTCCTGGCGGCTCATTCATCTGACCGTATACTAAAGCGGTCTTTTCAATAACTCCGCTCTCCTGCATCTCATTGTAAAGGTCATTTCCCTCACGGGTACGCTCTCCTACTCCTGTAAATACAGAAAGTCCTCCGTGGGCTGTAGCCACATTATGGATCAGTTCCATAATCAGCACAGTTTTTCCCACTCCGGCACCGCCAAACAGACCGATCTTACCGCCCTTTGCATAGGGACAGATCAGGTCAACTACCTTGATTCCTGTCTCCAGGATCTCCGTTGCCGGCATCTGGTCTTCGTAAGCCGGGGCAGGACGATGGATTGCCCAACGCTCCTTAGCTTCCGGAGCAGGACGGTTGTCTACCGGGTCACCTAAAAGGTTAAATACCCGTCCCAGACATTCCTCGCCTACCGGAACGGTAATGGGTCCTCCCGTATCCACTGCCTTGGTTCCCCGAACCAGACCGTCGGTGGAATTCATGGCAATACAGCGGACTGTATTATCTCCCACCTGCTGAGCGACTTCGGCGATCAGCTTAGAGCCTTTATTGTCAATCTCAATGGCATTCAGCAGCGCAGGCAGCTCATCATGAGCGAACCGGATATCCAGTACCGGCCCGATTACCTGAACTACTTCACCAATGTGTTTTTCGCTCATCTTTGAATCTCCTTATCATTTTCTAAGCAGCAAAACGTTCTTGTCATCCTGCTGCCTGTCATTCGACTATCTTGCGAATGCCAGGGTAGCAAGTCCCTCTTTTGAAAAGACTTTGTATCCTCCCCGGCATCCAAAAAGCAAATGCTTTAAATTCCTTCGGCACCTGCCACAATCTCCGTAATTTCCTGCGTGATGCTGGCCTGACGGGCTCTGTTGTAAAACAGATTCAGCTGTTCAATCATCTCCCCGGCATTCTTGGTGGCCGCATCCATAGCCATTCTTCTGGCTGCCAGCTCGCTGGCCTGAGCTTCACAGACACCGCCGTAGATCAGACCTGCCAGATACTCCGGAACGATGGCATCAAATACCACCTGGGCATTGGGTTCATAAAGGATCAGCTCCCGGCTCTTCCCTCCGGCTTCCTCCCCCGTCTGCTCCTTTGCCACATCTGCAAGGGGCAGCATGGAGATCACCTCTGGAGTCTGAGTCAGCATAGACACAAAGGTAGTGTAGCAAAGCTCAATGTGACCAAATTTTCCTTCCCGGAACTCTCTGCACAAAAGATTTGCAATTTCGAAGCCATCTGCCACAGAGACTTCCGCAATTTCTGCAAATTCCTCTGTGAGACATTCCACTCCTGTCCGGTGGAAATATTCCACAGCCTTCTTTCCCACAGGCAGCACCACATAATCCTTGCCCGCCGCATCCATCTCCAGGCGCTTAAACAGATTAGCATTATATCCTCCTGCCAGCCCTCTGTCTCCTGCCATAACTACATAACAATACCGGTCACTGGCTGCCTCTCTGGCATATACGGAAGAAAAATCCGTATTCTCTCTGGCAATATTCTGCAGCGTCTGATAAAGCTCCCGGAAATAAGGACGACAGCCATCCGCCCGTTCCTTTGCCTTCCGCAGTTTGGAGGATGCTACAAGCTCCATGGCCTTGGTAATCTGCATGGTGTTCTGCACGCTCTTGATCCGCAGTTTCACCGATTTCATATTCGCAGCCATACGTTTCCTCCTTCATCACGTTATTTTTCAGGTTTTGTATCTAAAAACTGCCGGGTATAGGCATCCAGCACTTCCCGCAGCTGTTCCTCAGTCTTTTCATCCATCTGACCGGTGGTACGGATCTTCTGCATCACCTCTGCACCCTGAGCATCCGTATCCAGATAAGTATACAATCCAGCCTCATAAGACTGCACCTCTTCCACCGCCACCTTGGCCAGGCTTCCCTTCGTAACCGCATATAGGATTGCCACCTGTTTTTCTACCGGAACGGGAGCATTCTGATTCTGCTTCAATACCTCCACGATACGGGCTCCCTGATCCAGACGCGCCTTTGTATCAGCATCCAGATCGGAACCGAACTGTGCAAAACTCTGTAGCTCACGGTACTGAGAATAGATCAGTTTCAGAGTACCTGCCACCTTCTTCATAGCCTTGATCTGCGCATTTCCTCCTACACGGGAAACGGAAATACCCGGATTTACCGCAGGCATCACGCCGGAGTGGAACAGCTCTGTCTCCAGGAAGATCTGACCATCTGTAATAGAAATCACGTTGGTGGGAATGTATGCAGATACATCCCCGGCCTGAGTCTCGATGATCGGCAAGGCTGTAAGAGAACCGCCGCCGTGTTCATCATCCAGCTTGGCTGCACGCTCCAGCAGTCTGGAGTGCAGATAGAAAACATCTCCCGGATAAGCCTCTCGCCCTGGCGGACGGCGGATCAGCAGGGACAGAGCTCTGTAAGCCACTGCATGCTTGGAAAGATCATCATAGATCATCAGCACATGTTTTCCATTGTACATAAAATACTCACCCATAGCACAGCCTGCATAAGGTGCAATATACTGCAGAGGGCTGGCCTCTGAAGCCGTAGCCGCCACCACAATGGTGTAATCCATAGCGCCGTTTTTCTGCAGATTTTCTACCAGTGTAGCTACCGTAGAGCGCTTCTGTCCGATGGCAACATAGATACAGATTACATCTTTCCCTTTTTGATTCAAAATCGTGTCTACTGCAATAGCAGTTTTACCAGTCTGACGGTCTCCGATGATCAGCTCTCGCTGGCCCCTTCCAATAGGCACCATGGAGTCAATGGCTTTGATTCCTGTCTGGAGAGGCTCATGCACAGATTTCCTCTCACAGATACCGGGAGCAGGGCTCTCGATGGCACGATATTCCTTGGTCACAATGGGACCTGCCCCGTCAATGGGCTGCCCCAGTGCGTTTACCACCCGGCCGATCATAGCCTCTCCCACCGGCACAGAAACCACCTTGCCGGTGCGCTTTACCGTCTGCCCTTCACCAATGTTCTCATCAGAGCCAAACAGTACGATGGAGACGCTGTTTTCCTCCAGGTTTTGAGCCATGCCAAAGCTGCCGTCCTCAAACTCCAGCAGCTCACCGGCCATGCAGTTGGTCAAACCGCTGGCTCTGGCAATTCCATCACCCACCATTAAAATCGTACCCGTCTCGCTCTGCTGGATCGCATTGTCATAATATTTGATCTGGCTTCGGATGACTTTGGATATTTCTTCAGGTTTTAATTGCATGTTTCCTTTCCCATCCTTTAAACAATTATTTCGTTCAGTTTCTTAGAAAGTCCGGTCAGCCGTCCCTGCACAGTTCCGTCTAACTGCTTTCCTTCCAGTTCTATCCGCAGACCGCCCAGCACAGAAGGATCTGTCACTTGAATCAGATGCACTGTCTTTCCGCTCATCTTCTCCAGCTTCTCCTTCAGAGCAGCCAGTTGGCTCTCTGTCAGCGCTACTGCACTGGTAACCGCTGCCTCTGCAATATTGTGGTCTGCATTATACCGCCGTACATACTCCTCACAGCATCCTGCGTATTCGCTGAGAATATTTCTCTCGCACAGCAGCTTCAAAAAATTCAGTAGATAGCGCTCCGCCTGGCCGCCAAAAGCATCCTCGATCAGTTTTGTCCGCTCTGTTTTGGGAAGGGACGGTTCTGACAGAAGCCGCACATAATCCGGATTCTCCCGAAACAAAGTGCGGACTTCCTGAGTCTGCTCCATCAGCACTTCGGTAAGCCCCTCTTCGGCAGCAAGCTCATAAAGGCTGCCGCCATATAATCTGGCAGTCGCCGTCATGATGTCTCACCTACATTCGCAATAAATTCATCAATGAGTTTTTTGTGATCCTCCTGACTGATCTCACGCTCGATTACCTTTCCGGCAATCTCCATCGCCATATCGCCAATTTCATCCTTGATTTCATTGACTGCTTTTCTCTTTTCCTGAGCAATATCCTTCTCAGCCTTCTGCTTCATGGCTGCTGCCTCCATGGCCGCGCCTTTCAGCAGTTCTTCGCTCTGAACCGCTGCCGTTCTCTGGGCTGTGGTCAGAATCTCGTTGGCCTTGCTCTTTGCCTCTGCCATGTTCTGCTCATACTCTGCTTTCATGGCTTCCGCTTCGTCCTTCGCCTTCACCGCATCCTGGATCTGCGCATCTGCCATCGCTTTGCGTTTTTCCAAAATTTGATTAATGGGCTTAAAGAGAAAACGCTTAATGAGATACACCTGGAGGAACAGATTGCAGATCATGGCCACAAATGTCCATGGCACAATCCCTACTAATTCCTGTACCTGCATAACGTATAACCTCCTGTTGTTCTTCACTGTCTCCTGCAGGTAGCTTCACCTGCAGGCTCCGCACCTGGCCCTCATGGACTGCTCCCAGTCCTGGTGACCAATGGGCAGGATCCTTATCCCAGGAAGTTCATAAACATGCCCGGTGCCACAAAGATCAGCAAAAGACCAGTAACGAAACCATAAATACCTGTGGTCTCTGCAATGGCACATCCAAGAAGCATGGTAGAAGTTACATCACCTTTGCACTCCGGCTGACGGCCGATAGCCTCCAAAGCCTTTGCAACCGCATTACCTTCACCAATACCAGGACCAATACCTGCAATCAAAGCACAACCTGCACCAATCGCACAACCTGCTAACGCAATACCTTTTGCCAGTAACTGAAAATCCATTGATTCATCCTCCTATAATTCCATTTTCTAATTAAGTGCTGCCCCTCCAAAGTTCCTGTACCTTTCTGAAACCAGGTTTGATTCCGCCTTTCCCCAGCTTCTTTCGGTCAGCTTGCTTCTTTAAGGCCGCTTTGCCAAGGCTCTTCCTTACCTTGTTCAGAGCCTATCCACCGGCTTTGCCGGATGTTTTCGTCGGGGTTACCCCTCTGCCGCATTGGCAATATACATGGTGGTAAGCATACAGAAAATAAATGCCTGCATAAACCCGGTAAACCAGTCAAAATAGAATGACAGGATCGCCGGAATGCCTACCGACAAAATGGGGATATGTGAGAGCACATCACCCACCACGCCGGGAATCAGTCCCAGCAGTGCGGAACTGGCCAGGGCCAAAGCCGCATAGATCAGTCCATTGATTACAATACCGGAAAGAATGTTCCCAAAATGACGGCAGGCCATACTAACTGGTGTCGCCAGCTCGGAGAGCACATTAAAAGGCGTCATGATAGCAATCGGGGTGGTAAATCCTTTCAGATAACCGCCCACACCTCCTGCCTTAATCTTCTGTCCGGTAATCATAATAAATACAACTACCGCCCAGGCTGCTTCTGTGGACAGATCTGCCGTTGGGCTTCTAAGACCGGTTAAACTAATCAGATTGGAAACCAGGCTGGTAATAAACAGCGCTGCCACAAAGGGAATCAGATACCGGAATTTCTCTCCCATGTTCCCAATCACGAAGCTGTTGGCCTTCTCCACCAGCATCTCTGCCAGCGCCTGCCGCTTGGAAATATTTTCCACCTTCAGATCTCTGGTCAGCCAGATACACAATCCTGTAATCACCAGCATCACAATCCAACTGACCACAATGGTTTCACTCAGCTGAAACCTTCCCAGAATGGGGAAATCAATGGGCACAGTAAAAAAGACCTTCGCTCCGGAGATATCAAGTTCCATTAAACATCACCTCCCGTCTTATTTGGTTTGAAAATCGCTCTGGCTTTGATACCAAAGCTGGGAAATAAAAGCGGTACGATGCCGGCCGCAAACTGAAAGCACGGCGCCGCAATCGCCACTATAATCCACAAGATCTGAAGCATCAGACGCTGAGAGTAGCTGGCCTTCATCTGCATTCTGGCTGCGTCCTCATTGGTCTGGCCGGCCACCTTCTGAACCGTCAGCCCCATAAGGAAGAAGTTCAGCACTGCAACAGCCCCTCCCACCAGACCACCCAGAATCACGGTATAGTCAAAGGGTACCTTCTCTGGCATAAAGCCGTGAAGCAGGGCAAATACCACCCACATAAGCGCCACACCAATACCAGTATAAAGAATAATATGTTTTGTTTCTTTTTTTACTGCCGGCTGGATATTCTCAAAAAATTTACTCATAGCTGCTCCTCATCATCCTATGTTCTGCATAAAATCATCAATCCTGCTGCTCAGTCATGTCTGTTAAAGAAAACCTTTTCTTTTTTTTCTTTCTTTTCCTGACTCTGTTTCTTCAGCACAGACAGATACAGCTTATAAGCCACCATACCGGATCCCCCCAGACCAAAGAAAAAACCAAAAATAAAAATCCAGCCGCCCCATCCGAAACGACTGTAAAGCCACCAGCACAATGCCAGGCACAGCAAAAGCGGCGTGATCAGGGAAAGTCCAAACTGCGTCAGCAGGGAAAGATTCTTCAGCATATTTGACCAGTTTTTCATTTTGGCTCTCCTTAATATTATCTTTCTATTTTATAGTATTTTTTTTATAATGTCCAGCTTTTGCCTGCTGTTGTACCCACTTTTTTATGTAATTTTCATAAATTCCTTTTTTTCTCGATCTGTGTATGGTAGTATCAATGTACAAGAGACGTATTATCCCCTATACACGGATGCTACCATCTGTGTATAAAACACAAGTCCGGTCTCTGCATGAGGCTGGCATCCCTGCAGAAGACTATGCATTTGCTGTATACCCGCAATCGTTTCTTCCGACAAACGGAAAGGAGGCGCTCTTATGCTCACTCTATTGAACCGAAAAAAACTTTTGACAGATGTTTCCTCAGAAGAAATTGCCAGAGTGATCGAAATTTTAAAGCAAAACCATCTGGAATACGAAGTTGTGTCCAAACGAACTCAGTCTACCTATGCCATGCATGCCAGGGCCAAGCACGGAATGCGCGCCGGATTTGGAGAGGCCCGGGTAGTCTCTGATTGCATCGGCCCTGTCTCCTTTGTTTATCATATTTATGTGCGCGGGAAAGATCTGGCCAGAGCCAGAAACCTGGCGGGAATATGATCTATTTTTTGGAGCAGGCTTTTTCCTCTCCGAATGCATACTGCAGATCCAAGCGGCGCCTTTTGCACTTCTGCCCGTCACATTTTTATGGAATCGCTGCCGCTTGGCAAAAAATCCCTCACTCTTCCCTCCAGATTTCCCGACAAATTTCTATAATCAAAAGCAGACTGGCAGGACCGGTGATGATTCCTCCCACGCCGAACAGACATACCCCTGCGTAGACCGCAAGAGCAAACACAAAAGGATACACACCGATTTTTCCACCCACCAGCCTGGGCTCCAACAATTCCCGAACTGTATTGGTCACCAAAAAAAGCAGTCCGTACCCCAATGCCTGCTTCCACTCTCTTTGCAGCAAAAGCACGATGCCCCACGGTATCAGCACTGTTCCAGTCCCTAAAAAAGGCAAAGCATCCAATAATCCGATCAGTATCCCCAAAACCAGGAAATAAGGATTTCCCAAAAGATACAGTCCGCCAATACAAAGCAGGATAATGATGCCCATAATGATCACCTGAGATTTCAGGTAAGCGCCTCCTACCTGAAACATCCGGTCAGTCACATGCCTCACATGACGAAAAGACTGGTAACTGTTAAGTTTCTCCCGAATTTCATCATAATCTTTCATAAGCAGCAACATGGCAATATAAATCAGAAACACAAACCCAATCACTTCTATGAAGCCTTTCACATACTGTACTGAGTGATTAAAAAGCTCCGGAATCAACTTTCCGTCTATCTGAACCTGAACATTTGCAAGAGTGCGGTTTACCAAAGACCGAATTCGCTCTGCCTTCACCCCTAGTTGTTGTTCCAGAGACAAGCAGCAATCATCCAGAAACCGCTCCATCTGATGCTGGTAGACATCAAAATTAGAAAGTATCTGAAAAACCTGTTTTACCACCGCACCTACTAAAAAATAGACGCCCACCCCTACCCCCAGAAATACAAGGAACACCAGCACCCCCATAATCACTTCCTTTTTCCATGGAAGCTTACTTCGGATCTTTTTCAACACAGGGTGAAACGCCTGCACCAGTATCCAGGCAATCAAAAAGGGAATTACATAGGGCAGCACATATTTCATAGAAAGAAATACTGCCAACGTAACTCCCAAGATCACTGCTATCTGTCTTTTCTCTGTCATTCTCCTGCATCCTTTCACCTGTCTGCTGATAACAGCCCCACAGCAGACCAATCCGTGTCCGTTTACAGAATCCCTTCGCCCTGTACACCGACCTGTGATTCTAGTATGGATGCAAATTCCTGAAAATATTCTCCTTTTGGCCTGCAGGAAAATCTCATTTTCCTTCCGCTGCCCGGGTGAAAAAACTCCAAAAAAGCTGCGCAGAGAGCCAGCGAAGCAGGACTGTGTTCCTCCATCCCGTACTTCCGGTCTCCATATAGGGGCATCCCTGTCCCTGCCATCTGCACCCGGATCTGATGATGGCGTCCGGTATAAAGGCGGATCTTTACCAGCGCTTTATTTTCCTCCCTTTCCAGAATCTCATATTTCAGCTTTGCCAGTTTTGCCCCTGGCTCCCCCGCCTTCCCAATGCGGGAGGTATTGGTTCTTCCGTCTTTCACCAGGTAATCTTCAAGAGAATGGAACCTTCCCATGCCAGTCTTGTTCCCTCCGCAGAGTTCTTGTCCCTGCGGATCCGCTTGACCTGGCTTCTCCTTCCACGATCCCTTTTCCTGAAAACCTTCTTGATCTGGCTTCTCCTTCCAAAATCTTTTTCCCTGGGAATCGTCTTCGTACAAGTTCTCTTCTCCCATCTCCTGGCTTCTGGGGTGCTTCGAAATTCTGTGTGTAGGCAGGTGCGTGACTGCCAGATAAGTTTTTTTCATTCTTCCATCCGTCAGCTGCGCACTCAGTTTCTTTGCCGCTTCCGGAGTCTTGGCAAATACAAGCACTCCCTCCACCGGCTGATCCAGCCGATGCACCACTGCCAGATAGGGTTCTCTCTGTTTTCCCTTTTCCTGCCCTTTCTCCCACAGATAATTCTTCAGAATGCTCTCCAGATCCTTCACGCCCATCCTTGCACTCTGAACCGGCAGTCCGGCTTCCTTATAGCAGACCATCAGCTGCTTATCTTCATATAAGATCTCCATATCCCTGGTCTCTCCTGATTTCTGACAATCCTTCCTGCCATCGTTGTCTCAAAATGCAATGTCGGTTCCTTACATCTTAAACCGATAGCCTACCCCCCAGATTGTCTCTATGTACTGGGGCTTTGCAGAATTAGTCTCTATCTTTTCCCGAATCTTCTTGATATGTACCGTAACTGTGGCGATATCTCCAATGGATTCCATATCCCAGATTTCCTTGAACAGTTCATCCTTGGTAAATACATGATTTGGATTCTGTGCCAGGAACGTAAGCAGATCAAATTCCTTGGTGGTAAAAGTCTTTTCTGTTCCGTTGACCCAGACTCTTCTGGCAGTTTTGTCGATTTTAAGTCCTCGGATCTCTACAATATCATTGGCCTGCACGTTCATATTTACCAGACGCTCATATCGCGCCAGATGTGCTTTCACTCTGGCTACCAGCTCGCTGGGGCTGAAAGGTTTGGTCATGTAGTCATCTGCCCCAAGGCCCAGTCCCCGGATCTTGTCAATGTCATCTTTTTTCGCTGAAACCATGATAATAGGAGTATTTTTGGTCTCCCGCACCTGCTTGCAAATGTCAAAACCATTGATGCCCGGAAGCATCAGATCTAAAATCAAAAGATCAAACGATTCCTCCAGAGCACGTTTCATTCCCTGCATTCCCTCGTTCTCTATCTCTACCTCAAATCCACTGAGTTCCAGATAGTCTCTCTCCAAATCTGCAATACTGATCTCATCCTCAATAATTAATATCCTGCTCATACAGATACCTCCTGATATTTTCTAAGCACAAAGTGCAAAGTTGTTCCCTGGCCAATCTTGCTGCTGACCCATATCTTTCCCCCATGATCTTCGATAATTTTTTTTACTATGGACAACCCGATACCGCTTCCACCCTGAGCTGAATTTCTGGAAGCGTCTGTCCGGTAAAAACGATCAAAAATATTGGGAAGATCTCTGGCTTCCATCCCTTTTCCGTTATCCTCCAGCTCAACCTGAATAAAATCTCCCACATCTGTAATCCGAAGCTCGATCTGCCCCTTGGGTTTATCCAGGTATTTGATAGAATTTCCCACAATGTTGTTGATCACCCGCTTCATTTGCTCCGCATCTGCGATTACCATAGTGCTCTTATCCACCTGGTTCAAATAGGTAAACCGAATATTTCTCCCCTCCAGATCCAGGCACAGCTCCTCTGCACAATCATCGAAATACTCCGCCACATTCAGCTTATTAAACGTATAGGGTATCCGGTTGGTATCAATTTTAGAATAAAAGGTAAGCTCATTAATCAACCGGTCCATATCGTTGGCCTTATTATAGATGGTCTTAATATAACGATCCATTTTCTCCGGCGTATCCGCAACCCCATCCATAATTCCTTCCACATACCCTTTCACCGTAGTGATGGGCGTCTTCAAATCATGGGAAATATTGCTGATCAGCTCCTTACTCTCCTGATCAAACTTCTCCCTTTCATCTTCTGACTCTTTTAGCCGGCTGCGCATAGACTCAAAATCGCCGCAGAGCTCACTGATCTCGTCATCTCCCTCTGTCTCCAGAGTAAAATCAAGATCACCGGCCTTTACCCGCTTGGTAGCCTCTTTCAGCTTATTAAGCGGAGTAATGATGCCCGCATAAATCCAGAAGATCATAACACCTCCGGTAAACACCAGGATCACCACAATGGCAATCATCATGTCAACGAGCAGAGACCTCATCTGCGGAAGGCCTCCGCTTGCAGATATTACAATAAACGCACTCCCCTGGCTTCCATCCGAAAAATCTATATCAATCTGCTTCAGAAGCACCTTTACATCTCTGCCTATGTAGGTTCCGCTGTCAGAAGTCAGATCCTCCTCTCCGTAAGGCGGAAGCTGATGAAAAATTCTGTCTATATTTTCTTCCGTCCCCTTATAATAAAGCTCCTTGCCCTTTCTCAGCACAAGATAGGAAAACTTTGACTCCAGCTCTCCATTCATCTCCTCCAGATACTCCACATCTAAAAAGCTGTCCGGATCACGCTTTGCCTGGTGTTTCAGCTTATCGCACAGCGCCTCTGTAGAGCGGCTCAGTACCTGCATAGAATTCGCCAAGGACTCCAGAGTAAATTCAATTCCATAAGTTTTCTCAATAGATTTTACCTGATATTGACTGAAAAAAAAGATCGCTGCTCCAAACAGCACAATAGGCACCAGAATCACTCCGCAAAAAGCAATGATCAATCTGGTTTTTAACTTCATATCTGCCCTCACCACCCTGCTCTTTATTCTTTATAAACGACCGCATCCATCCCCCTGCTGCGAATCGCTTTTGCAATATCTGAATTTAGAGCAAAACTGCAGGAATGGGAGGTGCAAAACAATTCGTCAGGTATCTTTAACCCTGACAACTGTGCAAAAGCCAACACTCATTGTTCCTTGTATTCCGTTGCTGACATCTAATAAGAGTATACCATATCCTGTATCTTTTATCATCTAAATAAAAATTCCTAATTCTAAATTTTCTATAAAAGCAGAACCGTCTTTTTTATAAAACATGCTCGTTTATGGAACGTAATTCAATCGAAATGAGATTTAAAAATCGTGAAAGGGACTCTTTCTAAACACGATTTGAGTTTGAAAACGCTTATTGGAATGTTTGGTGCATCAAAACCAGAGCAGCTCTTTTTCGCAATTTGACCGCCGAATTTTTCCTTCAGGGCTTTTGACACCCGAATCAAAAAGGGGGTGTTGCAAAAACCCTCCGGGGTACCCTTTCGAGTGATTTTTCTCCGAAAACGAACACGTTTTCTGCGAAAAACGCACCGAAAATCCACCGGGGGCTGTATTTTGCAACACCCCTCCGCCTACGGCGGGTCGCTTCAGCGACATCTTCCCTGCCCGCCGCAGTTCTTTTTTTCCTGTTTTCCCAAAATTTCTCTACCGAAAAATCTTCAGGATTTCTTCTTTATCCTTGTCTGTCAGGGTACCCTGTTCCCAGGAAACCTTCACGCTCACTTCATCGCCTTTATATCTGGGAATCAAATGCATATGAAAATGAAATACCGTCTGGCCTGCCGCCTCTCCATTGTTCTGCACAATATTCAAGCCATCGCAGCCCAGTCCTTCCACCAGCTTTGCGCCAACTTTTTTCGCCACAATCATAGCCTTGGATGCCAGCTCATCCGGTAGTTCATAGAGATTTGCCCCGTGTTCTTTCGGCAAAATCAGGGCGTGCCCCTTAGAAGCCGGTCCAAGATCCAGAATCACCCGAAAATCTTCGTCTTCATAAATGGTTGCAGCTGGGATCTCTCCATTTGCTATTTTACAAAAAATACAGTTCGAATCCTTCATAAACAATATGCCTCCTACTCTGTTATCTTATTATCTCCATTTTCACTCATTTCTTTCTGCCGCGGTTTCTCTTTTTGATTTTTAAAACCGTTGTTTCTGCTCCTGTTCTTTCATTGTGAAGTACCAGAAGCTGCTTTCTTTCCCTTCCTTCTCCCAGTCAGAAGAACTGCCATCAAAAATCCTGACACAACGCCTCCCACATGGGCGGCATTATCTGTGCCCACGTCTGTAAACCCCTGTAAAAGCATCAGCACCACCATCAGACCAAGGCGCTGCAGCGTAATGGTTCCCAACCTCCCCCGGTTACGGATCACCAGATACAAAACAGCCCCCATCACTGCAAAAATAGCTCCAGAAGCTCCTGCGGATACTGCGTACTCTCCTGTCCGAAAATCCATGGCCATGGACAGCAGATTTCCTGACAGCCCTCCCAAAAAGTAGATCAGCAGATACCGCCCCCAGCCAGCCTCCGTCTCCAGAACATCTCCAAGGAAGATCAGACAGATCATGTTATAGACCAGATGATACAGACCAAAATGAAGAAACATGCCTGTCACCAGCCGGTAATACTCTCCCTGCAATATGGCAGGAGTATAGCAGGCTCCATGGTTCAGCATAAAAACTGCATTTTCCGTATTCCCAAGGATACTCAGGATCAGAAATACCAGGCAGTTGATTGCTGTTATCAGTAAATTTGCCTTTTTTCTGGATCGGATAAAATCTGAGATTTCATTCATGCTTCTGTTTTCTTCTGCCTTTCCGGATTGCTGAATCCTTATTTTGCCACTGGAATAAACTGAAACTGGGTCACATCAAACAAACCCATATCTGTCAGCTTCACTTCGGGTATTACCGGAAGCGCCATAAAGCAAAGTGTCATCAATGGCTCTACTTCCCTGCTGACTCCCAGTTCATCAAAAGCTGCCGCCTGTAGCTTTGTAAGCATCTCATCCACCCACTCACCACTCTGATCACTCATAATTCCGGCTACCGGAAGGGGCATCTGCTCCAAAACCATTCCATCCTTCACCAGAACCACTCCGCCTCTCTGGGCGATCAGTGCCTCCACTGCACAGGCGATCTCCTGATTGCTGATTCCAACAGCAATTATATTATGGGAGTCATGCGCTATAGACAACGCAACCGCACCTCTTTTGATTCCATAACCGCGAAGCAAACCCAACCCCACGTTTCCCGTTCCGTGATGGCGTTCGATTACTGCCATTTTCACAATGTCCTGATCCGGATCATACAAAAAATCTCTCTCTGAATCCAGCTTCACCTTCGCCTGTCCCCTGGCAGTTACCACTCCTCCGGGAATCAGGTCAATTACCGTAACCTGGTCGGAATTCAACTGCATCTTCAATCTGTGAGGCCCAAAATCCTTTACATGAAAGCTCCCGGATACAGAGGAAATGCTCTTTCTCTCCACTGCTGCAAGGTACTCTCCGCTTTGTGCCACCAGTTTACCACTTTTAAAAACTTTTTCAACCTGAAATTGTTCCAAATCCTTTACCAGGACAATATCTGCCGTAAGCCCCGGAGCAATGGCACCTCTGTCAAAAAGCCGGAAACACTCTGCCGCATTTAGCGTAGCCATACGAATCGCAGTAACTGCATCCAATCCGCTTTCCACGCAGGTTCTTAAGTGACTGTCTATGTGCCCTTCCGCAAAAATAGTCTTAGGCTGACGGTCATCGGAACAGAGCAGGCATCTTCTGCTGTTCTGCTCTGTGACACCATGAAGCAGTTCCTTAAGATTATGGCAGGCAGAACCCTGGCGCAGCAGCACATACATTCCAAGACGCAGCCGTTCTTCCATCTCCTTTACAGTAGAACACTCATGATCTGTATGAATCCCTGCTGCCGCATAGGCGTTCAAATCTTTTCCCTCCAAATTCGGACAGTGTCCGTCTACCAGCTTGCCTTCTGCTGCAAGCAGCTTATCCAACACCCCGCTCTCTCCCGCAATTACACCGGGATAATTCATAAATTCTCCCAATCCCAAAATCTTATCCTGCTGAAGAAGCTCCTTCATATCCTCCGCTTCAATTACTGCTCCTCCGTGTTCAAAGAAAGTGGAAGGAACACAGGAGGGCATCATGTAGCGAATATCCAGAACCGTATTCTCTGCAGCGTCCAGCATATATTCCATTCCTTTGATCCCGCATACATTCACAATCTCATGAGGATCCGCAATGATAGTGGTAGTTCCTCTGGGCACTAAGAGACGGCCGATCTCCTCCGGTGTCACAAAAGCGGACTCTATATGAATGTGGCTCTCAATCAGCCCGGGAATGGCATAATTGCCGGAACCATCCAGCTCCATAACGCCCTGATAGCTTCCAAGGCCGGCAATCACACCATCACTGACCGCAATATCCTCCTTCTGAATCTCCCCGGTATATACATTCACCACATTGCAGTTTTTAATTACCAAATCCGCTAAAACTCTGCCTGCCGCCACATCAATCCGTTTTTTCAACATTTCTTTCTTCATCTGCATTCCTCCCCTCTGAATACCTTTTTCTTTACGTAAATCATATCGCATCTTACGGGAAAAATCCACCGAAGAATTTATTTCCAAAACAGGAACGTAAAGCAAATTGATTGAAAGTCGTATTTTGAAACCATCCGCGCTGGGAAAGCGATGCTGATCCTAACGAACCCGGTATCGTAAAGTTGCCAAAAAAATCCCGTCTCCCCGGCGAATCTCTCTTTGCTCCCTTGGTCTTAACCGTTCTCCATTGACAAAGGTTCCATTCATGGAGTTCAAATCTGTAATATAAAAGCTCCCCTCTCTTTTCTCCAGCTTCGCATGAATTCTGCTGACACTCTCTGAACCCAGCCAGATATCCACCTGATCCCGTTTCTTTCCAAGCACCGCCGGAAACTGACTTAAAATAATGTCCGGATATTGACCAGGTTCCAGACTCGCCAGATACAATGGATCTTCAAACTCCTCCTGTGTAAGGCATCTGGTCTCCCCATCTTCTGTATTTTCCTTTTGCGTATCATACAAATCTTCCAGGAGCTGTTCCAGAAATTCCTCCTCTTCCTCCTCCTCTTCCAGCCAATACCCTTCCTCCTTCTTCTTTTTCCCTGTAATTGTTCCATAAATAATCCAGGAAACTGCCAGAAGGAAAAAGGCCAGTCCTCCAGTTTGAGCCAGATCCAGTCCTGCAAAGTAAACGATTCCCCCAAAGATCAATACAAGAAAGATAACCGCTGCGCCGCATAGAACTGCATTTTTTATCCTGCTGTTTCTGGTGCTGCTGATATTTTTATCGCTGCTGTCTTTGCCGCTTTTATCGTCTTTGATTCTCCGTTTGCCTTTTTGACCTTTTTCCTTGTCTGATATTCCGCTCTCAAACGCTCCTTCTCCTTCTGTCTCCTCCAGCCAGAAGCGCTTTTCTGTCCTCTCGTTTTCTTTTCTGCTGCACTCTGTTTTTCGTCTCTGTCTCTCCTTTTCCGTTTTTCTTTCCCATTGCCCCTCTTTAAGACCGGCTTCTCTACCTCTCCAGCCTTCCGAATCCTGATTTTCTCTTTCCGGAATACGATACCTGCAGACTTCCGGAATCTTATCCTCAATCTCATCCTCTGCCTGTGTATTTTCTTTCAAAAGTTGGTTTAACGTTTCCCACAGGCTGAAATTTTCCTGGGACACACTCCCGTAAAATTGATAGCCCAGTTCCACTGCTCTGCGCTCTCCGTGATCCAAACGTTTTAAAATGTACTCAGCCAAACTGAAAATATTTCTGGAGGCCTCAAGGACAAGCCCCGGACAATAGCAAAGCTGAACCTTCCCGTTCTCCGGATCCATATAAATATATTCCGGATCCAGCAAGAAATTTTCAAAATTCAAAAGATACTGCCTTGCTTTCGTCAGTCCATTCTGAATGCCTGAAAGCAGCATCTTAATATCTCTGCTCTTCATCGTACTAATTTCATAAATCTGGCTCACCGGCTGTCTGGAAGTGATTTCATAATACAGATACGTCTTTCCGTTCAGCCTGCGAAGCTGGCACTTTAGAAGCTCTGGTATCGCATTATGTTCCATCATCCGCACCGTATATTCTTCTCCTGTCACAGTCTCATTTTCCAAAATCATATAGTTATGATCCAGATCTCTCTGATAGGTAACCTCCACTCTTTTACTCCTTTAACGTATCCACCAATTCATTCAAACCGCGAATCTTCCGTATCCGTTTTGCAGGATAATATAACTCCCTGCTCCAGGAACGCTTGATGCTCAGCCGCTTCCCTCCTATCAGCTCCATGATCAGCCCCGGAAAAGGATAGCTGCCTGAAAATGTGACAGCTACCTGGGTTTTGCTGACAGACAAAGAGTTCCTTATATTCCTTGTCCCTAAAAGCCTGTTTTTTAGCAGCTCTCTTTGTTTTTCCTTCAAAATCGCCTCTGCCTTTTTCTCCTGTCCGAGATTGCTCCCCATCGCCCCTATTTCACAGCTTATCCCCTGTAAAACTGCACAGTCATGAACAAAAAAGGACAGATAGATAACAGACACCAGCACTGGAAGCAAAATCATCATCAAAAGTGCTGCCTCAACCGTAAAACTTCCCTGCAATACGATCGTTTTTTTATTTTTTTCCTTGATTTTTTCTGTATTCTTTACCATAACTTTCCCCAAGCGCCTTTCCACTTCAAAAAAGCATTCGACAAATCTGACCAGCCAGCAAAAAAGGGACAAAGGGAAATCGTTCTTTTCGCCCCGCCTTCCTGAATATCAGCAGGATGCCTGACCAAAATGCGGAAAAAAACAGCGCCAGAAAAAACAAAGAAAATGCTTCCGCAAATCCCAATGCTGCTCCGCAGGCCATAACCACCAGCGCATCTCCATATCCCATGGCTTCCCTGGTAATCCAGGAAAGAAACAGTAGACTCCCGCCAAAAGCTACGCCCGCCAAAAAATCTCCTGCTGTCAAATCTCCCTGTATCAAATGCCAAATTGCTGCCACCCCTATAAATACTTCTGGAAAAAGCCTCCTAATCTGCATGCTTCTCAAATCTGAAACCGTGCAAATACCTAAAAATACTGCTGTTACAATCTCTGTCATTTCCACGCTCCACATTTCGAACAGGGTCTCAGTGCTCCCGCATCCTCCAGAGAAACCTCCCGAATTGTCCGTTTCAGTCCGCCACATCCCAGGCTGGAATGGTAGCGGTCGCCATCCTCCGTAATAAACACCATATCTCCCCCTTGTTTGCCGCATTTTTCGCAGCTATGATATTTGCCGCCGCTGCTGTTGCGCAGATTCTTCAAACTACCCCTGGAAACCTGCCGAATCGAAAGTCTGATATGGCTGCACTGCAGATCTGTGTGATATACAGTACCATGCTCCGTCACATATACAGTCCGTTCTGAAGTATCACATTCCCCGAAAGAGTCCTCCCCGGAGGAACCAGACCGGCCAGTCCATCCCCTCACGCTTCCCCTCTGTAAAAAATGTATCCCAGGTATAGAGATACCTCCTGCGGGAAGCTTCATCTGATAGGTCATTACCAGATGAACCATCTCTTCCTCTTCCAGGAAAGAAGAAAGTAAAAAGCTTATATTCTTTACTCCTTCTGTATTCCCGGCTCGCCGAAGTACTGCAGTTCTTCCATAAATCGCGGACACAGCACCCGGCAAAACAGAAGCTCCCTCTCCATATTCCACGGCATAGGAGCTAATGGCGATCTCCTCACTGGTCTCACACAGAGAACTTCCAAAACGTGCCGCCGTATCCATCACATTGCAAAGCTGTAAAATCGTCACCATGGTAAAAAAGAACATGGGAAGAGCCATAGCGGCTTCTACTGTCAAGCTTCCTCTCAGAGAGGCAAAAAAGAATGTTCTTCTTTTGCATCTTAAGTACTTTTTTTCAGGTATATGACCATGGGTTGGGGCTTCTCGGGGAGAGAGCTTATCCTTTCTGAAAAAAATGGGTTTTCGCATGACCATGCGTAAGACAAATTCTACAAGATATGAGCTGCAGCCGAAGAACACTCCTTTTCACCTCCCTGCGAAAGTATCTAATCATATGCAAATCCGCTCTCCACTGTAACCTGCAGCAGATCGGAAGGCGTTCCCAAAAACACTGCTGGTACACGCGAAAATACCGGTTCAATCTGCCAGTTTGTCTCTTCCCGGATACCCACTACACAATGATCTATCTGGAAATTAGACAATCCTGGGGCAAGTTTCAGATTTAATTCCACCAAATCCAATCCCCTTTTCTTTTGGCCTGAAACAGGCTGCAAATAGAAAAGAATTCTCAGATAATCCCGATATGATAAGCCTTCCTGCTTATCGCTGCTGCCTTGTTCCAACAGTTGATCCAGTCTACCCAACTGCTCTAATGATACCATCCAGGTATCCGGCGTTTTGTTTAACGGAATTTTCCCGCCCTCCAGAAGAATGCGAACATCCATCAGGCTCTCTCCATAAGCCCATCCCATTAAAAGTCCATGTTTTAAAACAGTAACCAATGCCGGGATGCCCGTCCAGCCGATCAACAAACTGGCCAGCGCTCCAGCCTGACTATTCATCTGTGTATTTCCCACACAATACAGGTAATTCAAACCTTCTCTTATGAGAAGCAGCCTTTGAACCACTGCTTTTAAATTCTCTCTGTCTGACCGTTTTCCTGCAATCAGATACTCTGTCTGATACTCCAGTGTCCAATTCGTCTCTTCTGACAGATAATTAGGAAAACGGTCTAAAAGATATTCTCTAAACAAAAGATCACTGGTTAATCCTCCATGTTCCTTCTTAAGCTCCATGCTGCCTTTCTTTTTGTGTCGTCTGGAAACAAGCTCTTTTTTGGCCACTTTTTTCTCAGAAATCTCCTTTTTTCCGCAGACGATTTCCAAAATCCCCTTTTTCTTTAGTCGGTTAAGCATCTTTAACGGATTTTCCCGCTTCACCTGCTCTGCCGGATTTTCCTCAATAATTACGATTTCTCCGCCTGCCTCTGCTTCTGCCTGAGCCTGCTTTCTCTGCTGCTCCAATTCCGCCTTCTTTTCTTCCTCCTGGCGCTTAAGCTGCTCCATCGCCTGGTCAGAAATCTTCTTTCTTTGTTCGTATTCTTTCTGCTTTTCTTCTGCCTGTCTTGCATCCCGATACCATCCCGCCAGTTTGCCCACGTTGCCGGTAATCAAGGTTTCCTTCATGTAGGCTACTGCCTGCTGATAAAAATTCTCACCTTCCTGATCTGACAACAGCGCATACTCTTTAATCTCGCTGTGTTCCAGGTGTAATCTCCAGGGATCAAAGCACAGTCCGGCCACCCGCTCCTGTCTGGGACTGGCATTGCAGGACAGATACATTTGGAAGCGATCATTGACTCTGTCAATGGAAAAATCACCTGTTCCATAGGAACCGTCCACTGAGAAAATTTCATAATCCTCCAGCAGCTTTTTTTCGTATTCTCCAAAAAGAGAATAGTTTCCCATATCTGTAATGTTTGCCGTCTGTGCCCTGGCTCCCTGAATCCGGGCAGATTCTATGACCGAAAAAATCAGAGATAAAAACAATGCACTGCTAAGACTTAAAAATACGGTAATGGATCCCCTCGCATTTTTCCCTTTCATCCTCTGCCCTCCTGTCTCATTCCTTGGTTTTTTTAATACGTTCCTTAAATACTGTTGCTTTGGCTTGTGATCTTACTCAGAATATTATTCACCACTCCGGTAAGCTGCTTTTTAAAAATAATTACCAAAGAAATCAAAACAACAAGAATCAGAATAATCTCTACAACGCCTACTCCATCCTCCTCCTTAAAAAAGGACCTCACGTGTTCCATGTCTCTCCTCCTTTCCGATCTTTCTTTTTCATTCATCCTCTTTCTGTCAAAACGACAGAAATGCGGGAATGATCAGTACCGTCAAAACAACTCCAAACATCAGGATCATTGGGAATATCAGCCGTGTTCCCGCCTGTTCTCCCAGCTTTCTGGCCATACTTTTTCGTTCTTCCATGGCTGCTCGAGCCTCTCTCGCAAGGATCTCCGGCAAACCCTTTGATCCTTTTTTCAAACTCTGGGACAATAAAGACCCGAATTTTACATACTTTGGAAGTCCGCACCGGCGTCCAAAATTTTCATAAGCGGTACCCTCCGGAACTCCGCTTTTCATTTCCCTGCAGGCGCAGAGCATTTCTTCATAGACATACCGCATTTCTCCTCTTCTGACTTTCCGATACTCCTCGCCAATCCGCATAAACGCTCCCCGGATCGTAAGCCCTGCTCCCAGCAGCATCGTCATTTTCCACATGACCTCTGAATAATCCAATGCCAATTGAATCCGTCTGGCCTTTGCCTTCTCATGGATCTTCTGATCCTTCTGCAAATAAACGCACACAGGAATCACAAGCATCAGCAGCACTGCCAAAAAGGGCTGATCTCCTGTTTGCCACATCCAGGTCACCCGTTTTCCCAACGCTTTGGCAGGCAAAGCGAAAATCTCCCGGCTGGCTCCTTCCCTGTTTTCTCTGTCAATCTCCTTTTCCAATGCATCTTTTAATTTTTCTTCCTCCGAAAGTTCCGGAGGGTAGATCCTGGCTGCTGTCTCATACACCAGCTCTTTTCCCTGGCAGGAGAGTATAGCCTGAATTTCCACAATACTTCCATTTTCTTCCGGTTCTCCCACAATGCTGCCGTCCTCCTCTAAAATTCCATAGGGGAAGGTAATCCAGCTGACCGTAACAGCTCCATCCTCCAGGCTGGCAGGAAAATTTAACGCTTTTTTCACCTGATCCAAAGATTCATTTTCTCCCAGAATCCCCTCCTCCAGCATCTGTTTTCCTTTTGCCAAAAGATCCTCTATCTCCTTTTCCGTATACTTGCGCTCCTGAACTTTCACTGTAATATTCTCTGATCCTGCCCCTTCTACCTGAGCTGTCAGCTCCTCCTCCCTTTCCCCCATCCCATATCCCGGCCTGGTGAGCTGCTGATTTTCCACCAGCCTGTCTTCCCTGCTCATCGCCAACAGCATAATCCCCCCCAATAATCCCCAGTACCGCAAACAGAAACAGGGTATCGCCGATTTTTCTGGCATAATGCTTCTCCACCGCCTTGGGATCTCCTGCTGCCAGAGAAATAATTTCCATGCAAAGCTCCCTGTTCTTTGCCTTTGGTTCAGTCAGCCTTAGCTTTTTTACCAAAAACTCTCCTGCTTTTATAAAAGGATTTTCCTTCCGCCTCATTTTCACACCTTCTCGCCACCTTTGTTCCTGCCTTTCAAAACAGCCTGCTGCACCCTGACCTTCCCTAATTTATACCTGAATATCTATGATCTTTCTCCCCCAAAAATAGGCGGTCAGATACACAATAAAACAAATGCTCATGATAACGATTCCTACCCAATTTCCATACATTGCATCTAAAAATCCTGGTGATGTCAGTTTGACATAGCCCAAAATAAGCAAGGGGATCACACTCATCATATTCTGTTCCATCACCTTTCCCGATAAACTGGTGGCAATCTCCTGCCTGGTTTCCTGCTTTTGCTGAATTTCTGAAACAGTATTCCTGATAATTGCCAGCAAATCTCCTCCTGTACGCTTTGCCGTATAAAATACCTCTGCAAAATTCTGAATATCCTCCACATGACTGCGCTTTCCCAGCTCCATAAGAAGGGCTTCCACTGTTCTATTTAAACCAATCTGGCCTACAAGATAGCGAAATTCTTTTAAAATAAAGGCGTCCTGCTCATAGATCTTTTCCAGCTCCTTCACTGCCTCCCGAAAGGCGTTCTCCACAGCATATCCCGCCTGAAGCGAAGTACTTACCAGCTGCATTCCCGTTAGAAATTCTGCCGCCATTTGTTCTGCCCGCTGCTTTTGAAGCTGCTTTTTCCTGGTCTGCAGATATCCCCAAAATCCAGGAAGAAAAAGGATAAAAAATATCCAGGAATGAAAAAACAGATAGCTGACAACTCCATCTAAAAATAAATAACTGACCATATACTTTCCATACTCTTTTTTTGATAAATGATATGTCCCATAATCCACCCGGTCTCCTCCTGCTTTTTCCTGACGACTCCAATTCTGGCCGCCATGCATAAAAACAACATCTCAGATTCTGATATTTGTTTACCTTTCTGTGTCCTTCTTTGGCAGCTCACATCCAGGGATGCTCCCTGAATGTAACTACCGTTTTCCTATTTATATACCTATCCCGGCCCGCTGCAGCTTCTGCCTGTTTTTCAAACTGCCTACCTGAACCAAACCGCCCAGTACCCGGCCTTCCTCATCCTCGCCCTGTTCCTGAAACTCAAAGAGGGAAGAAGTTCTGATCTCGCCGGTTTCATAGTCATAACCGGTAATCTCCAATATCTCCAATACCTTTCTGCTCTTATCCCTCATGCGCCCTAAATGTACCATCAGATCAATTCCAGAAGCAATCTGTCTGCGGATTGCCTGAATAGGAATCTCCAATCCCATCAATACCATAGTTTCCAGCCTGGCAAGCATATCTTTCGGACTGTTCCCATGACCAGTGCTTAAAGACCCGTCATGTCCGGTATTCAAAGACTGCAGCATATCGATCGTCTCGTCTCCCCGGACTTCACCCACAATAATCCGATCCGGCCGCATCCGCAGACTTGCTTTGATCAGATCACGAATCGTTACCTGATTATCCCCTTCCTCATTGGCTCTCCTTGCCTCCAGGCGCACCAGGTTCTGAGCATTTTGAATTTGCAGCTCCGCATTATCTTCAATCGTAATGATTCGCTCATCTTTTGGTATATAATTGGACAACGCATTTAAAAATGTCGTTTTCCCTGAGCCTGTACCGCCGCTGATAAAAATGTTATACCCTGCCTGCACCAGTTTTTCCAGAAATTCCGCCGCCTCCTTGGAAACTGCCTTCCATTCAATAAGCTGTTCCATAGAGATGGGATGATCCGGGAAACGGCGGATCGTGATTATGGGTCCGTTTAGCGCCACTGGTGCCATCACCACATTCACCCGCGCGCCGTTCTCCAGTCTGGCATCTACAATGGAAACCGCTTCATTGGCTACCCGATTGCATTTCGCCACAATCTGTTGCACAATATCCTCCAGTTTTTCTCTTGATTCAAAGTTCTTTTTCCATCGAACAATCCTGCCCTTCTGCTCAATAAAAATTCCTTCTGTCCCATTCACCATAATTTCTGTAATATTCGAATCATCTACCAGTTCCTGCAGGATATCCAGACGCCGAACAGAATTGAATAATTCCATTCGCAGCTCATTTCTTCTGGAAAGCCGTACATAGCCCCCTTCTCCAGTATCCATCAGTAATTCATCAATCGCCTGATAAATCTCCTCATCGCTCATCTCCCGATATCGCTCCAGCTTCTCCATAAGCTTTTTATGCAGCTCCTCATATTTTCTGTCTGCCACAAAACTCCTCCTATAACAGCGAATCCACCCGGTTATCCTCCTCTGCCAGCAATCTCCGAATGTAATCCCCGAGTCTTCCTTTCACCAACCGTTCAATAAGCTCCTGCCCAGCTCCATGCCCTTTCCATTCCGGTAAATGAAGTTTTCTGATCTTTTCCTGAAGCTCCGAAAGTTCCAAAGCCCTCAGGCTTTTCTCAAACTGCAGAATTTTCGCCCTGGAAATGGGATCTTCCAACACCGGCATATATACTTCTTTACACTGATTTAAAATTTGATAACACTCTTCAATCTGATTTCCCAAATCCAAAATCAGCACATCGTACTCTCCACAGGCTCCCAGTTCCCGTATAAATTGAAGCCATTCCTCCAGGTGTACTTCCCGCAGATCGCAGGGGGAAAAAGCCGGAGGAATATAATCCAATTTTCCTATGGTCTGTATCATCCCGTTTATCTTAAAAATCAAATTTCCTTCTTTTTGCCTTGCAAAATAAATTAAATCAGAGATATCTGAATGATACTTTTGAGCAAACAGCTCCTCAAAACCGCTGTATTCCTCTAAATTCAAATACAGAACTTTCTGTTTCTCTCCTAAAATCTCCCCCATTGTCAGTGCAAAGCTGGTCTTGCCCACACGATTCAGAGGAGAATATACCCCTACCAGTTTCATTCGCCCGTCTCCATCAGAAAACATGGCGCCCGGAAGAAGCGGCCCGGATTCTGCATAATAATTCATCACCTCTGCAATCAAACTGTCCGATGCCTGATATTTGTACACATGTGGACGATCCTTTATGCGATCCAGCGACTCTCCATCGGATAAAATAATGACCCGGTCAATCTCCAGCTTTTTGACTTCATCACACATGACATCCGTAGAAATCAACAGCAGTTCAATGGGATTTTTCCCTGCAAAATCTGCCAGACTCTCCAAATTTGTAAATGCATGAACTTCAAACGGAGTACACTTTCTTTCGTTTAAATACTCTGTAAGATTCCTGGCATAATTTTCCTCCAAATCGCAAATAGCAAATATTCTTTTTTTCAATTTTAATTAATACCCCCATTCATCCTTACTACATACACCAGAACGGACAAAAAGACAGGTATCGAAAAATAAAGATGACTGTCCTCATCCTCCGGTTTCCTATAAGGTTCCCACTGCCTTGTCTCTAAATATTGGAACAAATAACGTTTGAAATAACAGAGACGTGAAAAAAAATTCCGTCTTTTTAGAAATAGGATGGAGGAAATAACTCCTCCTATAAGAAATGTATCAAGAATACTGTAAAACCCGCCTGTCGGCCCAAGAAAGCCGCCAATCATGCAAAGCAGTTTAATATCTCCTGCCCCTATCATTCGGAAATAGTAGAGAATCCAAAGAAGTACGATCGGCAGCATTGCTCCAGATAGAAAAAATAACAATCCCATCCATCTGAAACACCATAGCTGATAGGTCACTCCCAAAAAGAGCCCCGTAATGATCACTTCATTGGGGATACGTTTTTGGGTAATGTCCCATAACACCGCAGCTCCGATAAAATGCAGAAGGAAAAACAATGCAACGTTTCCTTCGTAAATATCCGGATGCATATACACCTCCCTATCACTCTATTTATCACTTTTTGTAAGCATAACATACCTTAAATGTTTTTTCAAGTGCATTTTATATTAGATATATTTTTACTTTTTGCCAATGATAATTATACTCTAAGTATATTTTTCTTGCTGCCGGAGCCGCTGACGAACCTTTGCCCTGCGCTGCCGCTTCCTTTAAAAAATCTATATCATAAGAAATCCATATCATCCTCCAAATGCACAAAGCAGAGCCTGTTTTCTACATCTATTTAGTGACTTTATTTTATCATAGTGTTAAATTATTTGCAATAGTTTTATTCTTTTAGCAACAACTTGTTTCTCTATTCTAAATTTGTCAGCCATCTGTTGCCCTGTATCATTCTTGCATTAGCCGCTTTTGAAATACATACAAAAGAATTTCTCAGGAAGATTAGGGTGTCAAAAATCCTAATCCATAAAAAATATCCCCTCCCATTGCTCTGCGCCTTTGGGAAGGGATATTTCCAATGCTATTCTATTTTTCCACAAACCGGTTGGCCCTATTGTCCATAGTGATCCTGAACCAATCAAGGCTTAAGGTCTAACCAAAAACTGTTTACTTAGATCTATTCTTTTTCGTCAGAAGAATTCCTGCCACCAGAGCAGTAAAGGGGGCCACTGTTACCAGGCCGAAGCTTCCCACCACTGTATCCAAAATCTCCGAGGCCACATATTTATAATTTAAAATATGGTCAATGGGGGTACCTTGAGCCATGTACACCATCAAAGAGGTGACATAGCCTCCGGAATAGGCTAACAGCAAGGTAGTCGTCATGGTTCCCATGGCTGCCCGGCCCACATTCATCCCGGAAGCAGCCGCTTCCCTCCAGCCGATTTCCGGCTTTTTCTCAACCACCTCGTTCACTGCAGAGGTGATATCCACAGATAAATCCATCATGGCTCCTGAAGCTCCGATGAAAATACTGCTCATAAAAATAGAGGTAAGATTCAGATTCTGGTATCCGCTGTAGATCAAAGACTCCGAATCCGGCATGATAGCCCCGTGGATTCGAAACAAATCAGTAAACACAATTCCCAAAATACAGGTGGTAACAATCCCCAGAAGAGAACCCAGAGAGGCGGTAATGGTGCGCCTGTCAAAACCGTACACAAAAAAGATGATCACCAGAGTAAGAAATATGGTAATAAATATTCCTGTCCATACAGGAGAATAGCCGTTTAAATACGCCGGAATCAGAATCTTCCAGATGGACAGAACCGTGATCACAAAAGAAAAGATGGCAAGAAATCCCGTTTTTCCGGCCACTGCCACCAAAAGAACAGCAAACGCCAGAAACAGGAGCGCTTCCTTATCCAAACGGTAATGATCCGACATCACGCAGGAGGTAATCTCATCTCCATTTAAACTGATGCGAACAAACGCCCGGTCTCCCACCTGATAGATCTTGTCCTTCTCCAGAGAACCGCTTAAGAAATTAACCCCTTCGATCTCCTGTCCCTTAAATTCCCCATCTTCTATCAAGATTCTGCACACCTGCTCTCCGGACTGAATCAGACCGGAAGAGATCACTGCAGAATTGTCCGCCTCTGTCACACGGCCCACTGCCCGCACAGAACCCTGATAAATCAAAGCATCCTCATAGCCCGTGGGAAGAGCTATGAGGATGGCGGTCAGTATGAGACCAAAGATGGTGATCAGGAGCGGGGAGTTTTTCTTTTGAAAAAATCCGCCCTTCATCCTTATTCTACTCCTGTCAGTTCTGCCATCTTGTCAAAAATTTCTGTGTTGTCGTAGTAACCCTCAAATTTTTCCTGTCCGGCTCCCTGCACTAAAACCTCCACCGGCAGACCGGTATGTGCGTAGGAACCAAAGTTGATGCCGCTCTTATTATTCAAAATATGGGTAATGGTCACTGTGAGCGGTTCGTAGCTTCCGTACAGAACATACTCTTCCTGTCCAAACGCTTCTTCCTCTCCAGTTCTTGCCATGGTGGTCTCATAAGCTGCCTTCAGCTTATCGTACTCATACTGAGTCATCACCAGGGCCCCATCCTGCTCAGACTCCGGATGTTCATTGGCATTGTCCTTCTGATTGGAAGCCTCCTCCCCGGAAACCGGCGCCTGAAGTCCGAACAGCTCCGTCACATCCTGCATAACGGTATCAAAGTCTGTTTTGTTCTCCTTGTAGCCTGCCACATAGTCAGAGTCAAACTTTGCATAGGAGATCTTCTGATTATTCACATTGGTAAGAAACAGGTCATAATCTGTTCCGGCATAACCGATGGTCAGTCCTCCTGTCTCATGGTCTCCGGTAACAATGATCAGCGTCTCATCCGGATGCTCATTGTAAAACTCCACTGCCTCTGCCACTGCGTTGTCCAGAGCGATGGTGTCTGCCAGAGTGGAAGCGGCATCGTTGGCATGACATGCCCAGTCGATCTTTCCTCCCTCAACCATCATAAAAAAGCCATTGTCATTGTTCAGCATCTCGATGCCTTTGGATACATAGTCAGCCAAAGCCCACTCACCCTCTGCCCGGTCCAGCTCATAGGACATGGCGTCCGAGTCCGCCAGATGCTCGTCGATCACAATCACCTTGCCGTCCTCTGCTGTGAGGGCCTCTGCCTCTGACTGGGTCTTCACTACCTTGTAGCCAGCTTCCACTGCAGCATCATACAGATCCGGCTGATCTTCCTCCTTGCCTGTGGGACTTAACAGCCCTCCTCCTGCAAAATAATCAAATCCGCTCTGAATCAGCTCTTCGCCAATCTCATAGTAACTGCTTCTGGATGCCTGATGGGCATAGAAAGCTGCGGGAGTGGCATGGTTTAAATTTACGCTGGAAATAATTCCGATTTTATAATCCTTCTGAGCCTTCAGCTTTTCCGCTATCGTCTCATATTCCTGTGTAAAGTCTTCGCTCACATTAATACTTCCGCTCCAGGTCTTGTTGCCTGTGGCAATGGAGGTCGCTGTAGACGCGGAATCCGGAGCGAAGGAAGTGCTGTCATACGTCTGAGCAGATCCTGCAACAGGAAAATTCATCATTGTCAGGTTATTCTGACTTTTTAATACCGCTTTCTCCTCTCCCTCTGCAGTGACTGTCACAGGATTTTCCTCATTGGCGTTGGCACTGACAAAATAGTTGGTCAACTGTATCTGAGGATAGCTCATTCCGTCACCGATAAAGAGAAATACATATTTCGGTGCAGCAGCCGTCTCTGTTTCTTCTGCATAAGCGCCGGCTGTCATAAAAGACATAGCGGTGGCGGCGGCCAGCAGTGTTGCGGTCAATTTTTTTGCTTTCATACTTTTCCTCCAAATTTTTCCTGCAGCTTCCTCTCTTCAACGTTTCTTATGTGAAACACAAAAAGCTGCTCCCATATTTTCCGGGGATAAGCCAGGCTTATTTTTCTGTAACAGTTCAATCATGCACGAAGTCACAAAAATTTAAGTTCAAACTGGTTTGAAAACGAAGATTTTTATGTACTTTGTATATGGCCTTCTGCCATAAGCGAGAATTTTAGCTGTGAAACAGCCAATTCAAGCTATTATGGCTGAACTGCTGCATTTTTCCTGCCCCTGTCCTATCCACATCCTTATTCTAGGAAAGGTTTGTAAAAAGCAAAATCTTTAAAAAGTAAAATGACCGTAAAAAGTTTGTGAGACTGCTCACCTGCTGTTTCCACGCTGATACAGATCCACACCGCCTCTTATTCTGCATCCTATTAAAAGCAGCGCCGGGAAAACGGCCGCCGCCAGGATTCCCATCTTCAGATTGTCCTGGAACCAGGAGGAAACGGTTCCTACCAGGAAGGGGCCGAAACCGCAGCCCATATCTCCGGCCAGCGCAAACATGGCGAACATAGCGGTCCCCCCGTTTCGGATCACCACAGACCCAATGCTGAAGATACCGGGCCACAGGATGCCGATGGACAGACCACACAGCCCGCAGCCCATAAGACCCAGGGCCGGCCATGGGGACAAAGAGATCATCAGATAGGAAATCAGACAGAGAATACCGCTGACAAAAATAAATTTTTCCAGTCGGATCTTATCTCCGTATTTTCCGTAAAAAAACCGGGAAAGCCCCATAAATACGGCGAAGGACATAGGCCCTGCCAGATCTCCCACCGTCTTGCTCACACCCAGGCTTCGCTCTGCAAAGGTGGAGGCCCACTGGCTCACAGACTGTTCGCAGGATCCGGCACAGAACATCAGCAGCATCAGGATCCAGAAGGTTTTGCTGGAAAACAGCTGTTTTACGGACATTCCCGTCTCCCCATCTTCCACCAGAGAATAGATGGGAATCTTCATGAAAGCCACTCCATTGCAGAAGGGGATCAATGACCAGAGCAGCAGCAGCAGTTTCCAGTGCGCAATCCCTACTGTAACAAAAAACAGAGTAGACAGAAGCACTACCCCTATGTATCCCCAGCAGTAAAAGGAATGAAGAAGGCTCATCATTTTTTCCTTGTTCTTGGTAGGGCAGGCTTCCACCATGGGACTGATCAGCACCTCCAAAAGCCCTCCTCCCACAGCGTACACCAAAACGGAGATCATGATTCCCAAAAAGGGATTCTCAAATCGTTCCGGCAGGATGGTCAGCAGCACCAGTCCAGCCCCTGCCAGAACATGAGCCGCCACACCGCAGACCCGGTAGCCCACTCGGTCAATGAAAAATGCTGACAAAAAATCCACGGACAGCTGAATGCAGAAATTAATCATAATCAGTGCTGAAATCTGCTCCAGCGGAATCCCATACTGCGTACTAAAAGTTAAAAACAGCAGGGGCACAAATGTATTGATCACCGCCTGCACCACATATCCGGTAAAGCAGGCATAGATCGTTCCTCTGTATTCTCTTTCCATTTCTATTTCGTTCCTATCCTTGATTAGTCTTATCTTTTTCTTACCTTGCCATCCGGTAAATTTCTTCCATATCCCGGCGATTCAGAATCTGGAAGCCGCCAATGGTACGGCCGTCATGATTGCTGCATTTTAAGGCCAGCTCTTTGATCTGATCCTCTGTCAGCTGGATTCCCATCTCATGAATAGAAGCTGGCATGCCAATCTCCCTAAAGAACTGTTCCGTCCGCTCAATTCCTTCCAGCGCCGTTTTCTTTGGATGGCTGCAGTCCATGGGAACTCCCATCACATTCACTGCATATTGGGCAAAGCGTTCCGGCTTCTGCATATAGACATATCTGGCCCAGCTTCCCCACACCGCGGCCAGCCCTGCTCCATGAGCCACATCAAAGGAAGCGCTCAGCTCATGCTCCAGCTGGTGGCTGGCCCAGTCTTCCACCATGCCGCACCCCAAAAGTCCGTTGTGGGACAAACTTCCCGCCCACATCACCTGAGCCCTGGCCTCATAATTCTCCGGCTCCTTCACCAAAACTCTGGCGCAGTGCATCACGGTTCTTAAAAGTCCCTCCGCCAGGCTGTCCGTCAGTTCCGTTCCCTCCTCTTTTGTAAAATACCGCTCCATGGTATGCATCAGAATATCCACGCAGCCGCTGGCTGTCTGATAGGCCGGAAGGGTATAGGTCAACTCCGGATTCATCACTGCAAATCTGCACCGGCTTAGATCATCATTGTACCCTCTCTTGATCCAGCCATCCTCGTTGGTAATCACGCTGGAACGGCTCATCTCACTGCCTGCTGCCGCGATCGTCAATACCGCTCCGATGGGCATACAGCCTTTGGCCTGCCGTTTATGAGCGTAAAAATCCCACACATCTCCTTCATTGGCCAGTCCGTATCCAATACATTTGGCAGAGTCAATGACACTGCCTCCTCCGACTGCCAGAAGGAAATCCACCTTCTCCTTTCTGCAAAGCTCAATCCCTTCCCTTGCAAGACTCAGTCTTGGATTGGGCTGTACGCCCCCCAGCTTTACATAAGAAATGCCTTCCCGCTCCAGAGACTGGCACACCCGGTCAATCAGGCCGGACTTCACTGCGCTGCCGCCGCCGAAATGTACCAGCACCCGGTTTCCTCCCTGCTCTTTTACCAGTTTTCCCGCTTCATTTTCTGTTCCCCGTCCAAAAACCACCTTTGTCGGCGCATAATACTCAAAATTTTTCATCTTCTTCCTCCTGCCCTGTATAAGGTCTTTCTTTCTATATTCTATAAAATCTTTCTATTACTGAATTTTCTCTTCCACCGGAAGCTTCGTCTGACCGCCGGTTTCACCGCTCATTATACCACGATTCGCACCTCCGGTGCTTATCGCTGCTTTGCAGCTATCGTGGTCGCCATTCGCTGCTCCCGGTGAACAAGCTGCGCTTGCTCCCGCTCGCTAACGCTCATTATACCATGATTATTCTTCTAATCATACACTCTTGATGATTTCTTTGCACTTTTTTTCTCTCTTTGTGACTTTATCACGGACGAAACTTCTTTTCTCCTGTATGATAGCCTCATCAGATAACAAATCTTACCTGACAAATAATTTTAAAAAAATAACAAAGAATAATTGAAAACCCGAAATTTAAAATCTAAAATCAAATACAAAATCAAGGAGGACGCAATGATGTCAGCATTAAATATCACCAAAAACAATTTTCAGGAAGAAGTTATGAACAGTGACAAACCCGTACTTGTGGATTTCTGGGCAAGCTGGTGCGGCCCCTGCCGTATGGTCAGTCCCATTGTAGATGAGATCGCCGCTGAACGCCAGGATATCAAAGTATGCAAAGTGAATGTGGATGAACAGCAGGAACTGGCTTCTGATTTCCAGGTTATGAGCATCCCCACGCTCATGGTATTCAAGGACGGCAAGATCGTAAACAAATCCATGGGCGCAAAGCCCAAGTCTCAGATCCTTGCAATGCTGTAGTTTTCTGGCAGGTAAGCAAAGAACCGTCCAAAAAGAGACCGTGCTGCAAAATCCGGTGCTTTAATAAAAGCCGGGATTTTGCAGCACGGTCTCTTTCTTATGCTTTCCTGACCGGCGGTTAAAAACCGACAGCCCGCCACACTCTATACGGTTTTTATGGTTATTTGCACTTCCAAACTTCCTATTCCTCCAGAAATCGTTCCAGCACCCGAATCGCCTTCTTGTAGTGCTCCAGATCTACCCATTCATTGGGTTTATGGGCCATGGAGGGCTCTCCCGGTCCAAACAAAAGCACCTGAGCGTCCGGCTGATCCTTCACCATAATGGATGCGTCTGTAAAAAAACTGATGCCTGTGGCTTCCGGCCGGATTCCCTCTTTTTCCATGCACCGCTTCAGCTTCTGAACCATAGGCACATGCTCCCCCACTTCAATCGCCCTGCGGTTGTTTTTCAGCTCATACTCCACCTGCAGAAGTCCTTCTGTTTTCTTCTCTTCTTCTGCAATAAGCGCTTCCGCCTTTTTCATTACTTCCGTCACGGAAACATCTGGAGTAATACGGATGTCCATAAGGATCTCACAGCGTTCCGGAATCATATTGCAGGCAGTCCCTCCAAAAATCTGAGTAATATTGGCCGTTGAATTTCCAAGAAGAGGGTGTGAAAAAGTCTCCACCCAGGTTTTCAGCTGATGGGCTATGAAAATCCCATGCTCCACCCCACTGACTCCCTGCTCCGGATAGGCTCCATGGCTGGTCTTTCCATGCAAAGAGAGGGACAGCCAAATGCAGCCCTTCTGCGCCATCCCAAGTCTCAGACCGGTTGGTTCCCCGATCAGATACTGACTATATCCAAGATTTTCTCCTTTTTTGCATACCCATTCTGCTCCCAGTCCCCCTTTTTCTTCATCACAGGTTCCCAGAAACAAAACAGAACAGGACGGTCTTTTTCCGGATCGTTTATTCTGGCACAGCGCATAGACCATGGCGCAAAGCCCGCTTTTCATGTCGCTTGCGCCTCTCCCGTACAGTACGGTTCCTTCTGTCACAGGAACCGCCGGATCAGTGTCCCAGTCTTCCCCGGCTCCGTAAGGCACTGTATCCAGATGTCCGTTCCAGATCATCCTTCCCCCCTCAGGATTCCCTTCTAAAACGGCCCTTACATTTGCATGCGTCTCATCTATTCGCTCAACTACCGCCGGGATTCCGGCATTCTGGAAATAAGCGCACAGATATTCTGCCACCTTTCCCTCCTCATCCCGGCTGTTGACGCTGGGAATCGCCATCACTTCCTGCAGCAGCTGTATTGCTTTCTCTTCTTCCATACTACCACCTTTAAGGCGGGATCGCTGCAAAATCCATTCCATGATACTCTCTTGGATCATTTAACACAGAAACTCTCAGCAGAACGCTATTTTGCAGCAACCCCCGCTTTACGCTTTGCTTCCCGCAGGGTTTTCTATTTTGTCAGATAATCCAGAATATTCTTAAACAGCACATCATAGCATTCCCAATTACAGAACTCCGGCGGCGCCCAGTGAGGTGCGCAGTCTGTGGAAAGCACCCCGCTCTTTCCCTTTCCATACTCAGCGAAAGCGATAAAGGGATCTTTGCAGATCTCTACCACGCACTCTGCTTCCGGTTTCAATATGCTCTTATTGTACCCCAGCACAGCGGGCCATTCTCCCTGGATTCCTTCCAGAACCGGATGAGACGGGCATTTCACTTCCGGTGTTACCCCCTCGCAGTGTTCCATCCGGTCATCGTAAGGAAACAGCTGTACGGGAAGTACATCCTGCACAGCGCAGTGGCACCATTTTCCCTGTCCTCCGATACCGGAAAATGTCATATAGCCTCCCACCATAAACAGAGCGCCTCCCTGAAGAACATACTCCTTCAGAAGATTGCAGCGATTGGGCATTTTTTTGCTGGCCGCAAAGGTCTGCGGAGGGATCAAAAGGGTATCCGCCCCAATATCAGACAGGATAATACAGTCGTATTCCTGCAGCCCTTCCAGGGTAAAGGGGAATTTTTCTGCCGCCTCATGGTTGGGCAGATAGGTCAGCTCATATCCAGCTTTTTCAATAGCCTTGTCGATCCAGCCCATCCCTGTTTCGTATTTTGAAGAAAAAAAGCTGTTAAATCCTTTTACTTCCATCATTGTAGCAGACCAGGATTCCCCTGCCAGTAACACTTTTTTTGCCATAATTCATTTCCTCCATAATTCTATAAATAGAGTCTCTCAGCTGTACTTGTGCGGATATCTGACAAATACCGCCAGGATAAAAGCCTCACGCAGTTTACTGTGTTCCAGGTTTGCTGCCCCAGTCCAGAATCAACTGGGCATAAACCAGAATACTCTGCCAGTACTCCTCCAGATCCAGACATTCATTGAGGGCGTGGCACTGAGCCAGTTCTCCCGGCCCGTACTGGATCGTTGGGCATTTGGCAATGTTCCTCCACAGCCTGGAATCACAGCCGGAAGGAGATCCTACAATGGGAACCTCCCTTCCGAAAACAGTTCTGTACGCATTCCGGAAGGTTTTTACAAAGGGATCCTCCGGATCCATCTCAAATCCGTTGCCGGTCTGATAAATGGTGATCTCCGGCATATGCTGCTCCATCCACACATCCGCCTTTGCGGTCCGGTTTACCGTGTCCGTAAATTCCTCGATCACCTGCTTCATGGTCATGATCCCCGGAACAAAATGTACGCAGGTCTGAAACATACATTCCTCCGGAACCGTGGAACCGGCAGTTCCCCCCTGAATCACTCCCACATTCAGGTTGGGGGCCGGCAAAAGGGGATGCTTGTATTCCAACAGCCATTCATGTTCCTTCTCATTCAGGGCCTGAATAACTTTCATCGCCTTATCAATGGCGCTGACTCCTTCCTTTTTGCAGCCGGAATGACAGGCTCTTCCTCGAAAACGAACCTGGAAAAATACCCAGCCCATATGTGCCAGAATCAGTTCTCTGGAGGTACCTTCGCAGTTTACCACCCCGTCTGCCTTCAGCCCACTCATTGCAGCCTGCATGGAACCGTTTCCCCCTCCTTCCTCGTCGCAGACTGATGTAATAATCACATCACCGCGAAGTTCCAGCCCTGCATCCCGAATCAGCTTCACAGCCATGGCAGAGGCCATCAAACCGCCCTTCATATCGGCTGCGCCCCGGCCATACACCTTTCCATTCCGCACATCCGCCTGATAAGGAGGCGTCTCCCACTGCTTCGGATCTCCCTCCGGCATCACATCCATGTGGCTGTTGAACAAAATGCTTTTTCCGCCTTTTGTTCCCTTAAAAACCGCATATACATTATACCGGTCTGTCTGATCATGCCCAAGATTGCCCTCCTGATACTTCTCATAGCATTCCCGGATCACTTCCTCTTCCATGGGATCTGTAACGATCTCATTCGCTCCCATAGACCGGAACAGAGATATCATATAATCCTGTCCTTCTTTCTCCAGACCGCCCTCAATACCGTGGCCCAGATCATGGGTATCAATATTGATTAATTCTTTCAAACGTTCTAAGTACTCTTCTTTATGCACCTGAAGTGTTTCTTCCAACAAGCCCATACGCTCTCTTTTCTCCTGCCCTTTCTAAATTTTCAATGGTTCAAAACCAGATAACCAGGGAAATGGGGAGCAAAATACCTCCGGCGGCCCCCCTCCCGGAACAGTTATCCTGACTTTCCTCTGTATGCTAATCCCCATAATACCGGATACAGGTTTCCACCAGATTCCAGAATTTTTCCACATCAATATCCACTGCCACATGGATGTTGGGCTCTTTCTTCATATAGTGGAACATATCACAGTTGGTTCTTCCATAAGATTCTTCACTGCGGATCTCCACATTGCCGTGTACATATTTCAGTGTCAGCACGCTTGGATCAATCAGATAGGCAATGGTGGTGGGATCGTGCAGCGGACCTCCCTCCCACCCAAATACCTCCTTCTGAGTCTTGCAGAAAAAGCGCATCAGATCTGCAAACAGTCTGGAAGCTTTATTACCCACCTGTTCCATCCGCTCCACAATGGCAGGATAGCAAAGCACCTTCCTGGTAATATCGAGACCGCACATGATAACAGGCACTCCGCTGTTAAATACCACATAGGCAGCTTCTGCGTCCGCGGCAATATTGAACTCTGCTGCAGGCGTGATATTTCCATTGGTGTAGGCTCCTCCCATAAAAACGATCTGTTTGATCTTCGGAATGATCCTGGGTTCCATGCGCATAGCCATTCCCACATTCGTCATAGGACCGGTGGTCACCAGCGTGATATCCCCCTCCGATTCCATAAGCTTCCTTGTAAGGAAGGTCACCGCATGTTCTTCCCCCAAAGTCCTGTTCAAAGGTTCAAATTCAGGGCCATCCAGGCCGGTTTTTCCGTGAATATCTCCGGCTGTTATTTTTTTCCGCACCATTGGCTCCGAACATCCGGCATATACCGGGATATCCAATCCCAGATACTGGCAGACATTCATGGCGTTGATGGCCGTCTTTTCCAGTGTCTGATTTCCGGAAACCACAGTGATGGCCAGAAGATCAATGGCCGGATGTCCCCCTGCCATCAAAATGGCCACCGCATCGTCATGTCCGGGATCACAGTCAAGAATCAGCTTTATTTTTTCCATTGTCCTTCATCCTTTCTATCTGTGCCTGCCTCCTGCCGTCAGCAGAGAAGACTGTTTTTTCCTGCTGATACGCATCTGTGCAGCCATGGAAATGGTAAGTACCAGAACCGTAACAATATAGGGCATCATCAGCACAAACTGAGAGGGAAGCCCGTATGCCTGAAGTCTGGCTCCCACAGAATCTGCGAAGCCGAACAGGAGACATCCCAGGGAAGCCTTCACCGGATTGGCTCCGCCAAAGTACATGGCCGCCACGCCCATGAAGCCTCTGCTGCTGGTCATATTTTCTACAAACTGGCTGCTGTAGCCCAAAGAAAGATGAGCGCCTGCCAGTCCTCCCAGAAGACCGGAAATTGCCATTGCCCGGTATTTTA
Organism: uncultured Lachnospiraceae bacterium; assembly: GCA_902475025.1. Classification (GTDB taxonomy): domain Bacteria; phylum Bacillota; class Clostridia; order Lachnospirales; family Lachnospiraceae; genus Merdiplasma. The sequence goes on along the minus strand of CABRXX010000010.1, from coordinate 23,719 downwards.
CTGCATTCACATTGATAGCCGCTGTCTTTGCCGCCTCCGGAAACTGTCCCACTGCCCGGAGCCGCAGTCCCCAGACGGTTTTATAGATTGCAAAGTAAAGTACGCCGATCATAATGATGGCCACCCATTCCAGCAGATTCCAGTTGTTGAATATTTTATTCAGCACTTCTATATTATCCAGGAAAGGGATATGAACTTTTGGGATAGTCACAATATCCGGGCTGGAGAAAGATCCGTTTTTTCCAAACATGGCCTGAAGCAAAAATTTGGTTACTGCCAGCGCCAGCATATTGATTCCCATGCCGATACCGCAGATATCTGCTCCAAAACGGATATGCCCCACTGCCATGATCATGGCGATCACAAGCCCCGCCAGCATGGCCGCCAGAATCCCCAGAAACCAGCTTCCGGTAAAGTAACTTACGATCACTGCAAAGAAAGCTCCCACCAGCATGATACCCTCTGTACCAATGTTCAGGATATTGGCCTGCTGGGTCACGGAAGCGCACAACGCAGCAAAAATAATCGGCGTAGCTGCCCGGAACGTTGCGTAGATCAGAGATAAATTCATTACCTTGCTTAAGATATCAATCATCGCTCATTACCTCCTTCCGCCTTCGGTGCCGGGATCGCCGGTTTTTTCCTTTTTCTCTCTTTCAGGAAATCAAACAGCGTCTCCATGGTGGCAATGATAATAAAAATTGCGGTAATGGTATCCACCAGGCCTTTGGGAATACCGGTAGCCTGCTGCATTCCCATTGCACCTGATTTCAGTACGGCCAGGAAGAATGCCATAAAGGGAGTTGCCACTACATTACTCTTTACAATCAGGGCTGCCAGCATGCCATTGCTGCCCAGATTCATTGCAAAATTGTTCAGGAAATAGCCGTAAACCCCCAGTACTTCAATGGCCCCTGCAATCCCTCCCAGAATTCCGGAAATCACCATGGCTTTGATAAAGATGCCTTTGGAATTGATTCCCACGTAATCAGCCGTATTGGGATTGGTTCCCACCATGCGGAACTTGTAGCCCATATTGGTGCGGTACAGCATGAAAATCACTGCCAGTACCAGCGCTATTGCAATAAAAATCCCTACATTCAAACTGCTGGGCTTTAAGATCTGAGGCAGCCTCACTGCCACATCCGGAGACTGGGGATTGGCAGACCCTGCAGACATGGGGCCTGATACCAGGTAAGAAGTAATATACAAGGCCACAGAGTTCATTAAAATAGTAGTACACACTTCATTGACATTGTAATACGCCCTCAAAACTGCCGGAATCAGCGCCCACAGCCCTGCCACTACCATAGCTCCTGCAAAGCAGGCCAGAAGAAGCAGAGGCTTTGGAAGGAACGTCCACTTGTAGCCAATGTAGGCCGCCGTAATGCCTCCCAGGAATACCTCGCCTTCCACGCCTACGTTGAATGCTCCCACCTGAGCTGCAACTACAAAGGCGCAGGAGGTAAGCAAAAGCGGAGTAAAGCTGGCCAGGGTAGTACCCAGATTTAACTTTCCAACAAACGCCCCCTTAAGCAATGCTGTGTATGCAGTAATGGGACTCTCTCCAATCGCAACGATCAAAACCGCTCCGATGAGAAATGTAAGCAGCATTGTGAGCAGGATTCTGATAAAACCGTCTTTAAATTTGCTCATTTCTCTACCCCTTCCTTCCCTGCACTTCTTCCGCCCATCATCAGCAGTCCCAAAGAACTCTCATTTGCTTCAGAAGCCATCATCTCCCCTGTGATCCTGCCTTCGCACATAACAATGATGCGGTCTGAAAGCGCCATGATTTCTTCTAACTCCGCTGAGATCAGCAAAACACCGCAGCCTTCCTGCTTTGCCTTCTCCAGCGTGTTCCGGATGATCTCGATGGCTCCGATATCCACACCTCTGGTAGGCTGAGACGCTACCAGAAGTTTCGTGTGCTGGGAAACCTCTCTGGCCACCACTACTTTCTGTGCGTTTCCTCCGGAAAGAGAGGAAGTGGGCAGCTTGGGATCCGTGGGACGGATGTCAAAGGCCCTGATCATTTCATTGGCAAACACTTCCTGCGCCTTTCCGTTTAACAGACCATGCCTGGTATATTTTGGATCATCAATGGTCACAGAAACCAGATTTTCCTGAATAGTCATGGCCCGGTCCAGACCGGTTTTATTCCGATCCTCCGGAATATGGGCCAGTCCTGCCTTTCGAATCCCTCTTGGCTTTTTATTGGTCACATCCTGTCCGCATACAAAAACCTTGCCTTTTTCCACCTTCCTCAGTCCGGTGATGGCTTCCACCAGCTCGCTCTGGCCATTTCCGTCAATACCGGCAATGCCCACAATCTCCCCTTCCCGCACCTGGAAAGAGATGCCCCGGATCTTGGAAGTCTCTTTCTGGCTGGGAATCCACACATCCTGCACATCCAGAATCACTGCTCCGGCCTTGTCATAATTCTTCTCAATATTCAGGAATACTTCCCGCCCGATCATCCGCTTTGTCAGATCCTTAGGAGAGGTATCTTTTTTGTCCACCGTCCCCATATACTGCCCCTGGCGCATTACCGTAATGCGGTCGGAAATCTCCATCACCTCATCCAGCTTATGGGAAATAAATACAATGGATCTCCCTGAATTTTTCAGATTGTTCAGAATGATAAAAAGATTCTGAGCTTCCTGAGGCGTCAGCACTGCAGTGGGTTCATCCAGAATAATGGTATCCGCCCCCCGCATCAGGATCTTTATAATCTCCACTCTCTGGGCCTCTCCCACAGAAATCTGATTTACCTTCCGGTCAAGAGAAACCTCCATCTGATATTCATCAATGTATTTCTGTACCTCTTTTCTCGCCTTATCAAAATCAATCTTCAATCCTTTTTTCGGTTCAAAACCAAGGATAATATTTTCCAGTACCGACAGCCCCCCCACCAGCATAAATTCCTGGTGAACCATTCCAATACCGTGCTCAATGGCTGTCTTTGGCGTTAAGGCGGATACTGTTTCTCCCTTGATGATAACGCTGCCGCTGTCAATGGGATACATTCCGTACAGCAGCTTCATCATGGTTGACTTTCCCGCTCCGTTTTCCCCGATCAGAGAATGGATCTCCCCCTTTTTCAGAGTAAATTCTCCATTCTTAACCGCCTGAACAGTTCCGAAGGTCTTGACAATGTCATGCATTTCTACTACATAATCGCTCATTGTTTTTACCTCTTTGTCTGAATTATAAGTCGAACAAGCCGCTGTGCCACCTTCGCAGCACAGCGGCTTGTTTTTTTCAAGCTTCTTTTTGTTTATTCATTCAGCAATTATGCTTCCGGTCCAAATCCTTCGTAGTTTTCTACCACGATCTCACCGTCAATGATCTGCTGACTCAGCTCTTCCACTTTATCCACAATGTCCTGTGGGAACTGATCGCCCAGAGCTTCCTTCATAACAGAGAAATCCGTCAGGCTCACACCGCCCAGAGACAGGTCAAGGTACTGTGTGCTTCCGCCTTCAAAAGTACCGTCAACAACAGACTGAATTACCAGATAGCATGCATTGTCCACACGTTTTACCATGGAAGTAAGAACGCTGCCCGGCTGATCATTATCCTGATTCAAATCAACGCCGATGGCATATTTTCCAGCCTCTGCTGCAGCCTCCAGGACACCTGCGCCAGTACCGGATGCCACGTTCATAACAATATCTGCTCCCTGGTCATACTGTGCCAGCGTCAGCTCTTTGCCCTTCAGCGGGTTGGACCATTCGCCTGCAAAGGCCTGCAGGATCTGAATATCCGGATCAATGTACTTTGCACCCTGCTCATAACCAACATAGAAGTCATGAAGCACCGGAATGTCCATGCCGCCTACCCATCCGATGATGTGGTCCTCATTGACGCCTTCAATGTCTGTTTTCTGTGTAAACATAGCCGCAGCAGCGCCTGCCAGGAAAGATCCCTGATTCTGCGCAAAGCTGATGGATTCTACATTGGGAAGATCAATGGTGGTATCAATCACCGCAAATTTGGTATCCGGGTAACTGGGGCCATACTCTGTGATGAAATCAGCAATATTGGAGGATGCGCCAATGATCAGGTCATAATCATCTTCACATGCAGCCAGCAGATTTGCTTTCCATTCATCTGCAGTTGCGCCTTCGAGGCTCTTTAATTCAATTCCGAAGTCTTCCACAGCCCTCTGTGCGCCTTCATTGCAGGAGTCATTGTAGCTCTTGTCTCCAAGGGTTCCTGTGTAAACGATACACACGCGGATCGGCTCGTCAGAAGCTGCTTCTTCTGCCATAACAGCCATTCCACCCATGCTCAACGCCATTGCCGCTGCCATTGATACTGCAATAAGTTTTTTCATGTCACTCATCCTCCTTTTTTGTTTTCCACCTTTGACGAAACATATAATCTAGTAATTATCATGTTAACACTTTTGTCTAAATTTAACAAGTATTTTTTATGTATATCTGTAAATATTTTAAAAACTGTTTAGTTTTTTTACTATAATGTCTCTATTTTTATATGTGTTATACATATTCTGCATGATGCACCTTACAGATGCCTAAATTTTTCATTTCTCTGCAGCAGTTCCCTGCATCACATAGCTACCGTTTCATCTCATATTTTTCCTTCAAAATACGATTAATCTCTTTCAGGGGCAGGGGACGATAAAAGTAATATCCCTGAATATAGTCGCATCCAATATCCCGGAGCATCTCTGCCTGAGCCTTCGTCTCAGCGCCCTCGCAAAGAACTCTCATATCCAGATTATGCACCAGAGCCGTGATACCCCGCAACAGGGCAGCTCCACGCAGCGTGACAGCCGAATTCAGAATGGAACGGTCAATCTTCACTACATCGATGGGATAATCCCGCAGATCGGCAAAAGAGGTATAGCCGCTTCCGGCATCATCCAGCGCAATGCGAAAGCCCATGTCCTTACAGCGGGAGATGTTGTCAAAGGCTACCTGCTTATTGGTTTCCACCGCATCCTCTGTGATCTCCATGACCAGAAGGTCATGGTCAAAGCAAAACCTTTTCGAAATATTCTCAACGCGAGGAACAAAAGATGCTCTGCCGATCGTGATTCTGGAAAAGTTGCAGGAAAGATACAGACGGCGCCCTTCCTTCTTCCATTGCTCCAGCTGACGGCAAGCCTCTTCGAAAATATAGAAGTCCAGCTCGGTGATCGTTCCCTCAGCTTCCATCAGCTCGATGTACCTTCCGGGAAACAGAAGTCCCTTCTGGGGATGCTCCCACCGGGAGACCGCTTCCCCTCCGCAGATCTCGCCATCCTTTCCTCGGACAACAAGCTGAAGAAACATATGGAATTCCCGGTTTTGCAAAGCATCCAGCGTCTGTTTTTTCAATTGAAGCTGTTCATTTTCCCGCCTCAGATATTCTGTCCGGGCAAATGCAAAGGGGATGTCCTTACTGATGGCCTGACGATAGCCCTGACGGGCGTTAAATAAAGCGGTTTCACAGTTTCGGTCTGAAGACTGAAGCTTATAAATTCCCGCGCGGAAAAGTGGCCGATAATCCTTTTTATAACGATCCGTATACTGATTCAGCCGTTCCAGCAGCTGCGTAATCCAGGTTTGAATCTCCTGTTCGCTGCTGCCGGGGCGGGCTACCGCAAAACCGCCGCCGCTGACTCTGGCAATAACTTCATTGTCTCTGGTACTCAACTGCAATTCATTGGCTGCAAATCGCAGTTGTTCCTCTGCAGCACTCTCGCCATAATACTGATTCACACGCACAATATCAAAACCAATATAGGCGACACAATAAAGATTCCGGTACTGATCGGAGATAAACTTCTCAAAAAATTCAATGAAATAGTTTTTGTTCCAAATATCCGTGAGGGAATCGATGCGCTCGTCCTGAACCGATGTTTTTCGATAACGCCGCAGCCTGACTGCCAGTATGATATTCAGAACCAATAAAACAGCCGCCGCTGTCGCCGTAATGAACACCCAGGAGAACTGCGGTTCCGATTCATGCTCCATCAAAAACTGAACGGAAATTCCTGCAATCTCCTGTGAAGTCAGCTCAGTCAAAGCCTTTTCTACACAGGAAATCAGTTCCTCATCTGCAATTTGGGTAAAAGCCAGACAGACATTGATAGAGCCATCTGCCGCAGGGATGGAAAGCATCGAGGCGCTGACCTGCAATCCGTCCTCTTGAATCCAGCTGTCATCTGTTCTGCAGCCGGAAATCAATTCCACCTGCTTATTTTCCGCAAGGAACCGCCGTTTATCATCCCTGCCGGACTCCACATAGGTAAATTTCAGCCCTGTTTTTTGGGCGACTTGCTCCAGCAATTCAGGAAGAATCCCCCTATAGGACTGACTTTCCTCATCGTAATACTCCACAGGATACCAGTTCGGATTTCCCGCTACATAGACAGTATCCCCGCTTCCTGTGGGTTCTGGGGTAAAAAACACTGCCGCTGCCCTGACAGGAAAGAACAGCAGTGTGCACAGCGGGACAATCAGGAGAGCCGTCCTTTTAAAATTTCTGCCGTATGCCTTGAACTTGGAAATATCATTGCCTGCGCCGGCTTTTACATAGCCAGACAGGTTGATTGAAAAGAAACTTGCCATCTCGCTTTCTCCTTAATTGAATTTCTGCCGCTCAATACGCCCCCACTGCATCTTTTTCCTGCGGTACCCCCGGAACGCAGTAGTTCTTACGAACGCCATTATAAAACGCAGACAGGTAACCTCAAACAGACACAACAGAACAGCCTTCAGTCCATCGGTAAACGAAACTTTCAGGTCGATGGTCTGGATGCGGGAGAAAAATGCTGTCAAGGACAGCACAGATCCAAACACCGCATAGACCAGGTAAAACAGAACCATAAATGGAAGGTTTATGAGATCCACAAAAAATGCCAGAATCATCGTCAGTACGCCAAACAGCTCGATATAGGGCGAGAGCAATTCATACAACAGAAAATACAGGTAGGAAATCAGGCTCACCGGCCCGTAGCGCAGGTTAGCAAACAGGCTGCGATGCTTTATCATACTCTGGAACAATCCAATATGCCACCGGTGCCGCTGCGTACACAGATCCTTCAGCCGCTCCGGTACCTGAGTCCAACAGATTGCACCGGTAGCATAACGGATACGGTAAGGCAGCTCATTGGCCAGACAGAACTCGTGCATCTTCACAACCAGTTCCATGTCCTCACCCATGGTAGACCGGTCGTAGCCGCCGCAGGCGATGACCAGATCTTTTTTAAACAGGCCAAAGGCTCCGGAGATAATGAGAGATCCGTTGAACTTGTCAAAGAGGATTCTGGCAGCAAGAAACGAGCGGTCATATTCCAGCACCTGCATGCAGGCCAGAATGCTGCGGGGTAATTGATATTCGACTACCCGTCCGTTTTTCAGCTTCACACCATTGCAGGGACGAACACTGCCCCCCACAGCGATCACATGATCGTCCTCCAGCACCGGACGAACGATCTCCCGCAGGGAATCGTACTGCAAAACAGAATCTGCATCCATGCAGATGAAGTAGGGGTACCGGGAGATATTGATCCCCATATTGAGGGCATCTGCCTTACCACCGTTTTTCTTACGCACCAGAGTCAACGGAACCTTCTGATCCATAGCAACATAGATAAATTCTTCAGGCTGACAGCCCACCTGCCGTCGGATCGGCTGACGGATCGGGTACATATGAAAAGCATCAATGAGCACCTGCGAGGTGCTGTCCTGAGATCCATCATCTACAACCACGATCTCATAAGTCTTGTAGTCCAACGCCAGCAGAGAGCGTACCGTATCCACCACGGTCAGTTCTTCATTATAGGCCGGGACAATGACGGTCACTGGCACATAATAGTTCTTTTCCAGTACATTTTTCAACTGTGCCTGCTGTCTGGTTCGATACAGTGTCGAAGCACCGATCACCACTGCCAAAAACAAAAAAGTGGAATACCCGATCAGGTAAAGGACAAAAAAAATGTTGACACCGTTTAAAAAAACTTTGATCGCATCCATAAGTCCATCCATCATACCGGCACCGCCTCCTGTTCTTTCTTTGCCTGCTGAAGATCCATCTGATATTGCAGAATCTCGCGTGCGTAACGATCTCTGCCATCCATTACGTCACCAAGATCCTCATAAGTCAGATGAAAAGACTCCAGTGACCTGGAGGCATTAAAGCGGATATACCAGCTGGAATGATTCATGGCCCGTTTCAGGGCCAGCACAGTGCGCTCTCCAGGATAAGAGGCAAGAGCAGTTGCACAGATAGCGGCATACTCCCAGCGATGATTTCCCGGATGCTCTAAAAAAGTCAGTAAGATGGGATAAGCTCTCATGTCTGGATGCTTCCCAAAATAACGAATACAGGAGAATCGCAGTTCATCATCTCGATCTTCATCAGATAACAGGGGAAGAATTTCATCGTTCCATACCGTACCGCTAAATCGGATATAATCCAGTATCACCACCTGCATGGAGACAGAGAAGGCTTCAAATTGTTTCCATAGCATTTGGGCAAGCTGCTGATGATTTCCGGTAAAGGTCAAAAGACCGTCCGTCAGCAGCTTTGCATGGTGAAAATATCCGTTCTCATCCACCCGCCGCAAAGCACGGACAACGCAGCCGCAATCGCCGGTGCTGTAAATGGTTTGCAGAGCATTTTCCCGGCAATAAAGGCTGGGCTCCTCCAAAAGCCTCATCATAAGTTCCATAATCAGCGGCACTGCCCTGCCGGACAGGATCCGGTACTTACAAAGCACATAAGCAAAATAGGCCTGCTGCATGGAACCGTGGTAACGATTCTCCGCTGCCACCTGGGTAAAGACTGGTCGAATTTTTTTTATGTATACCCAGGTCGGCTCTGGCGTCTGATGAAGGAGCCTGTCCAGCGTTTCATCAAATGCCATCAGATTGCCGATCCGGCGAAGTTTTCGGCAAAGAAATTTCTGATGATCTTCTGATACCAAGCCACCGGCCTGAATCAATTGGATCTGCTCTTTGATATCATCAGCCAAACGGGTACTGCGGCGTTTCAGCAAACGGTCCTGCCGGCGGAACACAACGATACAAACGCAGTTAAAGACAATCATCGCCAAACAGATGGCCAGATACGCATAAATCAAAGTTTCCACATTCACGCCTGTATCACCTCATTTCTCTGGCGTGGTCCAAAGGTCCTGAAGAATATAATAGGAACGTTTGAGCCGCTCATGGCTGGTCACATCGTTGCCCCAGCCTTCCAGCGGCAGAGAAGAAAGGTGGATACGTCCCTTTGTGTTCTCTGTACCTACGCCCACATACATGGTATCAATTATCTGATATGCCACCCCATAATTTCCATCATAATAATCGTCGTGGATCTCCATCCGGGAAGGATCGGCAAAGTTCAGTAATTGCCAGGGCAGTCTCACCTCAATATTATCTCCGACACAAATAAAATCTGCCAGAGAATTGAAATCAGGACTGTCCGGATTCGCATTGCCGTAGGTCAGATAGCCGGTTTCAAACGCCTCTGAACGGGTAATATACTCGCCCGATTCATCTAAAAGCTCCAAATTCAAAATCATATCAATCGGCTCAAATAAAGGTGAGTTTTTCTCCGGCTGGTTTGCCTTTACGTAGGTATCAAACCCTCTGACATTTTGCGCATAGGTAGACCGCAATGCGTCATACCGCTCCTGCACCAGCAGGCGGCTGCTTATCGTCCCATCCAGCACCAGCAGGAAATCTGCCGCCCTGTCAAAGAGCAGACCGTTATTTTCACAATAGCTGCTGCCTGTTTTCTGCGTGGTGTCGATGGGCAAATAGATCGGTTCTTCTCCAAAGGAAAGACCGTCTTTGTGAATGCGCAGATAGAGGAACTTTTCGTCATATTTCACGGAAACGGACAGTCCTTCCTGCTCTGCCACCAGATCATCTTCTGCCCATTCGGAGACATCACCATCTACATAACAGACCGACAGCTCTTTGCCTGGATCAAAAGACAACAGTCCGAAATACTGCTCGTTTGTCTGGTAGTCAGACCAATAGGGAGTCCGCTTCAGATCCACAGCATACATGGTATTCCAGGTACGCTTAAACCATTCATCCTGCCAAGAGAAAACACAGCCGCCGTTACAGCCGGATGCTTTAATATCCATCCAGCAGTCCACCAGCGCCTGTCCCTGCTCCTGTTCGGACATATTTCCCTGATTGCGGTTCGTGTTTTTATCCCGGTGCGCCATCCCCCGGCCGGTGGACACCCCAAACTCTGAAATCACCACAGGCATCGTGTGGTGGTTCGTGAGCATTTGCAGATAAGCCCGGTAAGTGTTGTGCTTCCCATCTGCCAGTGCATAATCTTCGGCCTTTAAACCATAAGCACTCCAGTCTGTCACATGATCCATATAATCCGGGTAGTATGGATAAACATGGTAGGAAGCGAACTGACCTGCCAGAAACTTCTCTGTTCCTTTAATATGCTCTACATCCACCTGAGCACACTTCATAAAAAAGTTGGCCACCACTTCCGGATAGGTAAAAGGATCCGTAGTCGGCCAGTTTGAAAAAGCAATAAGCCGCTGCTGCTTATATCGTTTTGATTCATACTCAATGATTTGATTGCCCACCTGTGTAAGCATTACCTCAAAAGGGGTTGCCTCCGGTGTCGAGAAGAGATATTCCCCTTGATAAGAAATATCTGATGCAGAATATTTTTTGTCTGTGTAAGCGACCGTCACATCTTCCCATTCCACCCCGAGAATGTAGCCGATAACCCAGGGAGAGATATCCCGGCGGTAAAAACCGGAGCCTGCGCTGGCCATTCGGCCGAGGGATATCTTCTTGTTACCATGAATCACATCCACCACAGTACGGCAATCATCCAGAAGTGCTCCCAGAAATTGATCGTCATAGGCATCCCGGTGGGAATACTGAACATAATCATTGACCCAGACTCCATGGAGCAGGTAAAGGGGATCGTTTCTATCTTTGTTGTATTCATAAAATGCCTCATAGAAGTCGTCCGCCTGAACCGTATAGACACGTACCACATTGGCTCCCATTTCCTGTATCTGTTCAAACCAGCGAAGATAAGTCTCTTTATCAATGGCAAAATCCGTAGACCATTCTCCGGGAATGCCCGGTCCCATATTCACACCCCGAATTTCAAACTCCTCTTCCCCTTCCGGGGTCAACTGCAGGATGCGTTCTCCCTTAATCTTCATAAATGTAGTGACTTCCTCATTCGGGTGCAGATCTATGTACCAGCCCAGCCGATAGTGGGCATAGTCCCAACCAATGTACAGCACCACAAGAGCAGCCACCGCAATAATAAATTTTTTCATAGGCCGCTCCTCCCTCTGTCAATTTGCATTCTCATTGAACTTCTTTACTTTGGATTCAGCCGAATATTGCTTCAGGGTATCAATGTTTTTATCCATCCATGGAATACGGCGGGAAAGAAAATCTTTTGTTTGATCAACCGCTTCCTCAAAACTACGGGGATTCCTCTCTGTCGGAAGCAGCAAATCGTATTGCTTTTGAAAGGTATAACCCCAGACAGAATAATTTCGGTCAATGGCATCCCCCAGATAAGCTACGGTGCTGTCAATATAATCAAAAAGATAATCTTCGGAAAAATAGGTCTCCCGCAGCTGCCAGTATCGGTTAATCAGAGCGTTTACAAAATCCTCATCCTTCATCATCATGACATACCACAGACAATACTGCATCTGAAAGGCCATGGGTTCTGTCTGTATTTTATCGTAATTGTCACAGGCAGAATTCATGTCCCACAGGCATGTATGGAACTTGCCGCTGGTATCTTTATAAAGGTATGTGGAAAGCCAGCCTGCATCATAATTGCAGGTCAATTCATTGATAAGAAAATAGTCAATAAAAGATTGCGTATCAATCATGGATGGATAACCATAGCTTTCGCTGTCATAATCGTAAGAGTACAGCGCTTTTTCAAAATCAGAAAAATCCTGGCTGATCGCCTGCCGAATCTCCGGTGTCATGTTGCTTCTGCCGGGATAAACGATATCCATCTGATATTTTGTCCGCTTGGTGTAATAGGTGAATTGATCAGTCAACTGATTATTGGATGGCGGGCGGTCTCCGTTCAGCTGAAGCAGATAGCCGCTGAAGGTATTCTGCTTGGCATTCACAGTCAATGGCAAACGGGCTCCGTTGTCCCCTGCAGTGACCTTCTCTGTCATCACATAGACGCCCTGGTATTCTCCATTGAGCATCACTTCGCAAAACCGGACATTCGGGGCATAATCCATAATCTCACCGCCAATGTTATACCACATATAGTTGCGCAGCAAAGTCTTGTCAAGATAGGGGCCGTAGAGAACCCATTCATGATGGGCATCCATGCCCATCACTTTCTGAGGATTGTTCATGCCATCCTCTGTCACCAGACGGACGGCATAGCTTGGCTTATCAAAAGAGCGGGAAGAATTTCCTCTCACGTGAATGGTGATGTCAGAACTGAGTGTGGGGGGATCTTCCGGATGGTTATATTCCAACTCATGATCCACAATATCCATATGCGCAGAAATAGACTCTCCACCATCGGCTGCAGTCGTGTAATATTCGGTTCCATCCGCCCGATAAACTGCCCGACCCGGTATCTCCACGCCATTTGTTTCGATTTCAACCAACGGCAGATGCGTAAAAAATCCGTCCCCCTTCGTTTCCTCCGCCTTCACCCGGGCCTCCAGATGCTGGTGATACCGAGAAGATGACCATCCGCTTTCTAAAAGCGGCGCTGCCAATGACAGAGCAATGGCACACAGAAACAGAAACGCGCCCCAAAGTTTGTATTTCATTGCCCTGCCTCCTTATGAATCAGTTGGAAATTTCATCATTCTGCATAACAAAATTTACATACTCTACCGACTCAATGGCATAAAACGCATCACTGAGTTCCGGATTTTTCTTTCTTGTTCTGTTCAGTACCCCTTCTGAAATCTCATAGATCATTTCCACCATATCAGGTGTGGTGTTCTTTGTCCGCAGGCGGGCCTTGCGTTCAAACGCCTGGAATACCAGAGCTTCCACCTTCAGCTCTGAACGGCGGGCACATCGGATAATCACCAGGATTCGGCTGTCGTTTCTGACCAGTCCAAACAGAACCAGCACCAAAAAAACTGCCGCGCTGCCCGTTGCCGCAACGAAAAAGCTGCCCACACCACAGCAGATGCCCACGATAATAGCCCAGAACAAATACATGGTATCTCTGGAATCCTTGATAGCAGTACGGAAACGGACGATGGACAAAGCGCCTACCATACCCAGAGACAGCGCAATGTTATTGCCGATGACAATCATTACCGTTTCGGTGAGAACCGCCAGCATCACAAGGCTTACATTAAATTTTCGACTGTAAATCGTTCCCCGATGAGCAATTGCATAGGAAATAAAAATCAGAAAACCCAGCAGCAGAGTTGCAATGACCCGGGTAATGATCTGTTCAATACTCAAATCTCCCTGCTCCTGCAAAAGTTGTAGTAAATTATTTTTCATAGCCTCTCCCTCATTATAGATGGTCATGATAACTGAGCTGACGGGCAAGAGTGTACTTGCTGACGGACAGCTCACTTTTTTCCAAATCACCCAGCATATCTTTAATATAGCTGAGTAAAAAACCATTGTATTTGACCTCCAGCACTGACTGACTTAGATCCATTACCGGAACCATCAGCAAATGCGGATCAAACAGCGCAAAACTACTTTGCGTTGCCTGGATCTTATAATCAAACGTAACACGGATATTGTTTTCCCTGGCAATAAAAGCCATTCGCTTGTACTCCACGATGGTGCGGGGACGGTAACAGTGGGTTTTCATCAGGGCGTAGCATTCGGCGGCAAAAGGCTCCGGGTACCGCAGCAGGGGAGCATAATCGCATTGAATCATTTTCAGGGCATCCTCCCGACTCATTCGCAAAGAACGCTTCCGCTGCTGTTCTCCCTGCTTCTGCTTCATCTCCAGAATGGCAAAATCACCATCCGGATCATAAAGACGCAGCCGCAGTTTTTTTCGCACTTCCAGGCCATAGGCTTTGTCGAATAAGTCACTGTCGTATTCCGTATCAAAGTAGAGGGAACGAATGCAGTACCCTTCTAAGCCATTGTGCGGATCCTCCTGGAGTATCTGCTGAAGCCTGTGTTTTTTTGCCATGAAATCTACCGTATGGATGAAAAATTTTCGTTCGTTTCTCAGGACCTGCTGCATAGCTTCACCTCGTATCCTTTACAAAAACAACGCTGCATCGTTTCTCTTTTGCTCGATAAAGAGCCTTGTCCGCCTGCTCAAACAACTCTTCAAAACTTGTTCCGTCATCAGGATAAAGGGAAATTCCCACGCTGTTGGTAAAGGAATACGCTTCGTATTCCACTTTGACCATTTGTTTTGCACGCGCCATAAGAAGATCCAGATTCTGAATATTGCGGACAAACACAATAAACTCATCTCCGCCAAAGCGCCCAACCATATCTGTATCACTGAAGATGTTTGAAAACTGACGGGCAGTAGCCGCAATTATCTGATCACCGCTTAAATGGCCATATGTATCGTTAAAGCGTTTGAAACTGTCAATGTCCGATAACAGTAACGCATGCTGCCCCTTTGGTTCCTCTTCTAACGCCTTTTTAATCAAAGCGATAGAAGTCGGCTTATTCCATAGTCCGGTAAACCCATCCAGGTTTGCTTTCTGCTCCAACTGCTCCCTCTGCCGCTGTATATCTGTAATGTCGGTAATAATGCCAATCATGCGCACCGGATGACCATCCTCCATAATAGGGGATACATCCATTTTGCACCAGATATACTGAGAGCCCTTTACTTTCACTCTGGCGGTATAGGAAACCGGATGTCCTGCTAAAATGATTTCAAACGCATTGGCGACGTTTTCTTCGTCATCCGGATGGAAAAAATAAGCAGCTACAGCCTTTTGATATTCTACAGGGTCAAGAGAACTGTAAGACCGAACGATTCGGAGGATCTCTTCTCCGGAAATACCGAAAATAGTCTCTGCATTTTCAAAAAATGTGTACAGCTGGCGCGTCAAATCGACTTCGTAGATACAGGTTTTTGCCACTTTCAGAGCTACTGTCAAACGGTTTTTATATTCGTTTCCTTCCCGGAACTGAATGGTATCCCTTGTTTCTACACGAGGGTTTGTCTTTGGTGCTGTCTGTGGGGGAAGCAAATCTGTCTTCTTCAATTCCGGACAATCTGAGCTGGCATACCATTCCTCAAAGTCAGCAGCTGGCATAGGCTTTGCATAGACGTAACCCTGAATCAGATCACAGCCGCATCTCCACAGCGGCTCAACCTGGTCAAAGGTTTCGATGCCTTCAGCAACCACGGACATCCCCAGGTCATGTGCCAGACGAATCAACTGTTGGATGACGATCCAGGATTTCTCGCTCCCACCCAGGAAAAATTGTCTGTCCAGCTTGACCGTCGTTACATTCAAATCCTTCAGCATGGTCAGTGAAGAATAGCCAAACCCAAAATCATCAATAGAGCAAAGCAGTCCCATCCCCCGCACTTTATTGATCATAGCAGCAACAAGGCTTACCTCCCGGCGCTCCAGCATCAGGGACTCTGTCAGCTCCAGCTCGATGAGATCATCAGGAATCTCATATTTTTCTTTGATAGCCTTAAAACGATCCAGAAAAGACAGGTCACTGGAAACCAGGTGGGCACGGGACAAATTGACAGACAGAGGAATTGCCCTGCCTTTTGACAGCCACTGTTTCATCAATTTGCAGGTTTCTTCAAACATATAGAAATCCAAATCACAGATTTTGCCGCTGTGCTCAAAGAGCGCAATAAAATCACCAGGATAGATCAGACCATAACCTGGATATTGCCAGCGAACCAGCACCTCGCCGCTGTTTGCCTGCTTTTGACCGGGACAAACCTTTGGCTGGATATAGAGCTTGAACTCATGGTTCCTAATTGCACGTTGGAAAGAATCCTCCAAAATATGCTCCTGCTCAATTTTCTTTCCAAGCGCATCATCATAAAATCGACACTCGCCAGGCCGTTCCTGATAAAGACTGGCTATTTTAGCCCGATCTGTCAACACCAGAAATTCATAATTTTGCTTTTCAACCAAATAGGCTCCTTGGGCAAAACTTGTCCTGTCCAATGCAATCTCTTTGGAAAGCTGAGATTCCAACTGATCAAATATCTTATCTAAGCGCTGACGAACGGCTGTTTCACTGGCACAGGAAAGCATAAGATAAAAGTGATCCCCGGAAGACCTGGCTACAAGCTCATTTTTCTCCAGACTTTCTTTCAAAATACGATAGATTTCCCTCAGCAGCTCATCACCATATGTAACACCGAACCGCTCATTAAAACGCTTAAAATTGTGAATATTCAGATAGATCATCGCGTAGCTGTTAAAAGGATTCGCCTGCATAACTCTGTCACCTTCCATCTGGAAGGCTAATAAATTGGATCCGGAAGTCAACGGATCCGTCAGCGCCACTGTCTGGATACGTTTCAGTGTACAGTGGTAAAACCACACGACGGCAATCAGAATCAGCAGCATCACCAAAGCGGTAATTCCTACGATCAGCACATAGCAGGTCATGAATATCTCTGTGCCGCGACTAAACAAGTCAGAAGGAATCAAGGTAAGCAGAAGCCAATCATTGATTCCTAGAAAATCATAACCCAGCATCACCGGTTCATTGTTGATGCTTTCAAACTGTGCAGTTCCGGATCGCTGTGCCCGAATATCTTCTAAAACCTTCTGAACCACTTTATCGTCCTTGCTGTTGAGATTTCCTTGAATAATATCCCCCAGCTTCTGGAAGGGAATTTTCTCTGTGGCAGAAACGACAACTGTACCCCGGCTGTCCACGATGCAGCTGATCCCCTGTTCTCTAAAATTGACATCCTGCAGCATTTTCTGAAGAGTGCTTTGGGTACGAACTCCAATCAGCAGTTTATCATTGCCATTTTCACGTATAATGGGGGCGGAGTAAAAGACTTCTTCATGCTGGGTGAAGAAAATTCGGGATTCCGTGAAAAGTTCGGGATTCTTCGCCAGATATTCTCCAAGACCAGCATGTTCTGCGTCAATCGGTATGGTAGAACCGTCCGAGTTGACCACGAAAATCTCCTCCATCTCCATATAACCGGCCTTCCGATCCAGCAATTCTTCAGAAAGCAAAAATTCCGGCATTCTAGAAAAAGTATCTGCCAAATCACGGATATACGTCTGCCGCATCTGCATTCGAGCGGAGATGTTGCTGGCCAGCTGAGCAGACACATCATCTGCATAGTTCTTTGTATTTTCCTCGATTTGCTGATGCAGTCCTTCGGTATTCGCCAGTATAGCTCCCATAATACCGATTAACAAAACTATAATAAATGCAATGGGAAACATATATTGAAACAAAATGTTTGTCTTTTGAAAAAGGATATGCTGTAATTTCTCTTTTATAGTATAACCCTTCTTTCCAATATCATAAGCCATGACCGTATGTAAAATAAAGATTTGGACTGCGAATCCATCTTTATGGCACACTTACACATACGTGCCACCGCATCATTCTATTTTTTCTATTAAACGTTCTGTCGTTTGTTCTAATACCTTATGAGATAAAAAACTTTTATCTGGAAATCTCTATCATTTTAATTATAACATTGTTTCTAACAAATTCAATGAAAAAGTGATGGTTCACTATATTTTAGTTTCTTTTGAGAAAAATACGCTCAAAATGATAGAATGATTGAAAAACTCTTAGCAACTACTCAAAAAGTTTTATTACCCATTTCTTGACAGTTCCATACAAAAGGCGGAAATAATACGGTAAAATACCCATTATTTCCGCCTAAATCTTTTTAAAATGTTAATTTCAAATATTCAGTGACCTTTTAAATTCCATTCACGCATAATAACACACATCATAAGATGATTAATAATCAGATGTAAATCTTCTACAAGCTGCATATTATCTGCCTTAACATGAAATGTAATATCTGTAATTTTAGATACTTCTCCCCCATCAAAACCAACCCAACCTATAGTAGTAGCTCCAATCTCCTTAGCATATTGAATAGCATTAATGACATTTTTACTGTTACCACTTCCACTGATTCCAATTACAACATCTTCAGGCTTCAATTTATTTTGTAATTGGAAAGAAAAAATGTCTTCATATCCAATATCATTCGCAATAGCAAGAAGTGTTGAAACATTATCATTTAAACAACAAACATGGAACTTTTTCTCTGTATATTCCGATATACCTTTATTAAAATCATTCTGCATATGAGAAGCCGTTGAACCACTTCCCCCATTTCCAAATACATATATCGTGGCCTCTTTTTCATATGCTGTAATCAAAGCATTCATTACTTGATTAATAACATCTGCATCCATCTTGTCAAGAAGTTCTTTTTCTTCTTCAATATATTTATTGATTGCTTCTCTGTAATCCATTTCTCTCCTTATCTTTTCGAAAGGGCAGCCGCAAAATCTTTCTTCTTTATTTTGCGATTGCCCCCTCTTCTACTTCATTCTTCTATTATCCATTTATTAAAATCATCCTAAGAATTCTTCCACATTTTCCGGTGTTACAAGCATACTGTCAATCTGAAGGCTTTCTGCTTCCTCACCATTAACGAGAGCCTCTACAATTTTAATCGCTTCTACTGCATAGCCTTCTTCGTCCTGCTTTACAGTAGCCCCAAGTCTTCCTTCTTTTACCGCCTGAAGCCCCCCTTCTGTTCCATCAATAGCAAATACAGATACCTGATCTTCCATTCCCGCCATCTCAATAGCTTCAACAGCTCCAAGTCCCATATCGTCATTTGCTGCAAGAATGACCTTAAGATCCGGATAAGCGACAAGCCAGTTCTGAGTAACTGTCATTGCTGTATCCTTAGACCACTCAGCAACCTCTGTCGCCACTAATTCAGCATCCTCTTTTTCTTCAACCGTATCTGTAAATGCTGCAACACGATTGTCTGAATGGAAGTTTCCTATAGGGCCGCTCAGAATAGCTACCTGTGCGCTATCAAGATACCCCTGCTCAACCGCATAGTCTGCCACTACTTCTCCCTGCTGATAAGGATCAGCATCCACATACCAACTTGCTCCATCATCTTCAATATGTCCTGTTGTAACAACTACATAAATACCTTTGTCAAGAGCTGCTTTCACAACTTCCACAGATGCTTCTGCATCTACCTGCTGGAATACAATCGCATCATAATCGGATGCCGTACACGTCTCAATTAAATCATTCTGTGTAGATGCTGTTCCCTCTGAGTCGTAGTAATCTACAACTAAATCTTCATACTCTTTTGCTGCCTTCTCAAATTCATCCCGAACCGACAAACAAAATGTATCCGTATAATCTTTACAAAGGAACGCTACTTTAAATGAATTTTCCTCTGCATAAGTACCCATGGATACTGCCATTGCCATTGCCGTAGTAAGTATTGCTGTGGTTGCTAATTTCTTCATGTTTCTTCCTCCTTTTATATCCCCTTTTTGGGGGTTCGTTACTTAATTATATTGATTACTCTTTTTTACCCTTTGTAAGGATATCTAGAATAACAGCTACCATTATGATCAAACCTGTGATGATCATTTGATAATAGGATTGAACTGATTTAAGGGTAAGAATATTTTTAATTACACCTATGATAATAGATCCAATAATACTTCCATAAATACTTCCCTGTCCTCCGGCAAGACTTGCACCTCCTATAACCGCAGCTGTAATTGCATCAAACTCCAGTCCTTCTGCCTCTGCGGGCTGTCCTGAATTCAAACGGGTCATAAATAATGCGCCTGCTATACCAACAAAAACTCCATGAATTAAATATGTTTTTATAATTGTCCATTGTGGACTAATCCCTGAAGCTCTGGCAGCCTCTTGGTTACCACCTACCGCATAAATGTGACGTCCTAAACGCATACGATTCAATACAAACCAAGTGATAATAATGCAAATCACCATAATGACAACAGAATACGGAATAATCCCTTTAATTCTTCCCTGTCCCAGTTTTGATATACTTCCAATATTATAAATAGGAGTACCGTTTGTATACAGGTAACATATTCCTCTTCCTGCTTTCATCATCGCTAGTGTCACAATAAATGCAGGCGCATTAAACTGAGTAATGATTATGCCAGACAACGCATTAATCAAAACACCTACAATAATGGCTGCCAGCATTGCTAAAATGCCTGCAGGAACTTCTGACATTCCGCCTTCAAAAAGATTTTTAAAAGTACCTACACATACACATCCAGTTAATGCAACAATTGCCCCACCCGACAAATCCGTCTGTCCTGCAATAATTAATAATGTGATGCCGCATGTTAAAATAGTCACAACAGCTATCTGTGATAGCAAATTGACAACATTTGCCTGTGAAAGAAACACTGGAGATAAAAACGTGCACACAATCAATAGCACAAACATAATTGCAGCCGTTCCATATTTGTTATAAAACTTAATCAGAGTATCTTTATTCATGTTTCTTTCCCCCCACTGCCATACTCATAATTGATTCTGGATTTGCTTCTTCTCTGGTTAATTCCCCAGCAACACGTCCCTGACGGATGATTATAACACGGTCACTCATGCCAAGAAGTTCTTCCATATCTGAATTTATCATTATAATTGCCATACCCTGATCCGTCATATCATTCATCATCTTATAGATTTCATATTTTGTTCCTACATCGATTCCCCTTGTTGGCTCATCCATAATTAAAATATTAGGCGCAACTGACATCCATTTTGCAATTACCACCTTTTGTTGATTTCCGCCTGACAAAGTACGAGTTTCCGTTGCAGAAGAAGGAGCTTTGATTGCCAGCCGTTTCATCATATCATCGACAATTTTCTTTTCTTTTTTCAGCGGTATGATGGATTTCTTAAACAAATGTTTCAATGCAACAATACTGGTATTTTCTTTTATATCTCTAAGTAAAATCAAACCAAAACGCCGTCTGTCCTCTGGAACCATTGCAATACCGTTTCTGATAGAATCATCTATACTTTTAATTTCAACTTTATTGCCATTAATATAAACTTCGCCACAATCCTTCGGGTCTAAACCGATTAAAGATCTAGCAATTTCTGTACGCCCTGCACCAACCAATCCTGATATTCCCAGAATCTCCCCCTTATGAACCTCAAAATTTACATTTTCAAACACCCCTTTCCGACTAAAGTTCTTAACTTTTAATAGTACTTCTCCTATTTCAGAATTTCTTGGAGGGTACACAGATTTCATCTCTCGCCCCACCATTTTTTCTATAAGAGAAGCTCTTGTATATGTCTCCGCCCTATCTGTTGAAATATGTTGCCCATCTCTAAATACAGAAATATAATCTGCTATTCTGAAAATTTCATCTAATTTATGAGATATAAAAATAATAGTAATTCCTTGTCTTTTTAATTCAAAAATTTTATTCAGAAGAAAATCAACTTCTTTCTCTGTTAAGGAGGATGTTGGTTCATCCATTAAAATTATTTTTGCATTACATGATATTGCTTTTACAATTTCAATCATTTGAGCTTCTGCCAGAGATAAATCTCCCATTTTTTTCTTTAAATCATAATTTAATCCCTGCTCTTGTAAAAATTTTTTTGCGTCGTGATACATTTTTTCATCGTCTAATGTAATTTTATTCTTTTTATAAATTTCACGGCCAAGATACATATTTTCTACTACTGTCATATTTCTTACAATATTAAGTTCTTGATGTATCATTGCAATTCCCTGCATACGCGCTTGAGAACTGCCTTTTGGTGCCCAGGGTTTATGATCGAATATAATATTTCCTCTTTCTGGCTTATACAATCCGTTGATAACTTTCATCAAGGTAGATTTTCCTGCACCATTTTCACCTACAATACAATGTATGGTTCCTCTTAGTATTTGAAAAGAAATATTATCCAATGCTTTAACACCCGGAAATTCTTTGGAAATTCCATTAAATTCAAGGATAGCATCCTCATTTGTAACTTCTCCCATTCAGACCCCCCCTGCCATCTATTATTGAAGTGCGGTTAAAAGAAGCGTACCAACTAATACTACATCCTCATCCAGACTGCTTTTTACTATTTGATATCTTCCCTTATTATTCTTGTATACATATTTGTCTACATATTTTCTGATCCGTTTTATCAATGGGTCTCCTATTAACGACACCCCTCCTCCAATCGCTATTATCTCCGGGCTATAAAAACAGATCATATTACATAATGCAATCGAAAAATATTCTGCTTCTTCCTCTAAAATGCGGAGACAATAAGCATCACCAGCTTCAACACCTTTTGCCCATAATTCGCATGTAATATTATCTCTATCGCGATTACAAAATTCCCATAGCAAAGATTCCTCTGGGATTGTATCGTCTTTCCTTATCTTTTCTTGTATTGCCCATCCGGAACAAATTCTCTCAATATGATTAAATTTGTATATAGAATCTCCTTTATAATTGGGATCATACATATAACTTTGTCCGAATTCCGCAGCTCCAAATCCCTGTCCGTCAAAAAGTTTTCCATTAATAACAACGCCGCCGCCAACACCACTTCCAATATTTGTATAAAAGAAAATATTGCTTCCTTTTCCTGCTCCATTACAATATTCTCCCCAGGCTGCTGCACTGCTGTCATTAAATAAATATGTAGGTATTCCTGTTCTCTCTTCAAAAAACTTTGTTAATGGAAAATTTTCCCATCCTTCAATTTGTGCGGACCATATTGCTGTACCTGTAGATGTTTCAACCGGTCCTCCAAATCCTATCCCAATTCTCCAGATTTCACCTCCCATTTCAGAAGCCTTTTTAATAATAATAGGCAAGGCTTTCATTACCTGTTCCAATATTCCTTTATAAGCCTTTTCTTTTTCAACCTTTGTTCTATATCTGTAAAGAATTTCACCGCTTGTTGTACCAATAACTAATTGTATTTTCGTACCTCCTGTTTCTATTGCAAGAATATATTTTTTCATATCCATTTTCCTCTTGACTAATTTGTTGGTGATACCTTCGCTTCAATATTTTCTCCTAAAATATGAGCTATGATCATATGCAGCTCTTCCACTCTTGTTACTTCATCAGAATCTACAGGTAGCCAAATATCTGAAATATCTTTCATTTTTCCACCTTCTCGCCCGGTTATACCTACAGTAATAATTTCCATCTCTTTTGCCTTCTCCAGTGCAATAACACAGTTCTTCGAATTCCCACTTGTACTAAATGCCCAAATTACATCTCCTTTTTTTCCAAACGCCTCTAATTGTTTTGCGAAAACTTTTTCAAATCCATAATCATTTGTTAATGACGTTATAGTACTGACATTATCTGTTAAAGACATTATTTTATAGGGATCCCTTTTCCAATTCTTCATATGACATAAAAGATCATTTGCTATATGAGAAGATGTGGCTGCACTCCCTCCATTTCCACATACAAAAATACAATTATTATTCATAATAGCTTTTGCTGAAATATCTATACATTTTTCCACAGGATCAATAAATTTTGAATCCTTTGTTTCCAGACTTTTTATCAAACGCTCTATAATTGATTTGTATGATACATCCATAATGAACTCTCCCATCTTATTCGAATGTGTTATTCTATTTGTTCGCATATATTATATCTAAAATATAGTATTATTTTTATAATTTGTCAATATTATTCGCCATTATATGCACTTTTTTATTTATAATATACAAA
>CABRXX010000009.1:0-65853 GCA_902475025.1 uncultured Lachnospiraceae bacterium | reverse complement strand
GTACCCGGCTTTAATTCCAGCGCTTCTGTCACTGCCTTCACAAGCGCTTCTGAAGAATTGATAAATTTCGCAATTCCGCCTGCAATGGCTCCCTGCTCATCCATCTTAAACCAGTACATTTTCTGCCCGGCCTGTACCTCTACCTCTGCGCACAGTTTGTCCACTGCCTTTCTGGCCAGACTGCATCCGGATACGGGAACTGCCTTAATCACTGCTCCCTCAAAGGGGCCGAAACCGCAGCTCTGAAGCAGATTTGTGACATCCTTTACCCGCAGGTCGATTCGCAAATCCGGCTTGTCAGAACCAAATTCTTCCATAGCCTGGGCATAGGGTATTCTCCGGAATGGAGCCTTAGAGGCAACATGATAGGTGCCGTACTTTGCAAAAATGGGGGGAAGCACATCCTCCAAAACTGCAAACACGTCCTCTTTCGATGCAAAAGCCATCTCCATATCCAGCTGGTAAAACTCTCCCGGCGAGCGGTCTCCTCTGGCATCCTCATCTCTGAAGCAGGGCGCAATCTGAAAATACCGGTCAAAGCCTGCTGTCATCAGAAGCTGCTTAAACTGCTGCGGTGCCTGGGGCAGCGCATAGAACTTACCAGGATGCTTCCTTGCCGGAACCAGATAATCTCTGGCTCCTTCCGGTGAGGAAGCCGTCAGAATAGGCGTGGTGATCTCCAAAAATCCATGTTCTGTCATAGCCTGACGCAGCGCAGACACCACATTGCACCGCAGCAAAATATTATTTTTCACCGCCGGATTTCTCAGATCCAGATAACGGTATTTTAACCGCGCGCTCTCATCTGCCTCTCTGGAACGATTGATCTCAAAGGGAAGCTCATTGTAGCGGCAGCGTCCCAACACAGTGATCTTGCTGGGTACAATCTCTATTTCCCCTGTGGGAATCTTGGGATTCTTGCTGCTTCGTTCTCTCACCTGGCCGGTCACTGAAATGGTGGACTCCTTATTCAGGGATTTCACAATTCCCATCAGTTCTTCATCCTCCACCACCACCTGAGTTGTGCCATAAAAATCCCGAACAATCACAAACGCCAGATTGGTGCTGACAGCCCGGACATTTTCCATCCATCCTACGATGGTTACTTCTTCTCCTGCATTGGTCAGCCGAAGCTCTCCGCAGGTATGTGTTCTTGACTGAAACATCCGTTTTCCTCCTTTTTGTCTGATAAATATAGATAAAAAAAGCCTCTCCTCCCAGATATGGGACGAGAAGCAAATGCTTTCGTGGTGCCACCCAAATTCAACCCCTGCCTGCGCAGAGATCCTCTTTCTCCTTCATGGGGCGGGAAGGGAACCGCAGCCGTCTCCGGCCCTGCTCTGCCGCTGTCTTTCTCCTCTCTTTCCTGCAACGGGCTTCCAGCCAGCGGCCCGTCTCTCTGTCCAGGGGTGTTGAGAAGCTCTTGTCGGCTTCCTCACAGCTATAGGTATTGTAGCCTGTTTATTCCAAGTTGTCAAAGCCTTTTTTATAGAAAATTACGCTAAACCAGGTCACCACATTGGCTCCGTTCATAAATTCCAATCCTCCCAGCTGTGCCAGATCCGTTACCAGTATTCCGTAGCTTTCCACACAGGGAAACATTTTTTCCGGATGACGGCAGGGTTCATAAGGATAAGCGCACTGTTCACAAAGATCGCAGGACTCTGTAGAGAGTGTGAGAGTCTCCCCAAAGCGCTTCTGAAACAACGTTTCCACTTCCCTGGTAATCCGCTCATGTTCTCTCCTGGTAGCCAGCGTCTCCTCCAGATTGGTGATATCATTCACCTCCGCAATGGTGGAAAATACAAAAAGCTTTTCAAACGCCCGACACCGCGCTTTGCACTCCTCCACCGTCCCCACCGCCGGAGGGCAGGACCAGGAAGTACCATACCTTGGGCACTCCTGCTGACAGATCACCCGCACCCGATCCAAAAAGGAAACCTGACTGGTATCCAATACTGCATACTGTAAAATGGGATATTTCATTAATTCCTGTTCTAACTGTTCTTCCAACCACATATCAGTGCTCTTTCCCTTCTTTACTTATCTTTACTTCTTTACTTATCTTTCATTCGCATCCATGTACCTAGGGCAACACGCCCCGGTACACGGATGCTATCTTTCCTTTTTATCGTTCTTTTTCTATCTTTTCCTTTCTTTCCTTGCATCTTAGTCTTAATTCCGCTATCATATTAACAGTGCCAGAAAATAGCGGCAGTTCATCAAGATCCATCCGGTTAATCCTTCCGATGACCTGTAAAATCCGCTTCTGGATACCTGATTCTTTTTGAACTATGATACTTTATATGACTGCAGCATCCGCTCAGGCAAGCAATCCATCTCTTACGCTGAGATGCACTGCCTTTTATTTTTATATGGAAATGCTGCAAAAAGAAAAGGAGCTGCTATGTCTACTTATTGTCTTACTATCCAATACGATGGTTCCCGCTATAATGGCTGGCAAAAACAGGGAAATACGTCCAATACCATTCAGGAAAAACTGGAGACGCTCCTTGGCAGGCTCTATGGATCTGCAGTGGAGATCGCAGGCTCCGGAAGAACGGACGCCGGCGTCCATGCTCTTGGGCAGACTGCCAGCTACCATATTCCAGAAGATCTGGACCGTTTCTCTGCCTCTGAGCTTCCGGGGATGATCAACCGCTACCTTCCGGAAGATATCCGGATTCTTTCTGCTAAAAAATGCGAAAATCGCTTTCATGCCAGGCTCCTGGCAAAACAGAAAATCTATGAATACCGCATTGATAACGGACTGTTCCAGGATGTATTCGCCCGCAGGTACAGTCTCCATGTCCCGGAGACTTTGAATCTTTCCGCCATGGAAGAGGCTGCTGCCCCACTCCTTGGCACCCACGATTTTAAAAGTTTCTGCGATAATAAACGCATGAAAAAATCCACGGTTCGACGCATAGATGCCATCACCTTCCACCAGACTGGCAGCCATTTGACCATCCGTTTTCAGGGAAACGGTTTTCTTTACCACATGGTAAGAATCCTGGCCGGAACACTTCTGGAAGTGGGCCTTGGGCATATTGCTGCAAAGGAAGTGGCAGTCATACTGGATGGAAAAAATCGCGCTCTGGCCGGCCCGGCTCTGCCTCCTCAGGGACTGTTTCTGGTCAAAGTGATCTACTGATGCTACTCTGCACAAAAACCTTTTCACAAATGCCTGGAATTATTTCACGATTTTTTTCAGCTCCTGATATACTCGGGCCACAGGCAGACCCACCACATTATTGTAGTCCCCCTCAATGCCGTCCACATAAGCAGCAAATGGTCCCTGGATGCCGTAGCTGCCTGCCTTGTCGAAAGGATCCCCGGTATCCAGATAGGATTCAATCTCCGCCTCACTCATCTGGTGTACAAACACTCTGGTCTCCACAGCAAAGCTCAAGACCCGTTCCTCCCCTCCAGTTTCCCGGATTTTCCCCATCCTGCTGTCTTCTCTATCTTTTCCATCTTCTTTCTCATCGGTTCCGCAGCAGCCCTTCTCTATCAGCGTCACTCCGGTAAACACAGAATGCCCCCTTCCCTGCAGAGCATTCAACATCTGTCTTGCATCTTCTCTGTCTTTTGGCTTTCCCATTACCCTTCCATTCAGCCACACAATGGTATCTGCTCCCAATATAATCCCTCTGCCTACGGTCTTTGCCACCGCTTCCGCTTTCTGGGCAGACAACTCCTTTACAATCTCCTCCGGTTCCTTTTGGTTGATGCGCTCCTCACAACGGCTCACCTTGATCTGAAAAGGAATCCCGATTTGTTCCAACAGCTCTTTTCTCCTTGGGGAGCCGGAAGCCAATATAATTTCTCTCATTTTCTTCTCCTGTTCCGTTTATTTTTCTGGACACCGCTTTCATTCAGTGCCATAATGGTAAGGTCATTTACAAAATCCCCCAGGATCTGCTATGATTTAAAGCGATCCTGTACCGAAACTGCAAAGGAGACCTTATGTTTATTATTATTTCCAATCAGATCATGAAAATGTTTCTCATCCTGATTCTGGGCTTTTTCTGTTACCGCATAAAGCTGATTGATCATCAGGGTAATAAAACCCTGTCCAATCTGCTGCTGATGGTGGTCAATCCCCTGCTGATTTTTGATTCCTTCTTACAGGAATTTACTCCTGAAATCTTTCAGGGATTTCTCATTGCAATTTTTCTGGGGTTCCTCTCCCACTTTGTCGGTATTGCAGCCGGACGTCTCTTTTTCTCCAAAAAGATCAGCCCGGATTACAATGTGGAACAATTCTCCTGCGTGTATTCTAACTGCGGCTTTATGGGAATCCCTCTGGTGAACAGCATCTTCGGCAGTCAGGGTGTCATTTATCTTACCGCCTATATGCTGGCTTTCAATGTTCTTAGCTGGACGCATGGGCTATTTTTAATCACTGGAAACGCTTCTCCCAAACAGATGAAAAAAGGCCTCACCTCCCCCGCTATGATCGGGACTCTGATGGGCCTTGTTCTGTTTCTGACACAACTAAAACTGCCTTCTCTGATATCAGACACTATTGATTATATAACAGCCATGAACACTCCCATGGCCATGATGATCGCCGGGATCTCTCTGGCAGAAACAGACAGAAACAGATTTTCTGGGAGCTTTAAAGAACAGACGCCTGTATCTGGTCAGCGCTGTAAAACTGCTTTTGCTCCCGCTTATCATGCTCGGCATCTTCTCCCTGCTTCCTGTGGACTCCACTGTACTGTGTACCATTCTGATTGCCACCGCCTGTCCTGCAGCCACCACCTGCACTATGTTTGCCCTGCGGTACAATGCAAACTACCGGTATGCTTCCGAAATTTTTGCTTTCTCTACAGTCCTATCCCTGGCCACCATCCCTGCCATGGTCTCACTGGCTGAACGGCTGCTGTAGCCAAAAAGAAAGCTGACTACTCGTTTCCTTTCCAGAATCCTTCCTGCCCCAACTCGGTCATATGCAACGGATCTTTTCCGCTGCGATCCTTGAATTGCAGCTCCGGATTCTTAATGCTGACTCTGGTTCGGCTGGGCACTGATGAGGTGATGAAGGCATTAGATCCAATGATGGCGCCCTGGCCGATTACCGTTGCACCTCCCAAAATAGAGGCTCCTGAGTAAACGGTCACATCATCCTCCAAAGTGGGATGACGCTTTGTATGGCGCAGGGACTGGCCCCCTCTGGTGGAAAGGGCTCCCAGCGTTACTCCCTGATAGATCTTCACCCGCTTGCCAATCTCTGTAGTCTCACCTACCACCACTCCTGTTCCGTGGTCAATGAAAAAATAACTTCCAATGGTAGCTCCTGGGTGGATATCAATCCCCGTAAGACTGTGGGCATACTCCGTCATAATCCTGGGTATCAGCGGTACCCCCAAAAGAAACAGTTCATGGGCGATACGATTTACTGTTATAGCAAATACACCGGGATAAGAAAAAATCACCTCATCTGTATTATAGGCCGCCGGATCGCCATCATAAGCTGCCTGAACATCTGTAGCCAGGATCTCCCGAAGTTTGGGAATCCTGCTTAAAAAGGCAGATACTACCTGCTCTGCCTGCGCATCCAAAACATCCTGCTCTATGGGGCGCTTATCCTCCGTATGCTGCAATGCTTTCATCACCTGCTTTTTCAGCCGATAATGAATATCCTCCAGCAGCTCCCCCAAATGGTACTCAATGGATCTTCCGTTCAGATGCTTTCCCTCAAAAAAACCGGGGAAAATGACACTTCGGATCTCTTCCAGAATCTCTATGATAATTTCTTTGTTCAGCAGGTTATCTGTGTCAATACTGCAGGTCTGAGGATACTTTTCATAACTGCCCAGAATATCCCGTACCAGACCTCTGATTTCGTCTGTTCCATTTCCCATGCTGCCTACCGATCCCTTCTAAAATATAAATTCATAATAATGTCAGATTATTCTCCCATCTTCTGACCTGTTTCACCAGCATCTTTTTCCTGCCAAACTTCTTCCTCCGGCTCTGCTTCTCCGGTTGCTTTCGCATCTTCTGTCTCTTCCGGCTGCTTCTGAGCTTCTTTCTCCGGCTCTACTTCCCCGGACTGTTCACCTGCTATATTCCAAACCATCTCATCGGTCTGCCCTTGGTCTTCTTCTGCGCTCTCCACCACTACCTCAGACGAAGTTTCCGTTTCTTCTGTCAGCTCTTTTGACTCTTTCATTTTTTCTGCTGCCGTATCTTCCGTACCGGTCGCAGCGTCTCCACCCTTTGCAGCGTTGATTTTGGAGGACATTCCCTTTACAAAGGCGTCGGCCTTGCCAGCCACGCTGCCCATAAAATCCTTGGCTTTTCCCATCATATCGTCCATGATCTCTCCTGCCTCATCAGCAGCTTCCTTTGCATCCTGCTTCATCCGATCGCTGACATTTTCCACTTCTGGAAGCTTTGTTCCACAATGGGCACAAAATTTTACCCCTTTGGGAGCCTCTGCGCCGCAGTTAGGACAAAAAACCACTCCCTTGGCCTGATGCAGCTGATGGCTTAATTCTCTCAGGATTTTTTTCGTTCTCGCAATGGCTTCAAACTCCTCCTCAAGCCCTTCTATGGGAGTCTCCTCATTCGCCCCATAAACCTGCTCTCCCAAAGCTCGGTAAAGCTGATCCAACCGTTTCTTTTCATCGCTGATTCTAGTATTAATCTGATATGTTTCTCCCATTTTCTGCACGCCAGTCTTGGTATCCTGTCCAAGACGCATCAGTTTTTTTCCTAACTCTTCAAATCCCATAATGACTCTCCTTTTCTTTACAACATTTTCAGCAAACAGCTTTTACTTATTGTAAATCAGTGCCATAAACACCAGATCCTGATCCGAATTATTTTCCAAGGCATGACTCTGGCCAACTTCTATCACACAAACATCTCCGGGGCCAACCTCTATTCTTGAGCCATCGTCATCCACAAAAGTTCCCTTCCCTTTTAGAATAAAATAAGGCTCTGTGTTATCTATATGCTGATGATATCCAACACTGCATCCAGGCTTCAGGATTCCCATCGCATACATACTGCCATGACCGTTCAATTCCTCCTTAGAAAGGATATGATGAAATTCCACCTGGCCTTTTCCGCCCCGAAGTCCCTCTACTACTTTTACTTCTGTCTTTCTAACCATTTTTATGCCCCCTTTTCTCTTACTGTATTTCTTTCCTAGTTTACCATACTACCTGCAATTACTGCAATTAATTTTACATAAATTCTTATGTCTTAAACCTGCAAAAGGTGATAAAATAAAAGAAAGATTTTCGAAAGAAAAGCCAATATCCTTGTACCGGGCCTCCCTCATTCTCTGTAACTATACTATTCGTTCTGAAAGGAGAGTTCTTATGAAGCAATCTCAGATCATAAACCAAACTTCCCATAGCAAAGAAGCCTGCAACGCAGGATGCTCCGCCTGTGTTGGATCGCGTTTACAAAAAGATCCCTCTCCGCCGCAGTGCACTCCCGTAGGGAGTTCTTTTTTATTTGACAGGGATTTTAATACAAATAGAAAAGAACTTTGCAGCCTGCTGGAGGAATTGTGCGCCATCCCAGCGCCTTCTGGCCAGGAAGATCTGCGTGCCGCCTTCATCTCCCAATGGCTTTCCCATCTGGGACTGAATCCGGTAATTGACGAGGCGAAAAATGTACTGGTATCCTTTCACTGTGAAACCAGTTCCAGCATCACACTGCTTATGGCCCATACAGACATCGTATTTCCTGATCTCGAAACGCTTCCGGTAAAGCGTACCAGAAACCGAATTTACAGTCCCGGCGTTGGAGACGATACTGCCTGTGTTGCCATTCTGATGCTGTTTTTAAAAGACCATCTGCAGACCCTCCTTTCCAGTTCCGTCCCCCTTCTTTTTGCCTTTAATTCCTGTGAAGAGGGACTTGGCAATCTTAAGGGCTGCCGTCAAATCATGGAAACTTACCAGGGCCGCATCTGTCAAGCTGTTTCTTTTGACGGCGGTGTGAACGGCATCTGCAATCATGCGGTAGGATCTTTGCGCTACGAAATATCCATTCAAACGAAAGGCGGACATTCCTACAACGACTTTGGAAATGACAATGCTATTGAAGCTATGGCGTATCTCATTCAGAAGCTCTACCAGCTAAAAGTACCTGCCCACGGTAAAAACACCTACAATGTAGGAACAATCCAAGGCGGAACCTCTGTAAACACGATTGCCCAAGACTGTAAATGCCTGGTGGAATACCGTTCCGACAAAAAGGAATATTTAGAACAGATGAAGGAATATTTCTCCAATACCCTGGGGCCTTTAAAACGGGAAAGGCCAAATCTTGCAGTGAAGGTAACACTGATGGGCGAACGGCCTTGTATGGGGGATGTGAATCCCAAGGCTCAGGAGACATTGACTCTTCTGGCTTCCAAGGCACTGTCCTCTTATTCCCGTCATCCCCTTCCGATAGGGCCTGGTTCTACAGACTGTAACATTCCTCTCTCCCTGGGTATTCCCGCCGTCAGCTTCGGAGGTCTCCTTGGCAGTGGTGTCCACACCCGGGAAGAATATGTAAATATCTCAGAATTGCTGGAAATGAAAAAGATTTTGGAAAATTTCATATATAGTTTATGTTGCATTTAAAATAGTTATGGACTTTTTATGAAAACTATGATAGCATCATGATATAAGATACAATTCCTTTACACAAATGCGCTTCTGCACTTAAAACAAAACATAAGCAAGAAAGGAGGATATCATGACGGATCAAGAACTGCTGCTGGCCATCTCTGATATAGTGGCTGCTCAGATCGGGCCGGTAAAACAGGATATCAAGGACAGCCTGCAGCAGGAAATCATTGAGACAAGAACCGAATTGCAGCAGCAAATCACCGAGACAAGACAGCTTCTTGAAGAAAATATACAGGATACCAGAAAGATCAAGCTTTGTCTGGAAAACAATATTCTGCCACGATTACAGAATATAGAAGCCTGCTATACGTCTACCTATAAAAGATATGTGGAAAACATTGACCAGATGGACACCATCCAGCGTGATGTGAATCTTCTAAAAAAAGTTACAGCCAGTCACAGTAAAAAACTGAAAAGCCTGACTTAAGCAGCAGTTCATGCCTGAGAACCTACGGCTCTCCCTGCGCGAAACTGCCCCCCTGAAGCGTTCCTCTGTACTTTTCTGCCATATTTTTCTTGGTTATTAAGATTAGGGTATCAAAAGCCCTATGAACGAACGCGCTCTGCCAGATTGCACAAAAGACTTGTATGAGTGACTTTTGCGCCATGAAAATGAGACTTAAAGCTCGTGGAAGGGACTCTTTCCGAATACGATTTTTTATTTCTATAGAAATTACTTCCTAATGAAATAAAAAAAGCCTCCCCAGGATCGCACTGCATCGGACAGGAAAGATGTCGCTTCAGCCGCATTCTTCCTATCCGTATCTGTACGATCGGGAAGGTGACAAAATACGAATTCCAGTAGATTTTCAGGTGATGTTCCTCCGAATACATGTTATTTTCGAAGAAACATCACCCGAAAAATTGCTGCCGAAAATGTTTTGCATCAGACCTCTGATGGGTTCAAAACCATTTACCCTTCTTGACAGATCTTTTTCAGGCTGAAATGCTGTTGCCCGTATACAGCTGATAATACTTCCCCTTCTGGGCCAGAAGTTCTTCATGGGTGCCCCGCTCAATGATACGTCCCTGTTCCAGCACCATGATACAGTTGCTGTTCTTTACGGTAGAAAGACGATGGGCAATCACAAAAGTAGTTCTTCCCTTCATCAGCTGATCCATTCCCTCCTGAACGATACGCTCCGTTCTGGTATCAATGGAACTGGTAGCTTCATCCAGAATCAGAACCGGCGGGTCTGCGATAGCAGCTCTGGCGATAGAGAGAAGCTGTCTCTGTCCCTGACTTAGATTGCTGCCGTTTCCAGTAAGAACCGTCTGATAGCCTTCCGGAAGCTGACGGATAAATCCGTCTGCATTGGCCAGTCTGGCTGCTGCCATCACCTCTTCATCCGTGGCATCCAGCTTTCCGTATCGGATATTTTCCATCACAGTTCCAGTAAACAGGTTGGTATCCTGCAGTACCATTCCAAGAGAATGGCGCAGATCATCTTTCTTGATCTTATTAATGTTAATACCATCATAGCGGATCTTGCCATCCTGAATATCATAAAATCGGTTGATCAGATTGGTGATGGTCGTCTTTCCAGCTCCTGTTGTTCCTACGAAAGCAATCTTCTGTCCCGGAGTGGCATACATTTTAATATCGTGAAGCACCATTTTCTCTTCATCGTAGCCAAAATCCACCCCGTCAAACACCACATCTCCCTGGAGAAGTCTGTAATCTGTGGTGCCCTCTGCCTTGTGATAATGCTTCCAGGCCCAGGTGCCGGTGCGGTGTTCGGATTCTGTCACGGTTCCGTCCTCTGACACCTGCGCGTTTACCAAAGTAACGTAACCCTCATCCTGTTCCGGAACTTCATCCAGTAAACGAAATACCCGCTCCGCACCTGCCAGCGCCATGATAATACTGTTGATTTGCTGAGATACCTGGTTAATAGGCATACTGAAGCTCTTGTTAAAGGTAAGGAAGCTGGCCAGACTGCCCAGGGTAAAACCTCCCACCTGATGCAGAGCCAGGGCTCCGCCCACGATGGCGCAGATCACATAGCTGATATTGCCTACCTGGGCATTAATGGGACCCACAATGTTGGCAAACCGGTTCGCCCGGTCTGCGGAGACAAACAGCGCCTCATTGAGCTTTTCAAATTCTTCCTTACTCTTCTCCTCATGGCAGAATACCTTCACTACTTTCTGCCCATTCATCATTTCTTCAATATAACCGTTTACTGCACCCAGATCCCGCTGCTGAGCCACAAAGTAACGGCTGCTTAAACCCGCACATTTCTTGGTGAGAAACAGGGTAGCTCCCACCATAATCAGGCTCACCAGGGTCAAAGGAATGCTGAGAATAAGCATGGAAACCAGGACACTGATTACCATAATGCTGCTGTTGATGATCTGAGGAATACTCTGGCTGATCATCTGGCGCAGTGTATCAATATCATTGGTATAGATAGACATCACATCCCCATGAGCATGTGTATCAAAATATTTGATAGGCAGGCTTTCCATATGAGTAAACACATCCACGCGAAGCCGCCGCATGGTGCCCTGGCTCACTTCAATCATAATTCTGGACTGGGCATAAGTAGCCGCAATGCCAACAGCATAAAAACAGGCTACCCGTCCAATGGCGTAAGCCAGACTGGTAAAATCCGGATTCTCTGCCTGCAAAAGAGGGAGAATATAGGAATCAATCAGAGTCTTTGTAAACATGGTTCCCTGAACATTGGCCAGCACACTAATCACAATACATACGATCACAGCGATACAGGAAAACTTATAGTTTTTCATCACATACTGGATCACCCGATTCAGCAATTTCCCCGGCTGATCAATGCTGGGCCGCGGCCCAGCCATATGTCCTCCCGGCCGCTTCACCGGACGGCTGTTTGCACCGCCCAAAGCTGTCTTATTTTCTGCCATTATGCTGCACCTCCATTCTCATCAAAATCTCCGGAACCGCTCATCTGCGACTCGTAAACGTCCCGATAAATCTCATTGGTTTTCAAAAGCTCCTCATGGGTGCCAAAACCATTGATCCGTCCCTGATCCATTACAATGATCCTGTCCGCCTGCTCTATGCTGGAAATCCTCTGTGCAATAATAATTTTGGTGGTGCCTGGGATCTCCTCCCGAAGCGCTTTGCGGATTTTGGCATCCGTAGCCGTATCCACCGCACTGGTGCTGTCATCCAAAATCAGGATCTTCGGTTTTTTCAGCAGGGCTCTGGCAATACACAGTCTCTGTTTCTGACCACCGGACACATTGGAGCCTCCCTGCTCAATGTAGGTATGGTACTGATCTGGAAAACGGCGGATAAAATCATCTGCGCAGGCCAACTGACAGACACGGATACACTCCTCCTCTGTGGCGTTCTCATCACCCCAACGGAGATTTTCCAATATGGTTCCGGAGAACAGCACATTCTTTTGAAGTACCACAGCCACCTGATTCCGCAGCGTCTCCAGATCATACGTACGCACATCCTTGCCTCCCACCAAAACGCAGCCCTCACTGGCATCGTAAAGACGGCTGATCAAATTTACCAGACTGGATTTGGAGCTGCCGGTTCCTCCAATGATCCCAATGGTTTCCCCGGAATGGATCTCCAGATTAATGTGATCCAGCACCGGCCGTTCTGCCTTGGAATGATAAGAAAAGCTCACATCCTGAAATGCAATACTTCCATCCGGAATAGTAAAATCCGGATTCTCCGGATTCACAAGACTGCTCTTCTCCTGCAGCACCTGGGCCACCCGCTCTGCACTGGCTGCACTCATGGTAATCATGACGAACACCATGGAGAGCATCATCAGGCTCATTAAAATATTCATGCAGTAGGCCAGCAGACTCATCAGCTGTCCCGTGGTCAGGCTGTCTGCCACAATCATTTTTGCTCCCAGCCAGCTGATCAGCAAAATACAGGTGTACACAGTAAACTGCATCACCGGAGAATTGCACACTACGATCTTTTCTGCTCTCACAAACATCTGATACAGGTTCTCTGCCGCTTTTGCAAATTTTTTATTTTCATAGTCCTCCCGTACAAAGGCCTTCACTACCCGGATCCCTGTAATATTCTCCTGAACGCTGGCGTTTACATCGTCGTATTTTTCAAACACCTGCCGAAAATACCTGGTAGCCCGGCTGATAATGAAAAACAATACAGCACCTAGGGCAACCACTGCTACCAGATAAACGCTGGCCAGCCTGGCATTGATTAAAAAGGCCATGACCATGGCGCAGATCAGACTGGCTGGTGCCCGGAAACACATCCTCAGAATCATCTGATAAGCCTGCTGCAGATTGGTCACATCCGTAGTCAGCCTGGTCACCAGACCTGCCACGCTGTATTTGTCAATATTGGCGAAGGAATAGGTCTGAATATTGTCAAACATTCCTTTGCGCAGGTTTCTGGCAAAACCGGTGGATGCCTTGGCTCCGAACACCCCTCCCAGGATGCCTGCCAGAAGTCCCAAAGCCGCGGCTGCCAGCATCAGCCCTCCCACCTGATAAATATGATTCATATCTCCTTTGTTTACACCGTCATCAATGATGGAAGCCATGAGAAGGGGAATTACCATTTCCATCATCACCTCAAACACCATGCAGATCGGTGTGAGAACGGACACTTTTTTAAATTCTTTTATATATGATGCCAATGTTTTAATCATTCTGTCTGTCCTGCTCCTTTCCTGTCTTTTGGCAAACCTCTGTCCCACATCCTCCCTCGGGTTCCAGATTTTCCTTCATTTTATGCAGTACCTGAAGAAAAATGCGAACCTCTTCATCCGGAATATCCTTTACAAGCTGCTGCTCCACCATCGTCTGTACATCCCGGAAATTCTGTTTTTGGATCTTCAGCGCCATTTCCGTCAAAACTAATTTCTTCAGCCTGGCATCGTAATCCACGGATACCCGCTTGATATATCCTTTCTTTTCCATCAGTTTCAGAATATTGGTCACTGTAGATCTCGTAATATGAAACTGCGTCTCCAGATCTTTCTGAAAAATATCCTTATCCTGGTTTTCATACAGCCAGGCAATGATCCAGCCATGCATCAATGTCACTTGATCCATGCCGTTTTTCAAAGAGATGCACATCACTTTCCTGCTGATCATGTGGTTCAACATTTTAATCTGATATCCGATATGCTCTTCTCCCATTTCCTGTTTCCCTCCTCTCCGCCTTTTTATTCCCGCCAACAATAAGCCAAGAAGCCCTACTTGTGCGAATATTTGGCAAATGCCCAGAGGATCAAAGGCTGCTCTGCCTTGGATCCCCGTCAGCTTGCTGCGAGATCTTTGATTCTTAATTCGTTTCATAACTGATCGTTCGCCTTCGGATTGTTTGATAGCCAACTAATTAAAAAACAGTTTTTATTATAACTATCCAAAAATTTATTGTCAAGAATTTTTTATAGCATCCGTGTACAAGAGACAATACGGTCAGAAAAGTGCCTTCTTCCATAGGACTTTTGACATCCTAATCTCACCGGAAAACTGCTTGAAAAAGGGGATGGGACAAAATACCTCTGTCGGTACCTTTCCGGATCATGTTTCTCCAAAAAATAACATATTTTCGGGAAAAACACACCGAAAAGTCACCGAAATTAATAATTTGCCCCATCCCTTCGTCAAAATTTCAGGAATTTTTATTTTTTAATTTCGTTTTATAAAATCTTATCGGTTAACTGCCAGAAAATCTTCCAAAAGTTTTCCAGTTCTCCTAGCCTCCTCCAGCAGCTTTCGATTCCGTTCATTCATAGTTCCGAATGTGTCCAGGCTGCAGATCACCTGGCTGCAGCGGCTCATCTGTTCCAGCGCCTGCTCATAGGCCCACTGGCCAATGGGCTCAAAGCTCTCCTCCCAGATCACCCTGGAAGCCAGATGGATGGCTGCCTGATAATCCACATCATTTTTGTGAAGTACTCCTGTAGCAAAGGGAATGCCCTGGCGCTGCAGCTTCCGGTATGCCAAAAGGCCACTGCCACCTCCCCCTATAACGAAAACCTGAGGCTCCCCCTTGGGTGCTGCCAGCTCTGGGCAGCCAAAAGCTGCATTGTAGGAGCCTGCGGTAATATCATACAAACTGCAGATGGAATCCTGGGTAAAAATTTCCTCCGGAGTTCCGCTTTTCCAAATCCACTCTCCCTTTACACAAATCACCTGGTCTGAAATCTTTTGGGCCAGATCCAGCTCATGGAGAGACATGATCACAGCCACTTTCTTCTCCCTCACCATATTTTTCAAAATCGCAAGAAACTCCAGTTTGTGCTTTACATCCAAAAAAGAGGTAGGCTCATCTAAAACAATCAGCTCCGGCTCCTGACAGATAGCCCTGGCCAGCAGGATCCTCTGGCGCTGACCGTCGCTGATGGCAGTAAAATCCCGGTCTTTGAGTTCCCAGGCATGTACCAGCTTCATGGCGCTCTCCACCTTCTCCCGGTCCTCCCGTCCTAAAATCCCCAGGCTGCCGGTGTAGGGATATCTCCCTGTAGATACCACATCCTCACAGGTCATCAGCTCTGTTTTCATCCGCTCTGTGAGCAGAACCGCCAGCTTTCTGGAAATCTCTTTTCCCGACATTTTCTCCATATGCCGGCCATCCAGGCAGACATTCCCCGCGATCAGACGAAGCTGGCCTGTAATGCTCTTTAAGATTGTAGACTTTCCTGCCCCGTTGGGGCCAATCAGGGTGAGAATTTCTCCCCGATTCAATTCTATTTTTATTTTTTTGATCAGAGGTTTCCCATCATACCCGACGGTCATCTGATCTGTATAGAAGAAAAAATCACCAGCCATTATAACGTTTTCCGCCTCCGTATCATAATCAATATCACTATGGGCGCCCCAAAAACAGCGGTCACAGATCCAATGCTCAGCTCTGTGGGAGCGAATACAGTTCTTGCCAACAGATCGCAGAACAGGCAGAACACTGCGCCTCCCAGGAAACAGGCCGGAACAACCAGCAGAGGTTTTGATGTTTTCAGTGCATTTTTCATTAGATAAGGCACTGCAATCCCAACAAAGGATACCGGCCCCGCAAAGGCAGTAACGCAGGCAGAGAGAATGCTGGAGAGAAGGATCAACGCTACCCGGAAAAGATGTATGTTCACCCCCAAATTCTGTGCATAGGTCTCTCCCAGCTGATAAGCCCCTAAGGGTTTTGAAAGCAAAAATACCAGCAGCGTCACCGGCAGCACAATCAGAGTCATCACTGCCACATTGCTCCAACTTGCCCCGGAAAAGCTTCCAAGAGACCAGTTATGGAGATTCACAATGTCCGAATCATTGGCAAAGGTCACTATAAAATCCGTGACAGCCGAACAGATATAGCTGATCATAATTCCGCTGATCACCAACACAGACATTTTATCCACTTTTTTAGAAATGATCAGTACAAACCCCATGGAGATCATGGAGCCGAAAAAAGCAGCTCCCACCAAAATCCAGGAGTTCGCATTCAGTCCTCTGCTCAGGAGAAAAATCATAACCAGCGCCACCACCATCTTGGCTCCGGAGGAAATTCCAAGCACAAAGGGACCTGCGATAGGATTGTGAAAAAAGGTCTGCAAAAGAAATCCAGACACCGACAGGGCGCCTCCTAAAATCACCGCTGACAAAATTCTCGGAAGCCGGATCTGCCACACAATACTGTTGGATGTCTCATCCGTCCCCTTTCCCAAAATAATCTGGAAAATTTCCCCGGGAGAAAGATCCACACTTCCCGAATTGATATTCCACACGATAAAAATCAGCAAAAGCAAAAAAAGCATTGTAAAAGCCGCCCCATAGCGCCTCCTCCGCCCTCTCTTTTCCTCTCTCCTCAGAGAAACTCCCTCTTTCCCTCTCTTTCCGGGATGTTCTGCCCTGTTTTGCTCCATCCTGCTTCCTCCTTATTTCAGACGATAGATGAAGTTTTGCTGATCCTCCGGTTCTTCCTCCGTCAGGATCGTATGAATATCCACAATCATATCCGCCAGGCTGGTGGTTTCCTGGTACAGATTTTGGGTGGTACACCACACCTGACCTTCCTTCACCGCCTTAAAATCCTTCATCAAAGAACTTTTTTCCAAAAGTCCCTGTAAATCCCGCAATTCTCCATCAATGGTGCTGTTGTAGATAATATAATCCGCATCTTTTGCCCCTGCATAGAACTCTTCCATCTGCATGTTCATGGTAGATAAAGCATTTTCCTGATCTCCCAAATCCTGAAAAACGTAAGTTCCCCCTGCCAGATCAATCATTTTTGAAACATAATCTCCGGATTTT
The DNA here is from genome assembly GCA_902475025.1 of uncultured Lachnospiraceae bacterium. Lineage (GTDB taxonomy): Bacteria > Bacillota > Clostridia > Lachnospirales > Lachnospiraceae > Merdiplasma. The sequence goes on along the minus strand of CABRXX010000009.1, from coordinate 48,964 downwards.
CTCACATTGGCATACCCGTTGGAGCTGATATAAAAGAAAGCTACCGTTTTATCCGTCTCTTCCTCCGACTCCACCGCTTTTAGCTTCTCAGCCTGAACTTGAAATACCTCCTCCGCCTGCTCCTCCTTATCCAGCAAAACGGCATACAATTTCATCCATTCCGTTCTTCCAAGCGGATGGCTCTCATAGCTGGAATTTTCCACCAACACTGGGATGCCAAACTCCTCCAATTTCTCCTTTACCTCCGGAGTATGATAGATCATAGTAGATTCGATGGCCAGATCACAGCCCTCACTTAAAATCAGCTCATAATCCGGAGCACTGTACTTTCCTGCATAAAGGATCTCTCCCCTTTCCATAGCTTCTCTGGCCTCAGGAATGTACCAGCTGTCCGCCTGAGTGCCAGAAAGACCGATGGAGTCCAGCCCATCCACTGCCCGGAAAAGATCCATAGCAGCCGCTGCCACCAGATAAATCTCCTGCACCGGCTGCTGAATCGTCACAATGTCCGGATCCAGCCCCTCCGGGATGACTGCTCCCTCCGGCACCACCAGAAACCGCCCGCTGTCTTTAATCGTAATCAGCGCATACTCTCCCTCATAATAATCTACGGAAAAATTTTGAGCATAGGTAAGCTCCATGCTGTGATCATAGGTAAGTCCAGGCAGAGCGGGAGGCATCTCCTCTGCAAAAGCAGCCTCACCATTCAGCCTAAGCCCTCCAACAAAGATCAATCCCGCCAGGAGCCATACCCCGGCTGTTTTCCCTCTTGTCATCATTCTTTGGCCTCCACAGTAGAAGAATCAAAGAACAGCGTGTAATCAATTTCGTGAGGAGTACTCATGGCAACAGTATCTGCTGTGATGGCCATATTGTAATCAAATCCATCCACTGGAAGCTCAAAAGCAGAATTTCCCTCTGCATTGACAGGCTCATATTTTTCTCCATTCACCAGCACATAATCGTAATAAGGGCTGCTGAAGATAATAGTAGCTGTCATAACTCCGTCTTCTACCTTCAAAACGGCCGGGGATTCCACCGTAGTTTTTCCAGAACCACCGGAAAGCGTCACTGCGGCTGTATAGGTACCCTCCTCCAACTTCAGCTCTTCCAGCGTAGTCATCTCTCTTTCCTTGAAAGCATCTGCGGAAAGCGTATTGGATTTAAATACCAGCTCTCTGTCATACCATTTTTCCTTTTTCTTGCTGAAGGCTGCACAGGCGATGCCCTGATCTAAAGCCTCCACCGGTACCGTGAACGTATGCTTTCCCTCCGCATTTTCCTTAAAGGGGATATACTCCTCCTCTGAAGCGTTGGCTGCCTCTTCCCCTGTACCCATGTAAAGATACAAATAGCCCTGACCTCCCATGGTCATTACAGCCCTCATCTCCCCATTTTCTACGGTCAGCTCACAGTGTTCGATCTTGAACATGGAAGAGCTGCTGGCCACCTCCACCTCATAGGTTCCATCCTTCATCTCGGATCCGCTTATCGGCACCATCCAGTCCTCCACCACAGTTTCCGGAGCTGCCATCTCATCGGCGGAAGCTACCTTGCTCTCTGCCTGCGCTTCTGTTCCCTGTGATGCAGCACGCTCCTGTTCCCGGCCCGCTGTGCTTTCTTCTGTTTGGAGTTCCACGTTCTCTGTCTCCTGGCCTGCTGCACTCTCCGCCTCTGCTGCTCCTGTGCTGAGACTTCCCATAATCACTGCTGCTGCTAAAAGGACAGCTCCTAATCCTGCGTTCCACATTTTTCTTCTCATTGCATCTTCCTCCTATATTTTTCTCTGGCAAACCAGATCTTCTCTGTCTGCTTACCTGAACCGTCTTATTTTGCGCTGACTGATTTTTTGCCCATATGCTTCTGCACTATATCATGTTCTCTTTATTTTCTGCTTCCATTCAGCTCATACAGCAGTGCATTGCAGATACAGGCAGCAATATTGCTGCCTCCTTTCCGCCCTCTGGCCACAATGCAGGGTACTCCTGCGTTCATGATCAGCTCCTTGGACTGTACCACGTTCACAAAGCCCACCGGCGCCCCGATAATCAGCTTTGGATGCAGCCGTCCATCCTGAATCAATTCATACAGACGCACCAGCGCGGTGGGGGCGTTCCCTATGGCAAAAATTCCGTTCAACCCCAGCTGGGCTGCCTTTTCCATGGAGGCAGCTGCCCGGGTACTTCCCTGCTGCCTGGCTTCCCTTGCTACATCCTCATCTGACATAAAACAGTGTACCCTGCCGCCCCATTCCTCCAGGGCTTTTTTATTGATTCCTGCCTTCGCCATCTGAGTATCTGTCACAATATCTGCCCCCCCTTTGACAGCCTCCAGGGCAGCCTCCGTGGCTCCTGGGGAAAACCAGAGATTATCCGCATAATCAAAATCTGCGCTGGTATGAATACAGCGCTTTACGATCATCTCCGTTCCCGGCTGCAGCTTTCGGTTTTGTTCTCTCAGCTCTTGAGTGATGATCTCAAAACTGCGTCTCTCAATTTCCATTGGTTTTACATTTTCCAGTTCGATTTTCATACTCGGTTCCTTTCCCTTCTAAACGCTTACACACCCTGCTCCAGGATCTCATAAATCCGCTTCATATCCAGGCTCTCCCGCAGGCCTTTGGCCAGCAGATCATATTGAGTTTCTTTAAAAGCGGCAAAGTCCATGGAAGCGGCCGTATCAAACGTCACTCCCTTTTTCTCCGCAAGCGCCTTTACCGTCTTTACTGCCACGCTTTCCCGGTCAAAAATTCCATGGACGTAAGTGCCGTACACATCGCCAAGACAGCCTCCATCCTGCTTTCTCACAGTCTCCGCACCGCTCCGGCCGCTCAAATAAGTAAGAGGACCACAGCGAAGCCCCAAGGGCTGTTTCCCCGCTAACCGCTGCTCCTGTTCCATTTCCGAACCCGGTGTCCGACAGATCCGTTCCTCCTTTTGCTCCCCTTCCCCTTCTGTTAAAAACGTCCTTCCCATATGGATCTCATAGCCCTCCAGTTCACAGCCGGACAAGGTAGAAAGCACTCCCTCTATATCTCCAAAGCGGCCCTCCACTCTGGTTCTTGTTTTTCTTCCTGTAAAAACAGTCTCCATTGGCAAAAGTCCCAGGCCGCGGATACATCCTCCTGCTTCCACCCCTTCCGGGTCGCTCAAACGCTCTCCCAGCATCTGATAGCCGCCGCAGATACCAAAAATCACTGTGCCGGACTGAGAAGCTTTCAAGATCGCTGCCTCCAAGCCATTCTGTCTCATCCAGAGAAGATCCTCCATGGTATTTTTTGTTCCCGGCAGGATGATCAGGTCCGGATGTTTCAGCTCGGAAGGATGTTTCACATAGCGGAGCGAAACGCCTTCCAGCATTTCAAAGGGATTAAAATCTGTGAAATTGGAAATCCTTGGCAGGCGGATTACCGCGATATCTACCAGCTTTACTTCCTGTTTTCTCTCAAAGCGCTGAGAAAGCCCGTCCTCATCCTCCACCTGGATATTCAAATAAGGGGTCACTCCTACCACCGAAATCCCTGTTTTTTCTTCCAGCACCGGAATTCCAGGATCCAGGATCGTCTTATCCCCCCGGAATTTATTGATGATCAGTCCTTTTACCAGGCGCTTCTCATCCTCCTCTAAAAGCTCCACCGTTCCCACCAGTTGGGCAAACACGCCGCCCCGGTCAATATCCCCCACCAAAAGGACAGGAGCCCCGGCTGCTTTCGCCATACCCATATTCACCAGATCCTCCTGTTTTAAGTTGATCTCCGCCGGGCTTCCGGCTCCTTCTATTACAATAATGTCAAATTCCTGTTCCAGTTTACGATAAGCCTCCATCACTCTGGGACGCAGGTTTTTCTTAAAGGCAAAAAACTCTCGGGCTGACATATTCCCCAGCACCTCACCGTTGACAATCACCTGGCTTCCCACATCATTGGTAGGCTTTAAGAGGATGGGATTCATCTCCACTCTTGGCCGGATGCCTGCCGCCTCCGCCTGCATCACCTGTGCCCGTCCCATCTCCAGCCCCTCCTCTGTAATAAAGGAGTTCAGCGCCATATTTTGGGATTTAAAAGGCGCCACCCGGTAGCCATCCTGTTTAAAAATCCGGCAAAGCCCTGCCGCCAGCAGACTTTTTCCCGCATTGGACATGGTCCCCTGTATCATAATCGCCTTCGCCATCACTTCATCCCCTTCTCTTCCAAAATAATCTTCAATATCTGAAGCAGTTCCCGATTTTCCTGTCTGGTTCGCACTGCGATCCGAAAGTATCCCGGCTCCAGCCCCCTGTAGTTGCTGCAATCCCGGATCAAAATCCCCTGCTCCATGCATTGCTGCCACAGATCCTTTTGCCCCTGGAAAAAAATATAATTTGCTCTGGAATCATAACAGAAAAATCCAAGCTCCTTCAGCTCGCTCTTCAGCCATTCCCGCTCCTTTGCCAGATAACTCCTGCTCTTCTTCGCAAACTCCTGCTCTTTCACAGCAGCCACTCCCGCCATCTGCGCCGGCAAAGAAACGTTCCAGGGCTGCAGTACCTGCCTCATCTTCCAAAGCAGTTCTTCATTCCAGCTGATGCCATAGCCCAGCCGCAGTCCTGCCATGCCATAGAGTTTTGTGAATGCTTTCAGCAAAAACAGCCAGGGATTGGCAGGAAGCATACGCTTCATGGACAAATCTTCCCCCTGATCTGTAAGGCCATTAAAGCATTCATCCAATACTGCCAGCACCTGCTTCTCTCTGCATCTGTCCAAAATCCGCTCCAACAGTTCTTCTGGAATCAAAAGTCCGGTGGGATTATTGGGATTACAAAGGAAGAGCAAATCCAACTCTTCTGTGATCTGCTCCAGATAGTCCTCCTCCAGCAAAAATCCGCTCTCCGGCCGGCACGCATAGTAAGTAATCTTGCAATCTGCCGCCTGAAGGGCCTGCTCATACTCTGCAAACCCCGGTGTCACCAACAGCGCCCGCTTCGGTTTCAGCGCCAGCGTCAGCCCAAAAATCAGCTCTGCGGCCCCGTTTCCGCAGATGATCTGTTTTTCCGGTATCTCTTCCAGACAGCTGATGGCTTCCCGCAGTTTCCTGCATTCCACATCTGGATAATGTTCTGAAAACTCCACCCCTTTTATTGCCGCCTCCCTCACAGACGGCGGCATTCCGAAAGGATTGATATTTGCTGAAAAGTCCAGCCGATATTCTCTTGTATAAATATCCCCCCCATGTACCTGGAGTCGGGTATTTTCCTTTCTGTCCATCCTTCCTGGACCTCCTTATATTTCCAATCTTACGCTTCTTTCCGCTTTATTTCTTCCGTCTTCTTGTTCTCTTCTCTCTGTTTTCTTACAGTCTGCTCCCCAAAAAACAGCCTGTCAGGCCAAGCGCAAGGAGAAGTGCCAGAGTCACTGCGGAGGTGACATACAAAAGGCGGTTGGCTCTCACAATATCCTCCGCTTCCACCGGTCGAAGATGATCCCCTATCGTCTTTTTCTTATGCAGTTTTCCAAAATACCAGGCATCCCCTGCCAGCTCCACTCCCAACGCGCCGGCCATCACCGCTTCCGTCTGCGCAGAATTGGGGCTGGCATGATTCAGCCGATCCCGCTTAAATATCTTCCATGCATTTCTCCCATCCAGTCCTGCCAGAGGACTGCAAAGCACCATCATCAGCCCGGAAAATCTGGCGGGAAAAAAATTAAGCACATCGTCCAGCTTCGCTCCATATCTTCCAAAATTCAGGTATCGGTCATTTTTGTACCCAATCATGGAATCCATGGTATTCACTGCCTTATAAAACCAGCCCAGCACCGGGCCGCCCAGCACCATAAACACCATGGGGGCAATGATTCCGTCGGAAGTATTCTCTGCCACCGTCTCCACCGCTGCCTTAGTAACTCCTGCTGCATCCAGATTCTGGGTATCCCTGCCTACAATCATGGACACTGCCCTCCTTGCGCCAGGCAGATCTCCCTTTTCCAGCTCCCGGTACACCTTCATGGACTCATCCCTAAGAGAGCGTACCGCAAAAAGCTGATAGCAGAGAATCGTCTCCAAACCGAACTTCAGCCATGGATGAATCCGCCCGGCCAGCCATAAAAGCCCTGCTGGGACGGAGACGGTCACCGTAACCACCAAAACCACCAAAGCAGCCCCGGCCAGACGTTCTCCTCTGGGTGTAGAGGGAAACAGGCGGCGCAGCCCTCTCTCTCCTGCGCTGATCAGACTTCCCACCAACCGTACCGGATGATACAGCCAGTGAGGATCTCCCACCAGCAGATCCAGCAAAAATCCTGCCAGCACAGCAGGCAGCCATAGCACTTCCATTTTTCTTCCATCCTTTCCATTTCTGATGCCGGATCCTCCTGAGCTTCAAAAGTCTCCTGTTTCATCTGCTTTTTTCCTCATGTATTCCCTGCATTTTTCCACAAACCGCCAGGCTGCCTTTGGATTGGAATAATAATACAGATGAGGAAAGCCTGCCACCAGCGTTTCTTTCCCCTGGATACAGTCCCAGCCACGGCTGCTCTCCGGCTTCGCCGCATAGAAGGACGAACCGCAGCAGGTGCTCTCATAATAATGAAACTCATGGCCCCGGATAGGCCCCACATCCTGCCCAAGCATCTGATTTTTCAAAGGCTCCAGGGTGATGTACCCAAAACGCCCCAGTTTCTTTGTAGAGTATCCATGGCCCTGGATGGCTCCCACCATGGGGTAGGATCTCCCTTCCAGATCTTCCAGGCTCTCCTGAAGGTAGAGAAAACCGCCGCACTCTGCCATACAGGGCAATCCCTGCTGCAAAGCAGTCCGAATGCTCTCCCGCATAGACTGATTTTCACTGAGTGCCTTCCCATACAGTTCCGGATATCCTCCGCAAAGCAGCAGCCCCTGACATTCCGGAAGCGTTTGATCCTTCAGCGGTGAAAAAAAGCAAAGTTTTGCCCCCATCCGCTGCAAAAGTTCCAGATTGTCCTCATATAAAAAGCAAAAGACCTCATCCTTTGCCACTGCGATGGTGGGCATAAGAAGCGTTTCTGAAAGAACTTCTTTCTGACCCTGAGACTCCGAAAACTCCTGACACAAAGTTTCATTCTCACCTGCCAGATATTCCCTGGGAACCGGATCCTCTGCATAAAGATGGCCAGCCTCTTCTGCCAGCCGGATCAACGCCTCAAGATCCAAAGTTTCTTCTAAAATTCCTGCCAGTTTTTTCAGTTTCTTTCTTAAATCTGAAATTTCATGCGGAAGGATCAGCCCCAGATGACGGCTTTCCAGATTCAGCTCCTTCACCACAGGCACATAGCCGTACACGGCAATCCCCAGCTGTTCCTCCACCATATTCTTCATTCTGGGATATAGCATAGAAGAAATCTGATTAAAGATCACCCCTTTAATCCGGCTGTCCTGACGAAATTCCAAAAAGCCTTTGATCTGAGCCAGCGCGGAAACGCTCATGCCTCGGACATTGACAATCAGAATCACAGGAGTATCTGTGACTCTCGCAGCATCATAGGCACTGGCCTTCACAGAAATCCCGCCAAGCCCGTCATAGTAGCCCATCACACCCTCGATCACAGAAATATCTGCCTTCCGGGCCTCCTTTAAAAATAAATACCGGGCTGTATTTTCATCGGAAAAAAAGGTGTCCAGATTTCTTGATTTTGTTCCAATCACTCTGGAGTGAAACATAGGATCAATATAGTCCGGCCCGCACTTAAAGGAGGCCACCTTCATCCCACGGTCACACAGCGCCTGCAAAATTCCGCAGGTAATCATCGTCTTTCCGCTGCCGCTGGCTCCTGCTGCCAGCAAAATTCTGGGAATTCCCATCTGCTTTCCTTCCTTTTCTTTCTTAATCCCTTTTTGCTCCCTTTCCGGTGCAGGAGATAATATATACTGGATTCTGGCCCATCATCATATGATAGCCCGCCAGCTTCCGGGATCTGCTCACACTCACCGACACCACATCCTGCCGAAACACTGGAAGAGTTTTGATGCAGTCTAACGCCTCTGCCACAGTTTCCAGAGAGATGGCGTTGATCACCATACGGATGCCAGGATTCTTCTTCAGCAGCAGTTCCATGATCTCCTTCAAATTGCCGGAGGAACCTCCGATAAATGCGTGGGTGGGAACCGGCAAAGCCTCCAGGGCCTGAGGTGCCAGTCCTGCCACCAGCCTCAAATTGGCTGCGCCGAATTTCTTTTTATTCTTTTCAATCAGATCCAGCGCTTCCGCCTTTTTCTCCACCGCATAGACCACGCCCTCCGATGCCTGCAGAGCCATCTCTATAGAGACCGAACCGGTCCCGGCTCCCACATCGTAGATCACGCTGTCCTTCTCCAACTCCAGCTTTGACAGGGATATACTGCGAATTTCGCTTTTGGTCATGGGAACCTGATCTCTGAGAAAGCACTCATCCTCCAGCCCATGAGTCACCGTCTTAAGTGGAGTATCATTTTCCAGCAAGACTGCTGTCAGATCCCCTACCTTTGCATTCTGCAGCGTTTCAGGTGTACCGGAAAGAATCTGCTCCTCCGGATAGGAAAGGGAACAGCCCACCTGCATCCTTACCTGTCCAAGTCCGTGTTCCATCAATTCCCGGCACAGGCCCCAAAAGCTTTCCTGCTTTCCCGCCAAAGCAAACACTTTTTTATTTCTTTGCACTGCTCCCACCAGATTCTGGCTGCGCCCGTGAACGCTCACCAGCTTCGCATCCTCCCAGGAGGTACCAAGCCTGCCGCACAGATACACCACGGAAGAGATGCCGTTAAGTACCCTGCAGTGATCCGCTCCCAAAAGCTCCTGAATCTTTTTGGCACCGCTGTAAAAGCCCACGTCTCCGGAAAGAAGAATCACCACTTTCTCATACTCCGGATGCTCCAGAAGATACGCCTGGATATCCTTGGGCAGATAGGCTTCTTTGTGAGGTTTGCCAAGCTCTGCCACCGTCTCCAGCATCCGTCCTGCTCCCAGAACTACATCCGCCTCCTCACAAGCCTGCCATACTTCTCTTGTCACATTCCAGGCACTGCCCATGCCAATGCCGGCCAACGTAATCTCAGGGTTCCCAAAAATTCCAAACTCCCGGCACAAGATTTGCCGGATCTCCCATTTGTCAGCCCCTGTCTCCTGCACAGGCCGGCCCACAACGATCAGTTTTGCCCCTGCCCGCTTTGCCGCCTGCAGTTTTTCCTGGAAGCCTCCGGTCTTTCCGGACTCCTTGGTCACAAGATAGCGCCCCTGGATCTGTTTTAGCATTCCATAGTTTAGCGCTTCTCCAAAAGGTCCCTGCATGCAGATTACATTTCTCCCGGAAAATCCCAGCGCCCTGCAGCTCTCCAAGGCCTCCAAAGAAGGAAGGACTCTGGCATACACGCGCTTTTCGTATTCCGGAATCACGGTGTACGCTTTTAACTCCTTGCTGCCTGTGGCTGCCAGGATGTTTCCTCTGGTCCCCTTCAGATACTCCGCAGCCTCCCGGACAGTATCCACAAACACACAGCTGTCTTTGATGGCTTCTTTTTCACGAAGCAGCCGCAGATACCGGCAGCCGGCTGCCAAGCAGGCCGTCTGAATCTCCCCGGTTACCACAGAAGCGTATGGATGGGTGGCATCCACCACCAGGCGGATCTTCTCTTCTCTTATCAGCTGTTCCATTTCCCCTGCATCCATCCTGCCCTGATGCACCTGATGCCCCAAAAGCTCCCGCTCCAGAATTTGAGCTCCATACTCTGTTGCCACGCAGATATGGCAGCCTACTCCTCTCCGGGCTAGAAACTCTGCCAGCTCTCTGCCTTCTGTGGTACCTGCAAATATCAAAAGACCCAGAGGAGCTCTCCGGCTTTTGTCTTCCTCCATCCGGCTATTTTCTGTTTTCACCAAAAACTGGTGATCTCCGCTTTTTTCTGTTTCCTGCACCTGACTGCCCTTCCTTTCCGTTTCTTTTCCAAAGCCCAGAGTTCTGCGCCCTCAACAGTTCTTACGTTTCCAGAGGTTCTTCAATTTCTTGAAGTCCCCAGGTTTTATGCTTCCTTCGTTCTGCTTCTAAGGCTGTCACAGAAGCTCTCTTTGCTTTCCTGCTCACGCCTCCGCAGACCGTCTCTCCACCCGATATCCCCTGGGTGTCACCATTCTGCCGTCTATCACCTGCGTCTGAGAATTTCCGATAAACACGGTGGTAAACATATCCACCCTGGCTTCCCTGAGTTCCTTTAAGGTGATCACCTGAACCTTCTGTCCGTCCCGGCCAATCTGCTCCACAATGCCGCACACCGTCTCCGGCGCCTGATACCGCAGCATCAGGTCGCAGGCTTTCTGAAGATAATCGTACCTCTTTTTACTGGAAGGATTATAAAGACACACAGCAAAATCTGCCTCCGCCGCGCACAGCAGCCGCTTTTCAATCTTCTCCCAGGGTGTCAGAAGATCGCTGAGACTAATCAGGCAAAAATCATGGATCAACGGAGCCCCCAGCACTGCCGCCCCGCTTAAAGCTGCAGTCACCCCCGGTATCACCTCCACCTGAATTCCCGGATAATCCTTCCCAATCTCAAACATAAGGCCGGACATCCCGTACACCCCGGCATCTCCGCTGCAGATCATCGCCACCGTTTTCCCCTTCTTTGCCTCCTCAAAGGCCAGTACACACCGCTCTGCCTCCCTGCGCATAGGTGTTGTAAGAAATTCCTTCCCCGGGAAATGCTCTCTCACAAGATCCACGTATACAGTATAACCAACAATCACATCACAGCTTTTTAAACATTCTGCTGCCTGGATCGTCATCTGCTCATAATTTCCCGGGCCAATCCCCACTACCATAATTTTATTCAAAATATGCCCTCCATTCCTCTATAGCCAAAGCCGCCGTCATGCCGCCCTCTGCCTTTTTCCTGATCAGAAGTTTCCCATTTCCGCTTCCTTTCACTGCGCTGCGCTCGCACACATTATCCACCCCTACCTGGCCTGCCACAAAGGCAGAGCCCGAAAACGCTCCCGTCACCTGGGAAAGCTCCTGGGCAGAATATACGGCAAAGGGAAGCTGATACTTTTGGCAGAACGCTAAGATCGCCGTCTCCTCTTTTTTTCTGTCAATACTGCACACTGCTTTTAATGACTCAAAAGCAATCTGATTCTCTTTTAAACAGTCCAGGAGAAACTCCTCTAAAGTTTCCTTGGGAATCCCCTTTCTGCACCCCACGCCTAAAACAGCAATCCGGGGAATCAAATGCAGCGTGTGGGGAAACGGCCGCTTTTCCTTATTTACGGTGATGCAGATTCCATATTCCAGGCGCTGATCTTCCAGATCACTCTGCTCTCCATTCGACTGTTTCATTTTCTCCCGCTCCAGCACTGCCGGATCGCCCTGCTCTCCTTCGGGCTGTTTTTTCGCTTCCTGCTCCAGACCTCCGGGCAGTTGCCCGCTCCAGGAAAAGTCGCTGGAAAAGCCAATTGTCTCTCCGTCCAGCAGTCTGGCGGAAACCATCTTTGCCAGCTTCATATCTCCTATGGACAGCCGGTTTTTCCTAGCAAATACATCCACTGCAAATCTTGCATTCAGGTCTGTGGCTGTGGTAATTACCGGAATAAAACCGAGTCCCCCGGCCAGGTGACTGCACAGCTCATTGGCGCCTCCAATATGGCCGGACACCAGAGAGATTACGAATTTTCCCAGTTCATCCACCACCAGAACTGCCGGATCCAGCGTTTTTCCTTTTAGATAGGGGGCAATGCTGCGCACCGCGATTCCGGTTGCCCCTACAAATATCACTGCATCACTGTCTGCAAACGCCTTTTTTGTCCACTCCTTCAGATTCCCCATCCAGGAGCGAATCCCTTCCGGAGGCTGAAACTCTTTTTTTCTGCACCATACCTCCACGCATTCACAGCGCTGCTCTAAGAATCTCTTGATTGCCAGTGAGGTCTTCGCTCCCTGGGCAGTAAAGCAAATAACTGCAATTTTCATAAATCTCCATCCGTTCTGCCCTGACGAAACTCCGTAGTAAACTCCGGATCATACAGCTTTGACCGCTCGTAGCTGCTGTGAGTCACCACATCTCCCACAATGATCAGCGCTGTCTTGGTAATATTGTGAAGAGCTGCCGTCTCTGCCAGCGTAGACACAGTACACACATAGGCTTCCTGGTCCGGCCAGGTGGCTTTATAGACAATGGCTGCCGCCGTGTCCGGGCTGTATCCGCCCTCCATCAGACGTTTCTGCAGCTCTGCCAGCATCCCGGTACTCAAAAAGATCACCATGGTGGCCTGATGCGCTGCGAAGGAGGCAATCTCCTCCTTTTCCGGCACCGGAGTCCGGCCTGCCATCCTGGTGATCACCACGCTCTGGGACACCTGAGGCAGCGTATACTCTAAATTCAGGGCAGCGGCAGCCCCGCAAAAGGAACTGACTCCAGGACAGTAGTCATAAGAAATCCCTTTCTCATCCAGCACATCCATCTGCTCCCGGATGGCCCCATACAGGCAGGGATCCCCGGTATGAAGGCGCACGGTCATCTTCCCCGCCGCCTCTGCCTGGAACATCACTTCCAGTACTTCTTCCAGAGTCATGCGGGCGCTGTCGTACACCAGACAGCTTTCCTTTTTATAATCCAGGAGTTCCGGATTTACCAATGATCCCGCATAGATAATCACATCTGCCTCCTGTAAAAATCTCATTCCCCGAACCGTAATCAGATCCGCCGCTCCGGATCCTGCTCCTACAAAATGTATCATGTCTTTCTCCTCCTATGATTCCAAGATATTCCGACCTCTTCGGTTCTTTATTTTGCATACAGCTTCACCTTGGGACTCCTTTGCTTCGATCTGGAACGTATCCTTCAGGCTTTTTCAGAACAAAGTGAGCTTCGCACACTCCGCGAACCAGTTTTCCAGGCAGCACATCTTTGTTCCGCGCGCGTAGTTGCGCATATTTGCCCGCCGCAGTGCGATCCTGCCAGGCATTTTTGTTTCAATAGGAAGGAATTTCCTATGAAACAAGATAGTTCTCTGAAAGCTAGGGAGATTTTCTTTTTTCAAAATGCTTCAGAAGCTCCCCTGCCCCCTGAGTCTCCCCCAGATATCCGTAAGCCCCTGAAAAGAGGACTGCTTCTGTAAGAATCGAGCCACCCACCCGGTGCTGTAAATATTCCCGTATCTTCCCTGCAGCCAGCTCCATCGCTTTTTTTCGTACTCCCGCCTGTTCCATGATCTCCAAAGCCTCATCCGTGGTGATCGTCTCCAAAATTTGCCTGGCCGTATCCGCATCTGCCCCGGCCCGCAGGGCAAATGCAGCCATCAGTTCTGCCCGGCTATCCGCCTCCCTGGAATGGGTATTCATAATACCTCCGGCCACTTTAATAAACTTTCCCACATGAGCTACGAACAAAATCCCCTTTATCCCCAATTCCACAGCCATATCCAGAGTTTCCCCCACATAGTTGCTGCATTTCACAGAGCTGGACAGATCCACGGTCATCTGCTCTCTGGTAAAAGCCTCCCCATAATTCCCCGGAGTAACCAGCAAGTATTCCCTGCCTTCCGCCCGCTTCATCTCCATCTCCACCCGGATACTGGCAATCAGGGCAGCTTCACTCATAGGAACCACGATTCCGCTGGTGCCAAGAACGGAGATCCCTCCCTGGATCCCCAGCCTGGGATTAAAGGTTTTTGCTGCAATCTCCTCCCCCTTAGGAATGGAAATCAAAACATCCAGTCCTCCTTGATACCCAAACTCCCGGCAAACTTCCGTTACTGCTTCCCGGATCATCTTTCTTGGAACCGGGTTGATGGCCGCCTCCCCCACCGGAACCTGAAGGCCTTTTCTGGTAACCCGCCCTACGCCCACGCCTCCATCAATAAAAATTTGTTCTCTCTCATCTTCTCCGTTCCTAACCGACTGAGCTTCCTCCCTCGGATTTTTCCTTTCCAGAGACCTTTCCTCCGTTTCCCGAAAAGAAACCCGTGAAAAAACTAAAATCCCATTGGTAGCATCCGGATCATCTCCCCCGTCCTTTCGCACGGCACAGGAGACAGCCTTCTCTTTCTGATCAATATTCAAAATTTCCAAATGCAGTGTGATTCCCTTGGGCGTTATCAGAGAAATCTGCTCTAACCGGGCTCCGGAGAAAAGCATCCAGGCTGCTGCCTTGGAAGCCGCCGCTGCGCAGGAGCCGGTGGTATAACCGCAGCGAAGTTTTTTATGATATTTTGTCACATACAGATTTTCTACTCCCGTATTTCCCATACAGCCTTCTCCTTCTTCTTTTATTCCGCCGCAGTGCGTTCCTGCACGGAGTGCTTTTTTATGTCATAGGAGGCAAACTCCTATAATGAAACATAGAATCCTGCACCGCAGGATTCTACGCCTGCGGCGGGGCGCCTTAGCGGCAGCTTTCCTATCCGCCGCAGTGCGTTCCTGCACGGAGTGCTTTTTTATGTCATAGGAGGTAAACTCCTATGATGAAACATAGAATCCTGCACCGCAGGATTCTACGCCTGCGGCCGGGCGCCTTAGCGGCAGCTTTCCTATCCGCCGCAGTGCGCTCCTGCACGGAGTGCTTTTTTATGTCATAGGAGGTAAACTCCTATGATGAAACATAGAATCCTGCACCGCAGGATTCTACGCCTGCGGCCGGGCGCCTTAGCGGCAGCTTTCCTATCCGCCGCAGTGCGCTCCTGCACGGAGTGCTTTTTTATGTCATAGGAGGTAAACTCCTATGACATAAAAAAACTGCCGTCTTGCGACAACAGTCCTATCACTGCTTCGCCGGTTGCCGCAGCTAAGCACAGTGAGAGGTATCTGACTTTCCGAAAATTCTTTCGGCGACACAGTAACGGACTTGTTCAGGATTCCCACCTGATTCCCTCTTGCTATTTCATTGTTCTCATAAATCTCAAGTTTCTCATTCAGGCTTAGGAAGCTCATCGATGAGTTCTGACGCTTTTAGGGCCTGACGGATAATGTGTATCCCCTCCGGCTCCAGATCTCCGAAATCAGGGCACTCATAATACTCATCCTTCAAAAAAGCATTGGACAACTTAAAAATCTCAGCGTCATACCCTTCCATCTGGTGCTCCAGAATTTCCCCCTGTTCTTTCATATAATTCAAGTTTTTGTCCCCTTCCAGGGTCATCTGATTCAGCACCTCCAGCATCACAATAAAATGTTCCTCGTCCCAGCTGGATAAATACATACATTTACACAGCCCCTTTGTAAAAAAAGGCGCTTTATAGTAGCAGGTCAAAAGATCCCGAAACCGCTGCCGATGCTCCGTATTTTCAAACAATTTATGATGGGACAAATCTAACAAACACTTTTCATACCAATTCATACCGGGGACTCACCTCTGCACAAAAATAGTTATTCCATGAGTTTCCAACCTTCATGGAATAACTATAATTTATTTTCTTCAAGAATACAAGGTCATTTCTCAAAAAATCACAAATTTCCCATGGATTTAATGCATTTTGGAAAATACTGGCTCCAATGCGAAATAGCAGTCATCAAAAAGCTGCCGCATAGGCTTATAGGCTTTTACTGCCTCAGGGTCTGGCTCATGAACTGCCTGAATTTCCAGGAAACGGTCAATGGCAGTAAAGTCCTCATAAATTCCAGTTCCAACTCCGCCGATCACCGCCGCTCCCATAGAACCGGCCTCCTCCAAAACAGCTGGAACCGTGATCCTGGTATTATAAATATCTGCCATGATCTGCCGCCACACAGCTCCTTTTGCGCCCCCGCCTACTACCATAATCTCATCAATCTTCACCTGGGTCTTCAAGATATCCAGTACAATGGCCAGATTCATGGCCACCCCTTCCAGAACGCTTCTTAGCATATCGCTTCTGGTGGTCTCTGCCATCAGTCCAAGAAAGGCTCCCTTGGCCTCATGATTCCATCTGGGCGCCCTCTCTCCCAGAAGATACGGCAAAAACAGTACGCCGTTGGCTCCGGCCGGGCTCTTGGCAATCTCCTCATTGATAATATCATAGGGCGACCTGCCATTTTCCCTTGCCTGAAGGCTCTCAATCTGACAGATCGTATTTTTCAGCCAGCTGTAGCATCCACCTGCGCTCTGCATAGTTCCATTGGGAGCGTAAAGTCCGGGAACTGCATGCGCCCAGTTCACAGACCGCATCTGCGGATCATAAATCGGTTTCTCAGAAGTCGTGGTGATCCATGCGGAGGTTCCCATGCAGCAGTAGGTTTTTCCCGGACGAATGGAGCCGGCTCCTACATTGGCAGTAACGCCGTCACCGGCTCCCAGCACCACAGGCGTTCCCGGTGCCAGTCCGGTAAGTTTTGCCGCCTCCTCCGTCACTCCTCCTGCCACAAAGGTAGAAGGCTTCACCTCCGGCAGCTTATCTCCATCAATCCCAGAATACTCAACAAGTTTCTCAGACCATTGGAACGTGTTGATATCAAAACATTCCATGCTGTTGGCGTCTGAATACTCTGTATAAAACTTCCCGGTAAGCCGGAACACAATATAGTCCTTGGCATTCAGCGTCTTATAAGTCTGTTCATAGATCTCCGGTTCATGATCTTTTACCCACATCAATTTCTGCACCCCGTAGGAAGCGGTATTGCGATGCCCCACAATGTGATAAAAGTCCTTCTGACTGATCTTTTCCTCCAGCCTGGCCGCCTGCTCCACAGCCCTTTGATCCGCCCAGATGATGGCTTTTCTTAAAGGATTTCCCTTCCGGTCCACGCAAAGGCATCCCATCATCTGACCGCTGAAGCTGACTGCTCCAATATCCTTCGCATCGATCCCCGCAGACTGAATCAGATTTTTGCTGGTAATGCACACAGCATTCCACCAGTCATCTGCATCCTGCTCTGCCCAGGTGCCGTTAAAATAATGAACATCGTAAGCAAACACCTGGCTGCCTACCAGCTTCCCCTCAACGGTAAAGAGACTGGCCTTGTTGCCCGACGTTCCCAAGTCGTGGGCTAAAATGTATTGACTCATATAAAATCCCCCATTGCTGTTTTTCATTTCATAACTTTTCTTTCAATTTGGCATCCGCGTACAAAAGGCACCCCTCCCTCTGCGCACCGATGCAGCCCCATTTCCAACATATCTTCCTTGTATTACAGCCATTCTAACGGCGCTGAAATTTCATTCAGCCGTGCGATCATCTCCTCCGTCAGATTCCAGGTAAGGGAGTGGACATTCCGTTCCAGCTGCTGGATTGACGAAGCGCCTCCTATAATAGAAGTCACTTCTTCTTTCTGGCGCAGCCAGTTTAAGGACACTTCATTCATGGGGCGTCCGATCTCCTCCGCAAAAGCCTTCACCTGACGGCCCGCCTTCATATAAGTCTCAAACTGGGGGCCTGCCAGCTTTGGATTAGCGCTGCGGATGTCATGTTCGGAAAAGCGCTTTCCATCCAGGAACTTTCCTGCCAGCAGTCCCTGAAACATAGGACTGTAGGGCAAAAATGCCTGACCATATTTTTTCACAGTGGGAAGCACCTCCGACTCGGTGCGGTAATCCAGCGGAATGGAATGATAGCTTACCGGATTGCGCTCCAGCAGGTTATACAGAGACTGCTGACAGTTTACCTCCACAAACCCCATCATCTTCTCCACATCTGCCTGGCTAAAATTGGAAAGTCCTACGTAGCGAATCTTTCCTGCCTTTTTCAGCTCCTTCAGGGCATCTGCCGTCTCTTCCAAAGGAGTATTCGGATCCGGCCAGTGCATCTGATAAATATCAATGTGATCTGTCTGCAGGCGGCGAAGGCTCTCATCAATCTCCCGAAACAGATTTTCCCTGGACAGATTATTCTGGGTTTCATACTTTTTCTCCCAGGTCAGCCCTGCCTTGGAAGCAATGAGCACCTGATTCCTCTTGCCATCTTTCAGAGCTTTCCCCAACAGAGTCTCAGATACACCCCAGCCGTACACCGGTGCTACATCAAAAAAATTGATGCCCATATCAATGGCCGCATGAATAATGTCAATGGATTTCTGATCCTCAGAAGTATCCCAATCTCCTCCAAATCCCCAGCATCCCACTCCAATGGCTGAAATCTCTTCCTCGATCATTCTTACTTTCTTATAAATCATATCCTGACTCCTTTCCAGGGCGCGAAACACTAATCTTGGAACTTTTCAATGCAGGGCACCACATAAATCCGCTTCTCTCTCCCCGGGTTCTCAAATCGTTCCATCAAAAGCTCCATCGCTTTCCGCCCCATCCCCTTGGCATCCCGTGTCACGCACTCATACTGATAGCCGATCGTATCCAGGATGGCAATGTGGTCAATCCCCACTGCCTGTATATCCCGATCCAGCTTTTTTTTACACTCCCGCAGGGCCCGCAGAAAACCTAAGGTAGTGGCGTTGTTGCAAAGCACCAGACCTTCCGGCTCTTTTCCCTGCCGGAACATATCCAGGGCAATCTCATAGGCACGATCAGCCATATAGTTTCCCTCAAACACATACTGTTCCTCAACGGGCAGATGATGATCCTCCAAAGCCTGGGCATACCCCTGGTATCGGTCTCTGGCATGTTTCAGGTTCATATCTCCGGTAATAATACCGATTTTTTTACTTCCTTTTTTAATCAGCCGCTCTGCTGCAAGATATCCGCTCTGAAAATTCTCATAGAATACGCCGTCCCACTGAGCATTCTCAATCTCGCGGTCCACTAAAACCACAGGAATATGAAGATTTTTCAGCTGAACCCTTACAGAGCGGGCTGCCTTTGCATCCGAATATCCAATAGCAGGCGCAAAGATCACACCTTTCACCCGCTGCTGTTCCAGCATAGACAAAACCTTCTTTTCTTTCTCCCCGTCGTTTCCTGTATTGCACAGAATCATGGTGTAATTGTTCTGATCAATCACCCCTGAGATTCCCTCCAAAACCTCTCCAAAAAAAGGATTATCCACCTCAGGAATGATAATCCCAATGGTGTTCGTCTCCCTTCTCGAAAGATTTTGGGCTGTGGCAGATGGAGAATAGTGATACTCCTTTATAATGGCTTCGATTTTATTTCTGGTGTTTTCATGCACATAGCCGCTGCTGTTAAGTACCCTGGAGACCGTTGACTTGGATACCCCGGCCATTTCCGCAATCTGTCCGATTGTTATCATTAATTATCTCACTTCCAATCCAGCATGTAGCGCTGGAAAATTACCGCATCCTTTGCATCCTGATCCAGAGCCTCCTCGCTCATGACGCCGCAGATAGGACGCCAGATTTTAATATCCTGTCCCACCTGACCGCCCATATTCACGAAAGGCTCCATCACTACCCGCTTGTCATAGCCAATGTCTTTTAAGGCTTCCCCAATCTCTCTCCAGGGGGTACGGCCCTTTCCGGGCACCATGCGGTTGCATTCACCGGTATGGAAATGTCCCAAAAGATCTCCGGCGGTGCGGATGGCTGCTCCGATGCTGGCCTCCTCAATGTTCATATGAAAAGTGTCCAGCATCACCCAGACATTGGAGCAGTCCGCTTCCTTTACAAATCTTACGCCTTCTTCGGCAGTGTTCAGCAGATAGTTTTCAAACCGGTTCAAACACTCCAGATTCAGATCCACGCCGTACTGGGCGGCTTCCCTTGCCAGAAGCCGGATCCCCTCCACCGCATTCTTCCAGTCCTCCTCCTTATCCACCGGACGGGTGTAGTCCACCGGCCAGTAGGAATAGAGTGCTCCGCCTACAGCGGTACTTCCCAGCTGTTCCATCACAGAAAACAGTTTCTTGTACCATTCCATGGCCGAAGCCCGCACTTCTTTATTGCCGATATTATGAGCTGCCACCGGGCCGTAGCCTACGGTCAGCTCGATCCCATTATCATCCGCAGCTCTTTTCAGCCTGCGGATCTCCTCCGGACTGTAATCCGGAAGGGGGGCTCCGCCAATCTCAAGAATATCAAACCCCAGCCTGGCCGCTTTGTCAACATATTTTACATAATCTGCTGACCATTCCTTTTCCCAATACGCATAATAAATACCATGCTTCATAAAATCACCTTATGCCTTTCTTGACTTTAACTGGTCGATCACTACTGCCAGGGTGATCAGCACGCCGGAGGTTACCTCCAATACGAAGGTATTCAGGCCGAACTGAGTGCCTGCATTGTTGATCAGTACCATCAAAATAGTTCCCAAGATCGTTCCTGTCACTGCACCCCGGCCGCCGCTAAGGGATGCGCCGCCGATAACGGAAGCTGCGATGGCATCCATCTCATACCCGTCTCCTCCTGTGGGATAAGCGCTGTTTACACGGGCGGTAAGCATCACGCCTGCAATACCGCACAGCACGCCGCAGAGACAATATACCGAATAAAACATTTTCCGAACCTTAATACCGCTCAAGCGGGCAACCTCCACACCGCTTCCGATCACATACAGGTTCCGTCCAAATATAGTGTATCGTAAGATTAAGATTGCAATCACGGCTACTGCGATCCAGATTAAAGCCAGATAAGGAATTTTACCTACAGAACCGATACCCAGCTCCATAACCTTGCGGTCAATACCGGAGATGGTCTTTGCATCAGAGATGATTTTTACCGCGCCGCGGATGATGGTCTGAGAGCCTAAGGTAGCGATCATAGGAGCTACATTAAATTCGTAGATAATGGCTGCGTTGTACAGTCCGCAGATGCCGCCGATCACGATGGCAATCATCACAGAGGGAAGCACGCCCATTCCCATCTTAGACTGGAGCAGCGCCAGAACCATGCTGGAAAGTCCGGTGATGGCTCCCACACTGATATCAATACCGGAAGTGATGATGATAAAGGTCTCTGCCACCGCCAGTACACCGGTAATCGAACACTGCTTCAGCAGATTCATTAGATTATATTCAGAAAAAAAGTTGTCTGTAACAATGGAAGCCATTGCGAACAGTACTACAATAATGGCAATCAGAGAAAACTCTGTGGTCTGGTAAAAATGTTTCATTCCAGTAGCTGATTTTTTCTTGTTCATGAGAATTCCTCCCGCTTTTATTCTTCAATGGATGCTGCCAGCAGCACCTGCTCTTCTGTTAAGTCCTTCATCTGCTCTTTGCTGTAGGATGCCGTGATCTTACCCTGAGCCATAACGATCATCCTGTCTGACAAGCCCATCACCTCAGGCAGGTAAGAAGAAATCAAAATGACTCCCTTCCCCGCCTCCGTCAGACGCTCAATGAGCTTAAAAATCTCTTCCTTTGCTCCCACATCTACACCCACGGTAGGTTCATCAAAAATTAATATCTCCGGATCTCTGCACAGCAGCTTTGCAATAACCACCTTCTGCTGGTTTCCTCCGGAAAGATTCCCTACCAGCTGATGAATGCTGGGTGTCTTTACATTAATCTTTTTGCTGAACTCTTCCGCCCGCTCATCTTCCTTTTTCAGATTGATGACTCCGCCTTTGCTGATCATATCATAAGAGTTCATATTGATATTGGTTTTAATAGCCAGAGGCAATGCCAGGCCGTCTGCCCTCCGGTCCTCTGTCAGAAAACCGATCTTTTTCTCCAGCGCATCCTGAGGATTTTTGATTTTGGTCTCTTTTCCCCGAAGGTAAAGTTTTCCGGAAGTATACTTGTCTACTCCGTAAATAGCCCGCATAATCTCACTGCGGCCAGCACCTACCAAACCAAAAAATCCCAGGATTTCTCCCTTATGTACGGCAAAATCAATCTTTTCAAAATGATGGCCGTCTCCAAAATTCTCTACCCGAAGCAGCTCTTCTCCCGGTTCAAAATGCCTGATATCATAGATATCCGACATAGCCCGTCCTACCATCATGGCAACTAAAGATTCTTTCGTTACTTCTTCAATCGGCTTGGTGTCCACATAGGTTCCGTCTTTTAAGATCGTAACTGAATCGCAAATATCCATAATCTCCTCCAGACGGTGGGAAATATAGATCACGCTGACTCCCTGAGCCTTTAACTCTTTAATATAGTCAAAAAGAATTTCTACCTTTTCGTTTTCCAGCAGTGCGGTGGGTTCATCAAAGATCACCAGCTTAATATTATCATTTACAGAAATCTTGCTGATAGTGACCATAGCCTGCATGGCAATGGGCAGATCTTTGATCTTTGCCAGGGGATTTACATCCATCTTAAACTTGTCCACAATCACCTGGCTTTCCTCGTTCATTTTCTTCCAGTCAACCGTCCCAAATTTCGTTTTCGGCACTTTCCCCAGAAAATAATTTTCCGCAATGCTCAGATCCGGCGCGATATTTACATGCTGATAGTTGGCAAACATGCCATGCTCCTGCGCCTGCAGGGCATCCATACCGGAAACCCAGGTTCCATTGTCATTCAAAGAAATGGTTCCCTTATTCGGCTTCTCCACACCCATGATACATTTAATCAAAGTGGATTTTCCAGCGCCATTTTCACCTACCAGAGCTCTTACCTCTCCTTTTTGGATGGTGAAGCTGACGTCATTGAGTGCGGTTACGCCGGGATAAAATTTACTGATATGTTCGATCTTTAAAATTGTATTATCCAAATCTCTTCCTCCCGAACTTGTGCGCCAGTGTACAAGGGACAACACGTTTTTCTTGTTTTTCTGCGTTTTCTTCTGTACTTGAAACGCATTGTCCTTTGTACGCCAACGCTGCAAAAGAGGGCCTCCCAAAACTATAATATTTGAATTTATAGATAGGTCTGCCCTCTTTGATTTTCATTCACCAGATACGCTTAATTCTAAGGTAAACCTCTTATCTTGCCAGCAGTGTAGGATTCAGCAGAGCCTGGGTAGCCTCGTCTTCCAGCATATCCTGAAGAACTGCGCTGGGCTCACAGTTTACCTGTTTCTCAGTTTCCGGATTCTTACCTTCCAGAACAGTGATGATGGCATTCTTAGCTGCCTCATAACCCTGAGTATAAGCATCCTGCACGATGATGGCATCCAGAACGCCGTCCTCTAATGCCTGAATCTCGGTAGCATCAGAGTCCACACCGATAATAACAGCCTTGTCGCCAAGGTTCGCAGTCTGAGCTGCTAAAACAGCGCCGTTGGCAGAAATATTGTTTCCGCCGTAGATACCGATCAGCTCATCGCCAAAAGTAGAAATCTGGTTTTCTACGTTAGCCTGTGCCTCTTCCAGGTTGTTGTTGTTGTAATAGGTCTCGGTGCAGGTGATCTCAGGAGCATGCTCTGCCATATAATCAACAAAGCCCTGCATTCTCTGCTCGCCGTTTGCATTCACCATGGAGTAGTTCATAGCAACCGTTCCTTTAGGCTCAATGCCTTTCTCTTCCATAAGAGCCAATGCCTGCTCTGCTGCCAGAGCGCCAATGGACATATTGGAGCAGTAATAGAACTGATTGTAGCAATCCTCATTATCTGTCACATCCCCTTGGAACAGTCCGCAGTTTACAAAATTCAAAACAATATCCTGTGCAACTGCTTCCATTGCCTTGGGAATGGTAGCTTCCGGAACCTGAGTAGCCGTAACAATGGCATCCGGCTTAGCTGCAATCGCTTCCTCAAATGCAGTTACATAGCCTTCTGTCTGGGACTCTTCTGCCGGTCCAGTGGTCTGAAGGTTAATCTTCACACCATACTCTTCTTCCATATCCAGAACTGCGTTCTGAATACCAATACCGATGTACTGCCAGAACTCGGATGCAGTAGAGCAGGACAGATAGATCAGATCCATCTCTTCCGGTGTCTCTGCCATTGCAGTAACGCCCATCATCATGCTTGCAGCCATGGTTGCGCTCAGCAGCGCGCTGATCAGTTTCTTTTTCATTTGAAATACCTCCTTAAAAGTAAAATAGTACCGCTCCTTCTGCGGTCCCCCTAAATCTTTCTGAAACGCGGCCCCTATATGTAACCGGTTCCATATCTAATATATAGTATAATCCACCAATTTTGTCAATCTTTTTTGTATTTTTTTCGTTTTTTCTTCTATTTTGCACAAATTTCAGGACTCTTTTTTGTATAGTATTTCTATTCTATTTCTATTTTTTCTAATAGTTTCTTAATTTAAATAAAGAACCGGTTCTATATTCGTATACAAAATCAGCATACAAGGACATAACGATTTTTCTTGTATGCTGATGGTATGCATTTTCATATGCAATTTGATTCCCTTGCATCTTAAAAATTAGTAGCCTCAAAATCCGTTCTTACAGCTTTCTAATTTTTTCTTCTTCACCATAATAAACTATTTTCATTAATCGCTCCATATCTTTTTCTGACGGCTGAATGGGATTATACGGTGTACAGCGATCCTGAAAGGCATGAATTAGCATTGCCGGTATATCTTTTTCGAAAACATCATCTTTATTTACAACTTCCTTCATTGTGTTCGGAATATTTACCGTTTTACGCAATTTTAAAACAGCCTCTCTCAAGTCTCCAAAACCGCACAACTCCTCCAGCCGCTGATATTTTCTGCTCGCCCGGTCACATGACTTATTATATTCCAGTATATAAGGAAGCGTTACTGCATTGGCCAATCCATGAGATACATGAAAAAATCCGCCAAAAGCGTGAGCAATCGTATGTACAATTCCCAACCCCGCCGAAGCAAATGCCATTCCTGCAATACAGGACGCATTTTGCATTTTCTCACGATACTCTAAATTACCCGGCTCCAAGTAGGCTAACGGCAGATACTGAAAAATCATCTGAACCGCCTTCTCGGCCAGCGCATCTGTAAAATCGGTAGCATTATTTGACACATACGCTTCAATCGCATGAGTAAGAGCGTCCACCCCAGTGTTGGCAGTCAGGCTTCCATTCATACTACTGGTCATTTCCGGAGGAAGGATTGCAACATCCGGTATCAGACGTACGTCTGCAAAAGAAAATTTTCTATTTTTCTTACTATCTGAAAGTACTACAGAAGCAGTTGCTTCACTTCCGGTTCCACTTGTAGTCGGAATACACATAAGATGAGCCTTTACTCTTAAATTCTTAATAATGCCCTTTTCCCTCAAGCGATCCATTTCCAGCCCCTTAAGCTGCGGATTTTCATAAAATGCCCAGATACCTTTTGCCGCATCCAAAGCTGAACCTCCGCCCAATCCAATAATCCAATCCGGCTGAAACGCCTCTGCCTTTTCTGCTCCTTTTAATATGCTATCAAATTCTGGATTCGGCTCCACCTGATCGAAACAACAGTATTTTGCTCCAATCTTCTCTAAATGTTCCGTAACTCGCGCCAGTTGGCCGCTCTGCTCTGCATAAGGTCCACTAGTTACTATCATTGCCGCCTTGCACTGTATCCCTTCAATATAATCAAGCGAATCTCTCCCTGAAACAATTGCATCTCCGCCAAATTTCATTACTTGCATTTTTCTCTTCTCCTTTACCCTCTAACGCCCCAATTATTTCTTACATCTTCTGCAAAACCAAAAAAGTCTTTCACTTCCAATACCGTTCCATCATCCAACACACACGTTCCATAAAACTTTCCAAAAACCTGATGCTGAAGCGATCCACCTTTGGAAAGATCACAGAGCGTAGAACGATCCAAGACAGGAACAAACTCCATATCAAAACGTCCGTCATTTGATACCATATGCCAGGGTGCACAGTCATATCCCTCTTCCGGAATATGAAAAACAATCTCATCAAATTTATGAGCTATTCCGTCATAAAAAATCATATTCTCTGTTGCACGGGAAAGATCTCCAAAACCGTAACCAATATTAAATCCGAAATTTTTTCCCTCAAGTTCGCCGCTGGCACTGCCCCAAAACCATCGATTCTCATTTGGCCATATTCCTCTTCCAAAATCCAGCACTGCAAAATCCTTTTCTGATGCAAAGGTATGTACAAAATCGCCTATCCGGATGCTTCCACTGGCTCTCATACAGTTTAGTTTCTCATTAAAATAAAAATATTCTTTTCCGTCTGAAAACGGAGTAACAATTACCATACGTTCCGTCTCCGGTACCGTTAATACCAGATCCAACTGATAATCCTTTCCGTCCTGGAAGTCCTTCATATTTGCTTTGATAATATGTTTCCCCTCTTTACGGATAAAAATAGCTTCAGCCTTTTCAGAGCGAAAATAGCAAGTCCCTTCATCGTCCTTAGGTTGGTCAAGATTTCCTGCACCATAAACACTTTCTGTTACACTGTACTGTTCCTTAAAATTCAACAGGCTGGCAGTAAACATTCCGAAAACTCCAAAATCATTGATCGTGACAGCAACGCCTATATCTTCATTCCCAATAAAATAATAATCCCATTCTTTTGCCCGACTGCGTTGCACCTTCATATCCTCCGGATTATATTGGAAATACATTTTTCGCGCCCATCCAGGATTCAATAATTCTCCATTTTCATTAAAAATTTTTTGAAAGTTTTTAATTTCATTCTGCATACTACCCCTCCTTAAAAATAACCGGCTTCATCCATGAGTAAAATTATCCTTATATAGCTGCAGCACCGCCCATAAGAGCAGCGCTGCATAATATTCTTTTACCAAACATTATTTACTTTTTCTGCAAATCCAAATTCATCCTTAAACTCAATCTCTGTTCCGTCATCTAAGACAGCCTTTCCTGAGAACAACCCAAATACCTGATGCTGGCCACTGGCATAATCTCCCACTTTCAATCTGGATTGGCGATCCATCACTGGAACAAAATCCATATCCAATCTTCCATCATTTGTTACAAATTTCCAGTTCTTCATATAACTCTCATCAGGCAGTACAAGTTTCAAATCCCCTATAACATCACCTGGTATCTGGAAGGTTAACTGATCAATCTTATTTGCTTTTCCATCATAAAAAATGATATTTTCTGTTGCATAAGAGGTATCTCCAAAACCATGTCCTATATTAAATCCAAAGGGCTTACCATTAATAGTCGTACTTAATGATCCCCAATACCATTCATTCACATGTTCCCAAATCCCTCGGCCCCAATCATTTGTACCCGTTGAATTCTCCTTGGTAAACGTATAGGTTTTCCCCGCGTACTCCATCATTCCCTCTGTTATCATATTGTTAACTTTGTAATTGTAATAAAATAAATTAGGATCTGACTTGTAGGGAATAACCATAACTGTTTTTTCTGTATTTGGCGTTATTACTTTAATATCAGCTTTGAAATCATTTCCTGGTGTTAAATCTTTAAAGTCTATTACGATATGGCAGCTATCACCCTGTTTATCATAAATGCCAAAAGCGCGATCTGTCTTGTAAGCAGTAGTCGTAAATACATCCCGAGGCATAAACATTCCTTCTGAACCTTGCTTCATCAAAATGTCCGATTCACAAACATACTTTTTATTCACATAATCCATAAACTGAACGGTTAACCGAGAACAGGAACCCACATTCGCCATAGATAAGCCCAAACCGTAATCTTTATTTAAAATCAGATAATACTCCCATTCTTTCATTTCTGTTTCAGGGACCTGAATTGCATCGCGATTGTACTCCAACAAGTACTCTCTTGACCAGCCTGCCTCAATTAAATGACCGTTTTTATTCAAAAGAGGATGCTCTTTTGTAATCTCGTGCTGCATAAATTTTCCCTCCATCTTTTTTCGCCTATATGATTCAGCTATACAAACAATCAAAAACCAAGATATGCTGTCTTTACTTGTTCGTTATTTAATAATTCCTGACCTGTACCCTCCATTGTAACAGTACCATTCTCCATTACATACGCGCGATCAGCGATCGCTAACGCCTGACGGGCATTCTGTTCAATAAGCAGGATACTCATACCCGTCTTATTCAAATCTTTAATAGTTCTGAATAGCTGCTCAATAATCAAAGGTGCTAATCCCAGGGACATCTCATCAATCATCATAATTTTAGGCTCGCTCATAAGTCCTCTGGCAATAGAAATCATCTGCTGCTCTCCGCCGGAAAATGTACTGGAAATACGGTTTTCATACTTCTTAAGCACTGGAAACATTTCATAGCATTTTTCCAAATTTTCCATGACACGTTTCTTATTTTTCCGATAATGATATGCACCCATTAAAAGATTCTCTCTTACTGAAATTTCCGGAAACAGCTGCCGTCCTTCCGGAACCATGCACAATCCCATTTCAGCACACTCATAAGAGCTAATGCCTGTAATATCTTTTCCATCAAAAACAACAGTTCCGCTCACAATCGGATTCATGCCACAGATAGAGCGTAATGTAGTAGATTTTCCTGCACCATTAGATCCAACGACCACTACAAGCTCACCTTCATTAACATGAAAGTTGACCCCCTGCAAAATTTGCAATCCACCCAATACAACATTAAGATTCTTAACCTGCAGCAACATTACTGTCACCTCCCAAATATGCTTTAATAACTTTTGGATTATTTGCTACCTCTTCTGGAGAGCCATTTGCAATAATCTGGCCATTCTCCAAAACAAACACTTTATCGCATAAACTCATAACCACGCGCAGCACATGTTCCACAATAAGCAATGTAATACCAAGTTCTTTTGAAACCTTCTTTACATACTTAAGAATCAGCTCTACTTCACTTGGCACTAACCCCGCAAAAAGTTCATCCAATAATAATAATTCCGGCTGAGTTGCCAAAGCTGCTGCCAATTCTGCTTTTTTTCGATCATACATATTTAGCTTTGAAATCTTAGCTTTTTCTTTCCCCGTAAGACCAACAAAATCAATCATTTCTTGAGCCTTTGCAATGGCCTCTTTTTTGTTTTTAATCTTACAATAGGCTCCTACTCTTACCGATTCTTCCAATGTCATGTCTGGAAACGCCTGTGCTTTTTGGAAAGTGGTGGAAATTCCCTTTCGGCAGATTTTATATGGATCCTGATTTGTAATTTCTTCATCTTTAAAATAAATATGACCGCTAGCCACTCTGTTAAAACCTATAACAGCTTTAAAAAAAGTAGATTTCCCTGCTCCATTTGGTCCGATAAGACCGACAATCTGGCCTTTTTCAAAGTTCACATTAACATTTTTATTTGCATTAACTCCACCGAAGGTGATCGTTACATCCTCCGCCCTTAAAAACATCTTATCCCTCCTTACTCAGCATCTGCCTTGGCATCCTGATTTTCTATACTACGCACATCAATTTCTTTAGGCTGGAAAATTTTGCTTCCCATAATTCCCTGTGGGCGAAGCAGTGCCATAACAATCAATACCAACGCATAAATTACCACTGAAAGAGAGGCAAACTCGGTGGGCATTGCACCTCTGATATATTCATCCATGATGATAAGAATAGCTCCTACCCAGGGTCCAAATATATGGCCTACGCCGCCTACCATACATACCATCATAATACGCAATGATACTGTTCCATTAAAGACTTCTGCATTATGTGCCATCATATAAATAGCGTAAAAACTACCAACTATTGATGCCATAGTAGCACTGATTAGCACTGCTAAAATACGCCATCCGCGAATATTCACTCCTAAAGATGCTGCCAATTGTGGATTTTCTTTCAAGGCTACAAACATTGTTCCCACTCGACTAGAACGTATTACCTGAAATATTACAGTCATTAATACAGCCATACACAAACCCAATACATAGAGTTCTTTACGAGTAAGCTGCCACTCTCTCGGAAGAGAAATTCCCAGCCAACCACCAGTGATCGTAAGCTGTCCTGCTAATGTATAAAAAATAGAATGAATGCCAATTAAAGCCATCGTAAAATATAATCCAGATAATTTAGATCCAACTAGTCCTACAATAAGGGCCACAACTAAATTCGCTGCAATGCCTACTAATAATCCCACCAGCGGATTTGAACCTGCCCGTGCCAGCATCAAAGACATTCCATAAGCCCCTATACCATAAAACAACGCATGCGCAATAGAAAACAAACCAGACATGCCGGAAAGCAAATTCCATGACTGCCCTAAAGCAATATAAATAAATACCAAAATTCCAATATTTATATTACGCCGACTGCCACCGATAGGAAGGTAAATAATCAATGCAGCCACAGCTAACATCACAATCAAATAAATACTTTTTTGTTTTGTCAATTTCAAAGATTGCATCTTCTCTCCCTCCCCCTTAAATAGTGCGCGCTACATTTTCCGCCTTATTAAAAATACCATAAGGACGCAGCAGCAATATAATAACAAACATAGCATATAAAATCGGATCATGGTAAAAGGGACCAATAATACCTTTAATCAACGAAGATACTACGCCAATGATCAATCCGCTAAGAAATGCACCATACAGATTTCCTATTCCAGCAGAAATGCAAATAATAAACGCATAAGACTGCCAGGTAGTCCCGAAATTGGGTTCAACAGTAAACATAGTCATCAGCATGATGCCAGCAATAGCTATCATAACGTAGCTGATGGAAAACGCCAAATCTAAAATACGCTCACTCCGAACTCCCATCAAAGATGCTACGTCACGGTTTTGAACCACAGCTCTAATGGCACGTCCTGTCCAAGTCTTACTCAAAAACAGCTGAAATCCTATTAAAATTGCACCGGATAAAATAAAACAAAAAAGCTGTGTCAGCCCAATACTAATATTTTCCGTAAAATAAAATCTTTTCTCCAAAAGGCCAAAATCACGTGGATAACTTGTGAAAAAGAAATTAGCCAAATTAACAATAATTAACTGCAAACCCATGGTACACAAGATCTGTGTATTACGATTATTAGGACGCAAAACCGTTTTTCTCATAACCCATCCTAATACAACGTTAAATACTAAAACAAATAACAAAGTAAGCGGTATCGGCCATCCCCACATAGCAATGGGCCAATAAGTTAAATACATAGTAAACATAATACATGCGCCATAGGCAAAATTTGCAAACTTTAAAGCACCACACTGGAAGCTCCAGGCAGCAGAAGTCAAACCATAGAGTCCTCCCATGAGAATTCCATTTATAATATAGCTAATAATCGCAGTCAAAGTCACTAGAATTTCTCCTCTCTCAACACAGCAGGGTGAACAACGGGAGATTGTCCACCCTGCTCCTATAAAAATTAACTATTTGAACATTTATTGTAATCACTTTGTCCAAGGAACAACCGCTTCGCTAGTCGCAAGGAAATCAGGATATACACAGTTGAGTTCACCGCCGACCCACTGGTTGATAATGTACTGTTCTGCCTTCTTGTTATCATTCAATTCGTCAAAATCAATCCCCCAATACCAAACCAACTCACCATAATCTGCTTTAAACTCTTTCATAGCATCTGCTACAATTTTCGGGTCATCCCATGTAGCTGGATCTAAGGACTCAAGAACTTTGAAATAAATCTCCATGCCTCCATATGCCTGCAATGCATGAGCCAACGGTTTCCATCCGTGCTTCGCTTCATAGTCCTCACTCATTTTTGTAATGCCAGGAGCAGCATCTTCCGAGATAGAAGGTGTTGTATAAGACAGAGATAATACGCCATCTGTAATTTCATCGCCTAAGTCAGCAAAGTTAGGCGTATCATAATAGCAGCCTGCTGCTACTGTAAGAGGCGGTGTATACTTTAACTCTGCCATCTTCTTCTGGAAGGGAGCACCGTCTGCCGCTCCTTGTATCGGAATAAGCACATTATATTCTGTATTCATCAAAGTGGTAACGATAGATGTAAACTCGGTTGTCTCAGGCGGATACCCTCCATCATAAACAATATCAACTCCCATTTCTTCTGCACATGCTTTGATTGGATCTGCTACATGATTTAATCGTGTTGTGTAAACCAGAGCCACTTTCAGTTCGTCTGCTGGAATACCAAGATACTGATCGGCAAGATCAATTGCAGCCTTCATTGTCTCTCTTCCAAATGCAGTGACATTCGCACCGCCACGGAAGAAAAAGTCACTTGGTCCCTGAAGCAAGTCAGCATCCCAGGCCAACGACATATACATGCACTCCATTTCATCTACCATAGCTGCAATACTCCGGTCTGCTATACAACCATAGCCGGAAATAAAATAACGAATGCCATCGTCATAGAGCCGCTCAAATTCCGAAATAACCGCATCTTGAGTGGGACCATCTGCAAAAACTAATTCTATCTTACGACCATTAATCTCTCCGCCCCAGTGTTCCAATGCCAACTCCGCACCTTGCTTGTACTCATATCCTCCAAAAGAATTGGGTCCAGTAAGCTGTGTAATCATACCAATTTTCAAGGGATCAAGATCCGAGCCACCCCATTCTGCTGCACAAACTGGTAACGCCAACAACATATTTGCAGCAAGTGCTGCTGCCACTACTCTCTTTAACATTTTTTCCCTCCTTAAAAAAATTATATTTTTTATAGCATATCGCTTTATGCTCTTCAAACAAAAAATGGAGAAGAAAAATAGTAAAGTTAAACAAGCCATAAACGGCTCACATAACTATCCCTACTCTTCTTCTCCACGGATAATTCTGTACCATTTCAATAACTATTTGTCATATTTCACATTAGCCTTATCATAAGGATAGCATTATTCCGTCTATTTTTTAATATACTTTTTTCATATTGTTCTATTTTTGTTAATTTTGCACAATATCTGTTTTTTTTCGGAATTGATAAACGTTTTCAGATATTCTGTTATTATTACCCATTCAAACATTTCTAATTTTCAATACGAAAAAAATTTTTCCACGTTATGTGCAATTTGCACATAGTACAACTAACATTCCTATGTACTTTATGTTTTCAGCATCAAAACCAACCTGAAATTTTCATCCACCCAAACCTAAATTCAAAAGCCATTGCAATCGTTGTCGCAAGACACTAATCACAATGGCTTTTCCATCATCTTTTATTTTTTGTCCAAAAAGTATCTAATTCTCTTTTGCCCATCCGTAAGCATATTTCACTGCTTTTTTCCAACCGCGGATTCGTTCTTCACGCTTTTTTTCTTCCAGAGCCGGCGCAAAGGTTCGATCAACTATCCAGTTGCTTTTAATGTCTTCCAGATCTTTCCAGTACCCTACTGCCAGCCCTGCAAGATATGCTGCGCCCATAGCCGTAGTCTCCACGCATTGAGGCCGATTCACAGGCACATTAATAATATCTGCCTGAGTTTGCATCAGGAAATTGTTGGCGCTGGCTCCCCCGTCTACCTTCAAAGAAGAAAGAGCAATGCCCGAATCTGCCTTCATCGCAACCAGAACATCATTCACCTGATAGGCCAAAGATTCCAGGGTAGCGCGGATAATATGGTATTTATTCACCCCTCTGGTAATACCCACAATGGTTCCCCTTGCATACTGGTCCCAGTAAGGAGCCCCAAGGCCCGTAAAGGCAGGAACCACATAACAGCCGTTGGTATCCTTTACCTTTTTGGCCATATATTCAGAATCCTCCGCCGAATCAATAATGCGCATCTCATCTCGAAGCCACTGTATGGCTGCACCGGCCACAAACACAGACCCTTCCAGGGCATAAGTAACCTTTCCATCCAGCCCCCAGGCGATGGTAGTAATCAGGCCGTTTTCTGAAAATACCAGTTTTTCTCCTGTATTCATCAAAAGAAAACACCCTGTTCCATAGGTACTCTTTGCATCCCCTGCCTGAAAACAGGTTTGCCCGAAAAGTGCGGACTGTTGGTCTCCTGCTGCCCCAGCAATGGGAATTTCTCCTCCCAAAAATGCAGGATCTGCCATTCCATATACCTGGCTGCTGGGCATTGCTTTTGGCAGTATGGATTTGGGAATCTCCAGCTCCTCTAATATCTCATCATCCCATTCCAAAGTGTTAATATTAAAAAGCATCGTTCTGGCTGCATTGGAATAGTCTGTCACATGGACTCTTCCCTTGGTTAGTTTCCAGATCAGCCAGGTCTCCACGGTTCCAAACAGCAGTTCTCCCTTTTCTGCCCTCTGACGCACTCCCGGAACGTTATCAAGAATCCATTTAATCTTTGTGGCAGAAAAATATGCGTCAATCACCAGACCTGTTTTCTTCCTGAATTTTTCTGTCAGACCTTTTTCCTTCAAAGTATCGCAGTACTCCGATGTCCGGCGGCATTGCCATACAATGGCATTATACACCGGCTCGCCGGTATTTTTGTCCCATAGAATAGTAGTTTCTCTTTGATTCGTAATACCAATGGCCGCAATATCTTCCGCCGATGCATCGATCATATTCATGGCTTCCACAGCCACCCCCAGCTGGCTGGCCCAGATCTCATTGGCGTCATGCTCTACCCAACCCGGCTTAGGAAAAATCTGCCGAAACTCCCGCTGTGCTACGCTGCACATCTGCCCCTTTTCATTAAATAAAATACACCTGTTGCTAGTAGTCCCCGCATCCAATGCCATTACATACTTTGCCATACTTCCTTCTCTCCTCCATAAATACCATTTTAACCTTCCGCCACTCTAACCTGTCCGAGACGCCTTATACAAACCAGACACTCTGTCTTGTGGTAGAAATCGCTGTCGCCCCTGCGTTCAGCGCATTCATTGTATCTTCCTTATCCGTGATCATGCCCCCTGCAATCACCGGCACCTTTCCTTCAATAAATTCACAAAGCTTAGAGATCACCTTGGGCATTGCCCCTGGAATAATCTCAATCATATCCGGTTTTACATTTTCGATCTGCTTTTTCACATTGGCATAAGCCATGGAATCCAGCATAAAAAAACGCATAATTGCAAAATAGTTCAGCTCTTTTGCCCTCTTGATCAAAGCGGGCTTTGTGGATATGATCCCGTCCGCTTTTGTTGTTTTCTGAATATAGTCTATCACAATTTCTCTGCTTCCCAAACCGCTGATCAGATCAAGATGAATCATCACAGTCTTCCCCCCTGCTTTCAGCCGCTCCACGATTGTTCCAATATTGCAGAGATCTCCATACAGCACAAATACTATTTGTACCTCTGAGCCTAACTCCAAACATTTCTCCAGGCCGGCTTCATCCTTAATTGCAGCAATAATGGGATAATCCTCAAATTGTTCCAGAATACTCTCCTTTTTCATGTCATACCTCCGATGTCTTTTTCAAAATATGAGGATAGACAGGTACTGCCTCTTTTATCGCAGCAACGCCTGTCCTGTCTGCCGCAGTGCAATCCTGCGGAGTATATTTGTTTCATAGGAAGGAATTCCTATGAAACAAATATACAAGTGCTACAATTAGATTATCCTATCTGTCAGATTCTTGCAACCCCAGAATCTTTTGCAGCCTTTGCCACTGCACTTGCCACTGCTTTTCCTACCCTGGGATCAAAAGCCTTGGGAATAATATAATCTGCATCCAACTCCTCTTCCGGTATTAATTCTGCAAGCGCTTTGGCTGCCGCCATCTTCATTTCTTCATTGATATCTCTGGCCCGCACATCAAAGGTTCCCCGAAATACGCCAGGGAATGCCAGAACGTTATTAATCTGATTGGGGAAGTCGCTTCTTCCTGTTGCCACCACTTTCGCACCAGCCGCCTTCGCCTCATCCGGGAAAATTTCCGGCGTAGGATTAGCACAGGCAAAAATAATCGCATCCTTTGCCATGGATTTTACCATCTCACCAGTCATCAGTCCCGGAGCTGAAACTCCGATAAAAATGTCCGTCCCAACCAGCATTTCCGCCAAGGTTCCCCGTTTCTTTTCCCGGTTCGTACACTGAGCCATTTCCTCTTTGATCCAGTTCATGCCTTCTTTGCGGCCTTCATAGATTGCCCCAATGCGGTCGCACATCACAATATTGGGGAAACCTGCAGACAAAAGTAATTTTACAATGGAAACTGCTGCCGCTCCTGCCCCTGAGGTAACAACCCTTACCTTTTCTTTCTCTTTTCCCACAACTTTCAGCGCATTCAAAAGTCCTGCTAAAGTAATAATAGCCGTTCCATGCTGATCATCGTGAAAAATCGGAATATCGCATTTTTCTTTTAATTTCCGCTCAATCTCAAAACAGCGCGGCGCAGAAATATCCTCCAGATTGATGCCCCCAAAAGAACCGGACAATAAGTATACTGTATTCACAAATTCATCCACGTCTTTTGTCTTTATGCATAGAGGAAAGGCATCCACATCTCCGAAAGCTTTAAATAAAACGCTTTTCCCCTCCATAACTGGCATTCCCGCTTCGGGTCCGATATCTCCCAGCCCCAGAACCGCCGAACCGTCTGTAATAACGGCACACATATTGTGTCGTCTCGTCAGCTCATAACTTTTATCCAAATCGTTTTGTATTTCCAGACATGGCTGTGCAACCCCTGGGGTGTACGCCAACGCCAGATCTTCCTTGGTAGAAACAGGCACGCGGCTGATCACTTCAATTTTTCCCTGCCACTCACTATGTTTCTTTAAAGATTCACTTGCATAATCCATATTTCCCCTCCTCATAACCTTCCATCTTTTCTGCTTCTCTTATGCTTCAAAAGGAAATTTGAATTCTGCCAAACCTAATTCATCACGCAGCTGCATAAATTCTTTCTGCACCGCCTCTGTCATGGGAACACCTTTATCTTTTCGGTACAGCCATACATCATGCTCTTTCTCTCCTGCTGTATAGATACGTTCCTGCCCTGGAGCCTTCTGGGAATTTCTCAGATTTCTCAAAATATCCCCTGTGGTCTTTTTAAATGCTTCAGCTCCCATAAATGCATCTGTATCAATGGCAATAAAGAAATGGCCTAAATGGTAGGGACGGATATTGCCGTTCTCGTCCTTTCCATCCAGAGCTTTCAGGAAAATACCGGACTGCAGTGCAGCTGAAAGGATCTCCACCACAGCCGCATATCCATACCCCTTATATCCGGCAAAGGTCTCACCGATGCCTCCCAGTGGAGCCAATGCGGCTTTTCCGCTGCGCAAATCTTTAAGAATCTGTGCACTGTCTGTTAAGGTCGATCCATCCCTGCCAATCACCATTCCTGCCGGTGTATCCTTGCCGATTCTGGCATAATATTCGATTTTGCCGTTCTGGATGATGGAAGTAGCACAGTCAAGCAGGAAGGGGAACTCTTCATCTGTAGGCATCGCAAAGGTCAGGGGATTGGTTCCCATCATATTTTCTACACCAAAAGTGGGGGCAATGGAGGGTCTTGCGTTGGTTCCAGTAATACCGATCATATTTTCTTTTGCCGCAAGATTAGCCCAGTAACCTGCGATGCCATAATGAGAAGAATTCCGCACTGCCACCATGCCCATTCCGTATGTATGTGCCTTTTCAATACACATATCCATAGCTTTCTTACTTGCCACCATACCCATTCCGTCATTGGCATCCAGCACTGCTGTCGTAGGCGTCTCTTTTAACACATCCACCTTTGTAACAGGATTCAGAATGCCCTTGCGGATACGATCAATATAGATGGGTTTAAAACGGTTGCACCCATGACTTTCTATTCCCCATCTGTCACTCTGCAACAGAACATCTGAACACAGCCGTGCATCCTCCTCCGGCACACCCAGCTTTACAAAAACTGCTGTCATAAAATCATCTACCAGTTTCCAGGGAACAAAGGGTCTCGTTTCTTTCTGCATGATAAAACCTCCTTAACATCTATCCTTATATTTATTGAACGGGCCAGGCCCGTTATGTACCATCATAATTTTGGGCATAATAAAAAGACAACGCAAAAAACACACCGTGTTCATTGCATTGTCTCTCATCTCTTTGCAATTCCTATATATATTCTACTATAGATATATCATTGTTTGGCAACAAAGTCAATAAGAAATTGTGTATTCCATCTAATTTTCATCAAAATTCTCTTGTTTTCAACATTTCTTCTATGCATTTTAAACAAATCATTTTTTGAGTTATTTTCTACAATCAGCAAAAACAACTTCTTATATAGCTTGACCTTATTTATTCCAAATAGGTAGAATAATTTCTACATCTGTTCCAATATTTTCTGTCGAATACAAACGCAATCCATATTCCTCCCCAAATGCAAGGCGAATTCTCTCATTTACATTTGCAATACCAATTCTCATTCCACTTTTTTTCAATTTTTCTGAAGCAATACCTTTTCTTAATGTCTCATTTATTGTATACAATTTTTTTCTTCTATACCAAGTCCGTCATCAATCACATGAATGATTAATCTTTCCTCCGTTCGGTATGCTTTCAGCATAAGGATACCTTTTCCTAATTTTTGCTCAAGACCATGATAAATTGCATTTTCAACCAATGGTTGTATCAATAACTTAGGAATTTTACAATCTAATGTATCGCTATCAATATCCTCTATTTTTTTTATTCTATTGTTAAACCTACATTGTTGAATCTTTAAATAGTTATCGATATTTTTTAGTTCACAGGAAAAAGGAACCATGTTCCCATTGTTACTAATGCTATAACGGAAAAGATTTGAGAGAGCTTTTGTCATTACCTCAATATCCTTTATGCCATACATAATCGCCTGCCCTCGTATTACTTCCAGTGTGTTATACAAAAAATGTGGATTAATCTGACTTTGTAATGCATCTAATTCTGCCTGCTTCCTCATCAAAACAGCTCCAGCCTCTCTTGCCGCCAGCTCTTCCAATGTGCTCATAATAGACTGCAAATCCTGATACAAATCATACAGCTCATCTGCCTCGCTTACTTGTATTGTATTTATTTCACTAGTTCCCGTAGCAAATCCATGAATAACTTTTTCAACAATTATCAAAAGATCATATATTTTCTTTTTATAAGATATAATATTATTTATATAGATACACACTTGAAGAACCATACATAGCAAAAGCAGCCATACCAGTTCGTATTGCCTATACCAAAACATAAAAAAGCACAAAATAACCGGTATAATTAACCCAGCAATACTTTGCCATACCATGATTTCTATCAAAGTACGTTTAAACATCAATTTCCTTTTTTTATTACATTTCACTCCTAAACTCCTCTATGAAAATAACTTACAGTATTCTGCAGGCGAAAGTCCTGTTGTCTTTTTAAACAATTTTCCAAAATATTTTGGATCTTTATATCCTACCATATAAGAAACTTCATTTACACGATTCTTTACGTCTCTCAACAAAACTTCTGCCATATCCATTCTATACTGCAATAGATAATCCCCAAAATTTACTCCTACCTCTTTTTTAAACAACTCTCCTAAATATTTTTGATTTAATGAAACTTCATCTGCAATCGCACTAAGACTTACCTCTTCATTATAGTGCTCACTTACATATTTTTTTACAATATCAATAATTTTTTCTGTTCTACTACGCGATTGAAAATGACAATTTTCCTTCGCGAATTTAAATATCTCTACTAAATATTTTTCTATATGCTCAATTCTATAACAATTTTCAAATTCTTTTTCAATTCTCTTCTGTTCTTGCTGAATTTGCTCTGTATATATCCCTTTTCTTTTTAATTCATTACTAAAGATCCGCAATATTTCTTTTGCAACACTAACTATCAAAAATGATCCTATTGATTTTTCAGAAAAAATTTTCCGCAAAATCAAATGCGTATTTAAAATCAAATTATCTATATCACAATTTTTTATACAACCTTCAACCTTTTTTTCATCCTCTATTGTAAAAATATCTTGAATTTTGCATTTCAAAAAAGGATATTTGGCTATATCAATCAATTCTCCGTAATTATAAGCAATACGCATATACAATCCCTTTTGTGCTAATTCAAAAGAATCCCCCCATTTTTCTATTGAGTTCACTGCTATCCCAAGACTAATCGTTAACTCATATCCAACCTCAAGCTTTTGGTCGTCATTAATTTTCTTTCTCAATAGTGCAAATTTTTTGTAGATTAAATCATACTTCTCTATATCATAATTTATTATCTGAATTAAACGCTGATCTTGAAAAAAAACATAGTTTTCAAAACACTCTTCCTGGAAAACGAGCGAAATATATCTCGCCAAATTAGTCAGCATTATTTCATTTATTTTACGCTTTCTATATATTTCATGTTTAAAGTCGATTTGATACAACACTATCTGATATATTCCGTTTTGAAACGAAAAAACATATTTTTTATTTATACCATCTATATCAAGATTAGTATCTTTAAACTCATTACTATATAATTTTAAAAAAAATTGCTCTCTTAATTGGTTTACACTAACTGACAGTTTTTCTCCTAATTCCTGCTTTATGGTTTC
Source organism: uncultured Lachnospiraceae bacterium (assembly GCA_902475025.1). Taxonomy (GTDB): domain Bacteria; phylum Bacillota; class Clostridia; order Lachnospirales; family Lachnospiraceae; genus Merdiplasma. The sequence goes on along the minus strand of CABRXX010000009.1, from coordinate 9,030 downwards.
TATTTCATTGAAACTGGCAATCTTCTCTTTTATCTTTTGCAAGAAAAAAATCAATTCTTCCTCATCAATCGGTTTTAATATATAACCTAATGCACCATATTTGATTGCTTCCTGTGCAAAACTAAAATCACTGTGTCCACTAATAATAATAAATTGTGTCTTCAATTTATCTTCCTGCACTTTTTTTATCAAAGTAACACCGTCTATCCCAGGCATCCTTATGTCTGTTAGAACCAAATCAGGCTTTTCGTCTTTGATTTTTTTCAGTGCTTCAAAGCCATCATGTGCCTCTCCAATTATTATAAAACCAATTTCTTCCCAATTTATAATTTTTTTAATTAATTGACAAACCCAAATTTCGTCATCCACAACCAGCACCCGTATCATCTGTCCACCTCATTTTGAATTACTAAACCTAGCTCAGCTTTTTCTATTTCTCTTTTAGATATATCCCCAGTCAATTTCCCTTCATTTAAAATGATATATCTTTGACAAACAGAAAAAATCTCATCATTTTCGTCCGAAATAATCAAAATGCTCAATCCCTTTCTACTCAACATTTCCAGTAAATGATGAATATTTTTTTTCATTTTTATATCCAAACCTCTTGTTGGGTTATCCAGCATAAGAATCTTCGGCGAGGTACTTAAACCTTGCGCAATGCGAATAAGTTGCTGATATCCTAAGCTAAGCGCTCCAAATGGTTTAGATAATAAATTATTCTTAAATTTATCTTTTTCATCCTCATTATATATCCCATTCATAACTATATCAAAATAGTGTCTAGCAATATAATCGCTCAACTTATTACTTATGCACCCTACATAACTAACTCTTTTCATAGAAGGCAAAACAATATTTTCTTTTACGGACAACACATCAATCGTACTCGTTTGCCCCGCCTTATTTGTTACGTATGCAATAGAATATCTCAATGCATCTTGAGGAGATGTAATAAAAATTTCTTTCCCATCTATAAATATTTTCCCTTTTTCTATTTTCCTTAATCCAAATAACAAATCCATTACTCTAGTTCTTCCTGCCCCTGCCACACCTATCATCCCAAGAATCTCGCCCTCATATAGCTTGAAACTAATATTCTTTATTCCTACACCTGACAGTTCCTCAACCTGCAATGCAATCTTCTTTTTCAATCCCTTTTCCGAAAACCTCTGCCATTTATATAAATCACCAGTTATCATCGCCATTAATTCTTTTTCATCATACTGATCTATAGGAAAAACGCCAGCTATCTCGCCTTCCCTCAAAATAATTCCGCGATCAGCAAGTTGCTTCGCTATTTTTAAATTATGCGTTGTAAATAAAATACTAGTTCCTTTTTTTCTTAAATCATTTAAAATATTTATTAAATTTTTCTGCTGCTCATCATTCAAAAATGCCATTGGTTCATCCAACATTAAGATTTTGGGATGCTTATGGATTGCCGCTGCAATTTTTATTAATTTCTTGTTTCCTCTATCTAAATTATTGTACTTAAAATTAAGTTTCAAATTTAGACCAAACTTTTTCAATTCCTTTTCAGCTTCACTTTTTTGCTTAAACAAGTCAACAAAAAAATATCCATCATTATCAAAATGTAAATTTTCAAATACTGTAAGTATATCAATATATCCCTCTTGAATGGGAATATACTGTATTCCTAGACTATGTGCATCTTTAGGTTTTCGGAGCTCTACAAGTTCTCTATTAAAATACAATTTTCCACTGTCATAAGAAGATATTCCGGCCAGCAACTCCAAAAGCATCGTTTTTCCTGCGCCATTCGCTCCCATTATTGCTACTGTTTCACCCACATATAAATCAAAGTGAATATGTTTTAGAACTTCTGTATGAGACATTTCTTTCGAAATATCTTCCAATCGCATTATTTCTTGTCTCATTTAGTTTTCCTCTAGTATAAAATAATCTTTTCCCCCTTTATTTTACCATAAATAAATTTAGCCGCCAATTCTCACTGGCAGTTTCTCGTTTTTTATTCTGATTTCATATTCTGTCAACATATCATCCTTCAAAGTTGGAATCGAACAATATAAATACTCCTTCTGCAACATTTCGTACTTGCTTTGTCCTAAATTATGATACGGTAACAAGTTTATCATGGATAAATTACCTGTCTGCTGTATTTCCTTGGCAAATTCTATTAATTTATCCATATTCTCCTTATTCATATTGAATCCGGGAATGCAAGGTATTCTCAACGCAACTTTCTTTTTCATGTTCTTAGTTAATAATCTAATATTATTCAGTGTTGCTTCATTAGACATTCCAGTAATTTTTTTATGTAAAGAAGGATCCATGCACTTTACATCAATCAAAAAATAATCTATATAGGGTGCTAATTTCATAAGTATCCTATGTTCTACAATACCATGAGTTTCAATTGCAGTATTAATCCCATTTGCTTTACATTTTTTTAAAAATTGTTCTAAAAACTCATGCTGTAATGTAGGTTCTCCTCCAGTTACAGTTACACCGCCCCCCGTATTTCGATAAAATGGTAAATCTTTTTCAATCTCATTTAATAGTTCCTCCAAGCCGATTTCTCTTCCAAAAATTTGGTAGCATTCCGAAGCGCAGTACCTAACACAAGCTCCACATAAAATACATTTTCCTCGATCTATTCGACCAATATTATTTTTATCTAATGCCCCAACTGGACATTTTTTTACACATGTCCCACATCCAATACATTTATGTGCTATAAAACCTATCTCCTTTTTAACATCCTGTGATTCTGGGTTTGCGCACCAAGGACAATGTAATTGACAACCTTTAAAAAATACATTTGTACGAATTCCTGGTCCATCATGGATACAATAGCGTTGAATACTATAGATATAACCTTTCATGCTTCCTCCTCCATTATATACATAATCTTCTATAAGGGTTGCATATGCAACCCTTATAGAAGATTCCTAAAAGCTCATCTCTGTCCGCCCTATAATATCATCTTGTATTGCCTTATTTAAATCCACAAAAAATGCTGTATATCCCGCCACCCGAACAACAAGATCTCTATATTTATCCGGATTTTTCTGTGCATCCCGAAGTGTATCAGCCGAAACCACATTAAACTGAATATGAAAGCCACCTGCTTCAAAAAATGTTTTTATAAGACCAACCAAAGCTTCCAATCCCTTTTCTCCTTTTAAGGTATTTGGATGATATTTTTGATTGTACTGCGTTCCATTTGTAACTAATACGTGATCCAAATGTGCCACCGACAGCGCTGCCTGTGTAGGCCCATTTTTTTCTACTCCATGACTTGGTGAGCATGCCTCCGCTATGGGCATATGTGCCTTTCTTCCATTTGGCATTGCACCGCAATCTTCTCCAAACGGAACATTGGCTGAATTAGAATATTGGCCTGGAACAAATACTCCTCCTCTCAAATTTTTATATTGTCCCACTTCGTCACAAAAATATGTCAAAATATTTCTTGCGATATTATCCACATAAACATCATTATTTCCATACTTTGGGGCATCTTTTAATACCTGCACCCTAATGTCCTCATACCCAACAAAGTCTGCACGAACTGCTGTCATTAACTCTTTTAATGTAAGTACCTTGTCTTCAAATACCAATTTTTTAATAACACATAAAGAATCTGCAACGTCTGCAAGCCCTACTCCTTGTGGACCATCATGGTTATATTTTGCACCTCCATCATGTACCTCTTTTCCCCTGCCAATGCAATCTTCCGTAAACGCAGTTATAAAGGGAAGTGTAACCCATTTTGCATGCATAGTATTCACCACATTTCCCACTTCAATCATGTGGTGCATTGCGCAATGAAATTGCATCTTAAATGCTTCAACAAACTCTTCATAACTATTCATTTCTTCTGGTAATTTCGTCTTGGGCCCGACTTGTTTTCCAGATATTTTATCATATCCACCGTCCATTGTTATTTCTAAGCACTTCACCAAATTAAAATATCCTGAATTCGCAAAATGACACATTTGTCCCTGGAGCCCCATTTCCACACATCCTGCTACGCCCCAATTTCTTCTTGCATCTTCCATAGATACTCCTCGATTCATAAGAGAAGGGATTGCAATTTCATCGTTATACATTGCAGGCATACCAAGTCCAACACGTATTACTTCCGCACATTTACGCATAAATTTAAAATCCGAATTTTTATGCACACGCACACATACAGATGGCTGAGGCAATTTTACTTTCATCGTTGAATCGAGACAAATATACGTCAATTCATTTACTGCATCTGCTCCATCGGCATCTGTTCCCCCCAATGTAATTGTCTGTGAAATAGGATGACCGCCAAAATATCGTGAATCGTCCTCATTCCATACTTCTATAATCTCGCCGCATTTCAGCCAAAATGAATCCATTAGTTCTTCTGCAAATTCTTTTTTCAATTTCCCAGATTTTATATCTTTTTTATAATAAGGCCATAAAAAATAATCTAATCTTCCTACAGACAGCCCCGTTCCATCTGATTCAATCTGTGCTATAAGCTGTTGAAACCAGGTACATTGCACTGCTTCATAAAAATCCATAGGCGGATAATAAGGAACCCTTCTACAATTGGCTGCAATCCTTAACAGCTCATTCTTTCTATTAATATTCTCACAAATTTTTGCTTTTTTTTCAGCTAGTTCTGCATAACGTTCTGCAAATATTTTTACTGCCTCACACACAATAATCACTGCTTTATAAACTGAAAATTTTTCAAAATCCTCAGGCTTCGCGTAATCCAATTCATTCAAATGATTTTCGCATTCTTTCTGAATTCCATAAAATCCTTCGTTCAATACCTTTTCAAAATTTAAGAGAAAATGTCCCGTTCCCTTTGCCAGGGTATAACTGCATGTAAACATTTTAGAATTCATACTATCAAGAGTATCTTGTGGAAGAAGTGCCATAGTACGCTCATACACTGTTTTCCCACGCCAATAACTCTCTACAGAACGTATCTTTTCTTTTGCTTCTTTCGAAATCAAAAAACGCGAACCTTCTCTTTTGTCAAAAGAATCTAACTCATTTAGAAACCACAAATTAATCTGTGGATGCAATGGTGCTGCTCTTAATGCGCTTCCCTGATTCCCTACCAGCAATTCATCTTCATATATCTGAATAGTCATTTTACTTAATGTATTTTTCAACGCCAATGCAGCCCGAATTATTGGTGGCTGGTCTTCCGTTTCTTTATAAGATTCTGTCCATAAAATCGCTCTTTCCGGACAAATAATCGGATCTGTATAGACCAATTTTTCTCGAAGTCTTTTACACCTGTTTGTCATTATTGCTGTCATAGTTATATCCCTCCATAATATTTTGACAGACCTTAAGTCTGTCAAAATATTTTCCTATTTTATAAATTAAAAAGCAGAATTAGGATCATAATATTGCTCTACATTAGATGCATCAATAAAAACCGATTCAATATCAATAACTCTATCGACGGTTTCACCGTCAATCAGTTGCATTGCAACCTGTACCCCCTCTGCTCCTGGGAAAGGATAAGTAAATGTTCCTACAAAGGTTCCTTCTTTAATTGCTTCAAGGGCTTCTTTCTGACCGTCTACACTAATAAGTTTTATTTCTTCTCTCCCTGCAGATTTCATTGCTTTCAGTGCTCCAAGAGCCATAACATCACACTGAGCATAAATAACTTCTATCTCTCCCTCCGGATATGCTTGGAGAAGATTTTCCGTTACTTCGATTGCTTCATTTTCCGTCCAATTTGCTGTTTGTTGTGTAACCAATTCAATGTCTGTTTCTTTTATTTTTTCCACCATTGGCTCACTTCTGTCACGGCAAGGACTGGATCCCGGAGTCCCCTGCAGTTCAACTAATTTCGTATATCCATTTTCTTCCATATACTCCACAATAAATTCACCTGCTGCTGCTCCAATGTTACGATTATTCGCTCCAATAAAACACGTCCAATCCTCACCTTCCAATTCACGATCCAAAACAATCACATGAATTCCTTGTTCATATGCTTTACGGCATACATTCGCTAACGGTTGCCCTTCAATTGGGCTAATCAAAATAGCCTGAACACCCTTCGTAATCAAATCTTCCACATCAGAGATTTGTTTTTCTGTATTTCCATTTGCATCTGTAATTGTTAATTCTACTTCTGGATGCATTGCTGCCTCCTTCGATACATCCTCTACAAGCCCAGCACGCCATGCCTGACTCGTTGTATCAATAGACATCCCTATTTTATAAGTCTTCTCAGATGCACTGGCTGCATCCGCCCCTTTTACGGCTAGTATGCTACACATCATAGTTGCCGCCATCAAAAATGCTAATCCTTTCTTTTTCATTACCCCTTTTCCTCCTTTTTTTATTTTCATTGCCTGCGCAATAGAGTACGTTATTTTCTACGTTTTTGAGAATTAAAAATAACCGCCAAAATAATAATTCCGCCACGCACTACATATTGATAATATGTAGAAATATTTATCAAATTTAAAATATTATTAATAATCCCAATAATAACAGCACCAATAATTGTTCCTGCAATCGTTCCAACACCACCATTCAAACTGGCTCCACCGATTACACAAGCGGCTATTGCGTTCATCTCAAATGATTCGCCTAAGGTAGGATCTCCTGTTGTTGTTCGCGCCGTTAAAATAATGCCTGCAATTGATGCCATTACACCACATAAAACATATGCCCATGTTTTATAATAATTTACATTAATACCTGCCACTCTGGCCGACTCTTGATTTCCACCAATAGCCTTTATATAACGGCCAAATATTGTCTTATTTAATAAGAATGCCATCACAATACCAACTAGTATAAGAACAACAACCTGAGCCGGGATATCGAAAAATATTCTTCCGTCTCCGAGAAACATCACTTTATCTGCCGTTTCTCGACTCATATAAATAGGCTTTCCATTAGAAATCAAAAGTGCAACTCCTCGATATAATGTTAATGTTCCTATTGTCATAATAAATGGCTGTACCTTTGCTTTACAAATAACAATGCCATTAATAAATCCCCAAAAACCACCAAAAATCATCAGTATTACAATAGGAACAAATAACCCCACCTGATTATTTGGTATTAGTTTACTCAACAATTCAATCAAGCCATGAAATGGTCCAACAGCCGCATCAGAAGCGTATAATGCAGAAAACATAACAGATGTGATCCCTACGATTGATCCTATCGAAATATCAATTCCACCTGTAATTATCACCATCAATAATCCAATGGACAAAATCGCATTCGCCGATATCTGACGCAAAACATTTAAAATATTATTTTTTGTCAGAAACACATCCGAAACAACAGCTGCCACAATAATCATAACCAGCAATACGATAATAGAACTATATTTCTCCAATATAATTTTTCCCACATTAGCTGCCGTTATCTTTTCGTCCTTTTTGTTCATAAATCATTTTCCTCCTGTCGCTGCTGTCAATATATTCTTTTCCGTTGCTTCTGCAGACAACAATTCACCTGTAATTCTTCCATTATGCATTACTATAATTCTATCGCTCATACCTATTATTTCCGGTAATTCTGACGAAATTATAATCACTGCACATCCATTATCCGCTATATTCCGAATAATCTTATATATTTCTGTTTTTGTTCCCACGTCAACACCTCGCGTTGGTTCATCAATAATAACTACCTTTGCTTTCGCTAACATCGCTCTAGCTATCATTACCTTTTGTTGATTTCCTCCCGAAAGTTCTCCGACTTTCTGTGATTCTCGTGCGCATTTTACTTGAAGCTTGTTAATATATTTTTTTACAATCCGTTCTTCCTTTTTTTTATTAATCACTCCAATTTTGCATATAGTATGGAGAATAGAAATAGAAATATTTTTACCGATGGACATTTCCAAAAAAAGACCATCTCCTTTTCTATCTTCTGTAATATATACTATTCCTTCTGATAAAGCCTGACCTGCACTTTTCAAATTTAACTTTTTCCCCGACAGGATAACTTCGCCGCTCTCTTTCGGATCTATTCCAAATATAGAACGACATACTTCACTTCTTCCAGAACCAACAAGACCACTCAAGCCTACGATTTCTCCTTCACAGACTGAAAAAGTAATTTCATTAAATACATTTTTTCTAGATAACCTTTTAACCTCCAGGCATACTTTTCCTATTTTTTTACTTTTACTAGGGTAAATATTTTTAATTGTCCTTCCTGTCATCATGGTAATCAAAATTTCTTTTGTTACACCTTCTATCATTTTTGTACCAATATATACTCCATCTTTTAAAACTGTACAGCGATTTGCTATTTGTGACAATTCCTCTAAACGATGCGAAATATAAATAATACTTCTTCCTTGAGATTGTAAGTGTCGGATTAATTTAAACAATTTTTCAGTCTCAGGAAGTGTTAATACTGCTGTAGGCTCATCCATCACTATAATCCTAGCATTCATTGAAACTGCTTTTGCAATTTCAACAAATTGTTTTTGTGCAACACTCAAATTTCCGACTAAGTCATTCGAATTTAAATCCGCTCCGACTAAACTCAATGCTTCTTCAACCGATACATTTAATTTTTCTTCATCAATAACACCTATTTTATTTGGGATTCTTCCAAGCAAAATATTATCTGCAACAGTTAGACAATCTACCAATGCCTGTTCCTGATATATTACAGCTATGCCATATCTCTGGGCTTTCAAAGGCGAAGATAAATCTGCCTTCTTTCCGTCAATAAATATTTCCCCTTCATCCATAGTATAAGAACCACCTAGTATCTTCATTAGAGTCGATTTACCCGCTCCATTTTCTCCTAATAACGCATGTACCTCACCAGCTTGCACTTTAAACTCCACTCCATCAAGGGCTTTAATCCCACCAAAATGCTTTTTTATACCTTTCATTTCTAATACAAAATTGTTAATAATTCTCACCTCCATATTTCTCTCCATGAGCAAAATACTATATTTCATATATTACAAATTCAAATATATCGTTTTTATATACAATACATTAATTATGCTAAATCTGAATATTCACCAGTAAT
>CABRXX010000008.1:0-67759 GCA_902475025.1 uncultured Lachnospiraceae bacterium | reverse complement strand
ATTTACGACAAATCTGACACTGCTTTACAATACCAGACAAAATGACTGATGCCCCGGAAAGCCTGTAAAACAGGCACTTCTAGGATACACAAGACAGGACAAAAATCGACTTCCATTATCAAGAGGTGAGTGCTAATTTAATTGTGAAGATTTTGTGAGCAGTTTTAGGAGAATTAGGGAACGCGGATTCTTACATTTTTATAAAGATCCTGCCTCCTATTGCAGGGGAGAGTTTCCTGAGCTATACTGTACTTTAAAGAGAATGCCTCAGGAACAATTCCGGGCAGATTGGGAGGTAGTACGGATGAACAAGATTATACGCAGAATATTGGCCATTATCCCGGCAGTTCTTGTACAGGTACTCTGGATTATGCTGCTAATGAACTGGCTGGCACCCTGGGCGGCAGTGATTGAGCTGGTACTGGCGATTTTGTCTCTGCTTTTTGTGCTGTACATGATCACAAAGCGGGGAGAGGGAACCTACAAAATGCTGTGGCTGCTGGTCATCATGGCATTTCCTCTGGCGGGAGCTTTGCTGTATCTGATTTTTGGAACGGATCATACAAAGCGTCCGCTGCAGAAAAAATTGGATACGGTACGGGAATTCGCTCTTCAGCCCTCTGGGGGAACCGAAAATCTGGATGAGGAAGTTCCCAGACTGGCCCAGACTTTCCGGTATGTGGAACGGATGACAGGATTTCCGGTGTGTGAGAATCAGACGGCGGACTATTTTCCGTTGGGGGATGATATGTTCCCCTCGATTCTGGAAGATTTGAAGAAAGCAGAGAAGTACATTTTTCTGGAATATTTTATTGTGGAACATGGCGTGATGCTGGACAATATAGTGGATATTCTGGCTCAAAAAGTGAAAGAAGGAGTGGATGTTCGTTTCATGTATGATGATCTGGGAAGCCTTTCTACTTTTTCAGCGGAGGATGTGCGCAAACTGAAAGAGAAAGGGCTTCACTGTATTTCCTTTAATCCCATGGTCTTCCTGAAGGGAACCCTGAATTACCGGGATCACAGGAAGATGCTGATCATTGACGGCAGAGTGGCTTACAGCGGCGGGGTCAACCTGGCAGACGAATATATTAACCGATATGAAAAATACGGTCACTGGAAGGATGTGGGTTTGCGCCTTACCGGGCCGGCAGTTCAGAATTATACCCTGATGTTCCTGCGATTCTGGAATGCTTTTTCTGAGGAACCGATTCAGTGGGGACAGAAGGACGGCTCCGTCTGTATGGAGGATCTGAAACTGAAGTTGGCTGATACCAGGGAAACCAAGAGCCTGGAGACAAGGGAGAAGCCAAAACAGGCAGAGGAAACAGAATTTTCAGAAGGCGAAACAAGCCAGAACAAATCAGGGGCAGGGAAACCCCATTCTGTATCGGATGGTTATGTTCTTTCCTATTATGATTCTCCTCTTGGAGAGCAGGCGGTAAGCAACGAGCTGTACATTGAGCTTTTGTCCCAGGCAAAAGAGTACGCCTATTTTTATACCCCCTATCTGCTTCTGGGAGATGCGCTTTTGGATGCTTTTGTCCGGGCAGCTCACCGGGGCGTAGATGTGAGAATCTTTATGCCGGGCATTCCCGACAAAAAGCTGGTGTTCCGTATGTCTCACAGCTTTTATCCGGTGCTTCTGGAGGCGGGTGTCAGGATTTACGAATATACGCCTGGATTTCTTCATGCCAAGGGATGTGTTATTGACGATGTGGTGGGGACGGTGGGAACTGTGAACTTAGACTACCGAAGTTTGTACCTTCACTTTGAAAACAACTCCCTGTTCTACAAGGCTTCGATTTTGCAGGATATTAAGGCTGATTTTCTGGATACGCAGAGCAAGAGCCGGGAGATGATCCTGGGGCAGAACGTCAAGCTTACTTTCTGGAGCTGGATCTTTGACGGGATACTGCGAATCTTTGCGCCGCTGTGCTGAGCATTCCAAGTTTTTTATACAAGGTCTGTAATAGTAAAAACTTCTTGCATCATCACGCCAGTATGTTATAATGAAAATAGTTAATGATATAATGTTATGACAATAACGTTTATTCCAAAGCTATTTTAGAGATACAATCTATGTTAAAAAGCGGCTGATGTGAGGTGACTATGTTTTTAGAGGGCAAGATATTGGATAAGCGGGTTCCCATACCGCTGTACTTTCAGTTGAAGGAACTGATTGTAGAAGAGATCAAGAGCGGCAAATATGAGGTGGACAGTCTTATTCCTACAGAGAAGGAACTGAGTGAGCAATTTGATATCAGCAGGACTACCGTGCGGCAGGCAGTGACCGAGTTGGTGCAGGAGGGATGGCTGTATCGTATCAAGAGCAAAGGGACTTTTGTCGCAAGGCAGAAGATCCGTCAGGATTTTCTTCAGAGACTGGAGACATTTCGGGAACAGATGGAGCGTATAGGGGTGAAGCCAAGCACGCAGGTGTTGGAATTTAAGCGGATGAAGGCATCCAAAGAGGTGGCTGAGAATCTTCAGCTTCAGGAAGGGGATGGAGTTTTATATTTGTTTCGCCGCCGGTTTGGAGATCAGGAACCGGTGCTGACAGTGGAAACCTATGTTCCTCTGGTAAGGTGCGCCTTTTTGGAGGGCTGTGATTTTGAGAACAGTTCCCTTTATGAAATGATGGCAAAACAGAACGATACCAGGATTTACCGGGCCAGCCGATATGTGGAAGCAGTGGAAGCAAACGCCGGGGATGCACGGTATCTAAATATCAAGCGGGGCGCGCCTATTCAGCTGGTGCATACAGTGGGTTACACAGAGGCAGGCGTGGCGGTGGAGTATTCGATTGCCAGATACCGGGGGGATATGAGCCGCTTCCAGCTGGACGTATATGTGGATGCAGGAAAACGGTAGCGTACAGAGAATGGAATAAGGATGGACAGAAAGGGATGCTGCAAAATGCGGATCTCGGCTCAGTTTCGGTGTGTTTTTCCAGAAAACAGATAGGTTTCGGAGAAAATCACCGGAAAGGGGAGCCGGAGGTGTTTTGCAGCATCTCTGTTTTCTATCTGCGGGCAATGGGGCGGGATAATAGGTGACCTAGTCACAGAAGGAAAGTCTTGCTTTTGTTATACTTACTTCAACAAATAAGGGAGGAACCAGAAATGGCGGTAAAGGGGACAGGAAAATTAAAAGAGAACAGATTGTAAAAAAGAGTGAAAGACAGGAGGAGAATGAAATGTTTTCTATGAACTTTTTTAATAGAGGCGGTCTTTTTAAAACTATGGATATTAATCAGGGAGTAAAAGATTATGGTGCTACTCCGGGGGCGGTTTTGCTGGATGTGCGCACTCCGGAGGAATATGGGGAAGGGCATATTCCGGGAAGTAAAAACATTCCCCTTCAGAAGATTCAACAGGCAGAGAGCGCTCTGGGAGCAAAAGAGAGGGCGCTGTTTGTATACTGTCATTCCGGGGCAAGGAGCAGCCAGGCAGTAAGGACGCTGCAGCATATGGGCTATACGAATGTGACGAATATTGGAGGAATTGCATCTTATTCAGGAAAGGTGGTGCGCTGATATGAAGGTTGTGATTGTAGGCGGTGTGGCAGGGGGCGCCACAGCAGCGGCAAGGATCCGCAGGCTGGATGAGGAGGCTCAGATCCTGGTGTTTGAGCGATCCGGTTATATTTCTTATGCAAACTGCGGTCTCCCCTATTACATTGGGGATGTGATTACAGATTCGGAAGAACTGACTCTTCAAACTCCGGAGAGCTTTTTTTCACGTTTCCGAGTGGATATGAAGGTGTACCATGAGGTCATTGCCCTTCATCCGGAGCGGAAGACGGTTTCTGTCCGAAATCTGAAGAATGGGGAGGAGTTTGAGGAGAGTTATGACAAGCTGATTCTTTCACCAGGAGCCAAACCTACCCAGCCCAGACTTCCGGGGATAGGATTAAGCCGCCTGTTTACTCTGAGAACTGTGGAGGATACTTTTCGAATCAAAGAATACATCAGAGAAAATCATCCCAATTCGGCTGTACTGGCAGGAGGAGGCTTTATAGGCCTGGAATTGGCAGAGAATTTGCGGGAGCTGGGAATGGATGTGACCATTGTGCAGCGGCCGAAGCAGCTGATGAATCCTTTTGATCCGGATATGGCAGCCTTTATTCACAGCGAGATGAGAAAACATGGGGTGAGGCTGGTTTTGGGGCATACTGTGGAAGGGTTTGAGGAGAAAGACGGAGGCGTGGAAGTTCTTTTGAAGGGCGAAAAACCGCTTCATGCAGATATGGTGATTTTGGCTATCGGTGTGACACCGGATACCTGGCTGGCAAAGGAAGCTGGCCTGGAGCTTGGCATTAAGGGAAGCATTGTGGTGAACGACAAAATGGAAACTTCCGTTCCGGATGTCTATGCGGTGGGGGACGCTGTGCAGGTGAAGCACTTTGTATCCGGGGAGGATGCGCTGATTTCTCTGGCAGGACCGGCCAATAAACAGGGGCGCATCGCAGCTGATAATATCTGCGGCAAGGACAGCCATTATCTTGGTTCCCAGGGCAGCAGTGTGATCAAGGTATTTGATATGACAGCGGCTGCCACAGGACTAAATGAAGGCAATGCCAGAAAAGCCGGTTTGGATACAGATAAGGTGGTACTGTCTCCCATGAGTCATGCGGGTTACTACCCGGGAGGCAAAGTGATGACCATGAAGGTGATTTTTGAGCGGGAGACTTACCGCCTGCTGGGAGCGCAGATTGTGGGCTATGAAGGGGTAGATAAGCGCATTGATGTGCTGGCGACAGCCATACATGCGGGACTGAAAGCCACACAGTTAAAGGATCTTGACCTGGCCTATGCACCGCCTTATTCTTCCGCAAAAGATCCGGTAAATATGGCTGGTTTTATGATTGATAATATTGCCAAGGGGGTGTTAAGGCAGTGGCATCTGGAGGATGATGAGAAGCTCCCAAGAGACGGCAGCGTGACTCTTTTGGATACCAGAACTCCCGGAGAATACAGTCTAGGTCACGGGGAAGGGTTTTTCAATATTCCGGTGGATGAGCTGAGAGAACGGATTTCGGAAATCAATCCTGGAAAGCCGGTGTATGTGATGTGCCAGAGCGGTCTGCGAAGCTATATTGCTTCTCGCATTTTAGCTGGAAAAGGCTTTGAAGTATATAATTTTTCCGGAGGCTTCCGCTATTATGACGCAGTGCGCAATGACCGTTGTCTGATACAGCGGGCATCTGCCTGCGGTATGGATCAGCCGGAATAAGAACTATTAAATGGCATATGTCAAAAATATTATTGACATATGCCATTTATGTATTATAATAAAGACAGAGAGCAAGAGGCAAGGGCAGTCGGCAAATGGAAGAACTGAAAAGTCGATAAGCCGAAAAGCGAAAGAGCCGGTAAGCCGGTAAGCCGGTAAGCCGGTAAGCCGGTAAGTGGGTAAGTTGCTACGCTGATCAGGAGGTGAGAATCTTGCCGAGGCCGAGAAAATGCAGAAAAGTATGCCAGATGCCTCAGATCAGGGAATTTCGCCCTGTGGGCGAGACGGCTGGTGAAAATACAGTGGTTTTGACGGTGGATGAATACGAAGCGATCCGTCTGATTGACCGGCAGGGTTTTTCACAGGAAGAGTGCAGCAGCTATATGCAGGTAGCCAGAACTACAGTTCAGCTGATCTACAATTCTGCAAGAAAAAAGCTGGCAGATGCCCTGGTGGAGGGCTTGTCCCTTCGCATAGAGGGCGGGCATTATCAGCTCTGTGCTGGAGATGAGGAATACTGCGGCTGCGGAGGCTGTTGGAGACATCGGAGAGATGGACGCAAGGAAGAACGTATAGAAGACAGTATAAAAGATGGCATAGAGGAGGCGAAGTCCATGAAGATTGCAGTACCTTTGGATGAAAATAAACAGGATGTGTGTATCGTTCTTGCCCGGGCGCCCTATTTTCTGTTTCGGGTGGAGGGAAAGGATGAGGTGGTAGAGAATCCGGCCGCCAGCGCCCAGGGAGGCGCAGGGATACAGGCAGCCCAGTTCTTGGTGGATCAGGGGATCGACGCATTGATTACCCTTCGCTGTGGGGAGAATGCCAGAGAGGTATTCCAGGCAGCAGATATTAAAATTTACAAATCCGCAAACAAAGCCGCCGCGGATGACCTTGCCGCAGTGGAGCGGGGAGAGCTGAAGGAGCTTACCCAGTTTCACAGCGGATATCATGGTGTGCAATGAAGATCGCCTGTCTAAGCGGTAAGGGCGGTGCAGGCAAAACAATGGCGGCGGTGAATCTGGCTGCAGCAGCAGGAAGAGGCGTTTATATTGACTGTGATGTAGAGGAGCCAAATGGCCGGCTGTTTTTAAAGCCCGAGGGTGTGAGAGAAAGCACTGTATCATCCATGCTGCCGGAGTTTGATGCCAAAAAATGCAATGGCTGCAAAAAGTGTGTGGAGTTTTGCCGATTTCATGCGCTAATGTATATAAAAGAGAAACCGATAGTATTTTCCGAGGTCTGCCACAGCTGCGGCGGCTGCATGCTGGTATGCCCGGAAGGTGCGGTGTCCAAGAAACTGAAGCCTGTAGGAAAATTGGAAATTGGAGCAAGAGGAAATATTCAGATAGTAACCGGGATTTTAAATCCGGGAGAAGCCTCCGGCGTTCCAGTAATTCGGGAAGCGCTGGCTCAGGGAGATAGAATCGTCCGGGGAGCGGGGGCACCCTGCAAAGGGAAGCCTTTTTATGAGGAGACGATGGAGCCGGAAGCGGGCTTAGACCATGGAGAGAACCTGACGGTGATTGACTGTCCGCCGGGAAGCGCCTGCAGTGTAATGGAAAGCGTGATGGATGCAGATTTTTGTATTCTGGTGGCGGAGCCTACTGCTTTTGGATTTCACAATTTCCGGATGGTTCATCAGCTGGTTACTTTGCTTGGAAAAAAATGCGGTGTGGTGATCAATAAGCAGGAGGAGCCGTATGAGCTGTTAGAGAATTTTTGTGAAGAGCAGAGATTGCCTGTACTAGCCAGGATTCCCTATGATTCCAGAATAGGAGCGTGGATTGCCAGAGGCGAATTGATTGCCAAGCAGGATCAGGAGTTTCATACCCTGTTTGTCGGGATTTTGAAGCAGATTGGAGGCAGCCTATGAAACGTCTTTTGATCCTCAGCGGAAAGGGAGGAACCGGAAAAACCACCACAGCGGCAGCTTTTATGCACTTTGCAAGGGCGAAAGCTGCGGCGGACTGCGATGTGGATGCGCCCAATCTGCACCTGGTCACGCAACAGAAGGGGCAGCCTGTTGTCACAGAATTTCTGGGCGGGGATAAGGCGGTGATCGATGATACGCTTTGCATTGGCTGCGGACTCTGCAAAGAGCACTGCCGATTTCATGCTATTGAGTGCAGGGAGGGTAAGTACCAGATAAATGAATATTCCTGCGAGGGCTGCGGCGTCTGTGCCTATGTTTGCCCTAATCAGGCCGTTGGGCTGAATACAGACGTGGCCGGTCAGAAAGAGCTGTATCTGGAGGACGGAGTGTTTTCCACAGCTACGCTGAAGATGGGCAGAGGAAATTCCGGGAAACTGGTAACTGATGTGAAGATGGCAATGCTGAAGAATGCTCCGGATACCGAGCTTGCGGTGATCGATGGCTCTCCAGGAATCGGCTGTCCTGTGATGGCATCAGTCAGCGGCATGGATCTGGTGCTGGTGGTAGCAGAACCCAGTCTTTCCGGGATCAGCGATTTAAAACGATTGGTAAAAACTGCCAGAACCTTCGGGGCCAAGCTGGCCGTTTGCGTCAATAAATGGGATGTGAGTCCGGAAAATACGGACGAGATCCAACGCTTTTGTAAAGAGGAGGAAATTCCCTTTGTGGGAGTGATACCTTATGATAAAAGTGCATCTGCAGCGATCAATAAGGGCTGCAGTCTGGCAGAGATGGACTGTCCTGCCGCAGATGCGCTGAAAAAAATTTTTAAAATGACAAGCCAATTGCTTGGATTGAATGGAAAGGAGATTTTATTATGAAAATTGCAGTAGCAGCTATGGGAAACACCGTTGCAGGTCATTTTGGCCATTGTGAGAACTTTATCTTTTTTGACACAGCAGATGGAAAGATTACTGGTGAAAATTCTGTACCGAATCCTGGGCATCGCCCCGGTTTTTTGCCAAACTTCCTGGCAGATAACGGCGCAGAAGTGATCATTTCCGGGGGAATGGGCGGAGGCGCTGTAGATATTTTCAATGAGAGAGGGGTAGAGGTGATCGTAGGCGTTCAGGGAGATGCCAGAACCGCAGTGGAGACCTACCTGAGAGGCGAGTTAAAATCTACAGGCTCCATCTGCCATGAACATGAGCATGCGCATGAGTGCGGAGAGCATCAGTAGAGAAATGGGAAGAAACAAAAAAGCACTAAAAAGTAAGAGAAAATGAGAAATTCCACAAGAGAATAAATAATACAAAAGAAGTAAGGGATATAAAACCCGATAAAAGAAAATGAAAGAGGGCGCCCCAGACGGCTCAGTCTCTTCCAAGGCAGTCAGGTGAAAGAAGCAAAATCTGCTGTTTAGAAGGGAGTGGGTCAAAGGGGGGCCCTCTTTGTATCATAGGAGCAGGGTGTCAAAACACCTTAATTGAGATTACGCGGATTGTTTCGTGCAGGCACTCCCAAAATCCTTCCCCATATTTGTATATTGTGAAGCTTACGCTTCACTTTTAGGCTCATATGGGACACTGTAATCCTATGAAATAAAAAGGTTCCGCAGGCTCGCGTTGCGGCGGACGGGAATAATACCGCGGAAACGACTAGGCTCAGGCGGAGGGAATGTTTGGCGAATGAGAAGCAGCAAAAGTTACCATCCGGATCCCATGCGGCTGAGGGCAAGGATAATGGATTCAATGCCTGCAGCGATCAGATAGATACCGATGAGTGCGCCCACAGTGAAGAGGGTAAAGGCGGGCTGAAACAGCATCAGGACACCGAGAATCAGTCCGGTAATGTTCGTAACCAGTGAAAAATAGTAGCAAAAGTCTCCAGCGGCAAGGCGGATGATCCCCAGATGAGCCAGCCGGGAAAGGCAGTGAGTGATAAACCAGAGGGGAAACAGGATAGATACGATCCATTTCCCAATTCCTGGGTGCCCCAGGAGAATGACGCCTGCCATCACGCTCAAAATACCGGAAACCAGGGCAACAATAGGGGCAAAACCCGTATAGCGCTCCGTTTTAATGTAGAAGATAATATCACAGGTTCCGGTGATCACAGCAATTACGCCGTAGATGACAGCAATGCTGGTGAACATGCTTCCGGGTTTGAACAGGGTAAATAATCCCAGGATAAGCATACAGATGCCGGAAATAAATTCAATCCATCCAAAACCAGAGCGTTTTCTCATTGCTGAGCGCCCCCTTCCTCTAAAATTCTCATAAATTCATCTCCAGTAATGGTCTCTTTTTCATACAGATACTGTGCAAGCTGATCCAGAACAGCGCGGTTTTCCAGCAGGAGTTTTTTGGCTTTTTCGTGCTGCGCTTTTACCAGAGCAACCACCTTTTCATCAATTTCTTTCTGGGTTTCCCCGGAGCAGGCCAGAGAGGTATCGCCGCCCAGGTATTGGTTGGTGACTGTCTCCAGAGCAACCATATCAAAATCTTCATTCATACCATAGCGGGTGATCATGGCCCGGGCCAGTTTCGTTGCCTGCTCAATGTCATTGGATGCACCGGTGGTAATGCTGCCGAACACGATCTCCTCTGCAGCCCGACCTCCGGTAAAGGTTGCAATCTTATTTTCCAGTTCCTCCTTAGTCATAAGGCATTTGTCCTGCTGTTCTACCTGCATGGTGTATCCAAGAGCGCCGGAGGTTCTGGGAATGATGGTGATCTTTTGCACTGGAGCAGAGTGCGTCTGCTTTGCAGCCACCAGAGCATGGCCGATTTCGTGGTAAGCGACCACTTTTTTCTCCCCATCGGAGAGAATGGCATTTTTCTTTTGGTATCCTGCGATTACTACCTCAATACTTTCTTCCAAATCTGCCTGGGTCACAACGGTACGGTTGTTCCGTACTGTCCGCAGGGCCGCTTCATTGACAATGTTTGCCAGTTCTGCGCCGGAAGTGCCGGAGGCCATTCGGGCAATGGTATGGAAATCCACATCAGAGGAAACTTTGATTTTCTTTGCATGAACCTTGAGGATTTCTTCCCGGCCCTTCAGATCCGGAAGTTCTACAGGAACCCGCCTGTCAAAACGGCCGGGACGTGTCAGGGCGGCATCCAGAGATTCCGGCCGGTTGGTGGCGGCTAAAATAATGACGCCATTGTTTCCCTCGAAACCGTCCATCTCTGTGAGGAGTTGGTTCAGCGTCTGCTCCCGCTCGTCATTGCCGCCTATCTGTCCGTCTCTCTTTTTTCCGATGGCGTCAATTTCGTCAATGAATACAATGCAGGGCGCTTTTTCTTTTGCCTGCCGGAACAGGTCGCGAACCTTGGAGGCCCCCATTCCAACAAACATTTCCACAAATTCTGAGCCGGAGATGGAAAAGAAGGGAACGCCTGCTTCTCCGGCTACTGCCTTTGCAAGCATAGTTTTACCGGTTCCGGGAGGGCCTACCAGAAGAAGTCCCTTTGGCATAGAAGCGCCCACTGCGGTGTATTTTTCCGGATTGTGAAGGTAATCCACGATTTCTGCCAGGCTTTCCTTAGCCTCATCTTCTCCGGCCACATCCTTAAAATGAATTCCATCGGTGGATTGGACATAGACCTTGGCATTGCTCTTTCCCATGCCAAAAGACATGGCATTTTTGCCGCCCATCTGCTGCATCATCTTCTTACGCATATATTGTCCTAACGCAATGAAGATCGCCATGGGAAGGATGAAGGAGATGAGAAAGCTAAGAAGGGGAGAGGTTTTTTCCACAATATCCTTGGAAAAAACTGCGCCGGAATCGTGCAGCCGCTCTGTGAGTCCGGGATCGTTCATAAGGCCGGTTTTATAGATGACGGAATCCTCTTTATCAGTGAAGGTGATCTGGGTATCTGACACATCCACCTGCCCGATATTTTTCTCTTCGATCATGTCCATGAATGTTCCGTAGTCCACTTCCACTACTTGCCGCTGGAGCAGCATGGGGGTTATGATCATATTGAATAGAAACAGAATCAGAAGGACGATGCCATAGTAATAGATCAAAGGTTTTTTAGGTGATTTGACTTCTTTCATAATCCTGAATATTCCTCCTTTGAAAGAGTATACTCCGAGAAAGTAAGGAAATGAAATTCCGCTTTCAACAGGGGTGTAACAATTTTTACCAGAATATTATAAATCCTGAGTTTCAGGAACGTCAAATGAAATTTGCAGAACAGAACCTGAGTGAGTTTCAGGGAGGGACGGAGGAAGCAGTGCAGTATCACAGGTCCGGGATCTGTCTATACTGCAGACGGAGGTGCATTATAACCGTATTTAGAACTTTACGCAGAAGAAGTTGTCTGGTAATATCGGAGTGGTAAAAGGCAGTAATCTGCGTTTGAGATAAGATTGCCATGGAAGCGGAACACCATTTTGACTGAAGGGAGGAAGAGACAAGATGTATTTTGGTGATATTATCACAGAAATAAAAACAAAATTTTGATATAGTAAGTACAAAACAAAAAGTGGTCCAAAAAGAAGGATTATTTTAAGATGAAATACATTCAAAAACATCTGGAGAGGAGCTAAGACAAATGCAGTACGCAATTTCTTTTTTGGAGGGGATTATTACCTTCATATCCCCTTGCCTGCTACCCATGCTTCCTATTTATATTTCTTATTTTGCAGGGGGCGGTGAGCGGAGCATTCGTAAAACCGTCCGCGGGGCGCTTGGGTTTATCACAGGATTTACGGTTGTATTCGTTTCCATGGGAGCTTTGGCAGGTACCCTGGGCAGTTTTTTAAGAGAATATCAGACCACAGTAAATATTGTTTCAGGTTTGGTGGTAATCTTTTTTGGCTTGAATTTCCTGGGAGTTTTGAAACTGAACCTGTTTCGAGGCAGTCAAAAATCTGTGGATACAAGCAATATGGGATTTATTTCGGCACTGGTCTTTGGAGTGATTTTTTCCCTGGGGTGGACGCCCTGCGTGGGAGCATTCCTTGGTTCTGCTTTGATGCTGGCATCTCAGCAAGGGCATGTGCTGGAGGGAATGATGATGCTGCTGGCTTATTCCCTGGGCTTAGGGATTCCCTTCCTGCTCAGCGCGGTGCTGATCGACTATCTGAAGTCTGCGTTTAACTGGATTAAGAAAAATTATAAGATCATAAATGGAATCAGCGGAACCCTGCTGATACTGATAGGAATTTTGATGGCTACCGGGACTCTCGGCCGTCTGCTGAGTCTGTTTAGCTAAAAATTGCTTCATTTTATATCAGTTTCATGAAGGAGACATTATATTAAGGAGGCGTTATGAAAAATAAGAAAACATTGATGATCATCATTTTAGTATTTGCGTTGGTTTTGATTGGAGCGTCGGTTCTATACAATCAGCTGGGAAAGGAACTGGCTCCGGATCAGCTGTCTGTGCAGTCGGCTCCGACAACAGAAGGACAGAAAGAAACTTCTCCATTACAAGCAGAGAGTGGAGAAATGAAGCAGGAAGAAACGAAAAAGCCTGAGATAGAGAATGCGGGAGAGACAGAGTCAGAAAAGAACTTGGAGACAGAAGCGGCAGAGCCGGAAAAGGCGGAAGAGAAAAATACAGAGGCAGGGCGGGCCAATGGAGAAGCGTCTGAAACGGAAGCCCGTGAGACAGAAGCGGAGACAGACAACAGGATTTCAGCACCGGATTTTACCGTGTATACCAGAGAAGGTGAAGAAGTAAAGCTGTCTGATTATTTTGGAAAACCCATTGTATTAAACTTCTGGGCCAGCTGGTGTGGCCCCTGCCAGATGGAAATGCCGGATTTCAATGAAAAGTATCTGGAACTGAAGGAGGAAGTGGATTTTCTGATGATCAATATGACAGATGGATCCAGGGAGACGGTGGATGGGGCGTCTGGGTTTATTGAAGAAAAGGGATATGAATTCCCGGTCTTTTATGATACGGATATGGATGCTGCCGCCACCTATGGAGCCTATTCCCTGCCCACTACTTATTTTATCGATCGGGACGGTTACGTGATTGCCCAGGCGAAAGGAGCTATTGATGGGGCAACGCTTCAGAGAGGATTGGATCTGATCGTGGGTTAGGATGAAGAATTTCATAAAAGGTTATTTTTATTTAAAAGAAATGTCGGGGGGTATGATTTGAAAGATTATGCACTCGGGCATTTCTTCATTTTGAGGAAACAAATTAACTGAGTCAATTAAAGGGCGAAAGCATATTTGTTTTTTCAATCATATAGGTTTATTCTATCGGTTAATTGACGAGAAAAATATAAAACTCTGCATGACGGAGGTAATAATGGCGGAAAATAGGATGATTTTCAAGAATTCAGAAAAATATTTCTGAATCTCTGAATGGATTTGTAAGGTTTGGCAGAAATCCACGAAGGAATTCTTGGAATGGGATATCTAGATATTGCAGAAAAATAGGATGACATCAAATAGAAACATAAAAACACACAAAAAATAAGCTCTTATTATTTATATATGAATGCTAATCATTAGAGAGAAGATCTTATTAAATTAATTTCCCAAATCAAAAAAATTCATTAATACAAGTAAAAATCAATGAAGCTATCGTTTTTGAAAATCTTCATTATCTAGAATTCCATTCCGACTATTGATATAAAATAATAAATTCTAAAAAATTAAATGTTTTCTATAAATTCACTTATGAATTGTATGGCAGCACCTGCAGCGGTTGCTTCGATTTTGTATTTACATGGCAAGGCATAATCGAGGGCTTTTTCGTCAAAAAAGCTTTTTTGATCGATTCTGGAGCATAAGTCTTCCATGTAGGGATTGATAAATGAACCGACATAGCCGCCGATTATGATGTTGCAATCAAATATCATATGAAGATTATGAATAGCTAAGGCAAGATGGTTCAGATAGTCATTCCAAATGCTTTCGGCTCCTGAATCATGCTGGCTGAGTAGTGCAAAAAATTCTTCTAAGTTCCCATTTGTATAGGAATCCAAGACTGTAGCATTGCATAAGGTGTCAAAACAACCATATTTTCCACAGTAACATTTTTTCTGTGAGTTTGTAATTAATTTTATATGACCGATTTCACCAGCTCTGTTGGAATTTCCTGAATAAATTTCTTTATTAAAGATAATGCAACCACCAATATTGTTATTTAAATTGAGATAGACAGCATTATCAATATTATTTTGCGTCCAGACTTCAGCAAAACCGGCAACAAGAGAATCATGAAACAGCCTAGTTGTATAAGGAATATATTTGGTGAAATCTTCTTTTGTTTTGTTGTTAAAATCTAAAGTGAGACCATAGATGATTCTCTGATCATTTTCAGAAATTAAACTTGGAACAGAAATACCAACACCAAGCAGTTGCTTGTCGCTAATTTGAGCTTCTGTTTTGATCATTTCTACCAATTCTCCCAATTTTTTCAGGTAACCATCATCTGTCAAATCAAATTTAATATGTTCTCGGTGCGAATGGGTTACCGAACCGAAAAAGTCAACGCTTACTATGGTAATATGATTGGCAGAAATAAAAATACCAATAGCCATTCGACAGTCATTGACTGCAATATAGGTGGAGGCATTTCTGCCGCCGGTATTTTTTTTAAAATCAGAAATGGCAATATAGTGCTTTTCTTCCAGATATTGGAGATGTTGCGTTACAGTAGGAATACTGAGTCGTACATTGACAACAATATCCTGGCGAGATACAGGCCCATTATTTTTGATGTACTGATAAATGGATTGTCGATTTTGGTTTTTGGTGGAGGTTGAAACTATGTTTTTTTTGTACATAATAGTATCCTTGTTTGTTTTGCGATTTGTTTTTGATTGATTAAAATCACAATTATTAATTAATAATTCTGGTTTTTATATAATTATAGCACAAAAAAAGAGGAAAAAAAGAATTGACATTAACATAAATAAGCTATATAATAAAAACACTTAAATAAAACGGATTTATTTAATATATATGTAAAAGGGGTTTTACAATATATCAAATCCGAAATAATGCAGAAAAAGGAGAAGGAATATGAAAAAAAGATGGGTGGCAATTCTTATGAGTGCAGCAATGGTACTCGGGTGCGGGATGACAGCTATGGCAGAAGAAG
Organism: uncultured Lachnospiraceae bacterium; assembly: GCA_902475025.1. Classification (GTDB taxonomy): domain Bacteria; phylum Bacillota; class Clostridia; order Lachnospirales; family Lachnospiraceae; genus Merdiplasma. Next base: position 52,556 of record CABRXX010000008.1, on the reverse strand, counting down.
ATACCGTAAAAGTTGGTTTTGCGCTGAAGACTCTGAATGGACCATATTTTGTTGCTTTGGCAGACGGTGTTGAGAAACTTTGTGAAGAAAAGGGATGGGAATTAACTACCCTTGTAGCAGATGAAGACATTACAAAAGAAGCCGAAAATATGGAAACTTTTATTGCTCAAGGTATGGATATTGTTTTTCTAAACAGTATTGATCCAGACGCTTGCATTCCATCAGTAGATGCGGTAGCAGAAGCGGGTATTCCGTTGATCAATCTTGATTCCGATACAAATTCTGAAACACATGTTACGACTGTTTATTCTAATAATTTGGAAAATGGAAGACTTTCCGGGCTTGCATATGTAGAATGGCTGAAAGCTCAAGGAAAAGAAGAAGAAGGAATCAAAGCAGTTCTGGTAAGTGGTGCTAAGGGAAATATTGCTGGTTATGAGAGACGCGGTGGATTGTTTGCGGGTATTGTTCAGGGAATGACCGGATGTACAGAAGAAGAAGCGTGGGCAGCCCGTGATGAAATTGAAAATCAGCTGATTGACAAAGGGACTGCTGAGTATCCAGATGCAAAATTAGAAATTGTAGGTCAGGGTTGGGGTGCTTGGACTGTTGATGATGGTCTTGTGGCAGTAGAAGATTTTATTACTGCTAACCCGGATATCAATTGTGTCCTTGGTGAAAACGATCAGATGTTGTTTGGTGCTATGACGGCTCTTGAAAATGCAGGGCTGGAAGGTGTTGCACTAGTAGCCGGAGCAGACGGAGCAAAAGAAGCCTTTGATCTGATCAAAGAAAATGATACGGCAGTTAATCCGTATATCGTTTCAGGTTTAAACAGCCCGAGCCTGGTTGCTGAGGGTGGTATTGATGTTGCTCAGCAGCTTCTTGACGGAGCAGAATGGGATAGTTTTGAGAAAATTACTATGACAGCAGCTGTTGGAGTTACCAAAGAAAATGTTGATGAATGGTATGATTACGGTTTCTAAGGAAAAGACATCAGAAAATTTGCAGCAGGGACTGGCTTTTAAAGTTATAATGGTATTGGTTTAAAGATAAGGTCACCAGCTTCGCCGGTGACCTTATCTTCATCTTATGGGAAAGAAGTTTATGGAGGTTAAGGCATGCAGCAGTCGCAGTACAGATTAGAAATGAAAAACATTTCAAAACGTTTCGGTGGTGTAAAAGCATTAACTGATGTATCGTTACAGATTGAACCTGGAGAAATCCATGCCCTTATCGGAGAAAATGGCGCAGGAAAATCAACGCTTATGAAGATTTTATCAGGGGCATATAAAAGAGACAGTGGAAGTATTTATATTGATGGAAAGGAAGTTACGATCAATAATCCAAAAGATGCAAAGCGTCTTGGCGTTGCCATTATATATCAGGAGTTTATGCTGGCGCCGGATCTTACAGTTGCAGAAAACATTTATATTGATCAGCTTTCATCAGGGAAACCATTGATCAATTGGAAAGAATTGAATCGAAAGGCCAAAGAGCAGCTTACGAATTTGGGATTTGATGATATTTCGCCTATGGCGAAAGTGAGAAGTTTAAGCGTTGCATATCAACAGGTAGTTGAGATCTGCAAAAATTTGACTAGAAATGCGAAAATTTTAGTTTTGGATGAGCCTACGGCGGTGCTTACTTTTGCAGAAATTCAGAAATTGTTCGGGATTCTTAGAAAGTTAAAGGATGAAGGCGTAAGTATTATTTATATTTCTCACCGTTTGGAAGAGATTTTTGAATTGAGCAGCCATATTACGGTTCTAAAAGATGGAACTTTTGTGGACAAAGTAGAAACTTCTTCTATTAATAAAGAAAAATTGGTTACGATGATGGTGGGGCGTGAGATGTCTCAAATGTTCCCTCCAAGGAATGCAAAAATTGGAGATGAAGTTCTTCGAGTAGAAAAATTGAATGCGGGAAAAATGGTACAGAATGTCAGTTTTAGTGTAAAAGCAGGGGAAATTCTTGGCTTTAGCGGACTGGTTGGCGCTGGCAGAACAGAGACCATGAAGACTATTTTCGGAGCAATAAAAAAAGATAGCGGAGATATTTATTATTTTGGTCAGAAAACAGATTTTAAGGATCCCAGGGATTCGATACGTAAAGGCTTTGGAATGCTTCCGGAAAACAGAAAAGAGGAAGGCTTGGTATTAACACAGAGTATTCGGTCAAATTCAACACTGACAATTTTAAATGACAGGATTGCACCAAGGCAGGTGATTAATCACAAAAAAGAGAAAGAATTTGTGAAAGAAATATTGGCTGGTATGTCTACCAAATATGGAGATACGGAAGATAATGCAAATAGCTTGAGTGGGGGCAATCAGCAGAAGGTAGCTTTGGCAAAATGGCTTGCAGCAGAATGTAAATGTCTGGTATTTGATGAACCTACGCGAGGCGTAGATGTTGGTGCCAAAACAGAAATTTATAAGATCATGAATGATCTTGCAGAGAAAGGTGTTGCCATTATCATGATCTCTTCAGAAATGACGGAAATCATTGGGATGTGTGACCGTGCGATTGTTATGAGACAGGGTAAAATTTCTGGAGAATTTTCTAGGGAAGATCTCGCAGAAGATAATCTTATTAAGTCCGCAATGGGGGTATAAAAAATGAAAAAACAAGGAAATATTAAAAAGGTTTTGGTGCAGAATAATACATATTTGATTTTTCTGGGTTTGGTTATTGTTTGTGCGCTGCTGTCTGATACATTCCTTACAGCAATGAACATCCGCAACATTGCATTACAGCAGTCGGGTCCCATCTGTGTTGTCCTTGGTATGCTGTTTGTTATTTTGACTGGCGGGATTGATTTGTCGGTTGGATCAATTATGGCTCTTGGAGCGGCTGCTACAGCGTATATGATCGTGAATTGGAATGTGCATTTTATTCCCGCTATGCTGATTACTCTTGTTATGGGATTAATAGCAGGAATGATTACTGGTATTTTGGTTGCATACGCAAATTTTCAGGGCTTTGTAGCTTCCTTGACCATGATGACAATGGCAAGGGGATTGGCTTTGATGATCACTCGAGGTGCTCCGATTAGATTGGATAAGGCAACGCTTGGAACACTGGTAAATAAAGAATACTTATATCCGGTTTTGTTTATTGTAGTTATTCTCATTGCAGCCTTTGTTTTTATTCAGAAATATACTGCATATGGACGTATTATTATTGCAATCGGAAGTAATAGTAAATCGGTGGAGTTGGCCGGTATTCATGTTAAAAAATATTTGGTATCTGTATATGCAATATCTGGTTTGATGTCTGCCCTTGGTGGTGTTATTATTGCGGCACGATCTTCAACTGGAAGCGCTACAATCGGCCAGGGTCAGGAGTTGGATGCGATTGCAGCTTGTGTAATTGGCGGTGCCAGTCTTGCTGGTGGTAAAGGAAATGTAACGAAAGCTGTTATTGGCGCTTTGGTACTTGCGCTGATCAGTAATATTATGAATCTGTGTGCAGTTCCAGCATATCCGCAGGATGTTATCAAAGGTATCATTATTATTTTGGCAGTATTGCTGCAGCTGATGACAGATAGGACGGAAAGCACGGTTTAAATTTAAAAATAAAATAGAAGGAGGATTTGCATTATGAGCGAGAGAAAAAATGGTAGAATGATGGCTGCATTTTTGCCGGGAAACAGTACCGCGGTATTAAAAGAAGTAGATATTCCTACTCCGGGGCCAGGTCAGGTTTTGGTAAAAACTATGGCATCAACCATTTGCGGAAGCGATATTCGTTGTATTTACCGTGAGCATGTGGGGAAGGGGCCGGAGGGTTATATTCCCGGAACGATTGCTGGACACGAGCCTTGCGGTATTATCGTAGAGGAAGGCACCGGATTGAAGCGTTTTAAAAAGGGAGACAGAGTGATAATTTATCATATCTCCGGCTGCGGAGTTTGTTATGAATGCAGAAAAGGATATGCAGTTGCCTGTAAGAGCCCGCATCGCAAGGCTTATGGCTGGCAGAGAGATGGCGGCATGGCCCCATACATTTTGGCTGATGAGAAAGATTTGATTGCTCTTCCAGACGAATTAAGCTATAAGGATGGCGCGCAGGTGGCTTGTGGTTTCGGAACCGTGTATGAAGCCTTAGAAAAGATACAGGTCTCTGGTAATGACGCTGTTTTAGTTACCGGCTTGGGACCGGTGGGAATGGCTGCGCTGATGCTGGCAAAGGCAATGGGGGCAAACAAATTAATTGGCGTTGAAATGAATGAAGAGCGCATTGCTTTGGCAAAAAAACTCGGTTTGATCGATTATGGCTTCAAACCAGATGAAGCTTATGATAAAGTAATGGAATTAACTAACGGAAATGGTGTAGAGAAGGCTCTGGATGCAAGCGCAGATGATTCAGCGCGTCGTCTGGCTGTTCGCTGTACAAGGGATTGGGGGAAAATTGCTTTTGTTGGAGAAGGCGGAACCTGTACGTTTGAACCGAGCCCGGATATTATTCATGGGCAGAAGACGATTTACGGCTCCTGGGTAACCTCACTGTGGCGGATGGAAGATCTGGTGGAGCGCCTGGTGCGCTGGGGAATCCATCCGGAAGATTTGATTACTCATGAGTTTCCACTGGAAAAGGTAGATGAAGCCTATGCTCTTATGGCGAGCGGTAAATGCGGAAAAGTAGCAGTAGTATTTCCAGAATAAACAAAAACAGATAGGCATAACAGAGACAAAGACAACGGTTTGAATAACAGTTATAGAAAAATAAAGGGGGAATAAAATTATGTATTTAGAAGAACTGTTTGGATTAAAAGGAAAAACTGCAATTGTAACGGGAGCTGGAAGAGGGATTGGACAGGTAGTAGCCTGTGGGCTTGCGAAAGCGGGAGCCGAGGTAGTCAGCATCAGCAGAAGTGGTGCGCCGGAAACGGTGAAAATGATTAAAGAGGATGGCGGAAAAGCATACGATCTAAAAGCAGATGTTACGAAGGAAGCGGAAGTAGATGCTGCTTTGGCAGAGGTAGTGAAGCGTTCCGGAAAGATTGACATTCTTTTCAATAATGCAGGCGTTTGTCTGCACAAGGATACCTTTAGCGCAACAATTGAGGAATGGAGGAATGTAATTGATATTAATCTGACTGGTGAATATATTATGGCAAGAGCAGTCGGAAAGATTATGGTTGATCTGGGAATTAAAGGTTGTATCGTTAATATGGCATCTATGTCAGGAAGTATTGTAAATATTCCTCAGTGGCAGGCATCTTATAATGCATCAAAAGCAGGCGTTATGCATATGACAAAGTCTCTGGCAATGGAATGGATTGATTATGGTATCCGCGTAAATAGCTTAAGCCCGGGATATATTTCAACACCCATGGCAGCAGATGTTCCGCAGGAACTGAAGGACGCTTGGATGCCGCTATTCCCTATGCATCGTATGGGTAAACCGGAAGAGCTGATACCGGCGATTCTGTACCTGGTAAGTCCTGCATCTACCTATACAACTGGAACTGATATGATCGTAGACGGTGGATATACCCTGATTTAAGAAGAATTTTGCAGATGGGAAAGAAGTGCTGTTGTTCCGATGTTTTTAGTATAAAATATAATCAAGGCTGTTAAAAGATGCCTGTGGAGAAGTGTGCATAAAGCATGCTCACCCCACAGGCATTTTTAGAAGATTGTCAGGTTCTGATGAAAAATAGAAAGGCTATCAAAAAAGAACAGCATTCCTATGATTATATTTTAACAACGGCTTTTACAATGGAAGCTTTCTGATCACAGCTTAAGTCCATCGCAGTCTGCATATCATTAAAATCGAATACATTTGTTACGATCCCCTTTAAGTTTACTTTTCCGCTTCGGACAGCCTCGATTGCAGTGTCAAACATGTGACGGGAACGGTAAATCGTGCGGAAGGTCAGTTCTTTATCGAGGGCAGTGCTCATTTCCATATTTACTTTTCCCGTTTTTGTATAACCGATTAAAACGATATTAGAACCTTTTTTAACAGCATGAATGGCTTGATTTGTAGTGATTTCTGTGCCTGCGGTTTCGATAGCAAGATCAGCGCCCAGGTTATTGGTGATTTCCAGAATTCTGGAAACCACATTTTCGGTCGTACTGTTAATTGTATAATCAGCGCCAAGCTCTTTTGCTTTTTCCAGACGTTTTTCTATAACATCTACGATGATAATGGGAGAAATGCCCTGTGCCTTGAGAGCAAGCATACTTACCAAGCCGATGCATCCGGCACCGAAAACAACGGCGGCCTGTCCGATATGAGCCTTTCCGCGGCTCGCGGCGTAGAAGCCAATGGCCAGTGGCTCGATCAAAGCGCCCTCCATGGTATCCAGCTCCGGCGGGAGCTTATGACAAAGAGAAGCTTCATGTACAGCATATTCTTGAAATACACCGTCTATGGGAGGCGCGGCAAAGAAACTAACGTCTGGACAGAGATTGTATCGGCCGCTTTTACAGAATTCACATTTTCCACAGGTTCGTCCCGGTTCTAAAGCAACCCGGTCACCTATTTTAAGATTTTCGACATCGGCTCCTACCTCGACGACAGTACCGCTTGGTTCATGTCCGAGAACAAAAGGAGGTGTTGCTATACAATCTCCGATGGATCCGATTTCATAATAATGCATATCGCTTCCGCAAATGCCAACGTATTCCAGCTTCACTAGAACTTCATTTTCCTTTGGCGTGGGGATGTTTCTCTCTTCATATTCTATTTTCCGCAAGGCAGTCATAACGGCAACCTTCATTTTTCCGGTCATAAGAACTCTCCTTTTTGCGTCTGTTCTTCTATATAACAGATGTCTGCGATAATATGGATTCATGTGTTTTCTCAGAAAACAATAATCCCCTTTTTGCTGATTTTACGATTTAACAAATCTTCAAATGCCTTAACAGAATCTTCAAATTTATAGTAATCAGAAATAAAGTCCTTGATTACCAGCTTACCATCGTGAATCCATTCCATTACCTGTTCGTGAGCGGCTCCTTCTTCTTCTTTTCTGGGCATCTGTTGGTATACTACGTTCCAGTTATAGTCAGCTTTACTAAAGTCGATAGTAATCTGTTCTACTGGAGGAACTCCGTAGCAGAGGACAGTGCCCCGGTCTTTTATTAGGGGCATAGCTGCGTTTACGACAAAGGGGGCGCCGATAGCGTCTAGTACATAGTCTACACCGTTGGGATATAGCTTACGAACCGCTTCTGTTACGTCAGTTTTACTGCTGTTAATCGCATATTTTGCACCGTGTGTCTGCACGTGCGTCAGCTTTTCGTCAATGATATCTATAGCAACAATATTTTCTACTCCATAAAGGTTTAAAAATTGAATAAATGTGGAGCCTACCGGCCCGCAGCCGAATACGACTACACTGTCTTGGGGCTTGATGCCAAAGTGGCGGATACTGCTGAGCACTTCACGGAAGGTTACGATCATAACAGCGTCCACCGGATCTAAATCTTCTGAGAGGACAGTCTGTGCATAGGCACAGGAAGGAGCTTCTCCGGCGGGCCAGGCGGCGGGATCACACACTACGGCATATTCGCTTAATGCGCCCCAACCGGAACCAAGACCAGGATAAAGTTCCGGATCAGGATCAACGAAGGGAAGGATTACCTTATCGCCTACTTTAAAGCTGGTAACCTCGCTGCCAACCTCTACGACTTCTCCAACGCCCTCATGTCCCAGCATGATTGGATAGACAGATTCCGGAAAGCCTTTAAATGCACAATGAAGCAATTTAACATCAGTTCCGCACATACCGCAGGCGATAGTTTTTACTAGGGCCTGTTTAGTGCTATAGTGTGGTTTGGGAATTTCCCTGATTTCAGTGGAACCATCTTTGTTTACAACGAACGTTTTCATAAATATACTACCTCCTGAAATAATACTGGAAACGATGCATTATGCCATTTTACCACAATGTCATTATGGAATAATGTAATAACAAAGTTTTGAAATAGTATATCAGATATCTGGTGAAAATGCTATAGTTATTTAAAAAATAAAGGAATTAATTGTTGAAAAAACGGGGCAAAAGTGAAAATAAATGAAAGTATATTATATAAAACATATAAAAAAGTGAGAGGAAAAAGAAAAAATTGGATGATAAAAGAAAACTTATGTGGTAAAATAAAAAATATAAAGGAAAAAGGGATGAGGAGACGTGGCATGTCAGGACAGGTAAAAGAAAAGTATTTTGAAGAAGAACGGAGAAATTTAATAGTAAAGTATATAAATAAGAAAATGAAAGCAACAGTTACTGATTTGAGCAATGAATTTTCCGTATCTCCAGCTACCATCCGAACAGATCTAAGAGCATTGGCTCAAATAGGCTTGATCAGCAGAACACATGGAGGTGCAATTTCCAACCGTATGGTAAATTTTGAACAGGAAAATAAAGAAAAGTCAACTCAGATGGTGGAGGTCAAAAAAGCGATTGCAGAGGTTGCTTTAGAGCACATTCATGAAGGGGCTTCAATTTGCTTGGATGCAGGGACAACTATGTATCATTTGGCTCAGAAGTTGGTAAAGTTTCAAGATCTAACAGTTGTAACATATGATATAGGCGTTGCTAATTTTCTGGAAAATCACTCGAACAACAGAGTGATTATTGCTGGAGGTATGATCAGAAAGAATTTTAATTATACTTTTGGAGAAATGGCATTATCAACACTGGAGCGGCTTAATGTAGATGTGTTTTTCTTGACTGCAAATGGGGTATGTGTAGATAAGGGATTGAGTACACCGGATATTGAAACTAGTCGGTTAAAGAGAACAATGCTTTCAAATGCAAATACAACTATCTTGCTGGCAGATAGTTCAAAAATAGGTAATGTTTGCTTTACAAAATTTGCTGATTTGAAGGAAGTGGATTTATTGATTTCTGATCAGGGAGTAGATAAAAAATTTTTGGAAGAAGCACGAAAATGTGGGGTTCGGGTAAAACTTATCTGATTTGGGAAAGTTTGTGAGAAATAAAAAAAGATAAATTTAGAAAAATGGATTTGTGATATTGACAATTTATAAAAACGGTGATAATTTTAAAATAAATAATAAAAAATAAAAATAAATGAAAATAAAACATAAAATAAGGAGGGCAAAATGGTTAATGGTAAATTAGGTGTTTGTGTAATTGGAGCAGGTCGTGCGGGAATGATTCATGCAATTAATTATGCGAAGAATGTTCCGAATGCACAGCTGGTAGCAGTGGTAGATCCCGTAGAGGAAGTGGCAAAAGCAGGGGCAGAGCAGCTTGGGCTGGATACATATTATTTAAATGAAGATCAGGCACTGAACGATAACCGCATTGATGCTTATGTGGTAGTTTCTCCTACAAAATTTCACGTAGGAATTGTAAAGAAGCTTGCAAATGAAAAGAAACATATTTTTTGTGAAAAACCTATGGCTATGAATGAGGCAGAATGTGACGAAATGCTTCAGGCAGCAGAGGCCAATAAGGTAAAATTACAAATAGGTTTTATGAGAAGATTTGATGCAGGTTTTATGCAGGCAAAAGAGCGAATTGATGCAGGTGAAATCGGTGAAGTGGTAATGGTTCGGTCTAATACCAGGGGACCAAGTGTTCCAAGACCTTGGATGTATGATCTGAAAAAGAGTAATGGACCTCTGGCAGAGGTAAACAGCCATGACATTGATACTATGAGATGGATGACAGGCAGTGAATTTAAAACAGTATATGCCATTGGTGGAAATTATCGTTGTTTGGATGCAAAAAAAGAGTGGCCGGATTTTTATGATAATGTAGTTATGGCAGCTTCTTTTGAAAATGGAATGCAGGGTATGTTAGACGGTGCACAAGGTGTCGGATATGGATATGATGCTAAAGTAGAAGTATTAGGAACAAAAGGATGCATTCAAATTGGTTCCCTGCAGGGAGCGCAGGTTATTGTAAATAGTTCTGCAACTAAAATGGCAACGTATCCAATCATTAATAGTTGGACGAATTTATTTAAAGATGCATATCTTCGCGAAGACACAGAGTTTGTGGAAGCAGTATTGAATGATACAACTCCGAAGGTAACAGGATACGATGGAAAAATGGCGGTCAAAGTTGTAAATGCTGGAAATATTTCTATCGTTGAAAAAAGAATTGTGACTCTTTAATTGGGAAAGTAAATTCTTAAAGAAGAAAGGTTATTATAATTAGTACATAAATAAGGAGGATATGATTGGAATGAAAGCAGCTGTGATGTATGGAAAAGAAAATATATGTGTTCAGGAATATCCTACACCCGAAATTAATGATAATGAAGTGTTAGTAAGAATAAAGAGCGCAGCTATCTGTGGTACAGATGTGCGTATGTATCGGAATGGTGTAAAAAATGTTGATGAAGATCATCCGTTGATTATTGGCCACGAGATGGCGGGGGTAATTGAGAAAGTTGGTAAAAATGTAACTGCTTATATTCCTGGTATGCGAGTAGCAGTTGCGCCAAATATGGGATGCGGAATTTGCGATGACTGTATCAGGGGTAACAGTCATATGTGCAAAGAATATAAAGCGCTTGGAATTAGTCTGAATGGAGGCTTTGCAGAGTATGTAAAAGTTCCGGAAGCAGCAGTCAGAAGTGGAAATCTTGTTCCTATGGCAGATAATGTAAGCTATGCAGAGGCAGCTATTACAGAAGCACTTTCATGTGTATACAATGGGAGCCAGCAGTGTAACATCCGTCCGGGAGATTTTGTGCTGGTAATTGGAGCGGGGCCAATTGGTATTATGCATGCTATGCTGGCAAAGATGGCTGGTGCAACAAAGGTTATTATTAATGATATTGCAGTAAATAGATTGGAATTGTGCAAAGAGATTGATCCTTCTTTTATTACGGTAAGTGAAAATGTTGTTGAGTTTGTAAAGAAAGAGACGAATGGACATGGTGTAGATGCAGTTATCACGGCGTGTCCAGTACCGGCTGCACAGCAGACAGCGTTGGAGGTGGCTGCTAATTATGGCAGAATTTGCTTTTTCGGTGGGTTGCCGGAAGATAGAAAGATGGTACCTTTAAATACAAACCTGATACATTATAAACAGTTAATCTGTACGGGAACTACAAGGGCAAGCCTGAAACAGTTTAAGGACGTTTTGGGATTTGTTTCTGCTGGTATTATCGACGTGAAGAAACTGATTACAGCAGAGTTTGCTTTAGATGAGATTGGTAAGGGACTGGAACTTGCGATCGCAGCAAAAGGACTGAAAAATGTGATCAATATGGATTGAGTTGCATTTTAAATATAGAAAAGATCCGAAAGGAGAGGTTATGAAAGAGATACTGTTTATGACCGTGGATCTGGGGACTAGTTTTATTAAAGCAGGAGTTTATGATACCGAAGGTAAGTGTATCATTAATGCCAGTGAACCAGTGAAAGATGAGCGTCCTGGTCCAGGGATATTTATTCAGCGAGGAGAAGAGTTATTTGGCTCAGTGCTGCGCTGTATAAAAAAAGGTACGGATGCGTTAGGCGAACGTGCATTAAATGTAGAAGCAATGGCGTTTACAGGGCAGATGGCCGGATTTATGGCAGTGGATAAAGACTGGAATGATGTGACTACCTGGTCATGTTCTGTTGATACAAGATATACACCATACGCAGATCGTCAAATGAAGAATTTTGCCAATGATTTTTTGGAAATCAGTGGAACAAATGCACCTCAGATGTGTTCTAAATTGGAGTGGTTTTGCCATGATTTTCCGCAAGATTCCAAAAGGATTGCAAAATGCGTCATGATCAGTGGATATGTATTGGGCAAGCTAGGACATCTGCCTATTGAAGAGGCATGCATAGACGGTTCTTTGATTGCTTGGTCTGGTATGGCGGATATTCGAAAAGCACAGTGGTCGGATATTTTATGTGAAAAATTAGGGGTTGATAAAAAACTTTTGCCTAAGATTGTGGATTCTAGTACTGTTGCAGGCACTTTATGTGAAGAAATGGCAAACGTCACTGGATTGAAAGCTGGAATTCCTTTGGTAGCAGGGGCTGGTGATAAAGTGGCTGGTTGTGTGGGAGCCGGGATACTTGACATCGGGGATATGATCTTTGAAGCTGGATCCTACGGGGGATTTAGTTGTATGGTAGAAAATTATCGTCCGGATCGGGAAGAGCATTATTTTGATGGGATCATCGGCCCTGCGATGGATAAAATGTATGCGCATAAGTATATTTCCGGCTCAGGAATTTCTCTAGATTGGTTTGCAGAGAAATTTGCAGTGTCCAAGAATAAAAAGGAGGCATTTGCAGAGTTAGAAAACCTTGCGTCAGAGGTGCCGGTGGGTAGTGAAGGGCTTATGGCTATCGGTCTAATGGGCGGCAGTTCCATGCCTTATAATGGCGATGTAAGAGGTCTGTGGATGGGACACAACTGGGCGCATGGGAAGGGGCATTTTTATCGTTCCCTGTTGGAATCGTTTTCCTATGATTTGGCATTGACGATTGATCGTGTAAAAGCTAAATATGCCGAGTATGATTTAAATACAATTAAAATTATAGGTGGAGGCGCAAAGTCTGAATTCTGGACTCAGATGTTGGCGGATGTGACAGGGTGTACATTTGAACGTTTGGACAGAGAAGATATTGCTCTTTGGGGAGCTGCTATTTTAGCAGGAAAAGGTATTGGAGTATTCTCAGACATGAAGGAAAAAGCGCAGAAACATGTGAATGTTAGAAAATCGTTTTTCCCGGATATGGAGAAACATGAGATATATTGCAAACACAAAGAATTGTACCGTCAGTTTGTGAAAGAACTGCAGCCATATTATATTCGTTTGGCAGAGGTTTCTAAGCAGGAAATCTGATTGCATAAAATGATAAGACAAGCTATAATTAAATCATTATTAAAGTAATGTAGGGTAACATAGAATTGGAGGGATTTTATAATGAAACAAGCAGTATTAGTAGGTCCGGAAAAAATTGAGTTTAGTGAAACAGAAAGACCTGTAGCAGCGCCTCATGAGATTGTGATGAAGGTAAAATATGTTGGTATTTGTGGTTCTGATATTCATGCATATTATGGAAAGCATCCGTTTATGTCTTTCCCGATCCGCTTGGGACATGAGATGTCTGGTGAAGTAGTAGAGGTAGGCGCAGACGTACAGGGGATCCAGGTGGGGGATTTGGTGACAGCAATGCCACAGGAATATTGTGGAAATTGTGAACCATGCAAATCTGGTAGATATAATATTTGCAATACATTGAAAGTTATTGGATGCCAGTCACCGGGAGCATCTTGTGAATATCTAAATGTAGATGCAAAACTGATTAAAGTGATGCCGAAAGAATTGGATGCACAGTTGACAGCAGCAGTGGAACCAGCCGCAGTAGGTGTACATGCAGTAAGACGTACAGAAGTAAAAGGCATGAATGTTGTAGTTATTGGAGCAGGCACCATTGGTAACGTAACAGCTCAGGCGGCAATGGCAGAAGGTGCAAAAAGCGTTTTGATTACGGACCTTTCTGATTATCGTTTGGAGTTGGCCAAAACCTGCGGTATCCCGCATGCAGCAAATACTGGCAAGATGACTATGCAGGAAGCGATTGATGAAGCTTTTGGTTCAGAAGGTGCGGATGTATTTTTTGAGTGCATTGGCCTTGGACCTACTGTAAATCAGGCAATAGAATGTTCTAAAAAAGGTCATGATATTGTTATTGTTGGCGTTTACGGTTCTACTCCAGAGATTAACATGGCTTGGGTTCAGGACAGAGAATTTAGACTTATTGGTACATTGATGTATCTGGATAAAGATTTCCAAGACACTATTGATTATATGGCGGCTGGAAAAATTAATATGAAACCGCTGATTTCTAAGGTGTTTAAATTTGAAGAGTATCAGGACGCATACAAATATATCGAGAATAATAAGGATACTAGCTTGAAAGTTTTAATTAAAGTAGAGTAATGGAAATAGTTTGGGAATTTTTATTGACAGTTAAGGTGTTACAGACCAGCTTTAGTGCTGAGAGTGTACGCGAAGTGCGTGAATGAAATTTTGAAATTGTTGACAAATTAAAGAAATGACCTTCTGGATGGCGTGATTAATTACAGGAGGTCATTTCTTTATGTTATTTTTAGACGAATTTATGCGAGAATGCATCTAAAAAGTGAGTTTATCAATAATGTAAGATTGGTTTCGGAAATATTTGTTATATTGGCTAGTTGTTCTAGGATTTTAGCAGGTAGATCAGGAGCGAGTCAAATTTTACAACATCCAATGGAAGTATATGCTAAATATTTCTGGAATGAAGAAGCAGGGCTTTCATCAGATACCTGGAATACTGACTTTACAGTATGTGAAGCATATCGCGGATTAAATTCAAATATGCATACTGTTGAAGCGTTTCTGGCAATAGCAGATACTTTGGAGAGAGAGGAGTATAGAAAGCGTGCTGGCCGAATTATAAATCAGGTTATTCGGTGGGCAGTAGGCAATAACTGGAGGATTATTGAACATTTTTCTGAAAAGTGGAAGCAAAATTTTGAATATAATCGAGAAAGACCAGATGATCCATTTAAACCTTACGGGGCAACTCCGGGGCATGGCGCAGAATGGGCTAGATTGATTATTCAATGGGCCTTGTTAACTTTTGGAGATTATCGAACAGAAGCCTTGCAGTATATTGAAGCAGCAGAAAAATTATATCAAAGAGCTAAGAAAGATGTTTGGAATGTAGATGGCGCATCTGGATTAATCTATACAACGGATTGGGCAGGCAAGTCTGTAGTACAGGATAGATACCATTGGGTTCTTGCTGAATTTATTGATACGGCAGCAGTATTAGCACATGTAACAGGAAAAAAATTATTATTAGTTTTACGCAGAATTGATGGAGTATTTAAATAAGTATGACTTAGATCATGTATATGGTAACTGGTATTATCAATTGGATGAAAATAATAAAATTAAGACATCTGTCTGGCACGGAAAATGCGACTTGTATCATGCTTTTTAAGCAACGTTAATCCTATATTTAAGGCCGGAGATTTCTATTGCAAAAATATTTATGATAAGTGCATTCTGCGGAGTACAACGGACAATGATGAATAGAGTTATAGACTTGTTAATTATGTCTAGATATGTTATAAATGTGTTATAAAATTGTTAGAATTGCCGAGGGGTGAGCAAATGGGTGAGCAAAATGGGGCAGGACTTTTTGCGGAAGAACGAAAAAGGCGAATAGCCATATATGTGAAACAACACGGAAAGGTTTCAGTAAATGAGCTTTGTGCAGAGTTTTCCGTATCACCGGCTACTATGCGGAATGATCTGCAGGTGCTGCATGAACGCAGACTTTTAAGGCGTACTCATGGAGGTGCCATGGCAAACATTCAGGCAAATTTTGAGCCTAGTGTTAATGAAAAGTATGACAAGTGTTTGGCAGAAAAGCAGACGATTGCCAGGACTGCTTTGAAGTATATTCGAGAAGGAGACAGCATTGCATTGGATGCAGGCACTACTGTGTTTGAATTGGCAAAGCTTTTGGGACAGTTTAAAAATCTAAGAGTAGTTACCTATGATCTAAATATAGCAAGTTATCTGGACTCTAATACTCAGGTTTCTTTGTTTGTGGCAGGCGGAGAGGTCCGTGGAGGACATCATTATATGATAGGGAATACTGCCTTATCTGCACTGGATAATTTGCATCTGGACACATTTTTTATCGGAGCTAATGGTATTCATGCAAAGGCCGGGATTACGACACCACAGCTGGAAACAGCGGTGATTAAGAAGCAACTTCTATTCAATTCAGGTCAAAATATATTATTGGCAGATAGTTCAAAAATAGACAATATTTCTTTTGTTAAATTTGCAGAGGCTGGGGATATCGATGTGTTTATTACTGATGAAAAGATTGATGTAGAGACGACTGCATGGATGACGGCAATGGGGATGAAAGTGGAACAAGCAAATTTAGAAAGTCAGGATTACTTTGAAGGCTGATACAAAAATGCTGTAAAACTTACATGAGATGAGTTTTGCAGCATTTTTGTGTTGCAGTTAAAATATTAAGATTATAAGTAAATGATCAAAAACAATAATTTTAAATAGTGATAATAAAAATGAAAAGTAAAAATATTGACAAAATAGACAAAATAAGATAGAATTAAACAAAAATAGTAGTGAAAAATGAGAAATGTTAACGAAAAATATTTGTTCGAGAATAAATATTGCATCATAAGAGCCAATAGGAAAGAGAAAGAGCGAAAGTTATCTTATACATTTAGAATGCGTGATGACAGATGAAAAATAGAAAAGATAGAGCGTACTTAATAATATAAGAACTTTCTAAAAGGCTAATTTGTATATTCAAACAGAAAAAGATTTTTTCGGGATGGGGGATCGGAAAATGAAGCTGTTTAAGAATATAGAACTATGTAACTGGAAAAGGTTTTAGTTACAAATTTTTCAAAAACTATATAATAAAAGGAGGGTTTTACTATGAACAAGAAAATGTTAGCATCCATATTAATGGTTACGGTTATGTCAGCCAGCATGACGGCAGCACCGACGGTATATGCGGAGGAAGAGGGAAAAGTTTATGGGGTTTCTGTTATGACACATAATAATAGCTTCTTTTTGGCTGAAATTGAAGGCGTGAAAGGAGCTATTGGTGAAAAGGATGAAATTATGGCGCCTGATCCGGCATTGGATATTCAAACGCAGATTGATCAGATCAGTGACATGATCAGTTCCAAAGTGGATGTGATTTTAGTGGATGCGATTGATTCGGAGGGTATAAAACCGGCACTAAAGGAAGCAGAAGAAGCTGGAATTCCTGTTATTGCAATTGATACAGAAGTAGCTGATACAGAATTGGTAAAATCCACAATTGTATCAGACAATGTAGATGCGGGACGTTTGGCGGGACAAGCATTAGTAGATGCCATGGGCGGTTCTGGTAAAGTGGCGCTAATCGATCATAATGAAGTAGCCTGTGTTAGAGACAGAACCGATGGTTTTGAAGAAATCCTGAAAGATTATCCAGATATTGAAATCGTGTATCGTCAGAGTGCACATGGAAATGTAACGGAGGCCCAGGAACATACAGAGGTAGCTCTTCAGGGAGATCCGGATATTACAGGGATATTTGCAATTAATGATCCGACAGCAGCTGGTTGTGTGGCAGCTATCAAGGGCGCTGGTTTAGAAGGAATTCATGTTGTAGCGATTGATGGATCGCAGGATGCAATCGATATGATTAAATCTGGCGATTTGCTTTGTACAGCAGCTCAGTCTCCACAGCAGATTGGTGCAAAGGCAGTAGAAGTTGCACAGGCAATTTTTGCAGGAGAAGAGTATGAAGATATGTATATTATACCGATTACGAATATAACTGCAGAAAATGCTGAGGAGTTTGATGGAAAACAGTTTTAATTGCTGAGTTCTTAAAATAAAATTTGGAAACAGGCTCCAAAAAATTTTAGAAATAAGGAGCCTGTTTTTCTATGAAACTAATAAGATTGTTTGCGTTTTGTTTTCTTTAACTTGGCGAAGGAGAATATATGACTGGAAAAACAATATTAAAAATGGAAAATATCAGAAAAGAATTTCCAGGTGTGGTTGCTCTGGACGATATTTCTTTTGATTTAAAAGAAGGGGAAATACATGCGTTGCTGGGGGAAAACGGAGCTGGAAAGTCTACGTTAATAAAGGTTTTAGGTGGGATTCATCAGCCGGATAAGGGAAATATCTATATTGATGGAGAGAAAGTTGAGATAAAAAGTGTTCAAGATGCCCAGAAATGTCGTATAAGCATTATCCATCAGGAGCTGTGTCTGGCAAAGAATATGACTGTGACTGAAAATATATTTATGGGGCGTATGGAGACCAATAGTCTCGGGATGGTGAGAGATAAAGAGTTAAATCGAAAAGCGCGCGAGATTATGGATACATTTGGGCTGGAGGGCATTGATCCGGAACAAAAGGTAGGGAAGTTGACTACTGCACAGCAGCAGATGGTAGAAATCGCAAAGGCACTTTCTATGGATGCCCATATTATCGTAATGGATGAACCTACTTCTTCGCTGTCTGATAAGGAAGTACAGAAGTTATTTGACTTTATTCGTACATTGAAGAGGAAGAATATTTCTATTATTTACATTTCGCATCGGTTAGAGGAAATATTTACTATTTGTGATACTATTACGGTGATCCGAGATGGGCAGTATATTGATAGTATGCCGGTGAACGAAACGGATAATGAGAAGTTGATGAGTTTGATGGTAGGGAGAGAATTTAGAGATGTTTTTCCGGAAAAAACATCTAGGCGAGGAAAGGAAATCTTTCGAGTGGAGCATTTATCGAGTCCGGGAAGACTAAAAGATATTAATTTTGTTTTGCATGAAGGAGAAGTACTTGGTTTTTACGGCCTGATAGGAAGCGGACGAACAGAAATTATGAGAATGATTTTTGGTATAGATCCGATTGAAAAAGGAAAAATTTTTTTGGAAGATAGAGAGCTACAGGATATAAGTCCTCAAAAAGCAATAGAAGCTGGAATTGCTTTTTGTCCGGAAAGTAGGAAAGAGGAAGGACTGATCTTGATACAGGATATTGATTATAATGTTACTATTAGCAGTTTGAAAAAAATAATAAAAGGGATTAAGTTAGATAAAGCAAAAAATTGGGATATTGTAGACGGGTATTGCAAAAAGCTGAGGGTAAAAACTCCGTCCTATCAACAAAAGGTTAAGAATTTAAGCGGGGGCAATCAGCAAAAAGTCGTTCTTGCTAAGTGGCTGGCAACGAAACCGAAAGTATTAATATTGGATGAACCCACACGTGGTATCGATGTAGGAGCAAAGCAGGAAATTTATCAGTTGATTAAAGAAATGGCAGATGCAGGAATTGGAGTTATATTGGTATCTTCAGAGCTTCCAGAAGTTATTCATTTAAGCCACAGAGTTGTCATCATGAGAGAGGGGCAGCAGGTGGAAATTCTTGAAGAAAAAGATATAAAACAAGAGATTATCATTAGAAAGGCGTTGGGGGGAGATAAAAATGGCAAAAAAGAATAAAAAGGATACTTTGACAGGAAGTAAAAATCCGATAGTCCGTTTTGTAAAAGAAAACGCAGGAACCTTATTAGCACTCTTATTTCTTTGCATACTTCTTTCTGTTTTAGTGCCAGAAAAATTTTTGACATATAATAATTTAAGGACAATTCTAAGATCGATCTCAACAACTGCAATAGTGGCGTTTGGAATGACATTTGTTATTATTACCAGCGGAATAGATTTGTCCGTGGGATCTGTGATCGCATTATCAGGCACACTGTGCGCAGGACTGATTAGCAGTGGTTGTAATTATGTTTTGGCAGTACTGGCAGGATTAGCAGTTGGAACTCTTTGCGGTGTGATTAATGGTTTTATAATTTCCAGAACGCCCATTCCGCCGTTTATTGTGACAATGGCTATGATGAATGTTGCGCGTGGTGCAAGCTACATTTATTCATCTGGTAAGCCGATACGAACTCCTGACGATTTTGGATCTTTTGGAAATGGATATATTCTTAGTATTCCAGTACCTGTTATTGTAATGATAGGATTAATGGTAATCTGTATTTTGCTTCTTTCTAAAAGCAAATTTGGACGTTCGGTTTATGCCATTGGTGGAAATGAAGAGGCAGCAAAGTTTTCTGGTATTGATACAAAGAAAATTGTATGGTTAGTTTATATATTGATTGCATTTTTGGCCTCGATTTCGGGGATTATTACGGCGTCTCGTTTATATTCGGGTCAACCTACAGTTGGACAAGGATTTGAAATGGATGTAATTGCGGCAACAGTGCTAGGTGGAACCAGTATGTCTGGTGGTGTGGGAAAAATTGGTGGGACTATGATAGGTGCTATTATAATCGGTGTATTATCGACAGGTATGAACTTGCTGAAAATACCTTCATTTTACCAGATGATTGTAATGGGGCTGGTTGTATTGGCGGCAGTTTATATTGATGTATGTAGAAAAAAATGAAAAGCTAGAGTAAACTATTGAAGTAAAACTACAGAGTAATGGCCTTTTACAGTTGATATGATCTGGAGTATTGATTGTAAGAGGTCATCTTTTATGATGAGCGAGGTAGAAGTATTGAAGAAGAGAATTTAAATGGTAAATAAGATAGATTTTAAGTGGCTGTTATTAAAATGAGATTTTTAGTATATAAACGGAAATTTATGAAACGATTAGTTCTGACAATGTAAAATGGAAATGCTGGATTTCAAGGAAAAATATCTGGGATTGAAGAATGAGGTGAACTTCTTGATGAATAATGTGACAGACGGTGCCAGAGAGCACAGAGTTTATCGAAGAAAAGCATATGGATTTTTTTGAGGCTCTTTAATTGAATAGGAAGCTTTGTAATGCTATACTGAGAAAAAAATGGGAGAGAGCAGTTATGAATTTTAATAAAAAGTCTGTAGGAAAAAAGTTTCCTATTGTTCCTATTTATGCAGCGGCAGCGCTGATTTTTGGTCTTTCCAGCGGAGTGATGACGTTGATTCATTTCAGCGGTTCTGTCTGGGGGACCGTACAAGAAAACTATATGCTGCCAATGAGCTTAAAGACGGTATTCATTTTCCTGGGAGTTTCAGTGCTTACTTATGCGCTTCTGAGTATGGGCACTTATTTTATCCCCAAAAGGGTCAGCGGCTTTTTGCCAGAATGGTGGAGTGACAAAAGATTTCTTGTCCTTGCAGCCGTTCTATTATTTTTGGCCTGGCTGCCTTACTACTTGTCTTATTATCCGGGAGGGATTTATTCGGATACCTTTGCCTCCATTTCTATGGCCCTGGGAAATGGAGAATTGAAAAATACCCATCCTGTTATTTATACGCTGATGCTCAGGGGTGTGATCGAGTTTTTTGAAGGTTTTGGAGGAACCCTGTTCCAGGCACTGGCCGCCTTTTTTGCCCTTCAGATGCTGGCGGTGGAAGGGACGATCCTCTATTTTATATGGTGGATGTTAAAGCATAAGCTGCCCAAATGGCTGGCAGTCTGTTCGATGATCTATCTGATCTTTTTTCCGCTGGTTCCATTAAACGCAGTTTCTGTATGGAAGGATATTCCTTTTAGCCTTGCAGTTTTGTTTTATACATTAAATTTGATTGATTTATATTTACAGCATAAAAGAGATGAGAGAAGTTATGGAGCTTCTGTGGGCTGCATGGTGTGGGGACTTTTGGTGATCCTCACCAGAAATAATGGGATTTATATCGTGGTGGGAACTACGGTGTTTTATATATTGGCCACCTTTCGGCATTATAAAAACAGGAGATATGGAGGCGTAGTTTATGGTCTGATGATCCTAGGGATTTTGCTTTCAGTGGTGATCGAAGGGCCGGTGTACAAAAGCATGGGGGTAAAGGAACGGAATTTTACAGCATTTCTGGGGATACCTCTTCAACAGGTAGGAAGAGTCGTTGCCTATGATGGGACGATTACAGAAGAACAAAAAGTACAGCTTGAACGATTTATGCCCTACGAAGAAATGAAGGCAAAGTATGTTCCCTGTCTGACGGATAGTCTAAAATGGGATGCTTCTTTTCAGCATGACTATATGAATACCCATAAAAATGAATTTTTCCGGCTTTGGTTTGAGTTGCTTCTTCAAAATCCGAAAGAATATGTGAAAGCGTATATTATGAATACAGCGGGATTTTGGTGTCTCAATGTGGCTGGATTTGATGCCTACATACAAAATAATGTATGGCCCAATACAAGCGGTATTGAACAGACAGATCTGTTTCAGAAGTGGTTTGGATTTTCCTTTCAGAATGTGGTGAATCCTAAAAAAGCAATCAGTTCCGCCTGGTATTTTTGGTTTTTGTTCTTTAGCATGGTGATCTGTTGGAAGCAGTTTGGCTTTAGAAAGCTGGCAGTGTATATGCCGCTCTTTTTGGTGTGGGCAACACTGATGGCAGCCACGCCGATTGCGGTTTCTATGAGATATGTGGAGCCATTGATTTTTGCAGCGCCTCTGTTTGTGGGAATTTTGCTGCTTATGCAGAGGGAGGAAGGCTGGAGAAAGAATAGCCTCACAGAATAAAACTATAATAAGAGATAAAGGAAATAATAGAATGAAATTTTTGCAGGAAGAGGAAAAAAAGTTGTTTCAGGAGAAGCGGATTTACCAGGAACAGGAAAAGACAGAAGATACTAGCCCTGCTGGGGGCTCCTACGATCCTAAGGAAGCTCTCTCCCGCACCAGCGCTCTGATCGGAGACGAGGCGGTAGAAATCTTAAGACAGGCAACGGTAGCCATTTTTGGACTGGGAGGAGTGGGCGGCCATGCGGCGGAGGCTCTGGCAAGAAGCGGCGTGGGGCATTTTGTGCTGGTGGACAGCGACCGGGTAGCCATGAGCAATTTAAACCGTCAGGCAGTGGCCACTGTGGCGACCATCGGGGAATATAAGACGGAAGCCATGCGCCAAAGGATCCTGACCATCAATCCGAATGCGCAGGTGGAGACACACTGCTGTTTTTTTCTTCCGGAGACGGCAGATCAGTTTGACTTTTCCGGATACTCGTATGTGGTGGATGCGGTGGATACCGTGACTGCCAAGGTGGAGCTGGTGATGAAGGCTCAGGCTGCGGGGGCGCCCGTCATCAGCAGCATGGGGGCAGGAAATAAGCTGGATCCTGCCGGCTTTCAGGTAGCGGACATTTATAAGACCAGCGTGTGTCCTCTGGCAAAAGTGATGCGCAGAGAATTGAAAGCCCGGGGAGTAAAAAAACTGAAGGTGGTGTACTCCCAGGAACTTCCGGTGCTGCGCCAAAGAGTGCCTGCCAGCATCGCTTTTGTGCCTTCTGTGGCAGGGCTGATCATGGCGGGGGAAGTGGTAAAGGATCTTACAGAGGAGGCCAGAAAACGGCGGGGGCAGGAGTAGAAAAGACGAGGGGGGAGAATAGAAAACAGAAGAAACAGGCAGAGCAGAAGGGGAGCAGCAAGAGATCAGCAGGGGAGAAAAGAAACAAAATTAGGAGAAGCAGGAAGCGTGTATGGAGAAAATTCGGGAATATTTATTCAGTAATCAGGATCTGGGGTTTCGGGATTTTAACGCAAAATTGATCCCCAATGTAGCAAAAGAGCGTATCATCGGAGTGAGGACGCCTATTCTGCGGAAGCTTGCCAGAGAACTGATAACAAACGGACAGTGGGAGGCTTTTTTTCAGGAATTGCCTCATTATTATCAGGAGGAAAATTGCCTTCACGGGTTTATTTTGGGGACAAGGAAGGCAGACTATGAACAGGTAATAGAGGACGTGGAAAGATTCCTGCCCTATGTAGACAACTGGGCTGTGTGCGATACTATCAGCCCTAAGATTTTCCGGAAGCATCTGGAGGATGTGTATGAGAGGATATGCAGATGGGTGAGAAGTGACTGCGAGTATACGGTGCGGTTTGCGGTGGTTACCCTGCTCCAGTTTTTTCTGGATGAAGAATTTCAGCCGGAAATGCTGGAACTGGTTGCTTCCCTCCACAGGAAAGAGTATTATATCAATATGGCGATTGCCTGGTACTTTAGTTTTGCCCTGATCAAACAGTATGAGACAGCTTTGCCGCTGTTAGAGAGCGGAAGACTGGATCCCTGGATCCAGAACAAGTCCATTCAGAAGGCGGTTGAATCCTATCGGATCAGTCAGGAGCGGAAGGCGTATCTGAAAACGCTGAAGGCAAAGAAAAAGGATGGCAAAACTATTACAGAAAAGTAAGGCTGCCAGCAAAACAGTGGGAAAATGATGGGAAAACAATCAGTAAAAGAATAAGAAAAGCAGCAGAGAAAGCAGCAAAAAAGCAAGGATAAAATAAATAAGAAAAACAAAGACAGGAGAACTGGAATGAGAGCATACGAAAGACTTTTAAATTATGTAAAGATTTACACTACAAGCGATGAGAACAGTACAGCTACGCCGACTACAGAGCGTCAGTTTGATTTGGCAAGAGTGTTGGTGGAGGAGATGCAGGCCCTTGGAGTGCAGGGAGCTAAGGTGGATGAGAACTGCTATGTATACGGTTGGATTCCGGCTACACCGGGATATGAGGACAAGCCCGCCATTGGCCTGATTGCCCATTTGGACACCACTCCGGATTTTTGCGGGGAACATGTCAATCCGCAGGTTCATGAGAACTATGATGGAGAAGATGTGGTTCTGGGAGACAGCGGAAAAGTGCTCTCTGTTCAGACTTTTCCTCATCTGAGGCAGCTGAAAGGAAGAACTCTGATCACCACAGATGGAACTACGCTGTTGGGAGCAGATGACAAGGCGGGGGTTGCAGAGATCATGACCGTTGCAGAGGAATTGCTGAAAGGAACGATGGCTCATGGAAGGGTGTGCATTGCGTTTACACCAGATGAAGAGGTGGGAAGCGGCGCAGGAAAATTGGATATTCCGGGGCTGGGGGCAGAGTTTGCCTACACGGCGGACGGAGGGTGCGAAAATGAGATCGTGTATGAAAATTTTAATGCCAGCGGAGCTGAATTTGAGATTCGAGGCATGAACATTCATCCCGGTGAAGCCAAGGATAAGATGGTCAATGCAGCCCTGGTGGCTATGGAGATCAACAGTATGCTGCCGAATTTGGAAACCCCGGCTCACACAGATCTGTATGAAGGCTTTTTCCATCTCTGTGAGATGGAGGGAACGGTGGAGCAGGCTAAATTGCAGTACATTATCCGGGATCACAGCGCAGCCAGTTTTGAAGCACGGGAGAAAACCCTGAAGCATATTGCCAAGATTCTGAATGAAAAGTACGGCGAAGGCACCGTTACTCTGAAGATCCAGGAGCAGTACCGGAATATGATTGAAAAGATTGAACCCTGTATGCATCTGGTCGATCACGCAAAGGCAGCGATTCGGGAATTGGGTATGGAGCCCAACACGGATCCCATCCGGGGAGGTACAGACGGTGCTCAGTTAAGCTTTCGCGGACTGCCCTGTCCCAATCTGGGAACTGGCGGTTACGCTTACCATGGCCCCTATGAGCACATTACCGCAGAGGGTATGGATACGGCAGTACAGGTGATGCTGGGCATTTTAAGAAGATATGCAGAATAATAGATAACAGATAAGCACTTAGCTGGAGGGCTGAGGAGCAGAGCTTTCCCGCCCCTCAGCTAAGTCAGACAGGAGTACAGGATGCGGTATTATATCTCTGACCTGCATTTTTATCATCAGGTATTAAATGAACATATGGACTGCCGTGGGTTTACAGATGGGGAGGAAATGAACCGTTATATGATTCAGCAGTGGAATCAGAAAGTCAGAGAAAATGACGAGGTGGTGATCCTTGGGGATCTGTCTGTGGGCAAGGGAAAGGCTACCAATGCCATTGTGGAGCAGCTGAAGGGAAAGTTATTCCTCATCCAGGGAAATCATGACCGCTACATTGGGGATAAGCACTTTGATGAGAGCCGTTTTGGCTGGATCAAGCCATACGCGGAGCTGTATGACAATAAGCGGAAGGTGATCCTCTCCCATTATCCCATTGTCTGCTACAATGGCCAGTACCGGAAGAAGAAAGACGGTTCTGACCGCACCTATATGCTTTACGGCCATGTTCACAATACTTTTGATGAGCTTTTGGTAGATCAGTTCCAGAGACTGACCAGGGAATTCAGGCGTGAGATTAAAGGCCAGGAGGGGCTGCAGAATATTCCCTGCCATATGATCAACTGCTTCTGTATGTTTTCTGATTATCAGCCCCTGACTCTGGACGAGTGGATCGAGAATGACAGGAGACGGAGGGAAGGGCCGACAGAAGACAGGGGACTGAGGGAGCTGCCGGCTCAAGAAGTGAGGCTGGAGAACGCGCAGGATTTAGAGGTATCAGAGGACTTGTCATAAGAGAAAAGAGATTTCCCGTATTAGCGTTAGTTTGTATTGCCCCTACTTTGCGCCTGCTCTTGGTAGCGTTTGGGAGTCATACCATAATATTTCTTAAATACAGCGTCAAAATGCTTGGGGGAGACGTATCCGATCTCTTTTGCAATATCACTGATTTTTCCCGCAGTATGGGTGCGAAGCAGCAGCGCCGCCCGTTCCATTCGCAGTCGGAGAATATATTTTGAGTAGGATTCTCCACGCTCTGATTTGAAAATGCTACTTAGGTAGGCGGGATTAATATGCATACGGTCAGCAATTTCGTTTAGGGAGAGGGGTTCGGCATAGTGTTGCTGAATATAATCCCGCACCCGATCGATCAGAATATTGGAGGGTTCTGTTTCTGATTCAGAGGGAGCGGAAAGGTTAGGATTTTGAAACCCGACAGTGGAAGGAATTGCCGGGGAAAGGGAATGGGAACTGGGGGTGTCTTCGGGAGCAGAAGAGACCCCCAGGCGTTTTTCAGCCAGACGCTGAAGTACCTGGTGGAGTTCCAGATCCTGAAGGGGCTTTAAAAGATAATCGAAAACTCCGGCGCGGACGGCGCTCCTGGCGTATTCAAATTCGTCATATCCAGTGAGAAGAATGACGTCAGTATCCGGATAATTGTGGCGGATGTACAACGCCAGCTCAATTCCGTCCATCTCTGGCATTTTGATATCTGAGATCACCAGATCATAGCTCTGGGTTTTGAGCAGGGCGAGGGCTTCCACTCCGTCTCTTGCGCAGGCACAGGTGCTCCATTGCTTGTGAATCTGATTTAAATTTGTCATAAGATATTCTCTCATTAAGGGTTCATCTTCGACGATGAGTGCTTTTAACATCTGTGGTTCCTCCTAATCGTTTAGAGGAAGAGAGAGGGTGACAGTGGTGCCCGCTCCTTCCCTTGATCTAATTTCCAGTTTTCCCTGATTTTTATATTTTATTTGTAGCCGTTTCTGAATATTTATGAGTCCAATGCCGCTTTGGCTAAAAGGAGAGTCGGCTTCGTAATCGTTTAGTTTTTCCTGGAGTTGAGTCAGGGCGGCGGAAGACATGCCATCTCCGTTATCCTGCACGGAAATTTTCAGGCAGGACTCCTGAAGCAAAATTGTGATTAGGATTTCACTCCTGCGGTGAGCGGTCTGAAAACCGTGAAGCAACGCATTTTCCACCAGCGGCTGTATGGTTAGAGCGGGAAGATGATACTCAGGCAGCGGGTCGGGAACAATGATTTGGTATTGGAGGGCATCATGGCGCAGCTGTTCCAGTTTTAGATAGCTCTCCGTAATCTTTAATTCTGTATTTAATGTAATTTCCCGGTTGGAGTTAACCATTCCCCGAAGGAGTGTGGCCAGCTGTTCAATACCGGATACGGCCTCTGGATAATAGCCGCATTTAATCAACAGGCTAAGAGAATTTAAGGTGTTAAATAAAAAATGAGGCCGAATCTGATGATAGAGAGCATCAAACTGCGCTTTTTTCTGCAAATATTTTGCTTCATACACCTGTTTTGCCAGTTCGTTTTCCTGGGCGATCATTTGCTGGATCTGATCCAGCATCTGGTTAAAGGCTTTGTTTAAATATGCGATCTCGTCTGTACCTACGGTTTTGGCACGAATAGACAGGTTGCCGGCCTGCACCTGTTCCATTACCTCCACGGTCTGATAGAGCGGGCGGAGGCGCTTTCCGATGCTGTAGCGGGACAGCAGGATTCCCAAAATGGCAATGCCAAGAGCCAGTAGCAGATTAAACAGCAGAGTGGAATGGGCAGATTTTGTCAGCTCTGACACAAGATTGACAGAGACAAGAGTCCAGCCCATGGTGGGAATGGTTTGAGCGTTCAGCAGGTAGGAGGAGCCGTCTAAGGTGACGGAGGAAAAACCGTTTTCAGGGAAAACACTTCGAAAATCTTTGGCGGCAATTCCTGGCAGAAGTTCAGAGTGGCTGTAAATTAAATCCCCGCAAGAATCCATGAGAAAGAAAGCGCCGCCGTGACTAACGGTAATGCGGTCGCATACCTTTTTGATTCCATTGTAATTGGCGTCTACCCGGATAACTCCCAGAATATTGCTATTGTTATCTAAGCTGCACAGCTGTTTGGCAATGGAGAATACAGAGTAGGAGGGATCTGTTTCCGAGGCTTCCGCAGGAATATAGATGTAATCCAGGGAGGAATAGGCAGACTGAAACCAGGATTCTTCCTGATAAGTATCATGGATATCCTGATAGCCGGAGCGACCGCTGGAATAAATCACGTCCGAGAGAATAGATACCCTTAAGATATCTTTTCTGGGCTGGGTCATCACTTGCCCCAGGTAATCCTCAATGTTTCGTTTTTTACTGAGAGCTTCCTGAGGATTTTGGGGGAGCGTCTCCAACTGCGACATGATTTCTGTATTGTAGTAAGGGCTTAAACAAAGCCTGGCTACTTCATCTAGGTAATTTTCAATATTCAAAGCCGTCTGTTCCACAAGCTGCTGCGTATTTTGAGCGGATTGCAGCTGGTATTGGGAGGTAAAACGCAGATGGCTGATGAGAGCGATCAGAATGGAGGACAGAATGAACAGCCAGGACATAAAGAGGAGCAGCCTGCGCTTAATGGTATTTCCGCCAAGAAGCAGTTTGATTTTATGAACCATAGAAACAATCCTTTCCACAAAACGTATTTGTACATTGATTATAAGGGGAACAGTGAGAAAAGACAATCCTGAAGAAAAAACATCTAAAAAAATGGGACTCAAATCCAAAAATTATGGAATATACACCAAGAGGGAAAGCTGTGTATAATAGAATTATCAAAAAACCTTAACAAGCTGCAGCAAAATAAGGGAACAGACAAATGGAGGATGTAGCACATGAAGAAAAGAATGAATGGGACGATTGCACTGTGTATGAGCGCAATAATTACAGCAGGATGTTTTGGCCCGGCCCTTACAGCGAATGCAGAAAATGCAGACCTCTCCTTTTTTACAGGAAAGGTAGAAACCGTAGAGCTGCTAGATGAGATCATCGAGGAGTTTAATGCTCAGGAAAACGGGATTACTGTGGAGCAAGAGTATCAGAATGACGCCAGCAATATTATTAAGATTAAATTTGCTTCCGGAGAAGTGCCGGATATTGTGACAACCTATGAGCAGCAATATGTAGATCAGGGCAAGTATCTGGATCTGTCTGATATGGACAGCGTTTGGAATCGATTGATTCCTTCCATGAAGGACAGCTGTACAGATGTAAACAGCGGAAAGCAGTATCGTATTTGTACCAATATGACTATGGCAGGTTTCTTCTATAATAAAGAGATCTTTGAGGAGCTGGGACTTGAGCCGGCAGAGACCTGGGAAGAGTTTGTGAAAAATTTGGAGACGATCAAGGCAGAAAAAGAGGGAGTGGATCCCTGGTTTATCTTCGGAAGCGAAGCATGGCACCTGGGACATCTGATCGAGTTTATTCCTCACGGATATATTAAGGCAAAATACGGAGCCATGGAAACCAAGAAAGCAATGCTGGAAAATGATAAGAGCATCTTGAACTTTGGTGCAGCAGATGGAGCTATGGCAGTGTTCGCACAAGGGCTGCTGGATCTGCAGGAAAAAGGACTGATCAATGAAGATGTACTCACAGCGACCAGCGATAACTGCATTGATGCATTTGTATCCGGCGAGACGGCAATGTTCAGTAACGGAATGTGGTGCCTGTCTGGTATCCTGGAGAAGGCTCCGGATATGGCAGACAAGATCGGATTTGCCCCATATCCGGCTATGATGGAGGACGGAGAACCCATGGTCTTGGTGGCAGAGGACTCCGGTTACAGCATTACCGCTGACTCCGCACACACAGAAGAAGCCAAGGTATTCTTAGAGTATTTATTCAGCCCTGAAAACCAGAAGCGGTATGCAGAGAGCCTGGGATCTCCCTCAGCTTTCACAGATGTGGAAGCGCAGTGGGCGCCGGAGGCTGTGGTAGAGGGTGTGAATCAGGCGGTAGAGACTGCGGCAAATATCGGCTATACTAATGAAAAGCCTGCTGGATTTTCCGGTGATGATGCAGGCCGTATGGTACAGGATCTGCTGGCAGGAACCTACACAGCAGAAGAGTTTGCAGTTGCTTATGAGCAGGCATGGGATGCAGGATTTACTTCATAAGTTTTGAACGGGAGCCTGAAGCTTGAAGAACCAGAGGTTTGACGGCTTCGGGCTCAAACTTTGCCTGGAGGGATATTATGCAAAGAAAAAAGAGATGTATGACGCAGTTTTTGTCAGTACCTGCCTTGCTTTTGTTTTCCGCTTTTTTTGTCTATCCGTTGCTGCGAGGCGTGGGAATGAGTCTGACAGACTGGGACGGAATGGGGACGGCTCATTTTGTGGGACTGAGAAATTTTATTCAGTTTTTTGGAGATAAACGTGCCATTAATGATATTAAGACAACCCTTCTGTTTGCAATTGGAAGCGCAGTGCTGTTGAACCTGGTAGGTCTAGGCTATGCGTTGCTGATGAATACAAAATTCCGAGGAAAGAGCCTTGCTAGAATGATCATCTATCTTCCGGCGATTATCAGCCCTTTAATTATGGGATATATCTGGTACTTCCTGCTTCAGCCGGGACGGGGATATCTGGTGTACGCTTTAGAGCAGTTGGGGCTTCCGGATCTGCTGGGCAACTGGATGAGTTCTTATGGTTCTGCCATGACGGTACTGATTCTGGTGAATGTATGGCAGTTTTCGGGAATGACGATGATTATTTATCTGGCAGGGCTTCAGTCCATACCGGCAGAGCTTTTGGAGGCCGCCAGAATGGACGGGGCGAATACCTGGCAGTTGTTCCGTAAGGTAACACTTCCGTTGCTGCTCCCGGCAATCCGGATCAATGTAGTGACCAATATTATTGGTTCTCTGTCTGTATTTGATATTATCATGTCTCTTACCGAGGGTGGGCCGGGATATGCCACAGAAAGTTTGAGTATTTATATCATGCGTATGTGTTATGGAAGCAGAACCGGATATTCTACAGCGGTAGCGTTAATCCTGTTTTTGATTATCCTGATACCAGTCTTGATTTCTTTGAGATTGACCAGGGAGAAGGAGTAGGGGCACATGAAAAAAAAAGGATGGAAAATAGTACGGATGATGCTGATCTTGCTGATCTGTATTTTATGCATCATTCCGTTTTATGTATTATTGGTTTTGGCATTAAACTCTCCTCAGAGGGTGTTTTATGAGGGAAATATTTTTGTCCCGGATTTTTACTGGCAGAATTTCGCAGATGCCTGGGAACAGTCAAAAATCGGAAGCGCTATGCTGAACTCTGCAATTATTACAGGGGGTACCTTGCTTTTGACGATTGTGCTGGGAGGACTGGCAGGCTATGCGATTGCCAGATATCGAACTAGATTCAATAAATTTGTATTTGGTTTGCTGTTATCTTGCATGATGATTCCGGGAATTATTAATACCGTTCCGCTGTATACCATGATGAGAAAAATCCATGCAGTAAATACACTGTGGGGAATGATACTGGTTTGTTCCACCTTGGCGATGCCCTCAGCTGTTTTTATTTATACTACGTTTATCGGTGCGCTGCCCAGGGAATTAGACGAGGCAGCGGCTTTGGACGGCTGCACTGGAGTCTCGGTATTTTGGAAGGTCATCTTCCCTGTGATCAAGCCGGCAACGGCCTCCTTTGTAATCCTGAATGGCTTTGGTATCTGGAATAACTATGCGCAGGCAGTTTTTTTCCTCCAGTCCAGGTCAAAACAAAATATTCCTCAGGCCTTGTCGGTGTTTTTCCAGCAATTTGCAGGAGCAAAATGGCATCTGATGGCGGCGACAGCTACGATTGCCATTATCCCGGTGGTGATTATTTTCCTGATTTTCCAGAAACAGTTTATCAATGGTCTGGCAGACGGAGCATTAAAAGGATAAGGAAAGGATAAGATATGAGATTCGATATTTTTCCAGTAAAAGGGCAGTTTTGCCCCGGAGATACCGCAGCATTTTATATAGAAAATTCGGGGGAGGCATCCTTGGCAGAGATCCGAGTGACTGCTTTAGATGGCTCAGTTGTCAAGAAGAGATATCCCCTTTCTCAGGGCCGTCAAAGAGCAGGGCTGAATGAGACGGTTTTTAAGATCGGTGGATATGGAGTTGAGGCAGATTTTTATCAGGGAGAGGAGCTGTTAGCTTCCTGTCGTACCGCTTTTGAGGTACGGGAGCCGGGAGAAATTATCCGTTATGGCTTTCTCAGCGATTTTGCTCAAAAAGATGCAGGCTGCGAAGATGTAGAATGTATGGCAAAAATGCATATTAATACCGTACAATTTTATGACTGGTCCTGGCATCACGATCACCTGGTTCCCTTGGAGGCGGAGTATACGGATATGATGGGGAAGAAAAATAGCCTGCCGGTGGTGAAGGAGAAGATCGAAGCCTGTCACAGCCATGGAATGAAAGCTATGGGTTATGGAGCCATTTATGCTGCTTCGAAAGAGTATCAGCGGCAGCATTCCGATGAGAGTCTGTATGACGGAAGCGGAAGTCCGCTGTGCTTTATTGATACCTTTTATCTGATGAATCCCTCTAGGGAGTGTTCCTGGCACGACCATATTATTGAGCAGTATCAGGCATCGGTAAAAGAGGTGGGCTTTGACGGGATCCACATGGATACCTACGGAACCCCCAAAACTGCGCTGGACGCTCAGGGAAAAATGGTGTATCTGGAGGAAACCTTCCCGGATCTGATTGGAGATGTTAAGAAAAAACTTCAGGAGGTGCATCCCTCTCCCATGCTGATTTTTAATAATGTGGGGGGCTGGCCCTATCAGACCACGATGACGGCAGATCAGGAGGCAGTGTATATTGAAGTATGGCCACCCAATTATCGGTATCATCATCTGGTACGCCTGATTGAAGATGCTTCCCTTAGCGGGAAAACGGTAATCCTGGCGGCTTATCCTGCACCTTTCCGGACGGATACTCCCCAAAGGGCTTTGGAGAGTCAGCTGTTTTTATCCTATGTGATCGCCATGACAGGGGCCACTCAGTTGTTTTTCGGTGAAGAAAACGCAGTGATCACGCAGGGATACTATGGGGATTATACCAGATTGTCAGAGGAACAGCTGAGCAAAATCCGCGCTTATCAGGATTTCTTTGTACGGTACGGGGAGATCTTTTATGACAAAACTCTGAAAACAGTTAGCATGACTCATCAGGGTTGGGATAATCCGGAGTATATTATGGAGCCAAAAGGCAGCGCAGACGGTGAGCCAGGGACTTTGTGGTATTATATCCGGGAGAACAAAGATAAAAAAGTGATTTCTATTTTAAACTTAAAACAGAACGACGATCTCTGGAATGAGGGAAAGCAGACTCCCGAAAAGGAGGAGCAGGTTCATATTCGGATTCAGACCCTAAAAGCTCCAAAGGCAGTATGGTTTGCCTCTCCTGACCGGGAAGGAGGGGATCTCCAGGTGGCCCAGTATCAGTGGGTGAAGGCGGAACAGGGAATGATGGTTTCCCTGAAAGTGCCGGTATACCGGTGCAGCACAGTGGTTTTAGAACTGCAGAAATAGTATTAGGAAGGAAGAGAGGGGCAGAAAGCATGGGAAAATGGTGGGAAGAAACAGCAGTCTATCAGATTTATCCCAGAAGTTTTCGGGATTTCAATGGAGATGGAATTGGAGATCTTAAAGGGATCATAGAAAAACTGGATTATTTAAAGTGGCTTGGAATTGGTGCGGTGTGGATTTGTCCGGTGTATGATTCACCCAATGTTGATATGGGATACGATATCCGAGATTATGAGAAGATCATGCAGGAGTTTGGCACGATGGAGGACTTTCTGGAGCTTTTGGAAGAGCTCCACAAGCGGGAAATGCGGCTGATTATGGATCTGGTTGTGAATCATACTTCTGATGAGCATATGTGGTTCCTTGAGGCGAGAAAGTCCAAGGAAAATCCTTACCGGGATTATTATATCTGGAGAGATGGGGAGTCGGATATTCCGCCCAATAACTGGTCATCGTTTTTTACCCCTTCTGCCTGGAGCTATGAGCCGGTGACCAAACAGTGGTATTTGCATTTGTTTTCTCAGCATCAGCCGGATTTAAATTGGGAGAATCCCGGAATGAGGGAAGCTGTTTACGGAATGATCAATCGCTGGCTGGATTTGGGAGTGGACGGTTTCCGCATGGACGTGGTGACGTTGTATGCAAAGGATCCGGCTTTCCCGGACAGCAAGGAGGCTCCTAATTTTGACGGATATTCCTTTGGAGGAAATTATTTTACCGCTCAGCCCAAGCTCCATGAGTATCTGCGGGAAATGCGGGAACGCTGCTTTGACGGGCGGGATTGTATGTGCGTGGGAGAGGGAACCTGCGTGAGTTCCAGGGAAGCAGGGGAACTGATCTGTGATGGAAGAGAGTTAGATCAGATCTTTCAGTTTGACCTGATGGACATCGACGGGGGAAAAGATAAGTGGGATGTGATTCCGTTTTCCTTAAAAAGGCTGAAAGAGATTGTGGAAGAGTGGAATCAAAATTTGAGCTGGAATACCCTGTTTTGGAGCAATCACGACCAGCCAAGGGCAGTGTCCCGTTTTGGAAGCGTTAAGACGGAAGAATTTAGAGTCCGTTCTGCAAAAATGCTGGGAGCAGCGATGCACCTGCTGAAAGGCACCAGTTATATTTATCAGGGGGAAGAGATCGGCATGACGAATGTGGAGTTTCAGGAGGAGAGCCAGCTGATGGACGTGGAAAGCCTGAATTTTCTGGAAACTGCCAGAAAAAATGGGGTATGGCAGGAGGCCTGGGCCAGTGTTTTGAAAAAAGGCAGGGACAATGCAAGAACGCCCATGCAGTGGTCAGATCAGCCAGGTGCAGGATTTTCTGAGAGCAAGCCCTGGATTATGGTGAATCCCAATTATAAGACCATCAATGTAAGAAAGGCCTATGAGGATCCGGATTCTATTCTTCATTTTTATAGGGAGCTAATTCGACTGAAAACCTCCAGCCATGCGCTGACCTATGGAGAGTTTCACAAACAGTTGTGGGATCATTCCCAGATCTTTGCCTACAGCAGGGAAGATGAAAAAGAGCGTTATCTGATCCTCTGTAATATGTCGGATACTCCGGCGGAATATCAGATTCCGAAGGGATTTTCCAAAAGTTGGAAAGTTTTTGGGAATATGAAAACCAGTGTGTCCGGCAGGCTGGAAGCCTGGGAGACTCAGGTGCTTCTGGCAAAATAGAGACTGGGAAAAGGCGCACTGCCTTTTGGATAAAAACGAACTCTGAAAGGAGAAGCCATTCTGGCTGCGGAAGAATAAAAAAATAAAGCCTCTGCGAAGTCTGTGCGTTTATGCTGCGGCAGTCTTTGCAGAGGCTTTTTCCGGTTTTACAAACAAGCAGTCTGAAAATCGCCCAAAAATATTCCGTTCTATTTGTATAATTCTAACAAAATCACCAATCCAGGAGAAAAACTATTTGACTTTTTAGGATGCTTCTACTATGATTACATTAACGATAATGTTAACGATAATGTAATTGCCGGGAAAACGATTCTATATCGTGAAGGAAGAAGCAGAACAGCTCTTAAAGCTGCGGAGGTATGGGAGACGGGATACGGAGAAACAGAACAGGCGGAATGGAGGATGAGATGGTGTGACAACGGGAGTAGTATTTGATATCAAGGAGTTTGCAGTTTATGATGGGCCGGGGCCCAGGCAGACTGTATTTTTAAAGGGCTGTCCCTTGCGGTGCAACTGGTGCCATAACCCTGAGGGTCTTTCCAAATGCCCTCAGCTCATGGTCAGCAAGGCCTCCTGCCAGCACTGCGGGAAATGCGCCCAGGTTTGCGACTACGGCTGCGATCCGGCACAGTGCGTAGCCTGCGGAAAATGTATTCCAGTGTGCCCCTTGCATTTGAGAACCATTGCAGGGGAGGAGATGACGCCGGAGGAGTTGGAGCGCAGGATCCGTATGAACAGCGATTACTACGCCAGATATGGGGGCGGAGTTACATTTTCCGGAGGAGAGCCGTTGATGCAGGCATCCTTCCTGATGGAGGTGCTGGATCGGCTTCCGGATCTTCACAAGGCCATAGAGACCTCAGGATATTGTAAGGGTGAGATATTCCAGGAGGTGGTGGATCGCCTGGACTATGTGATGATGGATCTGAAGCTGTTTGACCCGGAGAAGCATAAAAAATATACGGGAGTCAGCAATCAGCAGATTTTAGAGAACGCCAAGCGGCTTTGCAGAGGGGATAAGCCTTTTGTCATTCGAATCCCGGTGATTCCCGGAGTGAATGATAATGAAGAGAATTTCAGAAAAACGGCGGAGTGGATTGCGGGAGCGCCGATGCTTCAGAAGGTGGAGCTGCTGCCCTACCATAAAACAGCGGGAGCCAAATATACTATGGTAGGAAAATCCTATGAGCCGATTTTTGATACAGAAAAAAAAGTATGGATTTCCAAGGACATTTTTCAAGAATATGGAATAAGGAGCGAGATATTATGACAGACAAAATTCAGGCAATGCGGAAATTTTTCGTAGAGGAAAAGCAGCAGAAGGCAGTGCGGAAGCCTGCCGGAGATGTGTATGAGCTGGCAAAACAGTTTGCCAGCGAGGGCGTTGGTGATGTGGATCGTGCCACCAGGCGGCTTCTGTGGGTGCTTAAGAAGGAAGAACCGGTACTGTTCCCCGGAGAGCGGATCGTTTTTACCAGAACCGTATCAGAGATTCCGGAGATCTTTACAGAGGAGGAGATGGAGCAGTTAAAGGCAGAACACTGGATCCACGAAAAGGGAGACGTGTGCAACATTAATGTAGATTACACCCTGCTTCTCCACACCGGACTGACCAAGAAGCGGGAAGAGCTGGCAGATGAGGCCGAAAAGCTGGAGACTGCCGGTGAGGCAGAGAAGGCTCATTATCTCAGATGTCAGATCCAGATTTTGGAGGCAGTGCAGAATCTGGCAGATCGGTATCAGGCTCTGGCAGAGAAAGAGGGAAATACCCTGGTGGCTGAGACCTTAAAGAAGGTGCCGGCCAACGCTCCGGAGACCTTCTTAGAGGCGCTGCAGATGTTTCGAATCCTTCATTATACGATGTGGTGCGGAAGAAATTACCACAATACAGTGGGACGTTTTGACCAGTATATGTATCCTTATTTTAAGAGAGATCTGGATCAGGGGATTTATGATGAGGACAGTGTGCTGGAGCTTCTGGAGGAATTTTTCCTGACCTTTAACCGGGACAGCGATCTGTATCCTGGAATGCAGCAGGGAGATAATGGCCAGAGTATGGTGCTGGGAGGATTAAATCCTGACGGAACAGACAGCTATAACGAGCTTTCCAGGCTCTGCCTTCTCGCCAGCCTGAATTTAAAGCTCATCGATCCCAAGATCAATCTCAGAGTACATAAGGATACTCCATTGGATACGTATGTGCTGGGAACAGAGCTTACAAAGCAGGGACTGGGATTCCCTCAGTATTCCAATGATGATGTAGTGATTCCGGGCCTGATGGAGTTGGGTTACGAAAAAGAGGATGCTTATAATTATGTGATGGCGGCTTGCTGGGAATTTATCATTCCGGGTGTTGCCATGGACATTCCCAATATTGAGGCAGTTAGCTTTACGAAGGCTGTGGAGGACGCAGTGTTTGACAAGCTGGAAACCGCCGGAGATTATGAAACCTTCTTAGGAGCAGTGAAGCAGAATATTCAGGATCAGGTAGACGGGCTGTGCGGAAGGATTAAGAATCTCTATGTATTCCCGGCGCCCTTTGTGTCTTTGATGACCAAGCCTTCCAGCAGCCGGATCCCGGACATTTCTCTGGGAGGCAAATACAACAATTTTGGTTTCCACGGAACGGGAATTGCCACTGCGGCGGATTCTCTGGCAGCCATTAAGAAATATATCTACGAAGAGAAGAGCGTGACTCCGGAGGAAATGATCGATGCGCTGAAGCACAATTTTGAGGGACATGAGCTTTTGGAAAATAAGCTGCGCTACGATACCCCCAAGATGGGAAATAACAATGACTATGTGGACAGTATTGCAGCAGGACTGCTCAATGATTTTGCAGATTCCTTAAAGGGTAAGACCAATGAGCGGGGCGGCATTTACCGGGCAGGAACAGGCTCTGCCATGTATTATATCTGGCATTCCAAGGATATGCCTGCCACTCCGGACGGAAGAATGGCAGGGGAGGGAATCGCGGCCAACTATTCTCCCAGCCTGTTTTCCAGATGCAAGGGTCCGGTTTCCATTATTCAGTCCTTTGCAAAACCGGATTTGAAACGGGTGGTAAATGGAGGGCCGCTGACATTGGAGCTCCATGATACGGTGTTCCGTACAGAAGAGAGCATCCGGAAGGTGGCGCTTTTGGTAAAATCCTTTATGGATCTGGGCGGTCATCAGCTTCAGCTGAATGCAGTGAACCGGGATACCATGCTGGATGCCCAGAAACATCCGGAGAAATACAGAAATCTGATCGTACGGGTCTGGGGCTGGAGCGGTTATTTTGTGGAGCTTGACAAGGAATACCAGGATCATATTATCCAGAGAATGGAATTGGTGGTTTAGGGGAGAAATAGCCAGTTAATACACTGGAAAGAGGCTGCTGAAAAATACGGCTTCTGGCGGACTTTTGATACGTTTTCTTTGAAAAAGATTTTGATTTTCGGAGAAAATTATTGGGAAAGATACCGCAGACTGTATTTTACAGCAGTTCTTTTTGTTTCATGAAAAAACTTTTTTGTAATGTTCTTCAGGAGTTCCATCATCTTTTTATATTCAGTTATTATTAGTATTAATCGGGAAAGCCTGGAAAAAGGTTGACAAATATTGCATTTCAAATTAACGTATTAATTAGGAAGAGAAGGAGGTGGCAGGATGAGACGCCAACCACAGAAAAAAGCCGTGACGCTGAAAGATTTGGCAGCTAAAACAGGCTATAGTATCAATACGGTTTCCAGAGCCCTTCGGGGAAAGGATGACATTTCACTGGAGACGGTGGAAAAAATTAAGAAGGCGGCCAATGAGATGGGTTATATCAATAATACCATTGCCTCTTCTCTGCGCTTAGGATATACCAATACTATCGCGGTAATTTTGGGGGATATTTCCAATCCTCATTTTGCTATTATGACAAAAGAAATCGAAAATCACGCCAGAAAAGACGGCTACAGCGCTATTTTGCTCAATACCAACGAGAACAGTGAGGATGAGTTAAAGGCGATTAAGACAGCCATCAATAAGAGTGTGGATGGAATTATCATCTGCCCCTGTCAGGAGAAGCCGGATAATATCAAATTTCTGATGGCTTCCGGGGTGCCGTTTATCCAGATCGGACGGCGCAGTGAGGGAATGGATGCCAGCTATGTGGTGTGTGATGACGTGTACGGAGGTTATCTGGCAGCTTCCTATTTGCTGGATCGGGGACATGAGCGTATCCTGTTTTTGAAGGGGCCTTCTTATATTTCCAGTTCACGTGAGCGGTATGAGGGGTATGTACAGGCTCATAAGGAGCGGGGGATTCCGGTGGACGAAAAGCTGGTTCGGGAAATTTCTGTAGCTTCCAGCAATGTTTTCCAGGTGATGGAAGAGGTGATGGAAGAGAAAACAGAATTTACGGCGATTTTTGCATTTAGTGACAGCGTGGCCTGGGAGGCCTGGACCTGGCTGGAACGTCATGGCTATAAGGTTCCAGGAGACTATTCCCTGATTGGTTTTGACCACATTCAGTCCAGAATGGCCATTCCTTTCCAGCTTACCACGATCAGCTCTTATAAGGCGCAGATGTCCATTACCGCCCTGGACTGTCTGATGAACAAGATCCGTCCCGGCAGTGCCGCAGATCATGGCTGTGAAGAAAACTGCCATCATGTGATTAAGACTGCTCTGGTGGAAGGGGCGACGGTGCTGGAGCGAAAAAAGCAGAGAACCGAAAATCCTTGACTGTAAACCAGGTTTATACTGTATGATTAAGGCAGTAAAGAAAGAAAAGGGCTTCACGAAAGGGGAAAGTTCTGCCCGGAAGGAGCGTGAGGCCGTGGGAGGCAAAGTACGACAGTCAAAGAGGCGGAGGAATTTTTACGATCCTTTTTGTGTACGGGATCGTGAGACGGATAGAAATTCTTTTGATCACGGATACCGTTGTGCTGCTTGGACTGCTGTGTGTGGGCTTGGTGAAGATTTCTGTCAATGCGGCTTTTTGCCGCATTGACAGAAATCTTTGGAGAGCGCATCTGGTTTATGGGGCTGTGGGGACAAAACCTACAGCTGAAATTCGTATACATACCCTTCTTCCCCATAATGTTCGTTTCCGGTCCAGAGGATGGTCCGGTCTGTGAGGTCATAGACTACGCTGTGTACGGTGCAGCCGTTGCTATCGTCGTTGTTCCAGTTCCGGCGCCCTACCTGGGCCAGCAGTCCCATAGCGTCCTCCTTGTCTGTGAAGATCCCTTCTTTTTTCTGAAGCTGGCTGTGGAGCAGTTCATAGCGGTCAAGCCCGGCCTTCTCCTCATCGGATTTATAGTAGCCGGGATTTACAATGAAATTGGTAACGCACTGATACTCTTTGGAAGCCATGGCAGGATCGCTGTCGTTGTAGGTGACTACCAGTTTTCGTTTGCCTCCGTCATTGTCTTTTTTGTCAGTCTCATTGACCCACTCCAGGATGGCGCTCTTCCCAGTGGAATCTGCGATCATATAGTGGTAGGAGGTTCCGGCGGAATCATGGAGGTCATACTGGGAGATCATTTCCACGGCTTCCTCTACGCTGTCTGCATAATCCAGAACCATGCGAAGCATAGTGGTGGAGGTAAGATCCGGTTTGTCGGTGTTCTGATCTGTGGGAACAGTTTCCTCTCCCCCCTGATAAGTCATGTAAATACCGCAGCTTACGCCTGCGTCGTTCATGCCGTCTAAGGGAGCATAGGTGGCTGCCAGGGCTTTTATCCGATCCATCAGGCTGCTGACACCCTTTTCTTTGTCAATGCCGATAAACTGAAGATCCGCCGTGGAGACGGAGGCGTGGCGCCCCTTTCCGGGCTTGGTGAACACGATGCAGGTGTTAGTCTGCTTAAAATCATAATTTCTGGCAAACAGCCGATGGCCTTCCGAGGTAGCCCCGGTAAAGGAAGAGCAGGCAATGTCGCTCTCGCTGATGGATACGTCGATGAGCCCTTTGGTAATGTGTTTGGTGACAAAATCAATGAGTTCTGCATCATTGGAGGCTCCACCCTGAGCCAGGAAATCATCAAAATAGTAGTCCCCGGACACCTTCATCTGGTAGACGGCGCCGTCCTGATGCGCATCGTTGGAGGCGCTTAGCTGCTTGATGGAAGCAGCGGATAAAATTTCATTGTGCCACAGGCCGAAGATGCCGCCAGCCCCCAGTGCAACCACTGCCAGCAGAGTCAAAAGGCAGATGGGGAGTATCTTTTTTTTCTTTTTTGAAGCGACGGAACTGTTTTTTGTTTTATTTGCTCCATTCTCATTCGGTTTTTCATTCACATCTTGCTTCATTTGGTAAATCCTCCTGTAAAAATAGTAGTAAGTAAATGTATAGAAGCTGCTTCCAACAGATCATGGCCCGGTTTCCGCGGATCGGATTGAAAAAGGGTCATAGAAAGTGCTGGCATTCATCTTTTGAGTGGTTCACAAAATAAATAGTTAAAAAAATAAATAGTTAAAAAAATGAACAGTTAAAAAGATGAACGAAAATCAGGATACAGGATATTTTGGATTCTGTCAATCTGTTTTTAAGTTTTCTTCCCATTCCCTTTTTGCAATCTCCGGTATGTTCTATTTTCTAGCTCTGAAACTTTCGTATTTTCCACTTTTGATACTTCCTGTACTTTACACGGCTTTACATTTCTGCAAAAATATGACCTGTTTTTTTCTTAGATTTTACAAAACAGTGGTTTTGGACTTTACCCGGAGGTTTTATTGTTGTAACTGTGGTTCGGAACCGGAGTAAGATCCGGCGGGCCAGATGGATTACAAAGCAGGGTGCTGCGAAATACAGTTCAAAACAGTATTTTGTAAAACGCCCAGGTGAGAGCAGCCGTATGGAAGACGGCGGAAAGAAGAGGAGAATAAGATGATGAAAAAATTTGTGAATGTAATGATGGCTATGGCTTTTACAGCAGCTTGTACCGGTATGACTGCAATGGCAGCAGACTTTGACGCGTCCACAGAGATTTCTGTAATGTCCAGAGAGGACGGATCCGGAACCAGAGGCGCTTTTGTAGAATTGTTTGGAATCGAGCAGAAGGATGCAGAGGGAAATAAAGTGGATATGACCACGGAGGAAGCTGCAGTGACCAACAGCACTTCTGTTATGATGACTTCCGTAGCAAACGATGAATATGCCATTGGATATATTTCCCTGGGTTCTCTGGATGAAACCATCAAGGCAGTAGAAATCGACGGTGCAGCCCCCTCTGTGGAGACTGTAAAGGACGGAAGCTATGGCATTGTAAGACCTTTTAACATTGTAACCGGGGCTGAGGTGAGTGCAGCGGATCAGGATTTTATCAATTTCATCCTCAGCGCTGACGGTCAGGCTGTGGTAAATGAGAGCGGCTACATTGCACTGGATGGAGGAGAGGCATTCACTTCCGACGGTTCTGAGGGCAAGATTGTGGTAGGCGGTTCCTCTTCCGTATATCCGGTTATGGAAAAACTGGCAGAGGCTTATGCCAAGTTAAACCCCAATGCGGAGGTGGAAGTCCAGAGTACGGACAGCACCACAGGCGTTACCTCTGCCCTGGACGGCACCTACACCATTGGCATGGCATCCAGAGAGCTGAAGGATACAGAGACAGAAGCAGGGGCAGTGGCTACAAAGATTGCAGATGACGGTATCGCCGTGATCGTGAACAATGACAACCCCACAGAGGCTCTTACCTCTGAGCAGGTACTGGCAGTTTACACTGGGGAAGTAACCACCTGGGAAGAACTGGCTGAGTAATCCGCAGGAAAGAAACTTGGGATTTCTGGAAGAAACGACAGGAGATCCCGGAACTGGAAAGTCTGGACGGACGCAGCCGAAGCGGAATGACAAGG
This sequence comes from uncultured Lachnospiraceae bacterium, assembly GCA_902475025.1. Classification (GTDB taxonomy): domain Bacteria; phylum Bacillota; class Clostridia; order Lachnospirales; family Lachnospiraceae; genus Merdiplasma. Next base: position 9,622 of record CABRXX010000008.1, on the reverse strand, counting down.
GCTGCAATTCCAGAACATCAGATGGAGCGCTGCAAAACAAGAAGGCAGGAAACCGACAGGCTTCTTCCTTTTGCAGCGCTTTCTCTTGGGAGGAAATGGAAGTAAATGGCAGTTATAGATTTCTGGAAAAAATATCGGGAAAACATTATGAAATATGTTTTTTTGGCAGCAGCCTGCGTATCCATTCTGGCAGTGGCGCTGATTTGTATTTTCCTGTTTGGAAATGGAGTTCCGGCAATTATGGAAATCGGCCCGGTGAAATTTCTTTTTGGATTAAAATGGAAGCCGGGAAACAACATCTATGGGATCTTTCCCATGATCGTGGGAAGTATTTACGTCACTGCCGGGGCAATTCTGGTGGGAGTGCCCATTGGCTTCCTCACTGCAGTTTTTCTGGCAAAGTTTTGTCCGGAAAAGCTCTATAAGATCTTTAAGCCTATGGTGGATCTGCTGGCAGGCATTCCCTCTGTTGTGTACGGCTTTTTTGGGATTGTGATCATTGTCCCCTTTGTCCGGGACTGCATCGGAGGCAAGGGAAACAGCATTCTGACTGCATCGCTCCTTCTGGGTATGATGATTCTGCCTACCATTATCAGTGTGTCCGAAGCAGCCATTCGGGCAGTGCCGGAGAGCTACTATGAGGGTTCCCTGGCCTTGGGAGCCACTCATGAGCGCAGTGTTTTTTCTGCCATGCTTCCGGCTGCAAAATCCGGCATTATGGCCGGGGTGATTCTGGGCGTGGGCCGGGCCATTGGGGAGACTATGGCAGTTATTATGGTGGCGGGCAACCAGCCCAGGCTTCCGGACAGCATTTTAAAGGGAGTCCGCACTTTGACTGCCAACATTGTGATGGAGATGGGATATGCCACAGACCTTCACCGGGAAGCGCTGATTGCCACCGGCGTGGTGCTGTTTGTATTTATTCTTTTGATTAATCTGCTGTTTTCCATTGTGAAAATGCGCGGGGAAAGGGCGTAGACTATGAACGGAAATGCAACCACTGCAATCAATGTGAATCTTACGCCGGACATTCGTCCGGAGAGGGATCCGGCAGAAAACATTGTGGGAATCAATCGGGTAAGTTTTCGGGAACGGCTGAAATCCTACAAGCGTACTCCGGGTTCTCTGGTGCTTTTAATACTGGTATCTTTATCGGCTCTGATTACGGCAGCGGTACTGGTATTCCTGGTGGGCTACATCTTGATAAAAGGGATTCCTTATCTGACGCCGGATCTGTTTGCCTGGGAGTATACCTCTGATAATTGTTCGGTAGTCCCGTCTATCATCAATACCGTATTGATGGCCTTCCTGGCTCTGATCATTGCGGTACCCTTTGGCATTTTTGCAGCTGTGTATCTGGTGGAGTATGCCAACAAGGGAAATAAGCTGGTAAAGGTGATTCGGATCACCGCAGAAACCCTTACCGGGATTCCATCCATTGTGTACGGTCTGTTTGGTATGTTATTTTTCGTATCTGCTCTTCACTGGGGCTTCTCCCTGCTGGCAGGATCCTTTACCCTGTCCATTATGATCCTGCCCACTATTTTGAGGACTACGGAGGAGGCGCTGATGTCTGTGCCGGATTCTTTTCGGGAGGGCAGTTTCGGATTGGGAGCCGGAAAGCTGCGGACGGTGTTTCGTATTGTGCTTCCCTCCGCAGTTCCCGGGATCCTCTCCGGTGTGATCCTGGCCATCGGCAGGATCGTGGGGGAGACGGCCGCTCTGATTTATACGGCAGGATCTGTGGCAAAGGTACCGGAAAATGTGTTTTCCTCCACCAGAACTCTGGCCGTACATATGTATAATTTGTCCAATGAAGGGCTGCATGTGAATCAGGCTTACGCCACAGCCGTGGTGCTGCTGGCCGTGGTGATTCTCATTAACTGGCTTTCCGCCAAACTGGCCAAAAAGGTGGCAAAGGTATAAGGGCAGCTAAAGACAGAAGCGTCCAATACCAGAAAAATGGGGCTGCGGTATGGAAAAGGCAGCCAAAGACAGAAGTGCAAAAAGCTAGAGGAAAAGGATTGAATATGAGCAAAATATCTATCAAAAATTTAGATTTGTATTACGGAAGCTTCCATGCCTTAAAAAGTGTGAATATGGAGATTCCGGAGAAAAAAATAACTGCCTTTATCGGCCCTTCCGGCTGTGGAAAATCCACCCTGTTAAAATCGCTGAACCGGATGAACGATCTGGTGGAGGGCTGCAAGATCACCGGCCAGGTGCTTTTAGACGGTCGGGATATTTATCGGGATATGGATGTGAATCTGCTGCGGAAGCGGGTGGGCATGGTATTTCAGAAGCCCAATCCCTTTCCAATGAGTGTGTATGACAATGTTGCCTATGGGCCAAGAACCCATGGGGTTCGTTCTAAAGCGAAGCTGGATGAGATCGTGGAGAAATCTCTGAGGGATGCGGCAATCTGGGAAGAATTAAAGGACAGGCTGAAAAAGAGCGCCCTGGGACTTTCCGGCGGACAGCAGCAGAGACTTTGCATCGCAAGGGCTCTGGCCGTACAACCGGAGGTGCTTTTAATGGACGAGCCTACCTCCGCCCTGGATCCCATCTCCACTTCCAAGATCGAAGACCTGGCACTGGAGCTGAAAAAGCAGTATACCATAGTGATGGTGACTCACAATATGCAGCAGGCAGTGCGAATCTCCGATGAGACGGTATTTTTCCTGCTGGGAGAAGTGGTGGAATCCGGAAATACGGAGGAACTGTTCTCCATGCCAAAGGACAAGCGGACAGAAGATTATATTACAGGGAGGTTTGGCTGATATGCGCAACCGGTTTGACCAGCAGCTGGAGGAGCTGAATAAAGAAATCATTAATATGGGATCCATGATCGAACAGTCTATAGAGACCGCTGTGGAAGCTTTGATCCATCAGGATGTAAAAAAGGCCAGGAAGGCGATGGACAGCGATGACGCTATTGACCGTCAGGAAAAGCAGATAGAGAATCTCTGTCTGAGAATGCTGCTGCAGCAGCAGCCGGTGGCAAAGGATCTGCGGGTGATCTCCGCAGCGCTGAAAATGATTACGGATATGGAGAGAATCGGGGATCACGCGGTGGATATCTCAGAGCTGGCCATTATTATGGCAGGACAGCCTTATATGAAAAAGCTGGAGCACATTGACCAGATGGCAAAGGAGACCATGATCATGCTCATCAGCAGCCTGGAAGCCTATGTGAACAAGAATCAGGAGCAGGCTAGGGAAGTGATTGCCCGGGATGATGTGGTGGATGAGCTGTTTGTAAAGGTGAAGAAGGAGCTGATCGATCTGATCCATCAGAATGCAGACAACGGAGAGCAGGCGGCGGATCTTTTGATGGCAGCCAAGTATTTTGAGCGAATCGGAGATCATGCTACCAATATCGCAGAGTGGGTGATTTTTTCCATCACCGGGAAACATAAACTGTAAAAACAGAGGAGATTGTGTTTCCGATATGAAAGTTTTAAGAAAAAATAGGAGAAATGGAGGCTGCTGCTTTTACGATCAAAGAATCGTAAGGCGGCAGTTCTTTTGTTTCATTAGGAAATTCCTTCCTATGAAACAAAAATGCTCCGCAGGCGGAGAAGTCTGCTCGCAGACTTCTTTTATAGGAAATTCCTTCTATAAAATAAAAATGCTCCTCAGGATTTTGCTGCGGCGTTATCTTTTTTTCACCGGGATAGAAAAATATGCTATAATATCCCTTATATACAGGTACCGTTGTGATGCCGGCCCGGAGCAACGAAGCAAAGGCGCCGGAGGAATAAAGTGATCGCAGTGCAATCATACTATGATAAAAAGTGAAGAAATAGGAGGAATGCAGTTATGCCGGCTATTTATGCGCATACCCGGTTTGGAAAAATCGTGGCAAAGCAGTTGGAGGGAGAACTGGAACAGGTGGTGTCCCGCAATTACGCTGCTTTTCAGACCGGACTTCAGGGACCGGATATCTTTTTCTTTTACCGTCCCTGGAACAAAAACAGAGTCAATCAGTATGGGTTCCATCTTCACAAGGTTTCGGCCATGCCTTTTTTCCGTCATGGGGTAAAGGTAGTGAGAAAAAAAGGGACAGCCAGCAGAGAATATGCCTATCTTCTGGGATTTCTCTGCCATTTTATTTTGGACAGTGAATGTCACCCTTATGTGACGGAGATGATCGAAAAGACAGGAATCCAGCATCTGGAGATAGAGGAGGAATTTGAGAAAATGCTGATGCGTATGGATGGAAAGAACGATCTTACCTATCCTCAGCACCGGCTGGTGCCTACGGACTGGGGGACTGCAGCAGCAGTGTCTCCTTTCTATAACAAGGTGCCTCCCAAGCAGGTGAGAAGCGCCCTGAAGTATATGCGGATGGTGCGGCGGCTGTTCTGGGCGCCTGGTATTGTGAAGCAGTCCATGATCAATGGCGTGATGCGCCTGACGGGAAAGTTTGACCGGATGAAGGGGCTGATGATTCAGAGAAAGGATCATCCGGGATGCCGGGTGACCAATGAGGAACTGATGCGGCGGTTTAATGAGGCAGTTGGGATTGCGCTGGTGATGATTCAGGCATTGGATGAGAGTGTACGCCTTGGAAGCGGTCTGCCCAAACGGCTGGATCGAAATTTTGAATAACAGGAAGCAGGGAGACCGTATGAAATCGTTAGTGTTGGCGGAAAAACCGTCGGTAGCAAGAGATATTGCCAGGGTGCTTCATTGTCAGAAACAGGGGGAAGGCTTCCTGGAAGGAAGAGAGTATGTGGTTACCTGGGCGCTGGGGCACCTGGTGACATTGGCAGATCCGGAAGAATACGATGGAAAATATGCAAAATGGGAGATGGGATCTCTTCCCATGATGCCGGAAAAAATGAAGCTGGTAGTGATTCGTCAGACCTCAGCTCAGTTTCGTAAGGTGAAGGCGCAGTTGTACCGGAAGGATATCAAAGACATTATCATTGCCACAGATGCAGGCCGGGAGGGAGAGCTGGTAGCCCGGTGGATTTTGGAGAAGGCGGAATGCAAAAAGCCGATTCGCAGGCTCTGGATTTCATCTGTCACGGATAAAGCCATCTCACAAGGCTTCGCGCAGTTGAGAAATGGGCATGATTATGACAATCTGTACCGGGCAGCTGCGGCCAGGGCGGAGGCGGACTGGCTGGTGGGTATGAACGGCACCCGGGCGCTGACCTGCAAATACAATGCCCAGCTCTCCTGCGGCCGTGTCCAGACACCTACCCTGGCTATTCTTGCATCCAGGGAACAGGAGATCAAAAATTTTCAGCCAAGGGCATACTATGGGCTGACGGCGGAGGCGGCAGGGATCCGGTTTGCCTGGAGAGACGAAAAGAGCAGGAGCCTTCGCAGTTTTCAGAAGGAGCGGCTGGAGGAGATCAGAGGGCAGCTGCAGGGAGAAGGGCTGGAGCTTTTGCAGGTGGTAAGGAAAGAAAAGACGAAACAGGCTCCAGGACTGTATGATCTGACCACTCTTCAGAGGGAAGCCAATCAGAAATACGGATTTTCTGCAAAGGAGACGCTGAACATTATGCAGCGGCTCTATGAGAATCATAAAGTGCTCACCTATCCCAGAACGGATTCCCGATATATCGGGAAGGACGTGGTTCCTACGTTAAAGGAGCGGCTGAAGGCCTGCAGCGTCGGGCCCTATCGCAGTCTGGCAGGCGGGCTGCTGCGAAAACCATTGCAGGTAAACAGCAGTTTTGTGGATGATAAGAAAGTCAGCGACCATCATGCCATTATTCCCACAGAGCAGTTTGTTCAGTTGGAACATATGACCAATGAAGAGCGGAAAATCTATGATTTGGTGGTGCGGCGTTTTTTGAGCGTTTTGTATCCTCCCTGCGTCTATGAGCAGGTAACTTTGGAGGCCAGGGCCGGAGGTCACAGCTTCCAGGCAGGCGGCAGAACGATGAAAGCGCCAGGCTGGCAGCAGGTGTATCAGGAGAATCCCCTGCCGGGAGCCGGAAACAGCGGAGGAGACTTTGATTCGCTGGACGACTGGGAGGATACTGAGGGACGAGACAAAAGGCGGGAAGAAGCGGAATTTCACAGTCAGCGGCTTCCCCATGTGAAGCAGGGAGAGCGTTTGAAAATTGACCGCCTTACTCTTACAGAAGGCAAAACCAAGCCTCCTGCCCGTTTTACGGAAGCCACTCTTTTGGCGGCCATGGAGAATCCGGTACGTTTTATGGAGAGCAAGGACCGGGCAGCGGCCAGAACGCTTGGAGAAACCGGGGGGCTGGGAACGGTGGCTACTCGGGCGGATATCATTGAAAAGCTGTTTCACAGTTTTCTTATGGAGAAAAAGGGGAATGACCTCTATCTTACCTCAAAGGCAAAACAGCTTTTAGAGCTGGTTCCAGAGGATCTTCGCAAGCCGGAGCTTACTGCGGACTGGGAAATGAAGCTCTCAGACATTGCAGGGGGAAAGCTGTCCCAGAAAGAGTTTTTGAAGGAGATCCGGAGATATGCCGCAGAAATTGTGGAAGAGATCAAGGAGGGAGGGGGAACCTTCCGCCACGACAATCTGACCAACAAGGTCTGCCCCCGGTGCGGAAAGAAAATGCTGGCGGTCAATGGAAAGAACAGTAAGCTTTTGGTGTGCCAGGACCGGGAGTGCGGATACCGGGAGATGGTGTCACGTACCACCAATGCCAGATGTCCCAAATGCCATAAGCGGATGGAACTGTATGTGAAAGGGACGGAGGAGGCTTTTATCTGCGCCTGCGGTTATAAAGAAAAGCTGTCGGCCTTCCAGGCCCGGAGGGAAAAGGAAGGCGCAGGAGTGAAGAAGCGGGATGTACAGAATTATCTGAGAAAGCAGCAGAAAGAGGCCCGGGAACCGGTGAATAATGCCTTTGCCCAGGCGTTGGCGGGAATCAAACTTTCCGACTAGAAGACATCAGAAACAGAACTAGAAATGAGGAGTAAACTTATGAAAACATCTGCAGAACTGCGCAGTTCTCTGCGCGCCATTGATCATAAAGGATATCCGGCTTACAAGTCTTTGGCCGGAGCTTATCGGTTTGACCAGTATGTGCTGGTGATCGATCACGTTCAAGGGGATCCCTTTGCCTCTCCCTCCAGCCTTCATGTGGAGGTACCTATGGAGCGGGGCGGATTTCCGGCAGAATTTTTTGAACAGGACTGTTCCCGGATTGCACTTCAGGATTTCCTGGTGCGTCGTTTGGAAGAGCAGTTCCGTCAGTATAATTTTAAGGCAAAAGGTTCCGGGAAAAGCGGTCTTTTGTCCATTAGCCGATGCGGTCAGGAGGTGCTGGAGAGAAGCGCCTGCCAGATTACAAAAAAACAGATCACTGCCCGGTTTCATGTGGGATTTCCAGCTTTTGGGCGCACCATCAATGCAGGAGAACTGGATAAGATTCTGTTTGAATTTCTTCCAAAGTGTATTCAAAGCAGTCTTTTTTATGGAAAACTGGATCAGAAAGCTGTGGAGCGGGCCGTATTTTTGGCGGAAGATCAGGAGGCTCTGCGTCACATTCTGAGGAAGGAAAAGCTGGTTGCTTTTGTAGCCAATGGAGCCATACTGCCAAGAAAGAGCGGGGTATCAGACCTTCCCATGGCAGGCAGCGTTCCCTTTGTCTCGCCCTCCACTATGGAGCGCAGGTTTGTGCTGCCTCATCGGGGAGAGATCGCAGGAATGGCGGTTCCGGAGGGCATCACCCTGATTGTGGGAGGGGGGTATCACGGAAAGTCCACGCTGCTGGAGGCCATTCAGATGGGAGTGTACAACCACATTTCTGGGGACGGCAGAGAGTATGTGCTGACTGAGGATACGGCAGTGAAGCTCCGGGCAGAAGATGGGCGCAGTGTGCGAAATGTGGATATTTCTTTGTTTATCAATGATCTGCCAAACAAAAAGGATACCGTGTCCTTTTCTACCGAGGATGCCAGCGGCAGCACCTCCCAGGCTGCCGGAGTGGTGGAGAGTATGGAGGCAGGTTCCAGGCTGTTTCTGATTGATGAGGATACTTCTGCTACCAATTTCATGGTGCGGGATGAGCTGATGCAGCAGGTAATCCGCAGAGAGAAGGAGCCGATCACTCCTTTCTTAGAGCGGGCTGGGGATCTGTATGAGCAGGCGGGGATTTCTACCATACTGGTAGCGGGAAGCTCCGGTGCCTTTTTCTACATAGCAGACCACATTTTGTGCATGGATTGTTACCGGCCTGTGGATATCACAGACTCTGTGAAGGAATTATGTGGAAAACATGCGGCTCCCAGAACCAAAGCTCCTGATTTTAAGATACCAAAGTTTCAGCGGGTTCTGCCTTCCTATCGCAGGAGAGAAGCGAAAGGAGGCCATGATCGTATGAAAACAAAGGCGTTTGGACTGGAATCTTTTTCCCTGGATAAGGAGAGCGTGAATGTGCGCTATCTGGAGCAGCTGACGGATCCGGAACAGACCTTGGCGCTGGCAGTGATGATGCGGTACGGTCTGGAGCAGGTGATGGATGGGAAGAAAAGCGTTCAGCAGACTGTGGAGATGATCTGGAACACCCTGGAGAAGAGAGGCTGGGAGCCCTTCGGAGGGGCATATATCCCCTGCGGTCTGGCCAAGCCAAGGATTCAGGAGCTGTATGCCAGCCTGAACCGGTTTCGGGGGTAAGACCCAGGTGCATCCCGACCCGGCACCGGATGGGGTTAAGGAACCAGGCGCAGCGATCTTTTCTGACCGTATTGTCCCAGGTACACGGATGCCAGGATCATTGAAGAAACGGGAATTTTGGGTGCTGGAGAATCACACAGAAAAATAGAAGAAATGAGGTGCGGCGGATGGCTGTGTATCATATTTTGGTTAATTTCTTTGTATATGGTTTTTTCGGATGGTGTTCCGAGGTGGCTTTTGCGGCAGTGAAGGAGCGGAAATTTGTAAACAGAGGCTTTTTAAACGGCCCTCTGTGTCCCATTTATGGAATTGGAGTCACAGCTATTGTGACTTTGATGGATGCCTATATGGACAATCTGCTGCTGCTGTTTTTACTGTCCGGCGTTCTGGTGACTGCTCTGGAGTGGGTCACCGGATTTTTGCTGGAGGTACTGTTTCACCACAAGTGGTGGGATTATTCTAAAATGCCCTTGAATTTAAACGGCTATGTGTGTCTGCCCTTTTCCTTGCTGTGGGGGGCGGCCTGCACTCTGATCGTAAAATATATCCACCCCCTGCTGTGGAAGCTCCTTTCCCTCATCCCTTTGTGGCTGGGAATTTTCCTTCTTGGCGTTCTGAGCGCGGCGCTGGCAGTAGATCTGTATGTGACTGTTACAGGTATCCTGAAGCTGAACAAGCGTCTGGAGCGTCTGGACGAGATCGCAAAAGAGCTGCACCGCATTTCCGATCAGATGGGTGAAAATATCTATGAAAATATGATGGATGGTCTGGAAAAGCAGGAAAAGGCAAAGCAGAAAGCAGAGGAAAAAACTGCGGAGCTGAGAGAAAAAGCGGAGGAATTGAAAGCAAAGACCGGGGAATTTATGGAACGGGCAGAAGGCCTGAGGGCAAAGGGCGGAGAATTTATGGAGCGGGCAGAAAGTCTGAAGGCAAAGAGCGGGGAATTTATGGAGCGGGCAGAAAGTCTGAAGGCAAAGAGCGGGGAATTTATGGAGC
>CABRXX010000007.1:0-68951 GCA_902475025.1 uncultured Lachnospiraceae bacterium | reverse complement strand
TAAGGCTGCATCCGGCTGGAGGTATTTTAAATATTGATATTCTGAGTTTTCAGCGTCTGGCGTTTCGGGTCTTTGAGGAGACAGGGGCCGGCCAAAAGCCGGTTTTGACAGAGACGGGGAAAAATCTCCTGCTGCGCAGGGTGGCGGCTCAGGAGAAATCCAGACTGGAGATTTTAGGAAGCAGGCTGGAAAAACCCGGTTATATTTCTCAGATCAAATCCATCCTCTCAGAGCTGACTCAGTATGAGATCTCGGAAGAGGAGCTTGAGGAGATGATCCGGCTTTCGGAAAAAAGACCGCAGCTTCAGTATAAGCTGAGAGATATCCTTACTCTGTACCGGGGATTTTCTGAATACAAAAGAGAACGGTTTCTTACTGCAGAGGAACTGCTGGATGTGTTCTGTGAAGCAGCCGGAGATTCCAGGCTGTTAAAGGACAGCGTGCTGGCTTTTGACGGCTTTACCGGATTTACGCCGGTGCAGCAGAATGCATTAAAGAAACTGCTGACCCTTTGCAGTAAGATACAGATCACAGTGACCCTGGATCCAGCCCAGCAGCCGATGGGAAGGATTTTTGATCATGAGCTGTTTTATCTCAGCAAAAAGACTATACAGACGCTGTTCCGGCTGGCAGAGGAGACGGGAACCCGGCTTCTGGAGCCGGTGGTGCTTACGAAGAGACACCGCTTTCGTTCCGGAGGGGAGCTGGAGTTTCTGGAGCGTCATCTGTTTCGGTATGGAAAGCAGAAGTGTTTTTCTGAGAACCAGGCTCTTTCCCATAAGTTTGGTGAGTCAAAGCGGAATGAAGGCGAAGGAATTTCTCTTCATGTATCCGGAACCCCCATGGAGGAGGTAGCGTTTGCAGCCAGGACGATTCTTACCCTTGTGCGAGAGCAGGGGTTCCGATACCGGGAGATCGCAGTGATGGCTGGAGATCTTCCCTCCTATGGCAATTATGTGAGGAAGGTGTTTGAGGAGCATGGGATTCCCTGCTTTGTGGATCAGACCGTTCAGATTTTGCTGAATCCCTGCCTGGAGTTTATCCGGGGGGCTTTTGGGCTGTTGGAGTTTCAGTTTTCTTATGAAAGTGTATTTCGATATCTGCGCACCGGCTTTGCAGGCATCTCCAGGCAGGAGACCGACCGGCTGGAGAATTATGTGAGGGCTCTGGGAATTCGCGGAAAATATCAGTGGGAGCAGACCTGGACTAGAGAGACTGCCTCAATGGTGCCGGGAGAAGCGGCAGACTGTGAAGAGTACCGGAAAAGGATCATGGAGTCTTTGGCTCCCTGGCTGGAGATTTCCGGAAGAGGCAAGGCACCTCTTAGCAGATACGCAGAGGCACTCTATGAGCTGCTGGTATCCTGCAAGATCCAGCAGCAGTTAAAAGAACAGGAACAGGAATTTGAACGAAAAGGGCAGAGAGAAAAGGTCAACGAATACAGCCAGATTTACCGGATCATTCTGGATATTTTGGATGAAGCGGTGGAGCTTTTGGGGGAGGAGGAGATCTCAAGGAAGGAATTTTTGGATATTTTGGAGGCTGGTTTCGAAGAGGCCAGAGTGGGCCTGATTCCACCTGGAATTGACCAGGTGCATGTGGGGGATATGGAGCGAACCAGACTGAATCAAATCCGGGTGCTGCTGTTTTTGGGTCTGAACGACGGTTGGATCCCTGCCAGAGAAAACAAAGGAGGCATTGTCTCAGATCTGGAGCGGGAATTCCTCCATGGATCAGGCATCGAGCTGTCACCGACTGCCAGGGAAAACAGTTATGTTCAGCGGTTTTATCTGTATCTGGGACTTACAAAGCCGGCAGAGAGACTGTACCTGTCTTTTTGCCGCAGCAGCAGTGATGGAGGCGCTATGCGTCCCTCTTATCTGGTGGCAGTGATCCGCAGGATGTTTCCCTATCTGGAGCTTCAGGACGAAAACGTAAAAAAGGATCCTCTGGCTCAGATTACCTCCCTGAAGACAGGCCTGCCGTATCTGGCGGAGAGCCTCCGGCTCCTTCGGGAAAAGGGAGGAGAGCAGTTAAGACAGAGAACGGGAAAGCTGCTTGCATTGTATCAGGAGAACGAAGCGTACCAAAGCCAGGCAGAAGCGCTGGTGGATGCAGCGTTTTTTGTTTTGGGCCGGGAAAAGATAGATTCCCTGACCGCCAAAGCGCTTTACGGGGAAGTGCTGGAGAACAGTGTTACCAGGCTGGAACAGTTTGCCTCCTGCGCCTTTGCCCATTTTGCGGCCTATGGTCTTCAGCTAAAGGAGCGGGAAGAGTATAAGGTACGGTCCGTGGATATTGGAAATATTTTTCACAAGGCATTGGAACTGTTTGCCAGGAAACTGGAGAATAGTCCCTACAACTGGTTTACCCTGCCAGAGGAGGCAAGAAAAAAATTCACGGAGGACAGTGTGGAGGAGGCGGTGGAGACCTACGGTTCTCAGGTGTTCTTTGATACAGAGCGGAATCGTTATGGGGTTCAGCGGATCAAGCGGATTTTAAACCGTTCTGTGTGGGCGCTGCATCGTCAGATCCAGGCAGGACGCTTTGTTCCAGGCGGATTTGAGGTATCCTTTGCTTCTGCCAGAGATTTAAAATCCGTGAACATTGCCCTGAGTGAAACCGAGCGGATGCGTCTGAAGGGAAGAATCGACCGGATCGATGTATGCCGGGAGGAGGATCAGGTGTATGTGAAGGTGGTGGATTACAAGTCCGGAAATACTACCTTTGATCTGGTGGCGCTTTACTATGGACTCCAGCTTCAGCTGGTGGTCTATTTGAATGCAGCTATGGAGCTGGAGCAGCGGCTTCATCCGGGAAAGGAGATTGTCCCTGCGGGGATTTTCTATTTCCGCCTGCAGGATCCGATACTGGAAGGAACCCAGGAGATGACGCCGGAGGAAATCAACCAGGAAATCTTAAAAAAGCTAAGGCCCAGCGGGCTGGTGAACCAGGATCCGATGGTGGTAGAGCGGATGGACGGCAACTTCCAAAAAAATTCTCTGGTGATTCCGGTGGGAAAAAAGAAAGACGGTTCCTGGACTGCAGCATCAAAAGTGGCAAAACGGGAGCAGCTAGAGGAGCTGTCCAGCTTTGTACAGGAGAAACTGCAGAATCTGGGGCAGAACATCCTGGAGGGCTGGGTGGCGCCGAACCCTTATGAGCGGAAGCAGGAGTGCTCCTGTACTTACTGCCAGTTTTCTGGTCTTTGCGGGTTTGACCGAAAGATCCCGGGAACAGAATTTCGAAAAATTTCAGAACTTACGGAGGGAGAGGTCTGGGAGCGGTTATCCTCCCGGGAAAAAGAATGATTACAATATTAAGCAGATTTTTTATAAAGAATCAGAAGGAGATCACAGATCCCAAGGTGCGTCAGAGCTATGGCATGCTTTGCGGGGCAGTGGGGATCTTTCTCAATATCCTGCTGTTTGCAGGAAAGTTTTTTGCAGGTGTGTTCAGCAACTCGGTAGCCATCACAGCGGATGCTTTTAACAATTTATCGGACGCAGGTTCCTCTGTAATTACGCTGGTAGGATTTAAGATGGCAGGACAGAAGCCGGATCCGGATCACCCTTTTGGACATGGGAGAATCGAATATGTGTCGGGTCTGCTGGTTTCTGTGGTGATTTTGTTGATGGCGCTGGAATTGTTCCAGTCTTCTGTGGATAAGATTCTGCATCCGGAGCCGGTGTCGGCCAGCCTGCTGGTGCTGGCGATTCTGGCTGCTTCCATTGGAGTGAAGCTGTATATGTGTTTTTATAACAGGAGTGTGGGAAGAAAGATCGGCAGCGCTGCCATGGAAGCTGCTTCCAAGGACAGCTTAAGCGACAGTCTGGCCACTTTTGTGGTGCTGGGAACCACTCTTTTTGCAAAGTTTACCGGCGTGCAGATTGATGGCTGGTGCGGGATTTTGGTATCCTGCTTTGTACTGCTGGCAGGTATCAGCGCTGCAAAGGATACCATTGATCCTCTTTTGGGTCAGCCGCCGGAACCGGAGTTTGTGGAGAAGGTGAAGGAGATTGTGCTAGGCTACAGGGATCAGGGGATTTTGGATATCCATGATCTGGTGGTACACAATTACGGACCGGGCAGGGTGATGATCTCTCTCCATGCGGAAGTGCCTGCCAATGGGGATATGGTGAAACTTCACGATACCATAGATACCATAGAGCATCATTTGAAGAAGGAGCTTTTGTGTGAAGCAGTGATCCATATGGATCCTGTGGCCACGGACAGTGAAAATGTGCGGAAGCTAAAAGGCCAGGTGCGCAGGATTATCCAGTCCATGGAAGGGGAGATTCGGTTCCACGATTTCCGCGTGGTGGAAGGCCCCACACACACCAACGTAATTTTTGATGTGGTAGTTCCCTACAATTATCCAATGGGGGATGAGCAGGTGAAAAGCTATTTGAATCAGGAGATACAAAAGATTTCTTCCCAGTATTGCACGGTGATCCAAGTGGATAAGGATTACATACGCAGGTAAAAGCAGCAGGATAGCGGGAGTTTCGGAGTGCAGTCCAGAACGGGAAGAATGAATAAGGTCCTGGAGCGGTTCAGACAGAGAATGAGGAGGAAATGATGGCAATAAGGCTGAATGAAAATAAAGAAGTGGTAGAGCGGGTGAAGGAGGGCCTGAAGCGAAAGGGAGGATACTGTCCCTGCCGGCTGGAAAAGAAAGAAGAATACAAGTGTATCTGTCAGGAATTCCGACAGCAGATGGAAGATCCAGAGTTTGAAGGCTATTGTCACTGTATGCTGTATTACAAAGAAAAGGAGCGATAATTTATGAAAACGGTTACGAAAAATACGTTTGAAGATGTTGTGGTAAATTCCAAGAAACCAGTGCTGCTGGATTTCTGGGCAACCTGGTGCGGTCCCTGTCAGATGCTGACGCCTATTATGGAGGAACTGGATGCAGAGAGGGATGATCTGATGATTGGAAAAGTGGATGTGGATGCGGAGCCGGAACTGGCAGTGCGGTTCCGGGTGGTGAGTATTCCCACAGTGATCCTGCTTCAGGACGGGAAAGAGATTGCCAGGAGCGTGGGCTATTTGCCCAAGGAGGAACTTCTTCAAAAATTGGGGATCTGAGAGACAGAGGAAAGGAGAGCGCCCATGGGCAGCAGATGGACAGAAGAGCAGCAGCAGGTCATTGACCTGAGGGACTGCAATATGCTGGTATCCGCAGCGGCAGGTTCCGGAAAGACTGCCGTTTTAGTGGAGCGCATTATTTCAAAAATATTGGATGAGAGGAAGCCGGCAGATATTGACCGGCTTCTTGTGGTTACCTTTACCAATGCAGCGGCAGGGGAGATGCGGGAGCGGATAAGGACTGCGTTGGAGGAGAAATTGGAGGAGCAGCCGGAGAATGAACATCTTCAGCGTCAGATTACCCTGGTGCATCACGCACAGATCACTACGATTCACAGCTTCTGTTTGGAGGTGATCCGGAATCACTTTCACAGGATCGGACTGGATCCCGGTTTCCGAATTGGGGATGAGGGTGAGTTAAAACTTTTGCGTCATGATGTGATGGAGGAGCTTCTGGAGGAAGCCTACAGTGAGAAGGATCCGGAGTTTCTCTGTTTTTCCGAGGCCTTTGCCCCGGGAAAGTCGGATCAGGGACTGGAGGAGGCGATTCTGCAGTTTTATGATTTCTCTATGGGGCATCCATGGCCGGAAGCCTTCCGCAGTCAGTGCCTGGAGGCTTACGGGGCAGATGAAACGATGTTTGCCAATGCTCCCTGGATGCAGGAGCTGCTGCGCATCCTGAAGCTGCGGATTCAGGATCTGGTCACGATCCAGAAAGGACTTCTTGCGATTGTTCGGGAGCCGGACGGCCCCTGGATGTATCTGGAAGCTATGGAGGAAGATCTTCATTATCTGCAGCGTCTGGAAAAGTGCAGTACCTATGAGGAATATTATCACATTTTTGAGACGCCTCCTTCCTGGCTGGCTCTTTCCAGAAAAAAGGACGAGAATGTTTCTGCGATCAAAATTCTCAGGGTCAAAAATCTGAGAGATATGATCAAAAAACAGATTGATAAACTGAGACAAACTTATTTTTTTGCTTCTCCCAGTCAGATGGCAGAGGATATGGCCAACAATCGCCATATGGTACAGGTGCTGGTGAAGCTGACGGATCGATTTGAGAAAGCCTATGAGGAGAGAAAGACAGAAAAAAAACTGGTGGATTTCAATGACCTGGAGCACTTTGTCCTGAAGATCCTGGTGGAGCCGGGAGAGGCGGGTTGGGCGCCTACTCAGGCGGCCCGGGAATACGGGGAATATTACCAGGAGATCATGATCGATGAGTACCAGGACAGCAATCTGGTGCAGGAGATCCTCCTCACCAGCGTTTCCGGAAAGGCGCAGGGGCGTCGCAACCTGTTTATGGTGGGAGATGTCAAACAGAGCATTTACCGGTTCCGGCTGGCAAGGCCTGAGCTTTTTATGGAAAAATACCACACTTACCAGAAAAACCAGGGGGAGAATCGACGCATTGATCTGCACAAGAATTTTCGCAGCCGCCATCAGGTGCTGGACACGGTGAATCTCATTTTCCAACAGCTGATGACAGAGGCAGTGGGAGGCATCGTCTACGATGAGGATGCCGCGCTGTATCCGGGGGCTCAGTTTCCCCCTGCGCCCAAGGAGGAATTTTATGACACGGAAGTGCTTCTGATAGAGGATGTCCGGAAACAGGGAGATTCAGAAGAGAATGGGGAAGCTGCCGGGGATCTTCGGCGGCAGGAGGCAATGGCCGTTGCCTTGCGGATCCGCCAGATGGTAGGGACGGAGCAGATTTGGGATAAGGAAGAGGGGCGCTTTCGTTCGGTTCGATATTCGGATATTGTGATCCTGCTGCGCACCATCTCCGGCTGGGCAGATTTGTTTGCCCAGGTTCTGGGAGAATTTGGAATCCCGGCTTATACCGGGGGAAGCACCGGATATTTTTCGGCTCTTGAGGTAAAGACAGTGCTGTCCTACCTTCAGGTACTGGACAATCCAAGGCAGGATATTCCTCTGGCAGCAGTACTGCGCTCTCCCATAGGAAAACTGAAAGATGAGGAGCTGGCAAGGCTGCGGATTCAGAGTCCGGATACAGATTTCTATACCTGTTGTGTCCGGTATCTGGAGGGACAGGACCCAACTTCACAACTGTATAAAAAACTAAAAAATTTCTGGGAGATGACCGGGCGGTTCCGGGATATGGTTCCTTATACACCTATGCATTTGCTGTTGTGGAATATTTTGGAGACCACCGGGTATGGAGATTATGTGCTGGCCATGCCAGGAGGGGCGCAAAGAAAGGCCAATCTGGATATGCTGGCAGAAAAGGCCATGGCCTATGAGGCCACCAGCTATCGGGGATTGTTTAATTTTGTGCGGTACATTGAGCATCTGCAGAAATACGAGATTGATTATGGAGAGGCCAGCCAGATTGGGGAAGCGGAGGATGTGGTGCGGATCATGAGCATCCACAAGAGCAAGGGCCTGGAATTTCCGATTGTATTTGTGAGCGGCCTTGGAAAAAATTTTAATCTTCAGGATTCTAGAAGCCGGCTGATTTTCCATCCGGAGCTTGGAGTGGGCTGTGATTATGTGGATCTGGATCTTCGGGTGAAGCTGCCTCTTTTGATGAAACGGGTGATGGCCAGACAACTTCTGGAAGAAAATCTGGGCGAGGAGCTTCGGGTGCTGTATGTGGCCATGACCAGGGCCAGAGAGAAGCTGATCCTCACCGGAGGGGTGAAAGATCTGGAAAAGAAGATGCATGCCTGGGCAGAGGAGATCGGAAGTGAAAAAGGTACCATCTCCTACAGCACCATCACCAGCGCAGACACCTGTCTGGACTGGGTGATGGCGGCTCTTCTGCGTCATGACTGTGGGAAACAGCTTTTGGAGGAGTTTGCTCTTCCGGCATCTTCGGAGACGGAGCTTTCGCATAAGCCGGGAGGCGTTATATTTCACAGATGGAGTCTGGAAGAGCTGGAGCAGGCCCAGGGGGAAGATCTGGAAAAGGGACTGAAAGAACGGGAGATGCTGTATCAGCCTTTTTCGGAGACGGAGGAGACGAAAGCATTGGGAGAGGAACTGAGGCGCAGGCTCAGCCTTACGTACCCCTATGAAAAAAATCTGTCTATTCCTGGAAAGATTACGGTGTCTTTGCTGAAACGGATGCACATGGACAGAGAACCCAAAGAGGAGTCCCTTCTTCTTTATCAAGAACCGGAGGTGGTGCCCCTGATTCCCAGATTTAAGAGCGGAGAAGAGGAAAAGAGCGGCGCTGCCAGGGGGACGATTTATCATCGCTTCCTGGAACATCTGGAGTTTGGAGGTGGATTTGACAGAAAGTTCACAGAATCTCAGTTGGAAACCATGGTGAAGTGTGGTAAAATTCAGAAAGATGAGGCGGAATGGATTTCTATTAAGAAGATTACAGGTTTTTTGAACTCTTCCATTGGAGAAAGAATGAGCAGAGCAGCCCGGGCGGGGATGCTTTACCGGGAGCAGCCTTTTGTTCTGGGAGTCAGGGCTTCCAGTCTGGATCCGGAGTGGGACCCTGAGGAGGAAGTGCTGCTGCAAGGAATCATAGACGCTTATTTTCAGGAAGGAGACAGCCTGATTCTGGTGGACTATAAGACGGATCAGGTAAAGAAGCCGGAGGAGCTGGCAAGGCGTTATAAGGTTCAGCTGCTGTGCTATCAGATGGCTCTGGAGCGCCTGACGGGGAAAAAGGTGAAGGAAAAACGGATCTATTCGTTCTGCTTAAACCAGGAGGTTATAGTGCATGATTGAACAACGAAAGTTACGGCGGCCGGGGCTGTTTTATTTTGGCATGGGATTTTTGGTGCCGGCTCTGATCACTTTGGTGGGTTATGGCATCAACGGAATCTGGCCCTTTGGGGATCACACAGTGCTGATCATTGATTCTATTCATCAGTATCTGCCTTTTTATACGGAGCTGCAGCAGAAGCTGGTGCATTCGGAATCCCTGCTTTATTCCTTTTCCGGAGGACTGGGGTATGATTTCTGGGCTACCTTTGCCTACTATCTGGCAAGTCCCCTAAATCTGCTGCTGGCTTTGTTTCCCAAGGCTCATGTGGCAGATGTGATGGACTATTTTATTTTGCTGAAAATGGCTCTCTGCGGAGGCATTTTTTCCTGGTACCTTTACAAGCGGGCGCCGGGAAGGCGGTTTTGGCCTATTGTATTTGGCACCATGTTTGCCCTGAGCAACTTTATGATCGGCTATTCCTTTAATCTGATGTGGCTGGACAGCATTGCCATGGTGCCGCTGATCATGATGGGAATTGAAAAAATCGTGGCCGGCAAGGGCGGAAAGATGTACGGCCTGGCTTTGTTTTACGGGCTCTGGTGTAATTATTATATTGGATTTATGCTTTGCATTTTTTCCTGTCTGTATCTTTTGGTGTGCTTTGCTGCAAAGCGGAGGCTTACCTGGAGAAAGATCTGGAAAAGCTGTCTGAGGTTTGGATGGTATTCCCTGCTGGCAGGAGGGATGGCCTCTGTGGTGCTGCTTCCCGCTTATGTGGGACTCTCCAGCTCTGAGTCCATGCTAAACAACAGCTTTCCCTCTGTAATCAAGTTTTACACCAGCTTTTTCGATATGGTATTGGCTCATTTTGCAGGAAATGCTCCTGTGAATATCTCCAGCAGCCAGGTGGGCTTAAACGCCTATTGCGGTGTGGCGGTGCTGGTGCTGGTGGTTCTCTATGCCCTGGACGATAAGATCCGGCTTCGGGAGCGGCTGGCCAAGCTTGCTTTGGCAGGATTTTTGTTGCTTGGCTTTTCCATGAATATTTTGAATTATATCTGGCATGGCTTCCATGTGCAGAACGGCCTGCCCAACCGGTTCGCTTTTCTTTACATCTGCCTGCTTTTGGTGATGTCTTTTGATGTGCTGGAACATGCAGGGAATATGAAATTATGGAAGCTGCTGGTTTCCGGGCTGCTTCCCATCGGCTTTGCTCTGACGGCTTACCTGTTAAAGCTGGGAGATCTGGAACCCTATGTGTATCTGATCACGCTCCTTCTTTTGCTGGTGTATCTGCTGGTGCTGCTGTCCGCAAAGCTGATGAAAGGGCGCAGAAAACTGGCTCTTTACCTGGCAGGAGGGCTGATGCTGGCAGAGGCGGGAGGCCATGGGATCTACGGTCTTTGCTGCAACGGAAATGTGGGGCGCAGTTCCTACATGGCAGACCAGGCCTCCTTTGGCACCCTGACGGGGGGAGGGGAGGACGAGGAATTTTACCGCAGTGAGATTGACAGCCAGAGGATGCGGAATGTGACCATGTATGCAGGCGGTCATGCCCTGGTGATGTTCAATTCCACCATGCCTGCCTCTACCACAGAGCTGTGCGACCGGCTGGGGATTGAGGCAAGAACCAACAAAAATGGTTACAACGGAGTGACCAAGCTGATGAACGATGTGTTTGGCATCCGCTATGTGCTCTCCTCCAAGGGAAAAGGGGATTCTATTTATCAGTTTGAGAAGGTGGATTCCGATGATAATCTGACCCTCTATGAAAATAAGAATGCGCTGTCTTTAGGTTTTATGGTGAATTCTTCTATTAAAGAGTGGAATATTTATCAGGACAATCCTATGGATGTGCAGAACAGCTTTGTACAGCTGGCTACAGGACTGGAACCGATTTTTTTGTTTGACCGGCAGATTGAGATGTCTAACGGAGAAAATTACGGGATTCTTATTCCGGAAAACAAACAGGTATATCTCTATCTGGCCAACCGGGTGGATAAGCTGGAATTAAATACGCCGGAATACTCCAAAACCTATGATACTTACACAGACCATCTGTATGTGATCAACCGGATGGACGGGAAGGATATGGCGGATTTTACAGTTACCATGGATGAGGAGGGGGTTCAGACTGCCAGGGTGTATGTCTGCGACAATGCAGCTTATCAGAAGGTGGTGGATCAGCTCTCCAGGAATCAGCTGGAGCAGGTGGAGGCAGAGGGCAATCATTTAAGCGGAACCATCCATGTGGATCAGGAAGGAACTATGCTGCTTACGGTGCCTTACAGTGAAAACTGGAGTCTTACGGTGGACGGCGCTAAGGCGGAGTTGATCAAGATCGGAGATTCCTTAATGGGAGTGGATCTGTCTTCGGGAGACCATGAGATCTCCATGACCTACACGCCGGGAGGTTTATGGCTGGGACTGATTTTATCTGTTTTTTGCGGGTTATTGTTTGTGCTTACCTGTATACTGGAAAAGAGAGAAAAGAAAGAGGACAAGAAGATGAAGGTGGAATTTTCAAAGAGGGCTACGTCCTTTGATGCAGGAATTTTTGCGGTGCTGAATGAGCGGAAAGAGGAACTTTTAAAGGAAGGGAAGACGATTTATAATTTGTCTGTGGGGACTCCGGATTTTGCTCCGCCTGCCAGAGTGATGGAGGCAGTATCCAGGGCGGCCTTGGATCCGGACAATTTCAAATATGCCTTAAAAGAGCTGCCCCAGTTGATCGAGACTGTGCAGGATTTTTATCAGAAAAGGTTTGGAGTAGTGCTGGAGAAGGATGAGATCATGTCCATCTACGGCTCCCAGGAGGGCATGGCCCACATTGCCTGGGTGCTGTGCAATCCTGGAGATCTGGTGCTGGTTCCCAACCCCGGCTATCCTATTTTTAAGATTGGGCCTTTATTTTGCGATGCAAAGGTGTGGGAGTATTCTCTGTTGAAGGAAAATGATTTTCTGCCTGATCTGAAAGCCATTCCATCGGAGGTGGCGGAAGAAGCCAGATTTATGGTGGTAAATTATCCGGGAAATCCCATCTGCCGCACTGCGCCGGAGAAATTTTACCGTGAGCTGATTGATTTTGCAAAGAAGTATGACATTGTGATCCTTCATGATAACGCCTATTCGGATATCGTGTTTCCGAAAAGGGAGGGAGAAGAAGCTCTTTTCGAGCCTTCCCTGGAGGACTACAAAGATTGCAGAGGGACTTCTTTCTTGTCCTTTGAGGGGGCTAAGGAAGTGGGAATCGAGTTTTATTCCCTGTCTAAATCTTATAATTATACAGGAGCCAGGATGTCTTTTGTGGTGGGTAACCGGGAGATTGTAGCCCGTTTCCAGGCTCTTCGCTCTCAGATTGATTACGGTATTTTTCTGCCTGTGCAGTATGGAGCCATCGCGGCTTTAAAGACGCCGGAGGAGGAAGTACTGGAGCAGTGCCGTCAGTATGACCTTCGCAATCGGACTCTCTGTCAGGGACTGCGAAGGATTGGCTGGCAGGTTCCGGACAGCCAGGGCACTATGTTCGTGTGGGCGCCGCTGCCGGAGGGGTATACTAATTCGGAACAGTTCTGTATGGAGCTGATGGAGCGCTCCGGGGTGATCTGTGTGCCCGGCAGCAGTTTTGGAAATCTGGGAGAGGGGTATGTGCGCTTTGCTCTGGTTCTTCCCCCAAAAGAGCTGGAAAATGTGGTGGAAAGCATTGAGAGGAGCGGGATTTTAAAATAAAACTTGCTGCGTGTTCCAATGACTGCGGCGGGGGTTTGCTCTGATTCCAAGAGGAAATCAGAGTATCTTGCTTTTCTGCCATGCATATTGTATGATTAGAAAAGATAATAAACCATAGAAAGTTGGAAGTTTATATGAAGCAGAATATAAATCAGAATAGATATGAAGCGCTTTGCCAGAGAGCAGGCAGAGAGCAGGTGCTGACAAATGAGCCTATGAGCCGGCACACCACTTTTCGTATCGGAGGACCGGCAGACTATTTTGTGATTCCAAAGGATATGGAATGCGTCAGACAGGTGGTTTCTTTCTGTAAGGAAGAAAAGCTTCCTTATTACATACTGGGTAATGGAAGTAATCTGCTGGTGGGAGATAAGGGGTACCGGGGCGTGATGATTCAGCTCTATAAGAATTTTAACCGGGTTCGGGTGGAAGAAACCAGAATCATTGCTCAGTCGGGAGCCATGATGTCCGTGATTGCAAAGGCGGCTTTAGACGCAGGTCTTACAGGATTTGAGTTTGCTTCCGGCATACCGGGCACCATAGGGGGCGCTGCGGTGATGAACGCAGGAGCCTATGGAGGAGAGTTAAGAGATGTGCTGCTTCAGACGGTTGTCCTGACTCCGGAGGGAGAAGTGCTTACTTTAAAGACAGAGGAAATGGAGTTTGGTTACCGCACCAGTGTGGTGGAGAAGCGCCATTATACGGTGCTGGAGGCAGTTCTGGGATTGCAGCCGGGAGACCCGGAAAAGATTCGCAGCCAGATGGAAGATTTGAAGAACCGGAGGGTGACCAAGCAGCCTCTGGAGATGCCCAGTGCAGGCAGTACCTTTAAGCGGCCGGAAGGGCATTTTGCAGGAAAACTGATCATGGATGCGGGGCTGCGGGGATTTTCTGTGGGAGGAGCCCAGATCTCGGAAAAGCACTGCGGTTTTGTAGTAAACAAAGGAAATGCCACAGCGGCAGATGTGCGGGAGTTGATCCGACAGGTGCAGGAGCGGGTACAGAAGCAGTCCGGAGTTTTGCTGGAGCCGGAAGTGAAGATGCTGGGAGAGTTCTAATATGAGATTTGTGATTGTGACGGGGATGTCCGGAGCCGGAAAGAGCACCGCATTAAAGATGCTGGAGGATATGGGATATTTCTGTGTGGATAATCTGCCGATTCCTCTGGTGGAGAAATTTATCGACCTGGCAGGGAATGCAGAGGAATACAGCAAGGTGGCTCTTGGGTTGGACGTGAGAGGCTTCCATGGCCCGGAGTCTGTGGAGCGGCTGATCCAGACCCTGGAGAAGGCTGGCGAAAAAGGGGAGGATCAGGAGATCCTGTTTATGGAAGCCGGGGGTTCCACTTTGGTGAAGCGATACAAGGAGAGCCGGAGACGCCATCCTATGGCCAAGGGAGGAAGCATCGAGGAGGGCATTGCAAGAGAAATGCAGATGCTTTCCAGCTTGAAGGAGCGGGCGGATTATATCATTGATACCAGCCAGCTTCTTACCAGAGATCTGAAAGCAGAATTGGAAAAGATTTTTGTTCATCAGCAGGAGTACAAGAATCTGTTTGTCACAGTTCAGAGCTTTGGCTTTAAGTACGGGATCCCAGTAGATGCGGATCTGGTGTTTGACGTCCGGTTTTTGCCGAACCCGTTCTATGTGGAGGAGCTGCGCCCCAAGACGGGAAATGATCCGGAGGTCCAGGAGTATGTGATGAGTTCTGAGACAGCTCAGACCTTTTTGGACAAGCTTACGGATCTGGTGGATTTTCTTATGCCAAACTATGTGACAGAGGGGAAGAATCAGCTGGTGATTGCCATGGGATGTACCGGAGGGAAGCATCGTTCGGTGACCCTGGCCAATAAGCTGTATGATCATCTCTGCCAGAAACAGGGGTATGGTCTGAAGATTGTCCATAAGGATATATTGCGTTAGACAGGGGGAAGCGCCATGTCTTTTTCAAGTGAAACAAAAGAAGAATTATCTGCCCAGATCAATAGTGCCAGACACTGTCAGATCGCAGAGCTCACGGCCATTCTCACCATGTGTGGCCGTGTTTCTATCTCTACCAGAGACCGGGTTCATATCCGAATTCAGACGGAGAACCTTTATGTGGCAAGGAAATACGGAGCGCTGCTTCGGAAGATTTTCCATATTATCGGGGAGGTAGGGGTGAGGATTCATGGCACCCATGGTCAGAATCGCATGTACACGGTGACGGTATCCGGCCATGAGGAGGCTCTTCGGGTGCTGCGGGCAGCCAAGCTGGTAAATCAGGGGCTGGAAGTGGAGGAGAATCTTTCGCTGGTGGACAATCTCATTGTACAGAAATCCTGCTGCCGCAGAGCCTTTATCCGGGGCGCTTTTCTGGTGGCCGGTTCCATCAGCGATCCCAGGAAATTTTATCATTTTGAGATCGTGTGCGCCACTATGCCCAAGGCCAGGCAGTTGCAGCAGATGATCTGCAGTTTTGAGCTGGATGGTAAGATCGTGGAGCGAAAAGGTCATTTTGTAGTGTATTTAAAAGAGGGCGCCCAGATCGTGGACATCCTCAATGTGATGGAGGCTCACAGAGCTTTGATGAGGCTGGAGAATATCCGAATCGTCAGAGAAATGAGAAACACCGTAAACAGGAAAGTAAACTGTGAAACTGCCAATATCCATAAGACGGTGAATGCGGCAGTGAAACAGATTGAAGATATCGAGTTTTTGATGCGGCAGGTGGGACTGGAACATCTGCCGGAAAACCTGGCTCAGGTGGCTGTGCTGAGGCTGGAGCAGAGGGAGGCTACTTTAAAAGAACTGGGAGAATTATTAGATCCTCCTGTCGGCAAATCAGGAGTGAACCACAGGCTTCGGAGACTGAGCGAGCTGGCCCAGAGAGAGCGGGAAAAGCTGGAAGGGCAGCCGGAGTTTCAGGAGCAGCAGTGAGAAATTCAGGAGCGGCAGCGTAAAAAGCAGGAAGGACGGCCGGAAAATCCAGGAACGATAGTGTAAACAGTCAGAGTGGCAGAATAAACAGCCGGAACAGCGGCCGGAAAAACAGAAGAAAAGGGAGGAAGATAGAATGAAGGCACAGAGAATGAAACGGGTACTGGAAGAGATGAAAAAGGCAGGGGTGGACCAGATGGTGGTCACCAATCCCTATGCGATCTACTATTTGGCAGAGCACTTTGAAAATCCGGGAGAGCGGTTCTGGGCTTTGGCGGTAAAGGCAGACGGAGGTCGTACCCTTATCGCCAACCGGCTTTTTGTGCTTCCAAAGATGGAAGATATAGAGATCGTATGGTACAAGGACGGGGAGGACGGCACAGCCCTTTTAAGTCAGGTGATGGATCCTAAGAAGCCTTTGGGAATCGATGAGACCATGGCGGCCCGCTTCCTTCTGCCACTGATGAAGCGGGGAACCGGGTCAGAGTATGTGCTGTCTTCCCAGTGCGTTGACCGGGTACGAGCCAGAAAGGATCAGGAGGAAATTGAGAAAATGCGCAGATCCTCCGCTGTGAACGATCAGGCTATGGAGCAGTTTAAAAAATTAATCCATCCGGGAGTTACAGAACGGCAGGTGGCAGATCAGCTGTTGACTATCTATCAGAACCTGGGAGGGGAGTCCCATTCCTTTCCGCCGATTGTAGCTTTTGGAGCCAATGCGGCAGTGGGCCATCACGAGCCGGATGATACGGTATTAAAGTCCGGGGACTGCGTTCTTTTTGATGTGGGCTGCGTAAGGAACGGGTACTGTTCGGATATGACCAGAACCTTTTTCTATGGCAGTGCGGATGAGGAACAGAAAAGGGTGTATGAAACTGTGAAACGGGCGCAGCTGGCAGCGGAGGCAGCGATTCGTCCAGGCGTTGCACTGTGTGAGATCGACCGGATTGCCAGAGGGGTGATTGAAGAGGCAGGATATGGGGAATACTTTACCCATCGCCTGGGACATTTTATCGGTATGGAGGAGCATGAGAAGGGAGATGTGTCCCTGGCCAGTGATCTGGTGGCAGAGCCTGGTATGATCTTTTCCATTGAGCCTGGCATCTATCTGCCAGGAAAAGGCGGAGTCCGGATTGAGGATCTGGTTCTGGTGACAGAGGATGGCGTGGAGATCTTGAATCACTGCTCCAAGGAACTGGAAATTTTGCCGGAGGCTTAGAGGGATATCGATGAATATATTGACAGCGGAGCAGATAACAAAATCATATACAGAGCGGATACTTTTACAGCAGGTGTCTTTTTCTCTTCAGGAAGGAGAGAAAGTGGGAATCATCGGCATCAACGGCACCGGAAAGTCTACGTTGTTAAAGATTCTGGCAGGTCTTGAAGAACCGGATACGGGCAGCGTGGTACTGGCAAATCATGTGCTGATACGCTACTTGCCTCAAAATCCGGTGTTTGAGCCGGGAACCCCGGCGCTGCAGTGCGTGATGGAAGGCCGTGCTTCCCACCAGGAAGCCTGGGACGTGGAGGGAGAGGCCAAGGCTATGCTCACCAGGTTTGGAATCCTTGATTTTACGCAGCCAGTGGAACAGCTGTCCGGAGGTCAGCGGAAGCGGCTGGCGCTGGCGGCCGCGCTGCTTTCCGGGGCGGACATCCTGATCTTGGACGAACCTACCAACCATCTGGACAATGAGATGGCGGACTGGCTGGAGCAGTATTTAAAATCTTTCCGCGGAACTTTGGTGATGGTAACCCATGACCGATACTTTCTGGACAGCGTCACGAACCGAATTGTGGAGATCGACAAGGGAAGTGTGTACAGTTATCAGACCAACTATTCCGGTTTTCTGGAACTGAAGGCAGAGCGGGAGGAGATGGCCCAGGCCACAGAGCGAAAGCGTCAGTCCATTCTTCGTGTGGAGCTAGAGTGGATGCGGCGGGGGGCCAGAGCCAGATCTACCAAGCAGAAGGCTCACATTCAGAGATACGAGGCGCTTCGGGATCAGAAAGGGCCGGAGACCGATTCAAAAGTGGAATTATCTTCCATCTCTACCCGCATGGGAAGGAGTACCATTGAGCTTTCCCATCTGACCAAAGGCTATGGAGACCGGAAACTGTTTGAAGATTTTTCTTATATCTTTCTAAAGCAGGATCGAGTGGGCTTTATCGGGCCAAATGGCTGTGGAAAGACCACGCTGATGAAGATGATCGCCGGGATCCTGCCGCCGGATCAGGGACAGATCGAAATCGGACAGACAGTAAAGATCGGCTATTATACCCAGGAGATTCAGGAGCAGAAGGAGGGCGAGCGTCCGGCCGAAGGGCTTTCCTCCATGGATCCGAATATGCGGGTGATCGACTATATCAAGGAGACCGCAGAATATGTGCCTACCGAGGAGGGGCTGGTGTCTGCCTCCAAGATGCTGGAGCGGTTTTTGTTCCCTTCTCATCAGCAGTACAGCCCTATTGGAAAGCTTTCCGGAGGGGAAAAGCGGCGGCTGAATCTGCTTCGGGTTTTGATGGAAGCACCCAATGTGCTGATTTTAGACGAGCCAACAAATGATCTGGATATTGCCACCATGACCCTTTTGGAAGATTATCTGGATCGGTTTGATGGGATTGTAATTGCAGTATCCCATGACCGATATTTTCTGGACCGGGTGGTGCGCAGGATTTTTGCTTTCGAGGACGGAAAGATCCGTCAGTATGAGGGCGGTTACACCGATTATGCAGCCAGAAAGCAGTGGGAAGAAGAGACTGCGGCACAGATGGGAACTCCTGCAGGGACAAGAGAGAATCCACCTTTGCCTGTACAGGAAGCCAAGGGTGAGAGGGGATCTGCCAAGAAGCCTCGGCTGAAGCCGAAAAAACTGAGATTCACCTGGCAGCAGCAGAAGGATTATGATACCATAGAAGAACAGATTGCACAGCAGGAGCAGGAGATCGAGGCGCTGGAGCGGGCTATGAATGAAGCAGCCAGTGATTTTGTGGAACTGGCAAAGCTGTCGGAGAAAAAAGAGGCAGCGGAGAAAAAGCTGGAAGAGACCATGGAGTACTGGATGGAACTGGAAGAGCTGGCAAAAAAGATCCGGGAGCAGAATGACGGGGAGGAAGTGTAGTGCAGAAGAGGGACGGAGATGTAGAAGAGTTAGACGGGATTGTTTTGCAGTACAGGATTCGCAGAGATAAGGAGGCATAAATATGGGAGAACTTCTCCTGGACGGAGTGATAGATACCATAAAGATCATTCCCTTTCTGTTTTTAACGTATCTGCTCATGGAGTACCTTGAGCATAAAACCAGTGAAAAGACCAAAAAGATAATTCGAAGGGCTGGAAAAATGGGCCCCTTGTTTGGAGGGATCCTGGGAGTGATTCCTCAGTGCGGATTTTCAGCTGCCGCTGCCAGTTTCTTTTCCGGCAGGGTGATTACTGTGGGAACGCTGATTGCTGTATTTTTATCTACTTCCGATGAGATGCTGCCAATCCTGATTTCCAGCCAGGCGGACATTTCCGTGATTCTTTGGATCCTGGCTGTAAAGGCAATGTATGGAGTTTTGGCGGGATTTCTGATAGATTTTTTGTTTCGGGGATTTAACCGGAGAAAGATCGGCGAAAATATTCATGAACTGTGCGTCGATGAGCACTGCGGGTGCGAGGAGAGCATCTGGAAGTCCGCTCTGCATCATACCGGGAGCATCGCTTTGTTTCTCTTCTGCGTCACCCTGGTACTGAATCTGATCATTGAGTTTACAGGGATGGAGACCTTGGGAGGGCTGATTTTTAATCAGCCGGTGTTAGGGCCGTTGCTGTCCGGCATGATCGGTTTGATTCCCAACTGTGCAGCTTCTGTGGTGATCACCACTCTTTATATGGAAGGCGCTATGAGCGCAGGAGCTATGATGGCCGGTTTGCTGGTGGGAGCCGGGGTTGGGCTGCTGGTGCTGTTTCGCACTAACAAGAGCTTAAAAGAAAATATGCAGATCACAGGCATTCTTTATCTGTTTGGAGTGCTGGGAGGCATTCTGGCAGATGGGCTGGGACTGCTTTTGTGATATGAGTGAAGAAAATAATGAGGTGAGGATGAAGATGGATTATTTGATCAGGGCCACAGCCGGAGACAGTTATATCCGGGCTTTTGGGGCCACAACAAGACAGATGGTGGAGACGGCCAGAGCGGCCCACAATTTAAGTCCAGTGGCCACAGCCGCTTTGGGCCGGCTTCTTACCGGGGGCGTGATGATGGGAGCCATGATGAAGGGGGAGAAGGATCTTCTCACTTTACAGATTAAGGGAAAAGGGCCTTTGGGCGGAGTGACGGTGACTGCGGATTCCAAGGGACATGCCAAGGGGTATGTGAATCATCCGGCAGTGCTTCTCCCTGCCAACGCTCAGGGAAAACTGGATGTGGGGGGAGCCGTGGGTTCCGGAATGCTTCAGGTAATCAAGGATCTTGGGATGAAAGAACCCTATGTGGGAAGCTGTGAGCTTCAGACCGGAGAGATCGGGGACGATCTTACCTATTATTTTGCAGTTTCAGAACAGATTCCGTCTTCCGTAGGTCTGGGAGTTTTGATGAACCGGGACAATACGGTGCGCCAGGCAGGGGGATTTCTTATCCAGCTGATGCCCTTTACTCCGGATGAGATGGTGGATCAACTGGAAAAGAAGCTTTCCAGCGTTACCTCTGTCACAGCTATGCTGGATCAGGGGATGACCCCGGAGGAGATCCTGCAGGAGCTTTTGGGAGAGTTTGGTCTGGAGATCAATGAAAAAACAGAGGTGTCCTATCGGTGTGACTGTTCCAGAGAACGGATTTCCAAGGCGTTGATCAGTCTTGGGAAAAAAGAGCTGAAGGAGATGATCCGGGATGGGAAACCCATTGAGGTTAATTGCCATTTCTGTGGAAAAAGCTATGAATTTCCGGTGGAAGAATTAAAAATTTTGTTAGAGCGGGCGGCAAGGTAAGAACGCGCAGTCAGAGCCAGAGCCAGGCAAAAAGGAAGGCAGATCCGGTGAGGCAGGCCGTCAGGACCAGGAGAAAGCAGATCCGGTGAGGCAGGCCGTCAGGACCAGGAGAAGGCAGATCCGGTGAGGCAGGCCGCCAGGCGAAAGGAAAAGCAGGGATGGGGCGGCCAAAAGCCGGATCAGTGCAGGAGGAGAATATGAGAGACGGATTTATAAAGGTGGCAGCATTGACACCAAAGATCAGGGTGGCAGATTGTATTTATAACAGAGAAATGATATGCAGCCAGATTCAGGAGGCGTATGAAACGGGGGCCAGGCTTCTGGTGTTTCCAGAGCTTTGTATTACCGGATATACCTGTCAGGATCTGTTCTGGCAGGAACAGCTTTTAAAGGAGGCTAAGAAAGCTCTTTTGGAGATTGTTTCCTTCACAAGAGGAAAGCAGGCGCTGATCTTCGTGGGTGTGCCCTGGGAACTGGACGGAAAACTCTACAATACGGCTGCGGCCATCAGTAACGGGAGACTGCTGGGGCTGGTGCCCAAGCGTCATCTGCCCAATTACAATGAATTTTATGAGGCACGCTATTTTTATCCGGGCCGGGAGGAAGCGTTTCCCATTGAGGTGGAGGGAGAGCAGGTGATTTTCGGAATGAATCAGCTCTTCACCTGTCCGGAACTGGAAGGGCTTACCGTGGCGGCAGAGATCTGTGAGGATCTGTGGGTGCCTGCGCCTCCCAGCACCTACCATGCTATGGCAGGCGCCAATGTGATCGCCAACCTCTCTGCCAGCAATGAGATTACAGGGAAATGCGGATACCGCACGTCTCTGATCGCTGCCCAGTCAGCCAGACTGGTGTGCGGGTATATTTATGCCAGCGCAGGTGAGGGAGAATCCTCACAGGATCTGGTGTTCGGAGGGCACAGGATGATCATGGAGAACGGCACCTGTCTGGCTTCTTCGCCCCGGTTTTCCACAGGTATCCTTTACAGTGAGCTGGATGTGGGAAGACTGAGAGGGGAGCGCAGGCGGATCAGTACCTATGACAGTCTGCGGCCCGGCCTGGGAGAGGAAGGATATTGTGTTACAGAGTTTCATGTAAAGGAAGAAAAGACCAAACTGACCCGCTATTTTGATCCCAGACCTTTTGTGCCTTCCGACAGGGAAGATCGGGCCAATCGGTGTGAGGAGATTCTTACGATTCAGGCCATGGGATTGAAAAAGCGGCTGGAACATACCGGCTGTAGTCATCTTGTGGTGGGAATTTCGGGAGGATTAGATTCCACTCTTGCCCTTCTTGTGATGGTAAAGGCCTTTGATCTTCTGGAATTTTCCAGAAAGGATATCACTGCAGTGACAATGCCCTGCTTTGGCACCACCAGCCGCACCTACCGCAATGCCTGCACTATGACAGAGGCCCTTGGCTGTACCTTGCGGGAGGTAAATATCAGGGAGGCAGTGAGTCAGCACTTTAAGGATATTGGGCACGATCCCAAGATTCAGGATGTGACCTTTGAAAACAGTCAGGCCCGGGAGCGTACCCAGGTGCTTATGGATATTGCAAACCAGGTAAACGGCCTGGTGATCGGCACCGGAGATATGTCGGAACTGGCGTTAGGCTGGGCCACCTACAATGGGGATCATATGTCTATGTATGGGGTCAACTGCTCGGTGCCCAAGACACTGGTGCGTCATCTGGTGCATTATTATGCAGAAAACTGTCAGGATGAAAAACTTCGCGCCGTCCTTCTGGATGTGCTGGACACGCCGGTGAGCCCGGAGCTGCTGCCTCCGAAAGATGGGGAGATTGCTCAGGTGACGGAGGATCTGGTAGGACCCTACGAGCTTCACGATTTCTTTTTGTATTATGTGATGCGTTTTGGATATTCTCCTTTGAAAATATACAGAATTGCAAAGTTGGCATTTGCAAAAATGTATAAAGAAGAAGTGATACTGAAATGGCTGAAAACTTTTTATTGGAGATTTTTTGCCCAGCAGTTTAAGCGTTCCTGCGTGCCGGATGGGCCCAAGGTGGGAACCGTAGCTCTTTCTCCAAGAGGAGACCTTCGGATGCCCAGTGATGCCTGTGTTCGCATCTGGCGGAAAGAGCTGGAGGAGCTGTGATCAAAAAACAGGGATTGCAAAAACCGGAAGAATGGGATATAATTTTTAGGAAATTGGGTTTTTAAATAAGTGGTTAAAGGCCTGAAACGAAAAGATGCATTTCTAAAAAATGCGAAAATAAGAGAGACGAAGGATGGTATAGAGATGGCTTTATTACAGGAATGGAGAGAGGTTGCATACTCTCAGAGTGCAGATAAAAAAGCATTGCAGCAGTTTTGGTCTGAATATTTTCTCACCGAAAAAGGAATCTATGAGCAGCTGCTGACGAATCCGGAGGAAGTGGTTTCCGGTACGGTGAAGGAGCTGGCGGAAAAGTACGGAATTTCGGTACAGACCATGACCGGTTTTTTGGATGGAATCAACGACAGCTTAAAAGTACAGAATCCCATTGAGGAGATGACAGAGGATACAGTGGTAAATTTGGGCTTTGACAAAGAGCTGCTGTACAAGAATATGGTGGACGCCAAAGCGGACTGGCTCTATGAGTTGCCCATGTGGGATGAGATCTTTGATGCAGATAAGAAAAAAGAGCTGTATCGGGAAGCAAAGAAGATGAATACCATTGTGAAGGCCAAGAAGGTGGGAAGAAACGATCCCTGTCCCTGCGGAAGCGGTAAGAAATACAAATTCTGCTGCGGAAGAAACTAAAAGTTTCCAAAGGCGGGAAGGGAACTTTTGCATGGATGAAAGGGGGATGTTGCAAAATACCTCCGGCGGTACCCTTTCGGTGTGCTTTTCTCCGAAAAATAACAGCTTTTCGGAGAAAAGCACACTGAAACTCCACCGGAATTCGTATTTTGCAACATCCTTTTTTATTACATAGGAAATGAAATTTCCTATGTAATAAAAAGTCTCCCGCAGGATGCGCATTGCGGCGGACCGGGAAAATGTCACAAGTGACCGCCGTAGGCGGAGAAGTCTGCTCGCGGACTTCTTTTTTAATTATTAGGAGAATACATATGAGAACTGCAGCAGGAATCTTAGCCGGAACCGGGTTGATATGTCTTGTTTACTATGGAGTGATTATTTTTTATGTGGGTCTTGCCACAGATTTTGCCTGGATCTGGCTGGCAGGAGGGAGTGTTCTGGAAGGGATGGCTTTGGGGCTGTCTTTTCTGCAACGTCACGGAAAGGCAGTTCCTGGCTGGATCTGGCTGGGGGGAGGGGTGATCTTTGGGGCAGGACTTTTGCTGGTTTTGTATTTGGGCATTCTTGTGGTGTCCGGCATGAACAGCAAAGGGAGCAAAGATCTGGACTATGTGGTGGTTCTTGGCGCCCACGTCCAGGGGGAGACTCCTTCAAAAGCGCTGAGAAAGCGGCTGGAAGCGGCTTTGGATTATGGAAAAAAGAATCCGGATGCCATTTTGGTACTTACAGGGGGCCAGGGATCCGGAGAGGATATTACGGAGGCAGAGTGTATGCGGCGGTGGCTTACCAAACGGGGGATTCCGGAGGAACGTCTGGTGTTGGAGGATAGTTCCACCAGCACCAGAGAAAACCTGCTGTTTGCCAAAGCGCTTACCGGGTGTCATCAGAAGAGAACGGGGATTCTTTCCAATGATTTCCACATTTACCGGGCATTGCAGCTGGCCCGGCATCTGGGCTATGAGCAGGCGGAAGGCATTGCTGCTTCCTCGGACTTGATTTTGCAGCCTCATTCGGTGGTTCGGGAGATCTTTGCCCTGGTAAAAGAAAAGATAACAGGAAATATCTGAGAAATCAGCAATGTAATGATGCTAAGAACTGACATGGAACAGGTGCAAAAGTCAGGAAAGGTAAGAAGCCTTTCGGATATCGGAAGAAAAATTGTGCAAAAAATAACCCCCCACCGGGCTTGCGGCGGGGGATTTTTCCATTTATACTGGAGAGCATCGGTGAGAATGTGAAACAGAAAACGATACGGATGCTACTTATGATCCATGAAAGGAGAACCTATATGAGACAGAGAAAATGGATGGCACTGCTGTGTGCCGGGATGATGGCAGTCTCCACCCTGGGAATGACCATGACAGCTGCGGCGGAGGATGCGGGAAAAAAAACAGAGGAGCAGAAGCGTGAAGTGGTGGTTACTATGCCGCCCTCTTCAGAACCAGCCTCCGGATTCGATCCTGCTTACGGCTGGGGAGCCGGCGAGCATGTACATGAGCCTCTGATCCAGAGTACTCTGGTGCGCACGAACGCAGAGCTGGAGATTGAAAATGATCTGGCCACAGAGTACGAATGCAGTGAGGATGGACTTACCTGGACGGTGAAGATCCGGGACGATGTGACTTTTACAGACGGAGAGCCCCTGACAGCACAGGATGTGGCGTTTACTTACAATAATTGCCGGGACAACAGTTCTGTGAATGATTTTACCATGTTAAAAGAGGCAGTGGCAGTGGATGAGACTACGGTGGAATTTCACATGAATGAGCCTTATTCCATCTGGCCTTACACCATGGCGATCGTGGGAATCGTGCCGGAGCATGCCTATGACGAAACTTATGGCTTAAATCCCATTGGTTCGGGGCGGTATATCATGAAGCAGTGGGACAGAGGGCAGCAGGTAATCTTTGAGGCCAATCCGGATTATTATGGGGAAGCGCCCAAGATCCAGAAGCTGACGGTTCTGTTTATGGAGGAGGATGCAGCCCTGGCCGCAGCGCTTTCCGGTACTGCAGATGTGGCTCACACAGCAGCAGCTTACAGTGATATGGCGGTAGAGGGTTATAGTCTGATGCAGGTGGAGACGGTAGATAATCGTGGTTTTAATCTTCCGGCCACAGAAGCTGCCACAGATGAGGAAACCGGCATTGTTTACGGAAATAATCTTACCGCAGATGTGCGGGTGCGCCGGGCCATCAACTTGGCTATTGACCGGGAAGAGATGATTAACAATGTGTTAAATGGATACGGAACCATTGCCTACAGTGTGTGTGATAAGATGCCCTGGTACAGTGAAGATGCAGTATCCTCCTATGATTTGGATACGGCAAAAGCTTTGATGGAGGAAGCAGGCTGGGTGGAAGGCGATGACGGCATCCGCACAAAGGACGGAGAAAAGGCAGAGCTGACCTTCCTGTTTTCCAATGGAGATTCCGTTCGTCAGGCGCTGGCAGAGGATGTGGCCAATCAGTTAAGAGCGCTGGGAATTGATTGTTCAACAGAGGGAGTGGGCTGGGATACTGCTTATGACAGAGCACAGTCGGAACCGCTTATCTGGGGCTGGGGCGCTCATACTCCCATGGAGCTTTACAATATTTATCATTCCTCTCAGGATACGGGGCTGGCTCAGTATTCCCCCTATGCCAATGAGACGGTAGATGGCTACATGGATCAGGCCCTTAAGAGCAGTGATCTGGAGGAGTCCTATGAGCTTTGGAAAAAGGCTCAGTGGGATGGGGAGACAGGAATTACCCAGGAAGGAGACATTCCCTGGATCTGGCTTTGCAATGTGGATCATCTGTATTTCGTGAGAGACGGCCTGAAGGTGGCGGAACAGAAACTGCATCCTCACGGACATGGCTGGTCCATCGTAAATAATGTGGATGAATGGGAATGGGAGTAAAAAATTTGTTGAAAAAGAATTTACTGTTTGCAGGTAAAAATTTAATACGTATGTTCCTGCTGCTCTTTGCGGTGAGCATCGCCACCTTTGCTTTGGTGGCGGTGTCTCCCATTGATCCGCTGCAGGCCAATGTGGGCCAGGCAGCTCTGGGATCCATGAGCGAGGAACAGAAAGAGAAGCTTCGCTCTTACTGGGGGGCAGACACTCCTCCGGTGGAGCGGTATGTAAACTGGGCGAAGGCTGCCCTAGGGGGAGATTTTGGGACCTCTCTGCTGTACCGGCAGCCGGTGATGAAAGTAATAGGTGTGAAATTAGCCAACTCCTTGTTTTTAATGGGGTTGGCTT
Source organism: uncultured Lachnospiraceae bacterium (assembly GCA_902475025.1). Classification (GTDB taxonomy): domain Bacteria; phylum Bacillota; class Clostridia; order Lachnospirales; family Lachnospiraceae; genus Merdiplasma. The sequence continues at coordinate 42,534 of CABRXX010000007.1, read as the reverse complement.
GGGTTATTTCAGGGCTTTTGGGATTTGTGCTGGGTGTGATCGCCGGTGTTTGCAAAGGCAGGTGGCCGGATAAGCTGATCAAGGGGTATTCCCTGGTGATTGCCAGCACCCCGGCATTCTGGCTGGCGCTGCTTTTGCTTCTGCTTTTTGGCGTCTGGCTGAAGGTGCTGCCCATCGGCCTGAGTGTACCCATCGGGGTGGAGGCGGCCGGAGTTACCTTTTTGGACCGGGTGCGCCACGCGATTCTTCCGGCGCTCACTTTAAGCATCACAGGAATTTCCAATATCACGCTGCACACCAGGGAAAAGATGGTGGAGATCATGGACAGCGATTACGTGCTGTTTGCCAGAGCAAGAGGAGAGAAAACAGGAACGATCATCCTCCATCACGGCCTGAGAAATGTGCTGCTTCCTGCTATGACTCTGCAGTTCGCCTCCATTAGTGAGATCATCGGCGGATCCGTTCTGGTAGAGCAGGTATTTTCCTATCCGGGACTTGGCCAGGCGGCGGTAGCTGCCGGAACAGGAAGTGATGTTCCCTTGTTGATGGGGATCACCCTGATTACTGCAGCTATGGTATTTCTGGGCAATTTCGCGGCCAATCTTCTTTACGGTGCAGTAGACCCCAGGATGCGGAAGGGAGGAGGAAAGGCATGATCAGAAAAAAAAGTCAGGAAGCCTCCTCTTTGCGGCTCAATGAACGGCAGAAAGCCAGACTGTGGCTGACCCTGTCCCTTCTGTTCCTTGCAGGGGTGGCTGTGGCAGGATATTTTTGCCGGGAAGCAGCTCTGGTGACGGACTTTTCCAGAAAAAATATTGCTCCCTGCTTAAAATATCCTTTTGGAACGGACTGGCTTGGGAGGAATATGTTTTACCGAACACTGACGGGACTTTCCATGAGCATCCTCATCGGCATCTGCGCAGCGGGTGTCAGTGCGGTGATGGCGCTGCTTCTTGGAGTTTCCGCAGCAGTATTCGGGAAAAAAGTGGATGCAGTAATTAGTTTTCTTATTGATACGGTAATGGGGATTCCACACATCCTCCTTCTGATTCTGATCTCCTATGCCATGGGAAAAGGCTTAAAGGGAGTGGTGGTGGGAGTGGCTCTCACTCACTGGTGTTCTCTGGCCAGACTGATCCGTGGGGAGGTATTGGCCCTGAAACAGAGGGAATATATCCAGATCGCAGGAAAACTGGGACAGAGCCGGCTGAAAATTGCCGGGAAGCATATGCTGCCTCATCTGCTCCCACAGTTTCTGGTGGGGTTGGTACTTTTGTTTCCCCATGCGATTCTCCATGAATCCAGCGTGACCTTTCTGGGCTTTGGACTTTCCTCTGCCCAGCCGGCCATTGGCGTAATTCTCTCCGAGAGTATGACCTATCTGATCATGGGAAAATGGTGGCTGGCAGTATTTCCGGGAGTGATGCTGGTGCTGACGGTGGTTCTGTTTGATCTGGGAGGCAGCTGCTTAAAGCGGCTTTTGGATCCCAATAGTGTCCATCAGTAAACAAGAAGGAGCAGATATGAGCTGTACAAATAAGAGACATATTTTGGAAATTGATGAACTTTCCGTTTCCTTTTTACAGTATGAGAGAGAGAAGAGCACCCGCCAGGTGGAGCTTCCGGTGATCTCAAAATTGTCGGTCTCTGTCCATGAGGGAGAGATCGTGGCGGTGGTGGGATCCAGCGGATCTGGAAAAAGTCTGTTGGCCCATGCCATTTTAGACCTTTTGCCCTACAATGCCAAGACGTCAGGGGCCATGTATTTTGACGGGGAATTGCTGACCAGGGAGCGGATTCACAGTCTCAGGGGGAATAAGATTGCTTTTGTTCCCCAGAGCACCACTTATCTGGATCCGCTGCAGCCTGTGGGGGCGCAGGTTCGCCAGAGCCGGAAAGACCAGGCATCCAGGCAGCGCCAGCGAGAATTGTTTGGAAGATATAAACTGGGACAGGGCGTGGACAAAAAGTATCCCTTTGAGTGTTCCGGCGGTATGACCAGAAGAGTACTGTTGTCCTGCGCACTTATGGGGGATCCGGAGCTGATTATTGCAGATGAGCCCACGCCTGGGATGGATCTGGCGTTGGCTAAACAGTCCATGGAGGATTTTCGCGCTTTTGCAGATGAAGGAAAAGGCGTTCTTCTCATCACCCATGATATTGAGCTGGCCCTGGAGGTAGCGGACCGAATCGCTGTATTTTATGCGGGCACCACTGTGGAGGAAGCGCCGGTGGCAGACTTTGCCTCCCAGGAGAGCCTGCGCCATCCCTACACAAAGGCTTTGTGGAGGGCTTTGCCTCAGAATGGCTTCACTCCTCTTCCGGGAGTTCAGCCCTATGTGAAGGATATGCCAAAAGGCTGTCCTTTTGGCCCAAGATGCGGCCAGTATTCAGAAAAATGCCAGGGAGAGATCCCTATGCAGCGGGTAGGCTGCGGAACAGTCCGGTGTACCTTGTATCAGGGGGAGGATCTGGCGGTGCATCACCATCATGGAACGCCATGAGAAAGTTTATGTATCCAGTGTGAAAGAATAACGAGGATGTGCATCACCACCACAAAACGCTATGATAAGACAGTCAGGGAATGGGTGCTTACGGGATGTGGAGAAAAGAAGCCTGCAGGATTTTGGGCTATGAAAGAACGGAAAATGACAGGAGGCATATATGCTGCTGGAAGCGAAAGACCTTACCTTTGCCTATGAGGCACGGGAAGGAAACATATTTAACCATGTAAATCTGACAATAGAAAGCCATGACCGAGTGGCGCTGATGGGCCCAAGCGGGTTTGGAAAGACCACGCTGTGCAAGGTACTGGCAGGTTATCTTCAGCCGGATAGGGGCCAGGTGCTGCTGGATGGGCTTCCCCTGCCCAAACGGGGATACTGTCCGGTACAGATGATCTGGCAGCATCCAGAGCGGGCGGTGAATCCCAGGCTGAAAATGAAGGAAGTGCTTTTGGACGGCCAGGGAGTGGAAGGCCGGATCATCCAGGAGCTGGGTATTGAGCCGGACTGGATGAATCGGTATCCTCAGGAGCTTTCCGGGGGAGAGCTGCAAAGATTCTGTATTGCAAGAGCCCTGGGGGAGGGAACCCGCTTCCTCATTGCAGATGAGATCAGTACCATGCTGGATGTGATTACCCAGAGCCAGATCTGGAATTTTCTTTTAAAAGAGGTAGAACAAAGGGAGATCGGCCTGCTGATGGTGTCCCACAGTGAGCCTCTGCTGAGCCGGGTGGCAAAACGGCGGGTGGAGTTCTGAAAAATAAGAAAGTGAAAAGATACTGTAGCAGTTCAGCCATAACAGTGGGAATTGGCTGTTTCACAGCCGTTTTCAGTTCATAGGAATTCCTTCCTATGAAACGAGAAAGCCTTGCAGGACCGTATTGCGGCGGAACGGAAAGATGTTGATGCTGAACTGTAAAAAAATAACCCGTAGGGGGGCTTGCAGAGGGTGGGAGCAGGGAGTATACTTAGTCCATAAATACTTACAGAAAAAAGTTCTGCATAAAATACCTCCAATCACACCCTATGCGGAATGCAGTCAGCCCGGGAGGCTGACGGAAGATGAGTATTTAATCCCATTACATACCTTAAGAAGAACTGCTGTTTTTGACAGGCGTTTAGCCGGAAAACAGCAGTTTTTTTAGATTCTTGTATAAAAATCATCCGGAAGGGAACCGCCTGAGTATTTTGCAGCTCCACCTTTCGTATTTCTTTCGATTTTCTTTTTGCCATCTTTCAAAGCTTCTCCCTCCGGGCTTTTGGTTTCCGGGGTATGATACCTGGTGTAAAGGGAAAGTAAAGGAAGCTGCAATGCAGAAAACGCAGCAAGGGTGAGATTATGAAAATTTTGATTACCACAGATATGTATGCGCCGTCCGTCAATGGCGTGGTGACTTCTACCCTAAATCTGGTAAAAAAACTGGAGGAGCGGGGACATCAGGTGCGGGTGCTGACTTTGGCACAGAACCGGGGGGAGCGTTGGAGACAGGTGGAATACCAGGAGGAGAATGTGTGGTACCTGTCCAGCGCCGGTGTGGGAAAAATCTATCCGGGAGCGCGGATCGTCTACGGAAGAGGAAGAACCTTTTTGCAGGAAATGATATCCTGGAAGCCGGACATTGTGCATTCTCAATGTGAATTTACTACCTTCTGGTTTGCACGAAAGATTGCAAAGAAAACGGGAGCAAAACTTGTTCATACGTATCACACGGTTTATGAAGATTACACCCATTATTTTTCACCAAACCGGGCGGTGGGGAAAAAGGCAGCCTCTTTATTCAGCCGCTGCATATTAAAGCCGGTAGATGAGGTGATCGTTCCCACAGAAAAGATCCGCCGTTTGCTTTTAAGCTACGGAGTGGAAACGCCCATCTGGACCGTGCCCAGCGGTATTGACTGCGGGGTATTTGCCCGGGCGGCTTTTCAGAAACGCAGGGAGAAGGGAGAACAGGACAGCGGAAGACTCGTCTGGCCAGCGGAGAATACAAGCCGGTTGAAGGAAGTAAGGAAACAGGAATCCGGAAGTCATGGAAAGAAAAGACGCCTGATCACCGTTGGCCGGGCAGCCAGAGAAAAAAATATGGAAGAGCTTTTGCACAGACTTGCTGAAAAACGGGGGCAGGGCTATGAACTTCTGATCGTGGGGGACGGCCCCTGCCGCAAAGAACTGGAAAGACTTGCCAAAAGGCTGGGGATTGAAAATCGGGTGACTTTTGCTGGGATGATCCCGCCCTGTCAGATAGCAGAGTGGTACCAGAAAGGGGACATTTTTGTCAGCGCATCCAGAAGTGAGACCCAGGGACTTACTTATCTGGAGGCGCTGGCTGGAGGGCTTCCGGCGGTGTGCAGGGCGGATCCGTGTCTGGATGGTGTGATCCGGGACGGGAAAAACGGCTGGCAATACCGCAGTTCCAGAGAATTTTTTCAGGCATTGGAGGCTTTGGAGGATGATCAGATCTATGAACAGATGTCCAGACAGGCCATGGTGTCCGCAGCCAGATTTGACTGGGCTTGGTTTGGAGAGGAGATCCTGAAGGTATACGAAAGCGAAAAACAGGAAAAGGCAGCAGGAAAGGGGAAGAAGGTATTATGGAGGAAACAGGAGGGAAGAGGACTGATCTGTGGATGAAGACCGCAACAGTACTGGGACTGTTGGGAGCTGCCGCATTTTTGATCTGGGGATGGAGGGCTGGCATCTTTGCTTCCCAGGAAGCTATGGAAAATTTTTTAAAGCCCTTTGGTCTCTGGGCGCCGCTTCTGTTTATCTTGCTCCAGATGGTTCAGGTGGTGCTGCCCATTTTACCGGGAGGGATCAGCTGCCTGGGAGGAGTGGTACTTTTTGGCCCCCTAGAAGGATTTCTTTATAATTATTTGGGGATCTGTCTGGGCTCTCTGGCAGCCTTCTGTCTGGCAAAGCGGTATGGCAGGCCTCTGGTGCGGACCCTGGTAGGACAAAGAGCCTATGAAAAGTACAGCCGCTGGCTGGATGGGGGGCGCCGATTTGACCGCTGTTTTGCAGCAGCCATCTTTTTTCCCGTAGCGCCTGATGATCTGCTGTGCTATCTGGCTGGTCTTACCAGAATGAGCGTGAAAAAATTTACGGCTATCATTTTGCTTGGAAAGCCGGCCTCCATTGCGCTTTACAGCATGGGTCTTTTAATGGCATCAAGAGCAGTGGCACAGGTGATCTGACGGCAGCTGTTTCAGGGGAAGGGCCAAAATAGCGGGATGCCGGTATTTTTAAGCACTGAGAGAAGCAAGGGGGAAGAAAAGGAGGAACCAAGGTGAAGGTTTTGCTGTATACCGGAGGTCGGAATCTGGTGGGAAAAAGCGGTGTGGGAAGCGCTCTGAGGCACCAGGAACAGGCGTTAAGGCTTGCCGGAGTGGATTATACGGAGAATCCGGGAGAAGAATATGATGTGGTGCATATTAACACAGTGCTGCCGGATTCCTGGTGGATGGCCCGGAGGGCCAGAAGAAAAGGAAAGAAGGTGATCTGGCATGGACATTCTACCATGGAGGATTTTCGGGGCTCTTTTATCGGATCCAACACCGCAGCTCCTTTGTTTAAGCGATGGATCCGGGAGTGTTACGGGCAGGCGGATCTGGTGCTGACGCCAACGGAGTATTCCAGAAAATTGTTGGAAAGCTATGATATGGAGAAAGAGATCTTTCCCATCTCTAATGGGGTGGATACGGAGTTTTTTAGAAAGGAACCGGGACAGAGGACTCGTTTTCGGAAAGTGTTTGGTTTTCGGGATGACCAGCCGGTGATTCTCTGTGTGGGGCTGCCCATTGAACGAAAAGGCATTCTGGATGTGATCCGGCTGGCAGAGGAACTTCCCTGGTATCAGTTTGTGTGGTGCGGCGAGACACCTTCCGGGCTTTTGCCGGGAAAGATCCGACAGGCTATAGGGCAGGCTCCCGGAAATCTTCATTTTGCAGGCTACCTGGATCGGGAAGCTCTGCGGGATGCCTACGGAGGCAGCGATCTGTTCTTTTTCCCCAGTTATGAAGAGACAGAGGGAATTGTGGTTTTGGAGGCGCTGTCCATGGAAATTCCGGTATTGGTGAGGGATATCGGTGTCTATCAGGGGTGGCTGGAAGATGGGATACATGTGTGGAAAGCCAGAGATCAGGAAGGCTTCTCAAGCTGTATTCAGGGAATATTAGACCATACTTATCCGGCTCTCACCGGCGCGGGGAGAAGAATCGCAGAGCAGCGGGATCTGAGAAACATAGGAGAATGCCTTGCAAGAATCTACCACAAGATACTATAATGTTCGGAAAGGGCAGAGGAAAATCCATACAAGAGCCCGTGCTACCCCGTAAGAGGGAAGCCGGGGGAAGGTATGGATTTGAGGAGCGAAGCGAGCGCAAAGGTAAGCCTTTGCGCCTCTGCCCGAAATTCCGGAGGAAAATCCATATATGAGCCCGTGCTACCCCGTAAGAGGGAAGCCGGGGGAAGGTATGGATTTGAGGAGCGAAGCGAGCGCAAAGGTAAGCCTTTGCGCCTCTGCCCGAAATTCCGGAGGAAAATATAGGAGAAAATAAAAGTTTTGGAGGATGATCATGGAGTCATATCATATTCTTGTAGTTGAGGATGATAAAGAAATTTTAGATGGTGTGGGAATCTATCTGAAGAACCAGGGCTATCAGGTGTATAAAGCTCAGAATGGCGCGGAGGGGCTGAAGATACTGGAGACGGAAGAGATTCATCTGGCCATTGTGGACATTATGATGCCAGTGATGGATGGAATCACTATGACTATGCGGCTGCGGGAAAAATATGATTTTCCGGTGATCATGCTCTCTGCCAAGTCTGAGGAGATCGATAAGGTAACCGGGTTGAATATTGGAGCAGACGATTATGTCACAAAGCCCTTTGCGCCCATGGAACTGCTGGCCCGGGTGAACTCCCAGCTCCGGCGGTATTCCCGCTATATGAAGATGGCGGTGCAGCCTCAGGATCATGTGTATACCATCGGAGGGCTGGAGCTGAATGAGGATACGGTTCAGGTACAGGTGGATGGTGAGCCGGTGGCCTTAACGCCCCTGGAATTTAAGATTCTAGCGCTTCTGATGCGTAATCCAGGGCGGGTATTTTCCGCAGATGAGATCTATGAGCGAATCTGGCAGGAAAAGGCTATTGCCACAGAGACCATTATGGTGCATATCAGAAACATTCGGTCAAAGATAGAAGTTGACCCGAAAAAACCAAAATATTTAAAGGTGGTGTGGGGAGTTGGATATAAAATCGAAAAACAATAGAAGAATTTTTTGGGCGGTCATGGTTCTGGTGTTTTGTTCCCTGCTGATGCTGGCAAGTTTTTCTCAGACGAGGGACAGCGTGGAGTTTTATGTAAAAGAAGAAGCCTCAGAGACAGAGGACGGGGGACAGAGCTGGCCGAATTACCGCTACAACGATATAACGGATCTTAAGAGTTTTATCCGCTATATGTATATGGGAAGCTACGGCATGTACTGGGAGCTGCAGATGAAGGAACAGAAAACGGATCTACAGCCAGATGAGGTATATTTTCCAGAATACGAAGATGCAGATCAGGAGGAAAACGGGACGGAAGTCCTCAATGAAAAAGTAAAGGAATGGTACAGCAGCTTTCAAAGCCTGCTGGAAAGTTATCTGGTAGAGTACCAGGTGGTGGACAAAACCAGCGGGGAGAGTGTGACCAATTCTTTAAAAAATCTGGAGGAACTGGATGCTCAGGAGTCTCCCTTTTATCTGAAAATGAGTTTTGATGAGGCAGGCGCTTTTCAGATCGAAGAGCTGAAGAATCAGTCCGATATCCAATTGACTGCCGGAGAAATTTATGGGCTGGGGAAAAAACAGTTTTTGAACTGGATTGAGATGGAGGACTATTATCTCCCTGCTGCCCTGATGGCGCAGCCGGAAAATGTGGATATCTATATTTATTCCGGTGATCCGGAGTGTTATCTGAGCAGAAACGAAGCAGATGCGGTGTACAATTACGACTATCTGTACTACACCAAGATCAATGAGATGGAAACCACTGGTTATGTGACCATTCTGGCAGGAATCTTCGTCTGCGTCCTGCTGTTTCCGGTATTTCGCAAGCTCCGAAAAGAGAGCCGTTTTTTGTCAAAGATATCCTTGGAGCTGGCGCTGATCCTCCTGGTGGGAGTGATCCTGGCAAACAGCCTGTCCATTTCGCTTTGCAGAAGCTTTGTGGCAGGAGGCTGGGCGGCATCACTTTTGGGAAATGTGATCTGCTTTTGCATTTATCTGCTGCTGTTCGGCATCTGGATGGCGGGAGTGATGGCTCTTCTGCAAGTGTTTGACCTGGGAGTGGGAACCTACTTGAGAGAGCGATCCTTTTTGTGGAAGAATTTTGGAAAGATCTGCGAAAAGGGAAAGGAGAAATTCCGCAGTTTTATCCAGGACGTAAAGACGGTTGATCTTTCCGATCAGTCGGATAAGTGGCTTTTAAAACTGGTTGTTTTAAATTTTGCCATTCTCTTTCTCTGTTGTCTGTTCTGGTTCTGGGGTGTGTTTGGACTGGTGATCTATTCCCTGATTCTGTTTTTCATTCTCCGGAAATACTTAAAGCAAGTGAAGGAAAAATATGGAATTTTGTTAAAGGCAACCAGCCGTATGGCACAGGGAGAACTGCACGTGGAGATTGAGGAGGACTTGGGACTGCTGGAGCCTCTTAAAGAGGAGCTTGCCAAGGTCAGCAGTGGTTTTAGTAAAGCGGTAGAGGAAGAGATCCGCAGCCAGAATATGAAAACGGAGCTGATTACCAATGTGTCTCATGATTTGAAGACCCCGCTGACGGCTATTATTACTTATGTGAATCTGCTCAAGGAGGAAAATCTCACTCCGGAGGAGCAACGAAGCTATGTGGATATTCTGGATCGGAAATCTTTGCGTTTGAAGAAATTGATTGAGGATCTGTTTGAGGTGAGCAAGGCCACAAGCGGAAATATTAAGATCAATAAGACCCAGGTGGATTTGGGAGAGATGGTCCGGCAGGCTGTGATGGAGCAGCAGGATCGTATGGAGGAGGCACGCATTGAGTGCCGCGTGTCTGTTCCGGAGGAGCCAGTGCAGATTCAACTGGATGGAGAGAAGACCTACCGTATTCTGGAAAATCTTCTGGTGAATGTGACCAAATACGGACTGGCGGGAACCAGAGCCTGGGTGACTCTGGCAGCGGTGGAAGATCTGGCAGAAATTACAGTGAAAAACATTTCTGCCACAGAGCTGGAGGAGGATGTCAGTTACCTGACAGAACGGTTTGTTCGGGGTGACAAGTCCAGAAATACAGAGGGAAGCGGCCTGGGCCTTGCCATTGTGAAAAGTTTTACGGAGCTGCAGGGCGGGAAGTTCCGAATCACCACAGACGGAGATCTGTTTAAGGCTATTGTTACCTTCCCCAGGGGGGGTTGATCCTTCGCTTTGGAAAAGGCGGCGGAAAATAAAAATTTATGAAGTTTGCTTCATGTTTACTAATGGCAAAACTCAAACATATGTTCACGGATATATAAAAAATAAGTTGGCAAGTATATCTAATCTAAACTTTGATACCTACATTAGCGTCCGTGTACATGGGACAATACAGTCAGAAAAGAGCCAAGAAAGTCGTATTATTTTTCTGTAATTTCATTTTGATAGAGTGGAGTGAAGAGAAAATAGAGCGTTGCCGCAGAATCAGGGCTTGACTTTTTGAAAATACTGGTTATATTATAAAGTATCAACAGATAAGTAAAGCGTTGAGGAGAAGAGTAGGATGGGAAAGCATCCAGAGAGAGGGACATTTGGTGCAAGTCTCTTATGTGGAACCATTTGAAGACCAGCTCTAAGCGGCCCTAATCCGGCCCGGTGACTCCGTTATTGTCCAATGAAGAGAGCATCTGTTTTGCAGGGAACTTGTATAGAATACAGATAGATTGTATACAGATCCTGAGAGAAGAGGACAGATGAAAAAGGGTGGAACCGCGATTTGATCGCCCCTTTCCGCAGAGATGCGGAGAGGGGCGCTTTTTTGTTTGATGGGGATTTCCCCATCAAACAAAAAAGCACTCCGTGCAGGAACGCACTGCGGCGCGGTAGAGTGATGTCGCAAGTGCGACGCGCCGCAGGCGAAGGGGAGGGTTCACTCCCATAGAACCCAAACAAAAAGGAGGAAGCAGGATGCATCGTTTGACAAAAGCAGAGAAAGCAGCGGCAGCAGCGGTGGTTGCGGCGGCCGCCGGTGTGGCGGGAGCTGGAGTGACGCTGATGAAACGCTATACCAGGCTTATGGCGGCTAAGGCTGCAGCAAAGTTTGGGCAGTTTCCGGATCCGAAGGTGGCTTCCGATCCGGAAACGGAAAGACCGGATGGGGCAGCGCCAAACAGGGAGCCTGAGAAACAGGAAAGTTGAATTTTGCCAGAGAAGAAGGAAGGAGACAGAATATGATTATTACATTGAAGGATGGTTCTGTAAAAGAGTACAGCCAGCCCATGTCTGTGATCGACATTGCGGCTGACATTAGCGAGGGACTGGCCAGAGTGGCCTGTGCCGGTGAGGTAAACGGTGAGGTGGTGGATCTTAGGACTGTTGTGGACCAGGACTGCCATCTGAATATTCTTACCTTTGACAGCGAGGGAGGAGCAGGGGCGTTCCGCCACACCACTTCCCACATTATGGCTCAGGCTATTAAGCGTCTGTGGCCGGAGGTAAAGCTGGCTATTGGGCCTTCTATTGCAGACGGTTTTTATTATGATATTGACAGTGAGCGGGCCATTGTAGCTGAGGATCTGGAGAAGATCGAGGCGGAGATGAAAAAGATCGTAAAAGAAGCTCTTCCTATCACCCGTTTTACAAAATCCAGGGAGGAGGCTCTGGCCTTTTTCCAGGAGAAGAATGAGCCTTATAAGGTAGAACTGATTCAGGATCTTCCGGAGGATGCCGAGATCAGTTTTTATCAGCAGGGAGAATTTGTGGATTTGTGCGCAGGCCCTCATCTGATGAGCACCAAGCCGGTAAAAGCCTTTAAGCTTACCAGCCTGGCAGGCGCTTACTGGAGAGGCAGCGAGAAGAATAAGATGCTGACCCGTGTCTACGGAACCTGCTTTACAAAAAAGGCAGATCTGGAGGCGTACATTACCAGAATGGAGGAAGCCAAGAAGCGTGACCACAGAAAGCTGGGCAAGGAGTTGGGGCTGTTTATGATGAAAGAGGAAGGACCTGGGTTCCCCTTCTTCCTGCCCAAGGGAATGGTACTGAAAAACACTCTGCTGGATTACTGGAGAGAGATCCATCAGAAGGCCGGCTATGTGGAGATCTCCACTCCCATCATGTTAAGCCGCCATCTGTGGGAGACTTCCGGACACTGGGATCACTATAAGGACAATATGTACACTACAGTGATCGATGATACGGATTTTGCCATTAAGCCTATGAACTGTCCCGGAGGTATTCTGGTGTATCAGTCTGAGCCGCGTTCTTACCGGGATTTGCCTCTTCGCATGGGCGAGCTGGGACTGGTGCACAGGCATGAAAAATCCGGTCAGCTTCACGGCCTGATGCGTGTGCGCTGCTTTACTCAGGACGATGCGCACATCTTTATGATGCCGGAGCAGATCCGGGATGAGATCAAGGGCGTTGCTAAGCTGATCGATGAAGTGTATCAGCTCTTTGGATTTAAATACCATGTGGAACTGTCCACCCGCCCGGAAGATTCTATGGGAAGCGATGAGGACTGGGAGATGGCTACCAGTGCGCTGCAGGGGGCGTTGGATGATCTGGGACTGCCCTATGTGGTGAATGAAGGGGACGGCGCTTTTTACGGTCCCAAGATTGACTTTCATCTGGAGGATTCTATTGGAAGAACCTGGCAGTGCGGTACCATCCAGCTGGATTTCCAGCTGCCTCAGCGGTTTAACTGTGAGTATATCGGTGCAGACGGAGAGAAACATCGTCCCATCATGATCCACAGAGTGGCCTTTGGTTCTATTGAGCGTTTTATTGGTATTTTGATCGAGCATTTTGCAGGAGCATTCCCCACCTGGCTGGCTCCGGTTCAGGTGAAGGTTCTGCCGATCTCGGAGAAATTCATGGATTACGGTGAGAAGGTACTTCAGACCCTGAAGGATGCAGGCATCCGGGCAGAGCTGGATACTAAGGCCGAGAAGATCGGCTACAAGATCCGGGAGGCAAGACTTCAGAAAATTCCTTATATGCTGATCGTAGGCGCAAAGGAAGAGGAGGAAGGGCTGGTTTCTGTGAGAAGCCGTTTCCTGGGAGACGAAGGACAGAAATCTCTGGCTGAATTTGTGGAAGCTGTTTCCAATGAGATCCGGACGAGAGAGAACCGGAAGGTGGAGGTTCAGGAAGAGACAAAATAAAAAAGAAAAGAGCAGTTGAATAAAATTTTAAAGATGGCAGATACTATAGAAAACCGGGATAGAAGCCTGCAGCCCGGAATGGCAGCCCTGGATGGCTGAATACGGCGGCTGATCCGGAAAAGAGGCAGGCGGAGGGAATGTTGCAAAATACCTCCGGCGGTACCCTTTCGGGTGATTTTTCACCGAAAATCCACCGGAATTCGTATTTTGCAATATCCTCTTTTTACCGGGGATTTCAAATTTTTCAGCAATAGAAAGGAGAATGGTAAATGCCATCTTTAATTTGTTCTGTACAAAATTGTGTTTACAATCATGCTATGTACTGCGGGAAAGGCGATATCATGGTGGGTGGAGAGGAAGCTGTGAAATGCCAGGATACCTGCTGTGAGAGTTTTTGCGAGCGGAGAATGGACAGCGCTCAAAGTTCCATGGGGACTGCCAATCAGGATATCCAGGTAGACTGTAAGGCGACTCAATGCGTTTACAATGAAAATATGGAATGTATGGCAGGCAAAGTTACGATCGCAGGCGCCGGGGCTGCTGTGGTGAAGGAGACAGAGTGCGTTACCTTTGAGCAGAAGCGGGAGCAGTAAAAAGCAGGAACCGTAAAAGCTAAAAGGATCAAGAAACAGGCGGAAGGAATACAGGAATCAAAGGTTCCGGGAAAGTCAGGGGCAGAGGCCTTGGGCTGCCGGGGGCGGAAACTTCCGCGTTCGATATCTGCCTGTGACAGCTGAGAGAAGAAAGGGCCGCGGAAACAGGACTTAAGAACAGGAAAGTTTCAGGATGAGAAATGTTTCTGCGGCAGTTACATAGCGACTAGGGAGGTTGTTTTTATGGATAAAATGCAGATCTGGGACAGCCATGTGCATCTGTTTCCGCCGGAGATTTATCAGAATTGGGATAAATATGCTGCCATGGATGAAACCTTTGCCAATCTTACCAGAAAACCGGCCAACGGCAAAGGTACGGAAGAAGCCTGGGTTAATCTGGAGGAAGCCTTAGCCTGTGCGGATGAGGCCGGTGTCTGGGGGCTGGCCATGCAGGGCTGGTACTGGAACGATCCCGGGCTGATGCGTTTACATAATGACTATATGGCGGATGCCATAAAAAAGTATCCGGACCGTCTGAAGGGATTTGCTGCTGTGAATCCCAAATTCGGGGAGGAAGCCCTGGCAGAGATAGAACGGTGCGCAAAGCTTGGCTTTTCCGGCGTGGGAGAACTGGGGCCGGGAGGCAATGGCTACGATTTTGAGGACCCGGATTTTCTGGAGGTGCTGCACTGCGCAAAAAGGCTGGATCTTCCGGTGTGTATCCACTGCGGAGAGCCGGTGGGCCATCAGTATGCAGGCAAGGATATGACACCGCTGGCGCCTTTGGCGGAGCTGGTTCGGAAAGAACCGGATGTAAAGCTGATTCTGGCTCATATGGGCGGCGGCCTTCCTTTTTATGAAATGAATCCCAGATACCGTCGTGCTTTTGGAAATGTGCGGTATGACTTTGCTACGAATCCGCTTCTGTATGATATCCGAAGCATTCGGGCAGTGATTACGATGATCGGGCCGGATCGTCTGCTCTATGGCAGTGATTTTCCACTGCTGTTGTATCCGGGAAAATGCAGGGAGGCAAATCTGTCTCTGTTTATTGAAGATATCCGGGAACATGCGGGGCTGACCAGGGAAGAGTGGGGAAAGGTTATGGGTGAGAATTTCATCAGATTTGTAAAATAACCGTTGACAGAGAGGGCTTTCCGTGGTAAAGTAAATAAGGTTATTAGAACAGGAAAGCAGAGTATCCACTCTCACCCAGGCACAGATGTGTGACCCGCGGTTCATATCGAAGATAGAAACGATTCTTTCTATAGGCGTATTATGGTGGATAGCTGTGCTGTCCACTTTTATTTTATGTCAATGTATGGAGGTGCACGACTATTAGCGAGTTAATGATTAACGAACAGATCAGAGATAAAGAGATCCGTCTGATTGGGGAAAATGGAGAACAGTTGGGAATTATGTCATCCAAAGAGGCCATGAAGCTGGCCCGGGAAGCAGAGCTTGATTTGGTCAAGATTGCCCCAGGAGCAAAGCCCCCTGTTTGCAAAATTATTGATTACGGAAAGTACCGCTACGAGATGGCCAGAAAAGAAAAAGAGGCCAAGAAAAAGCAGAAGGTAATTGAAGTGAAAGAAGTGCGTCTTTCACCAAACATTGATGTGAATGATCTGAATACGAAGATGAGCAGCGCCAGAAAGTTTCTGCAGAAGGGAAATAAGGTGAAGGTAAGTCTCCGGTTCAGAGGACGTGAGATGGCGCATATGCAGGCCAGCAGACATATCCTGGAGGATTTTGCCAAAGCTGTTGAGGATGTGGCTGTGATTGATAAGCCAATTAAGCAGGAAGGCAGAAGCCTGACCATATTTTTGTCTGAAAAGCGTTAAAACAAATGATTGAAATATAAGGAGGATAATCATTATGCCTAAAATGAAAACCAGCAGAGCGGCTGCAAAACGTTTCAAAACAACCGGAACCGGTTTGTTAAAAAGAAATAAAGCTTATAAGAGCCATATCTTAACCAAGAAATCTACTAAGAGAAAGAGAAATCTTAGAAAGTCAACCATCACTGATGTAACAAATGCAAAGAATATGAAGAAGATTCTGCCCTATTTATAAGAGTAGACGAAGGAGGAAATAAGACATGGCAAGAATTAAAGGCGGCTTAAACGCTAAGAAAAAACATAATCGTGTATTGAAACTGGCAAAAGGTTACAGAGGAGCCAGATCCAAACAGTATAGAGTAGCAAAACAGTCTGTTATGAGAGCTCTGACCAGCTCCTACGCAGGCAGAAAAGAGAGAAAGCGTCAGTTCAGACAGCTGTGGATCGCTCGTATCAACGCAGCAGCCCGCATGAACGGACTTTCCTACAGCAGATTTATGTTTGGTCTGAAGAATGCCGGCGTAGAGCTGAACAGAAAAGTTCTGGCTGACATGGCAGTAAATGATGCAGCTGGATTCACCGCTCTGGCTGAGATCGCAAAGGCAAATCAGGCATAATTACCGGAAACATAAAAATAAGAAAATAAAAAAGCTGTCCTTTTGCAGAAGGGGAAAACCGACTGCTGGAGGGCAGTTTTTTTCTGTCTTGGCTGGGGAACGAAGCGGCGTTTCTTTTTTGTGAGCCGGCGATTTTGTTATAAAGATTTAGGAATCCGTTGGGGCTTATCGGTGATTTTTCCTGGATTATTTTGCAACCTCCCGGAAAGAAGAAAACTCTAATAGGTAAAGGACGGAAGGGAGGCGGAGAGACATGACAAAGGAGGCATTTGCAGATCTGGTTCTGGATTCTACAGACAGTTTGTACCGGGTGGCAAAGGGCATTTTAAAAAATGACAGCGACTGCGAGGATGCAGTATGGGAAGCGGTCAGCATTGGTTTTGCCAAGCTGCCAGATCTTCGACAGGACTGCTATGGGAAAACCTGGTTAATTCGGATCCTGATTCATGAATGCTATCGGGTGCTGCGTCAGAGAAAGCGGTTTGTGCCTATGGAGGAAGGTTGGCAAGATACGGCGCGGCAAAGGAGGAACAGCCCGTGCGGCGGCAAAGGAGGGAACTGCAGGAAGGACTGGTGTGACGGCGGGCAGGAGTCAGAATTTTATGAGAGCGTATGGGCAGATACGCAGCAGCAGGAATACAGCAGTCTATATGAGGCGTTGTTTCAGATAGAAGAGAAATATCGCATTCCTTTGATCCTGTTTTATAAAGAAGGGTATTCCATTCGGGAGATCGCAGATATTTTGAAGAGTACAGAGAATACGGTAAAAAGCTGGTTGTCCAGAGGCAGACAGAAATTAAGAAAAAATATGGAGGAGGTAAGCTGATATGAGAATAGGAAAGTCAAGCTGGGATGATTATCCGAAGACACCGGATTCTTTCAGGGATACCGTAAGGCGGGCAGTGCAGGCGCAGATGCAGGAAAGAGAACAAGAAGAAGCGGGGACGAAGAGAGAGGAGAAGGAAGATCGAGCTTTGGCAGCCACAAAGGCCGGAGAAAGGAAGGAATCGGGCAGAAAAAATAGGGGACGAAGATGGCGAGCCCTTTGTCTGGCAGCAGCCCTGATGGCCTTTGGAACAGTGGCGATGGCTGCCGGCAGCAGCCTGCTCCATGAATATTTGGAACAGAGAGGATATGAGTCTGAGGATGTAGAGATGCTGATGGAAGTGGAACCGGTGCAGCAGGCAGAAGATAGAGAGCATACCCCTGGGATGGAGGGGGTTGCTATGGAAAAACACTGGCAGGAGCCTGTTTTGAAAGTGACTCAGGCCTGCTTTACAGGAACGGAAGTGTGGATGCTTATGGAAGCTTCGGAGGAAGCCGGGGCTTATGAGCTGTATCTTAAAGATCATGGAAGCATTAACGGCTACGACAGCGCTGTGATGGGATTTGCCAAGACAGAGGAACCGGGGATCTATTTTGGAAGGCTGCAGCTGGCCAGCCGGACAGATGCAAAGGCTCTTGGCCAGCCGGAGCAGGTGACGGTGGAAATGCAGGTGGTGGCAGAGCCGAAATATGAGGGAAGTATCTGGTATATCTGGGAAGATGAGGAGGCGTACCGGAAGCTGTATCCAGAGCTTACATTTGCTTTTGACCATAAAAAAATCTATGATTTTACAGAGATGCCGGAATTAGAAAAGCAGGTAGAAAAGATGGACGGTCTTAAGATTTATCCTCTTTCCGGGCGGGAGGCGACAGCCGGCTATACGCCTCAGAAGCTGACGATGAAACTGAAACTGGATCAGGAAGCAAGAGAAACACTGGAGCGATACGCAGCTTTGGATCAGACGCAGTATCTGCCGGTTCTGGAGGATCAGGAAGGTCAGAACAATCCCGTGGAAGGGGAGGAACAATCAGAGAAGGAAGAAAGCGCAGAAACGATAGAATACACAGAAGAGATGAAAGATACAGAAACGTTAGAAGCCACAGAGACGCCGGAATCTGACGCAGACAAGACCGATGGGAAAAAATCAAAGGAAGCAGAAAACAGGGAGGGGATCGAAGACTCCAGAGTATCCTGCATCCTGAATGGATCGGAGTATTCTCTGAATATAGATGCCTCTGTTTCTAAGGCAGAGGATGTTGTGTACACAGGAACGGTCAGGGCTTCTTTCTGTTCGCCGGATCTTCTGCAAGGACTTTATTCGGAAGAGATGGGGGAGGGCTGGAGAGAGCAGGAGGAAGAATACGACTTGGCCAGCTGGATTTCCCAGGACGGGAACGGTCATGTAAGTATAAGCTTTGACAGACAGTTTTATGAGAATACAGAAAGTAAAAAAGCAGAAACGCTTCCGGAGCCGGTATCGGAGGAAGAAGGAATAAAAATCTGCCGGGAATTTCTGGAGGAAATAGGAATGGAAGGCAGCGTATACCAGGCGCCCTATAGTGAGGGCAGTACCTATCTGATACAGCCAAAGCTGGAAGGCCTTCCTCTGGCAGAAGCGTCTCAGTGGTTTGCCTTTGGAACCTTTACCCTGGAAGGAGACAAAATTGCAGCGGCGATTCTGCCCTTAAAGCTGAAGACAGAAAAGAAAGAACAGACAGACTTGCTTCCCATGGAAGAGATCCTGGAAAGACTGGGACAGTATGTAGAGCTGGGAGAGATTTCTTGTATTGAGAAAGATACGGTGATCCGTGAGATACGCCTGGAGTATTATGTATTGCTTACAGAGGAAGGGCTGGTTTACCGCCCTGTATGGAACTTCAGGGGCCCTGCTTCCTGGGGGGAAGAGGAGCCGGAGACGGAAGATCTCATCTATATGGATGCTGTGACAGGGGCTTATATATCTTCCCTGGGATCTTTGCAGGGTCATGCATAGGTTTTGTAAAAAATAAGTAAGAAAAGTGTAAGTTTAGAATAAATGTTTCGTAAAATGTCCCTTGTTGCAAGGGACATTTTTGTATATAATAGAACTATAGCATCCGTGTACATAGGGCAGCACGTGGACGTATGAAGAGTGAAAGCAGCACAGACAGGAAACGAAGTGGGCTTTTTTCTGACCGTATTGTCCCATGTACACGGATGCTGGTTGCAGGGAAGAGAGAAATCTTCGCATCCTATCATAGAAAGATTTCACCCAAAGATTACATTAAGAGAAAAGCAGATCGCTTTTACAAATGAGGAGACAGGTATTATGCATATCATGGTAACAGAACTGCTCAGCGGCTTGGCCCTGTTCTTGTTCGGAATGAAGTTTATGAGCGAAAGTTTGCAGAAACTGGTGGGAGAGCGGCTCCACGGCATTTTAAAGTCAATGACAGAAAACAAGTACATTGCGTTGCTGTTTGGAGCTTTTTTTACGGCAGTGATTCAGTCCTCCGGTGCCACTACGGTTATGGAGGTAAGCTTTGTGAACGCAGGACTGATGACGGTGGAACAGTCAGTAGGGCTTACCTTTGGCGCCAACATTGGAACCACCATCACTTCCCAGCTGGTCTCTCTGAAGCTGACGGCAATCGCTCCTTTTATCATTTTTGCAGGAGCGGCCATTATCACCTTCGGAAAGCGGCCTATTTTGCGGAAGGCAGCGGATGTCACCTTTGGTTTCGGCGCCCTGTTTTTAGGGATTAATCTGATGACCGGTGCATTGGGTGCTTTGCATCAGTTTCCGGAGATTGTAAAGATCTTCCATTATCTGGGAAATCCGGTATTTGCTCTGCTGTTGGGACTTTTGATGACTGTGGTCGTGCAGAGTTCTTCTGTTACGGTCAGTGTGCTGGTGCTGCTGGCGGATTCCGGTCTGGTGGATCTGGCAAGCTGCGTATATTTCATTTTAGGTGCCAATGTGGGCTCCTGTACTCCGGCAGTGGTGTCTGCCATGCATTCCAACAAAGAGGCAAAGCGCACAGCTTTGATTCACGTACTGTTTAATGCAGTGGGTGTGGTGCTGTTTTCCGGTATTATGCTGTTTGCCAAGGATGGGCTGATCGGGCTGATCTCCGGTATCAGCGGCGTGGGAAATGCCAAGCGGTTTGTGGCAAATGCGGATACGCTGTTTAAGGTGATTCAGGCGCTGATCTTGCTTCCCTTTACCAGTCAGATGGTAGCGCTGTCAAAGAAGATGATCCCGGAGGGAGCTCCATCAGAGGCAGAGGCGCTGAACGAGCGGAAGCTTTTGTACATAGGAAAGAGCACAAAATATAAAGAATCTACAGCAGTGGTAGATTCCATCAAAGAGATCGAGCGAATGGCTTACATGGTGCGCCAGAATCTGAATTTGTCTCTGGATGCGCTTCTGGACGATGATCTGGAAAATGCAGAGGTACTGCAAAACAGGGAGAAATATGTGGATTTCTTAAGCAGGGGCATTACAGAGTATCTGATTGCGATGAATAAGCTGCAGCTGCCCCTTGGGGATGCTGACCGGATCGGAAGTTTGTTCCATGCAGTGATCGATATAGAGCGGATCGGAGATCATGCGGTGAATATTCTGGAGGCTGCCCAGAGAAAGCGGGATAAGGGAATTGTTTTTTCCGAGCAGGCATATAAAGAGATGATGGATCTGAAAGAGAATGTGATGGAGATTTATGATGATTCTCTGCGTATCTTTGCCAGCGGAAAGCAGGACCTTCTGGAACGGGTATCAGTTCTGGAGGATGAGATTGACCGGAAGCAGATCCTTTATCAGGAAGAGCATGTGGAGCGTATGTCTTCCCAGAGCTGTTCTGTGGAGGCTGGACTGATTTTTATGGATTTTCTCATCGGAATGGAGCGGATCGGAGATCATGCCATGAATATCGCGTATTCTGCCACTGGTAAATAAAGGGAAAAGGAGAGGAAAACGATGAAAGTATTGATGCTGAACGGAAGTGCAAGACAAAAAGGAAACACCTATCAGTCTCTTTTGGAAGTAGGAAAGCAGTTGGAAAAAGAAGGAATCGAATATGAAATTTTTCAGATCGGTCCGGGTCCGGTGAGGGACTGCATTGGATGCGGCAAGTGCAGCGAAAACGGCTGTGTATTTACCGATGACAAGGTGAATGAGTTTGTGGCAAAAGCCAAGGAGGCAGACGGGTTTGTATTCGGGACTCCGGTTTACTATGCCCATCCCAGCGGGCGTATTTTATCCTTTCTGGATCGGGTATTTTACAGCAGCGGCAGAGCCTTTGCTTTTAAACCGGCAGCTTCTGTGGCAGTGGCCAGGAGGGGAGGCACTACTGCATCTTTTGATGTGCTGAACAAATACTTTGGCATTTCTCAGATGCCGGTGGCAGGCTCTACCTATTGGAATCAGACCCATGGAGCAGGAGAGGGGGAAGCGCTCCTGGATGCAGAGGGGCTTCAGACTATGCGGAATTTGGCCAGAAATCTGGCCTGGATGATGAAATGTTTTGAGGCTGGACGGCAGCAGGGAATTGAGCTGCCCAGGGCAGAGCGGGAAAACCGAACCAGTTTCATACGGTAGGCTGTGTCACTCTGCTTTCCTTTTTCATAAGGTAAAGAAAAAGGTATTTTTTATGAATTTAACGAAGCTTGTGCCTGTGGTGGGGACAATTTTGAGTATGACAAGAGAGAATGGATGCTGCGGTCAGCAGATCAGTCTGAGAACTCCGGAAGGAATGGTACACTTTGCTGTTTCGGAATCGACCATGATCGTGGACAGCAAGCGGCTGCGTCCGGGAATGAGGGTAGCTGCTTTTTATGACAGCAGCCTTCCTGTGCCCCTGATCTTTCCGCCAAGATATCAGGCCCAGATGATTGCGCCCCTTGCGGGAAATGAAGAGATCCTGCTGTCCTTTTTCGATCAGACGCTGACATCAGCTGACGGATCTTTGCGGCTTAAGGTGGATCGCAGAACCAGGGTGGAGACCATCAATGGTCAGAATTTCACCTGCAATTTGCGAAATCGGATGCTGTTAGTGTATTACAGTGAGACCACCAGAAGTATTCCGCCCCAGACTTCCCCATCCAGAATCATTGCATTCTGTGGATGAGAAGAGAGAAAAGCAGTTTTATTTCAGCGTGTAGGATGTTTTCTTCCATCTGGAACAAGCAGTTCATTTTGCAGGCGGGAGACGCTTAACAGATAAAAAGCGGGATGTGGCAAAAATCCTCCGGGATTTATATTTTGCCACATCCCGCTTTTTCCTGGCATAGGAAATCACTTCCCATACACAAAAAAAGGCTCTTGGAGATCGCACTGCGTCGGGGAAGAAAGATGTGTCTGAAACTTCCCGCCGCAGGCAAAGAAGCCTGCTGGCAGACTCCTTTTATGCCTTAACGGCCGTCGGTCTTACAGCTTTTTTCCAGTGAGCATTTCATAGGCCTGGAGATATTTGTCAATGGTTTTATCCACAATCTCCTGAGGAAGGGTCCAATCGTTGCCCGGATGGGCGGTGAGCCAGTCTCTGGCAAACTGTTTGTCAAAGGAGGGTTGTCCGTGACCGGGCTCGTACTGATCAGCAGGCCAGAAACGGGAACTGTCCGGTGTGAGCATTTCATCACCGATCACAATAGTTCCCTCTTCGTCCAGACCGAATTCAAACTTGGTGTCAGCAATGATGATGCCCTTGCTGAAGGCGTAATCTGCGCATTTTTTGTACAGGGCAATGGTGAGATCACGAAGTTTGGAGGCATATGCTTCACCCTTGCCGGGGAAGTGCTTCTCCAGATAGTCAATGCTCTGCTCATAGGAAATATTTTCATCGTGGTCGCCGATCTCTGCCTTGGTGGAGGGGGTATAGATGGGCTCCGGCAGCTTGTCAGACTCTTTTAATCCCTCTGGCAGGCGGATGCCGCAGACGGTTCCGTCTTTTTGGTAGCTGGCCCAGCCGCTTCCGGTGATATAACCCCGGACGATGCACTCAACGGGAAGCATATTCAGCTTTCGGCACATCATGCTGTTGCCGTCAAAACGATCCTGCTGGAAAAATTCCGGCATGTCTTTCACATCGGTGGAGAGCATGTGGTTGGGGAGAAGATCCTGGGTAAAATCAAACCAGAATTTGGACATCTGGGTCAGAACCGTTCCCTTCTTTGTCACTGTGTTATTCAAGATTACATCAAAACAGCTGATCCGGTCAGTAGCAACCATAATCAGATTGCTTCCATTGTCATAAATTTCCCGGACTTTTCCTTCTTTGATCGGCTTCATATTCTGCACCTCTCTGTAGTTTGTTATTTTTAGTACTGTATTTTCGGGCTTTCCAGAGAAAACTGTTCATAACGGAAACCCTATTATTATAGATAAACAGATTTCTTCTTAAAAATCAATACTCTTTTTACAGGAAACACAAATTTTGGCACATTGGTCAATAAATGGGAAGATTTAAGAAAACATTTAGATTTATTTTGATTTGGAGTATTGATTTATGGAATTTGTATAATTATAATAAGCGTAGCACAGTAGCTGGATTTTTTACAGATGCTGCTGCGGATTGAGGAGGAAAAGATGGATAATAATCAAAACAATCATGGCCGTGGGCCTGGGGATCCGGGAAACGGTCAGGGAAATAACAACCGGAAAAATCATTCTATGATTATGATTTTCATTGTTGTTACTGTACTTACTTTGCTGGGCATGAATTTCATCAATAATATGATGCGAGACAGCACTTCAAAGGAGATCAATTACAATGAGTTTTTGGAAATGCTGGATAAGGGCATGGTGGAGAAAGTGACGCTCACCAGTGATACCATCACCATTGTCCCGAAAGTTCAGCCTTTTACCGAACAGGGGGTGGAGATTTCCTATTACACCGGACGGATCAAAGGCGATGAGGAGCTGATCCCCCGCCTGAATGAGGCTGGGGTAAAGTATACGGAGGAAATCCCGGATACGACAACCAATATTATACTGAATATCCTGCTGTCGCTGCTGCCGCTGGTATTTATCTGGTTTTTGCTGGGGATGCTGATGCGGAGGATGTCCGGAGGCGGAGGCGTTATGGGCGTGGGCAAAAGTAAGGCCAAGGTTTACGTTCAGAAGGAAACCGGAGTCCTGTTTAAGGATGTGGCCGGTCAGGATGAGGCAAAGGAGTCTTTGCAGGAAGTGGTAGATTTCCTGGAGAATCCGGGTAAATATACCAAAATCGGAGCAAAACTGCCAAAGGGAGCGCTGTTAGTGGGGCCTCCCGGAACCGGTAAGACTCTGCTGGCAAAGGCAGTTGCCGGGGAGGCCAAGTGCCCCTTCTTCTCCCTGTCAGGCTCTGACTTTGTGGAGATGTTTGTGGGTGTGGGGGCATCCCGTGTAAGAGACCTGTTTGAGGAGGCAAAGAAAAATGCCCCCTGCATTATCTTTATTGATGAGATTGATGCCATCGGTAAGAGCCGTGACAGCCGCTACGGCGGAGGCAATGATGAGCGGGAGCAGACGCTGAACCAGCTTCTGGCGGAGATGGACGGATTCGACACCTCCAAGGGCCTGCTGATTCTGGCTGCTACCAACCGCCCGGAGGTTTTGGATCAGGCGCTGCTTCGTCCCGGCCGTTTTGACCGCCGGGTGATCGTGGATAAGCCGGATCTGAAAGGCCGTGTGGATGTGCTGAAGGTTCACGCCAAGAATGTGCGCATGGACGAGACAGTAGATCTGGAGGCCATTGCTCTGGCTACCTCTGGCGCCGTCGGCTCTGATTTGGCAAACATGATCAATGAGGCTGCCATTCTGGCAGTGAAAAAGGGAAGAAATACGGTTTCTCAGAAAGATCTGTTTGAGGCAGTGGAGATCGTGCTGGTAGGTAAAGAGAAAAAGGATCGGGTTCTGAGCAAAGAAGAGCGGAAGATTGTCTCCTATCATGAGGTGGGACATGCGCTGGTGAGCGCTTTGCAAAAGGATTCTGAGCCGGTACAGAAGATTACCATTGTTCCAAGAACCATGGGAGCTTTGGGATATGTGATGAATGTGCCGGAGGAAGAAAAATTTCTGAACACAGAAAAAGAGATACGGGCTATGCTGGTAGAGTTCGTGGCCGGCCGTGCAGCGGAGGAGCTGGTGTTTGATACAGTGACTACCGGGGCGGCTAACGATATTGAGAAGGCCACCAAGGTGGCGAGAGCTATGATCACGCAGTACGGTATGTCCAAGAAATTTGGGCTTATGGGTCTGGAGAGTGCTGCCAACCAGTACCTGGAGGGCAGGACGGTATTAAACTGCAGTGATGTGACAGCGGCTGAGGTGGATCAGGAAGTGATGCGTGTGCTGAAAGAATCCTATGAGGAGGCGAAGCGCCTCCTGAGGGAACATCGCAGCACCATGGATCAGATTGCTGCTTTCCTGATTGAGAAGGAGACCATCACAGGAAAAGAATTTATGGAGATTTTCCACCGGGTAGAGGGAATTACCCCGGAGCAACGCCAGCAGGGAAAGAATACAGGACGTATCCTGGAGACCCCAAAGGTGATTGAACTTCCGCAAAACGGCGGCCTGGATGTAAAGTCCGATGAAGAGCAGGAAGCAGGGAGAGAAGCTCAAAAGCCTGGTGAGGAGAAGGAGACAGAGGTATCCGTTCAAAAATCCGGCGAGGAGAAGGAGGCAGAGGAAGCTGCTTTGGCATCCGCTGAGTCTGGAAAGGCGGAGGTATCTGACCAGGAGGATGGGGAATAGAGAGAAAAAATAGCAGAAAAGAGCCAGCGGTGAGAGGGAGCAAAAGCGCCGGGTGAGGGGAGAAGTATCGGCGCTTTGGATGCAAAAAGGATAAGTTTCGGAGGCGCTCCGTCATTTAGAATAAAGATCTGATAAATGAGGAGCAAAATTCGGGATAATGCTAATTGAAATTATGGGGAAACGTGCTAAAATATTCGATTATCAGATAAAATAGTAAGAGAGTATTATATGCATGAAATGGGGAGAAACCATGAAAACAGTAAAAAATTTATATGATCAGTATAAGCATGGACTTTGGATCCTTGTGTATATGGTTTTCTATCTGCTGGGTTTTTTTATTCTGGAGAATGCGGAACACCGCCATTACCATATTATTCACAGCTGGATTGATGACCTGATTCCTTTCTGCGAGTATTTCATTGTGCCGTATCTGCTTTGGTTTGCATACCTGGCAGTGGGGGTGGGCTGGTTTATTTTCCGGGCCAAGGATAAGAGAGAGTATTATCAGCTTACATCGGTGCTGGTGCTGGGAATGACCATTTTCCTGATTGTGAGTTGTGTGTATCCCAACAAGCAGGATCTTCGCCCGGTGGTGTTTGATAACAATAATATTTTTACTCAGATGGTGCAGCATCTGTATGCTACGGATACGCCCACGAATATTTTACCCAGTATCCATGTGTTTAATTCACTGGCCATGTTTTACGCTATTAACCGAAGCCCCCAGTTAAAAAAGCGTTACGGGGTGCGGATTTTCTGCGGAGTGCTTACGGTATCCATCATTTTGTCTACCATGTTTTTAAAACAGCATTCTGTCGTGGATGTGTCTCTGGGAATATTGATGGCAGTGACGCTGCAGGGGATTTGTGAACGGGTGTTCCAGACAGGAACAGAGAGTTACCGCAGAGGAGATCTCAGAAGAATTTATTAGGATATTTTGCGCCCATAGGCTGTATGCTTTAAAAGCTGCGTCTATGGGTGTTTGCTTGTTTCATGGGAAATTCCTTCCTATGAAACAAAAATGCTCCGCAGGATCACACTGTGCGGATTGGAAAGATGTCGCCTGTGGCGGGTGAAGGAAAAAAGGGAGTAGGAGGAAGAGAGAAAATGGAGAGACTATTTGACAAAAAGCAGCTGAGAGCTCTGATCATTCCCCTGGTGATCGAGCAGGTGCTTGCCATGACGGTGGGTATTGCAGATACGACCATGATTTCTTATGCCGGGGAGGCGGCCATATCCGGAGTTTCCCTGGTGGATATGATCAACAATGTGCTCATCGGGATTTTTGCCGCAGTGGCCACCGGAGGCGCGGTGATTATATCCCAGTATCTGGGCAGCAGGAATCGGGAGAAGGCCTGCGAGGCTGCAGGTCAGCTTTTGATGATCATTACTCTGATTTCACTTGGTATTATGGGAATTTGTCTGTGGCTGCGCCAGCCTCTTTTGCGTCTGCTTTTTGGTTCTGTGGAGGATGGGGTGATGGAGAGCGCCATGACATATTTTTTACTGTCCGCCTTTTCCTATCCGTTTTTGGCAGTGTATAATTCCGGGGCAGCCATCTACCGCTCCATGGGCAATTCCAAAGTACCTATGTATATTTCAGCAGCTATGAATGTGATTAATATTGTGGGAAATTCGATTCTGATTTTTGGCTGCGGCCTGGGAGTAGCGGGAGCTGCTCTGGCAACTCTGGTGGCCAGGATGACGGCAGCGGTGGTGCAGACGGTTCTGGTATGGCAGAAAAAGAAACCGGTTCATGTGAGCCTTCGGGGGATTTTTCACTGGAATGGAGAGATGATTGGGAAGATTTTGACCATCGCTCTGCCAAACGGTGTAGAGAGCGGGATCTTTCAGGGAGGCCGGGTTGTGCTGGTGAGTATTATCGCAGCGTTCGGTACTGCTCAGATCGCCGCAAATGCTGTGGCCAACAGTCTGGATTCCATGGGGATTCTGGGAGGAAATGCCATGAATCTGGCTATGATTACTGTGGTAGGCCAGTGCATTGGTGCAGGAGATATGAAACAGGCTTCTGATTACACGAAAAAGCTTCTGAAAATCACCTATGCCATCATCGGGGTCACCTGCGGCTGTTTGCTGTTGTTCTTAAATCAGATATTAAATATCTACAGCCTGTCTTTGGAGGCCAGAGAGCTTTCTAAGATTCTGGTGTTTATTCACAATGGTTTTGGTATGCTGCTGTGGCCGGTTTCCTTTACGCTTTCATATTCTCTGAGAGCAGCAGGGGATGTAAAATTTACCATGGTAGTATCTATTTTTTCCATGTTTGCGTTCCGAATTCTGTTCAGTGTGATTTTGGGAAGCTGGATGGGCATGGGGGCAGTGGGAGTGTGGCTTGCCATGGTGCTGGATTGGATTTTCCGCTCCATCCTGTTTATTTGGAGATTCCGCAGTGGAAAGTGGAAAAATTTTCATTTGATCGGATAGGAAGAAAATTTGGAGACAAGCTGATCTGGCCTCAAAGTGTGGCGGTAAGCAGTCTTAATAACCCTGTTAGGGAAAATAAAGAGAAGGGGAAGCTGCCGATGGAGTTTCATTTTAATATAGAAGAAGAGTTAAAAAAACTGCCTCCAAGGCCCGGCGTGTACATTATGCACGATGAAAACGATGGGATCATTTATGTGGGCAAGGCCATCAGCTTAAGGAACCGGGTGCGCCAGTATTTTCAGAGCAGCAGGAACAAGGGGCCAAAGATTGAGCAGATGGTAGCCAGGATTCGCCGGTTTGAATACATTGTGACGGATTCAGAACTGGAGGCGTTGGTTCTGGAGTGTAACCTGATCAAGGAACACCGCCCCAAGTACAATACGATGCTGAAGGATGACAAGACCTATCCTTTTATCAAAGTGACGGTGGGGGAAGCGTATCCGAGGGTGCTGTTTTCACGCACTATGAAAAAGGACAAATCCAAATATTACGGTCCTTATACCAGCGCAGGGGCGGTGAAGGACACCATAGAGCTTCTTCGAAAGCTCTATAAGATTCGAAGCTGTAACAGAAATCTTCCCAGAGATATCGGCAAGGAGCGGCCCTGCCTGAACTATCACATCAAACAGTGCAACGCTCCCTGCCAGGGGTATGTAAGCCAGGAGGATTACCGGAAGCAGATCGGGAGCGCCATGGAGTTTCTTAACGGTAATTATGCTCCGGTCTTGAAGATGCTGGAGGAGAAGATGCAGCAGGCGTCCGAGAATATGGAGTTTGAGGAGGCCATTACCTACCGGGATCTGAGGAACAGCGTACGGCAGGTGGCTCAGAAACAGAAGATTACCAGCGGGGACGGTGAGGATAAAGATGTGCTGGCAGTGGCAGCGGACGGAACAGACGCTGTGGTGCAGGTGTTCTTTATCAGAGGAGGCCGCCTGATCGGAAGAGATCATTTCTTTTTAAAGATTGGTCTTTACGACCGGAAGGCAGTGATTTTAAACAGCTTTATCAAGCAGTTCTATTCCGGGACACCCTTTATTCCCAGAGAGCTGATGCTGGAGGTGGAGGTGGAGGAGCATGAACTTCTGGAACAGTGGCTCACTGCCCGAAGAGGCCAGCGAGTATTGATTCGGGTTCCCAAGAAGGGGACAAAGGAAAAGCTGGTGGAGCTGGCAAGACAGAACGCAGTGATTGTGCTAAATCAGGATCGGGAGCGGATCAAGCGGGAGGAAGGCCGAACCATAGGAGCCATGAAGGAGATCTCTGATCTTTTGGCTCTGCCCAGGATCAACCGGGTGGAGGCTTATGATATTTCCAATATCAGCGGTTTTGAATCTGTGGGCTCCATGGTGGTGTTTGAGCGGGGCAAGGCCAAACGCAGTGATTACCGAAAGTTTAAAATCCGAACGGTGCAGGGGCCGGATGACTATGCCAGTCTGGAAGAAGTGCTGACCAGGCGCTTTTCCCATGGAATGAAAGAAAAGCAGGAGCTTCAGGAAAAACAGGTGGAGCAGGAGCTGGGGAGCTTTTCTAGCTTTCCGGATTTGATTATGATGGACGGAGGAAGAGGACAGGTGAATATTGCCCTTCGGGTATTGGGCGCTCTTGGTCTGGATATTCCGGTGTGCGGTATGGTGAAGGATGATTTTCATCGCACCAGAGGGTTGTATTATCAGAATGTGGAGGTACCCATTGATCAGCGCTCAGAAGGGTTTCAGCTTATTACCAGGATTCAGGATGAGGCCCATCGGTTTGCCATTGAGTATCACAGAAGTCTGAGAAGCAAGGGACAGGTACATTCCATCCTGGATGATATCCCCGGCGTGGGGCCCACCAGGAGAAAGGCTCTGATGCGGGCTTTCCAGTCTTTGGAGGCCATTCGGGATGCAAGTGAAGAACAGCTGTCCCAGGTACCGTCCATGAATGCAAGAAGCGCCAGACAGGTGTATGAATTTTTTCATAACCCGGCTGCATCCTTCCGCGGAAACCGGGAATTGCCTGAGCTTGAATCTGGACAAACTCCGGAAAAAATGATACCATAAATGAAATGACGTTATAAGGAGAAGGGGTATGAGCAATAGCGTAGCATTATCTAAGATGGCCAGCAAAATGAGGCTGGAGAATCTGACACCGGAAATCGATATTTCAGGAAAACGGATCACCACCACAGAGATTAACCGTCCGGCGCTGCAGCTTACCGGATATTTTGACTATTTTGACGCCGAGCGTGTGCAGATTATCGGGTATGTGGAATATACCTATCTGGAACACCTTTCCCTGGAGGAAAAGCTGCCGGTTTATGAAAAACTGCTGTCTTACAAGATCCCGTGTCTGATCTATACTACCATGACAGAGCCGGATCCACACATGATTGATCTGGCAAAAAAATATGAGGTGCCCATCTTTGTGACCAAGCAGGCCACGTCCGCTTTTATGGCAGAGGTGATCCGCTGGCTGAACGTGGAACTGGCGCCCTGCATTTCCATTCATGGCGTGCTGGTGGATGTTTACGGCGAGGGAATCCTGATCATGGGAGAGAGCGGAATCGGTAAGAGTGAGGCCGCCTTGGAGCTGATCAAGCGCGGACATCGTCTGATCACAGATGACGTAGTGGAAATACGGAAGGTGAGTGACGAGACGCTGATCGGCACAGCGCCGGATATTACGAGACATTTTATTGAGCTTCGGGGAATCGGCATTATTGACGTAAAGACCTTGTTTGGTGTGGAGAGTGTGAAAAATACCGGCAACATCGATCTGGTGATCAAACTGGAGGAGTGGGACCGGGATAAGGAGTATGACCGTCTTGGTCTGGAGGAGGAGTACACAGAATTTCTGGGGAATAAAGTGGTGTGCCATTCACTGCCGATCCGTCCCGGGCGGAATCTGGCTGTGATTGTAGAATCCGCAGCAGTCAATCACAGACAGAAAAAGATGGGCTACAATGCGGCCAAGGAGCTTTACAACCGGGTGCAGAAGAGCCTTGCAAAAAATATGAAGAAGAGCGAGGAGTAGAGGATGTACAACTATTGTTTCGGCATTGATGTGGGGGGAACTACTGTAAAATGCGGCCTGTTTACCGTAGCGGGAGAACTGGTGGAAAAATGGGAGATTCCCACCCGCACGGAGGAAAATGGAAAAGCGATTCTGCCGGATGTGGCAGCCGCTATCTTGGACAAGATAGCGGAAAAGGGCCTGAAGAAGGAAGAGATTGCAGGAGTGGGCATCGGCGTTCCCGGACCGGTTAACGATGAGGGGGAAGTAGCGGTGGCAGTGAATCTTCACTGGGGCCGGGTGCATATTGTGGATGAGATGCAAAAGCTTACCGGACTTCGGGTGAAGGCTGGGAATGACGCCAATGTGGCGGCCCTTGGAGAGCTTTGGAAGGGTGGAGGCGTAGGCTACCACAATCTGATTTTGGTAACTTTGGGAACCGGCGTGGGCGGAGGAATTATTGTGAATGACAGGATCTTATCCGGAGCCCATGGCGCAGCCGGGGAGATTGGCCATACTCATGCGGCAGATTATATCAAGGATCCTTGCAATTGCGGCAATTGCGGCTGCCTGGAGCAGGTGGCTTCCGCCACAGGAATCGTGCGTCTGGCCAAGGAAGAGCTGGAGACTGCGCCGGAAGAAGCTACGGTCCTTAGGGGAGCCGAGGTGAGCGCAAAGGCTGTGTTTGACGCAGTGAAAGAAGGGGACGCCCTGGCAGTCCGGGTGGCAGAGCGTTTTGGCAGCTATCTTGGGAAGTCTCTGGCGATCTTTGCGGGCGTGACGGATCCGGAGGCGTTCGTGATCGGCGGAGGAGTGTCCAAGGCAGGTCCCATTCTCCTGGATTTTGTCCGGAAATATTATCAACGCTATGCATTCTCTGCCAACCGCAGCGCAGCGTTTGTGCTGGCTACTCTGGGAAATGACGCAGGGATTTACGGCGCAGCTAAGATGCTTCTGTAGAGGGTGAAAATTCTGAAAAAGGATAAAAAAATGAAAGTTTTACTGACTGCCATTAATGCAAAGTATATTCATGCCAATCTGGCTATTTACAGCCTGCGGGCTTTCGCGGCAAAGTATGCAGATCAGATCGGACTGGCAGAATTTACCATCAATCAGTACAGTGATGAAATATTAGAAGAGATTTATAGGAAAAAGCCGGATATTCTGGCTTTTTCCTGTTATATCTGGAATATCGGGCTGGTGGAAGAGCTGGTGGAGAATCTCCATCTGGTTCTGCCCTCCTGCAAAATTTGGCTGGGAGGGCCGGAGGTGTCCTATGAGAGCCGGGCTTTCCTCCGGGATCATCCCCAGATCTGCGGTATTATGAAGGGAGAAGGGGAGCGGACTTTTCTGCAGCTTATGGAATATTATCTGGAGAGAAAGGGAAAACTGGATCAGATTCCTGGTATTCTTTGGAATAAAAGGGCATATAGGGAAGAAACAGCCTGTATGGAGCAAGAAGGCTTTGGAGAAACGGTCAGAGCGTCAGGAGAACTTGATGAGAGAGCGCGGGACAGCCGATGGCTCGCAGGAATAAAAAAAGGTGAGCCAGGGGAGATCCGGGAGAGCAGCGTTCCTCTTCCCCAGCTTCTTTCTATGGATGAGCTTCCTTTTGTGTATCAGGACATGGAAGACTTTTCCCATCGAATCATTTACTATGAGAGCAGCAGGGGATGCCCCTTTTCCTGCAGCTACTGTCTTTCCTCCATTGACAGGCGGGTGCGCTTGAGAAGCCTTTCTCTGGTTTACCAGGAACTGCAGAGATTTTTGGATGCAAAGGTACCTCAGGTGAAATTTGTGGATCGAACCTTTAACTGCAGCCGGAGTCATGCCATGGGAATCTGGCAGTATCTTCTGGAACACGACAATGGGATCACCAATTTTCACTTTGAGATCGAGGCGGAGCTTCTGGATGAAGACGAGCTTGCCCTCCTTTCCAGAATGCGGCCGGGATTGGTGAAGCTGGAGATCGGGGTGCAGTCCACCAATGAAAAAACGCTGGCGGCAGTTCACCGCAGCACGAAGTTTGAAACGCTGGCCTGGGCAGTGGGGGAACTCTCTAAAACCCACAATATCCATCTCCATCTGGATCTTATTGCAGGACTGCCTTTGGAAGATTATGAGAGCTTTGGCCGTTCTTTTGACCAGGTGTATGGACTGAGGCCTCAGGAGCTGCAGTTAGGCTTTTTGAAGGTGTTAAAAGGTGCGGGCATGTATCAGGATGCAGAAAGGTATGGGATTGTGTACCGGAAACGTCCGGTGTATGAGGTGCTTTTTACTCCCTGGCTGTCCTATGATGAGATTTTAAGACTAAAGGGAGTGGAGGAGATGTTGGAGGTCTATTACAACAGCGGCCAATTTGTCTGCACCATACGGGCGCTGGAGCAGCGATTTGCTTCTCCCTTTCATCTGTTTGAGGCTTTGGCGGCCTTTTATCAGGAACAGGAGCGGATGGGAAGCCTCTCCAGGCTTCAGCGGCTGGAACTGCTGCGTTCCTTTGCATATCAGGCAGATCCGGACAGAAAGAGGCGGTACGATCAGGAGCTGTTGATGGATCTGTACCTGCGGGAAAATGCCAAGACCAGACCAGCCTGGGCGCCGGAGCTTGGGGTGTATAAGGAAAAGATTACTCGATTTTATCAGAGAGAGGAGCAGGAGCGCGTCTATCTGCCGGAGTATAAAGGCTTTACAGGAAAACAGATGGCAAAGATGACCCATCTGGAGCCATTCTTCCTGAGGGATGGGGAAACGAAGGAACGCTGGATCCTTTTTGATTATCAGCAGAGGGATCCGCTCACGAATAATGCAAGAATCATAGAAATATCTTAAAATATCTTAAATTTTAAGGATTCCCTTGACAAGTCAGGAAAAAATAGAGAGAATATTTGTTAGGTGTAAAATTGGAGGTGATTTCCATGATGAATTTTAGAAATACCAAGACAAAGAGAATTATTGCAGCGGTGATCGTGATCCTCATCGTGTTGGCGATGGTGACAACCACCATCATAGGCGCTTTGATGTAAGAGCGACGTTTTGTGCAATTGCGATTGATAGATTTGGGAGTTACATAATGAAGAAAAGTCTGAAAAGAAGCTACATTGGAGCGCTGTTTCTGGCAGGCTTCTGTTTTGTTACCCTTCCGGGCAGCTGCGTCCATGCTCAGGAGGCAGTGATCAGCAACGGCATTTTTATCGAAGGCATCGATGTGGGGGGAATGACCGAGCAGGAGGCTTCCGATGCAGTGAAGCAGAAAGTAAAGGAAATGGGGGAAACTACAGTGACCCTGATGATGGGAGATACTCCCATCACAGCATCTTTAAATAATCTGGGATTGAAATGGAGCAATAAGGAGATCCTGGATGAGGTGATGAACCTTGGAGCTACAGGAAATATTGTGAAGCGCTATAAGGATCAGAAGGATCTGGAGCATCAGAATCAGGAGTATGAGATCGCCTTTGCTTTAGATGAGAAAAAAGCCCGCAGTTTTATAGAGGACTGCAGTGCTTATAATTCAGAGCCGGTAAACGGAACCGTCTATACTCAGGACGATGGAACTCCTGGGGTGGAAGGTGGTACAGATGGGATTACCCTCCGGGTGGAGGAATCTGTGAAGCTGGTAGAAGAGGCTGTGGAGAGCTGGGAGGGGGGAGAAATGACCCTGGATCTTGCGGTGGACCGGGTATCTCCGGAAATCACCAGAGAGGCTCTCAGTGTGGTGAAGGATGTTCTTGGAACGGCCACTACAGATTACAGTTCCTCCAGCTGGGAGCGGGCTACCAATGTTGAAGTAGGAACCGCCAAGATCAGCGGAACGCTGGTTATGCCTGGGGAGAGCTACTCTGTGACCCAGGCGGTGATTCCTTTTACGGCGGAGAATGGCTATCAGCCGGCTCCCTCTTATGAGGAGAATCGGGTGGTAGATTCTTACGGCGGTGGAATCTGCCAGGTATCCACCACGCTGTACAATGCACTGCTGAAGGCGGAGCTGGAGATTACCGCCCGTTCCAACCATACCATGAGCGTATCCTATGTGGATCCTTCCAAGGATGCAGCCATTGCGGAAGGCGTGATGGATCTGGCATTTTACAACAATCTGTCAGCTCCGGTTTATATTGTGGGATATGCTTACGGAGGCACCTTAAGCTTTACGGTCTATGGGCAGGAGACCCGCCCGGCCAACCGCAGCATTGAGTTTGAGAGCAAGGTGACCAGCACCATAGAACCCAGTGGTGTGAAGCTTTATCCCAATCCGAATCAGAATGTGGGATATCTGAATCAGACCCAGTCTCCCCATACCGGACAGACAGCGGAGTTGTGGAAACATATTTATGAGGATGGGGTATTGGTAGATTCCTATCAGGTGAACAGCAGTACGTATCAGGCAGTGGGCACTGCTTATGATGTGGGAGTGGCTTCCACCAGCCAGGCGTTGACTCAGGCCATGTACACAGCCATTGCCACCAACGATATCAGTCAGGTGCAGGCAGTGATTGCCAATGCCTCTGCTTACACCAATCCTCAGACAGAGGCACCCCAGCAGCCCCAGACAGATGCTCCGGCACAGACTCCAACAGAGGCGCCTACGCAGCCACAGGATCAGCCCATTACCGATCCAAATGCAGGGGGAACGTCCAATCCGGATGTGATCATTGACGGAACTGTGACGGTGGAATAAGAGGCAGAGACGTTCTGGACAGAAGGAAAGAAGAATAGGAAGGATTTCGCAGTCCGGCTGGCTTTCGGGAAAACCGTTCAAACGGTAAAACACAGGGGCTTACGATAGAGACCCGGCGGAATCCGAATTTTGGGGAATAGAGGAAAGGCAGCTGAGAATAAGATGAAAAAAGGCAAAGTTTCCGAAGCGGTATTAAAAAGATCTGTTTTAAGACCTTTCGCGCAGACGGGCGTATTGGACGCCGCAAGCGCATCGTTTGGGGAGGACTGTGCCTTTTTCTCGTTCTGGGGAGGAGAGAAATCCCCGGATGTGAAAGCGCAGGCTCCAGGTATTCTCTGTGCCACTGCTGTTGGGACAGCAGGAGGCTGCATAGACCGTACGCTTTCTATGCTGGTTGCTGAGATTGCCAATAATTTAAGTACAGGGGGTGCAGAACTTACCTGGCTGATGTTGGATATTCTTTATCCTCAGGGATGGGAGGAAGCCGGGCTGAAAGCTCTGACAAAAGAGCTGGCCCAGGTGTGTGAACGGCTCTCTGTCAGGATTGCAGGAGGGCATACCCAGATCAGCGAAGCGGTGAACTTTCCGGCAGTGACCCTCACAGGTTTTGGCTTTCTTCAGGAAGGTACAAGAAAAAGGACAGCGAATTTGAAGCCGGGCTGGGATCTGGTGATGACTGGATACGCAGGCTGGGGAGGTACGGCTGTGATTGCCAGACGGATGGAAGAGCAGCTGAAAAAACGGTATCCTTATTTTCTTGTCCAGCAGGCGAAAGAGTTTGACCAGCGGCTTCTGATCGGGGAGGCTGCACGAGCGGCCAGCCGCTTTGGGGCAGGAGCCATGCACGATGTGTCACAGGGAGGAATTTTTGGCGCCCTCTGGGAGATGAGTGAATGTGCAGGGGTTGGCCTTGAAGTGGATCTGAAAAAAATTCCGATTCGTCAGGAGACGATCGAGATCTGTGAATTTTTTGGATTGAATCCTTATCAGCTTTACGGACAGGGAAGCCTGCTGATTGGTACGGAAAAAGGCGATACACTGGTTTTGCAGCTGGCAGAGCTTGGGATTTTGGCTGCAGTGATTGGAAAAACCACAGCAGGAAATGACAGGATTTTGAAAAATGGTGAGGACATCCGCTTTCTGGACCGGCCGGCCCAGGATGCCCTCTGGATCTTGAAACCATAAAAGGAGAGAAGCATGAGAGAACAGATTTTAACGTTTTTGGAGAAAAACAGTAAAATAGATTTGGGAGAGCTGGCAATTCTGCTTGGATCCAGTGAGGCGGTGATTGCGAATGAAGTGCAGAAGATGGAGCAGGAGCACATTATCTGCGGCTATCATACGCTGATCGACTGGGACAAGACTTCTGTAGACAAAACCACTGCGCTGATCGAGGTGCGGGTGACTCCTCAAAGAGGCCAGGGCTTTGATAACATTGCAGAGCGGATCTACAATTATCCGGAGGTGCAGTCGGTCTACCTGATTTCCGGCGCATACGATCTTCTGGTGATTTTGGAGGGAAAGACCCTGAAAGAGGTGGCCAGTTTTGTATCCGATAAGCTCTCCACCCTTGATACGGTGATCAGCACTGCCACTCATTTTATTTTGAAAAAGTATAAGGATGATGGAATCATATTAGCAAAGAAATCAAAAGATGAAAGGATGTTGGTGACGCCTTGAGAAATCCGTTAGCTGATAAAGCCGTGGGGATCAAGCCCTCCGGCATACGAAAATTTTTTGACATTGCCAGTGAGATGGAAGATGTGGTGTCCCTGGGAGTGGGGGAACCGGATTTTGATACTCCCTGGGCAGTGCGGGATGAAGGAATCTATACCCTGGAACAAGGGAAAACCTTTTACACTTCCAATGCGGGCTTAAAGGAGCTGAGACAGGAGATCTGCCGTTATTTAAAGCGGCGTTTCGGATTAGAGTATGATCCGCTTCACGAGACGTTTCTCACTGTGGGAGGCAGCGAAGGCATTGACCTGGCATTTCGGGCTATGCTCAACCCAGGGGATGAGGTGCTGATTCCACAGCCCTGCTATGTGTCCTATCTGCCCTGTGTGGAGCTGGCAGATGGAGTTCCGGTGACCATTGATTTGAAGGCGGAAAACGAGTTTCGTCTCACAAAGCAGGAGCTTTTGGATCATATTACAGACAGAACCAAGATCCTGGTGCTTCCCTTCCCCAACAATCCCACGGGAGCGGTGATGGAGCGGAAAGACCTGGAGGAGATCGCAGAGGTGATTCGGGAAAAGGATCTGTTTGTGCTCAGTGATGAGATTTATGCAGAGCTTACCTACACGGAGGAAAGCCATGTGAGTATTGCCGCGCTTCCGGGGATGAAGGAGCGGACGATCCTTATCAATGGATTTTCCAAATCTCATGCAATGACCGGGTGGCGTCTGGGCTACTGCTGCGGTCCCAGGCAGATTCTGGAGCAGATGGTGAAGATTCATCAGTTTGCTATTATGTGTGCCCCCACCAACAGCCAGTACGCTGCTGTGGTGGCTCTTCGGGACTGCGATCAGGAGGTGGCCAAGATGCGGGAGGCTTACAATCAGAGGCGCCGCTATCTGATGCATGCCTTTCAGAAGATGGGACTTCCCTGCTTTGAACCCTTTGGAGCCTTTTATGTGTTCCCCTGTATTAAGGAGTTTGGGATGACCAGCGATGAGTTTGCCACCAGACTTCTGGAGGAGGAACATGTGGCTGTGGTGCCGGGGAATGCTTTCGGTGACTGCGGAGAAGGCTTTTTAAGGATTTCCTATGCCTATTCCCTGGAGGCTTTAAAAATAGCGCTGGGAAGGCTGGAGAAATTTATCACAAAGCTGCGGGCAGAAAAAGAAAAAAAGGAAGCAGATTTTTAGAATCTCTGCAGGCGGGCCATAAAGGCAGAAAACTACTCAGGTGTGAGCATGTGCGGTTTGTGACCCTTTGGCCCTGCCATCAGAAAATGAAAATACACAGAAAGGATCAGCGGGATATGGCCCAGTTAAATATCGTTCTTTTTGAGCCGGAGATACCGGCCAATACGGGGAATATCGGGAGAACCTGTGCAGCGACGGGAACCAGGCTTCATCTGATCGAACCCCTTGGGTTTCAGTTGACGGAGAAGGCCATCAGGCGGGCCGGCATGGATTACTGGCACGATCTGGATGTGACCAGATACAGCAGCTTTGCAGATTTTCAGGAGAAAAATCCAGGAGCCAAGATCTATATGGCAACCACCAAGGCCAGGAAAATCTACACAGAAGTCTCTTATGAGTCGGACTGTTATCTTATGTTTGGGAAAGAGAGCGCAGGAATTCCTGAGGAGATCCTGGTGCAGCATCCGGATACTGCAGTGCGTATTCCCATGATTGGAGAAACCCGTTCTCTGAACCTGAGCAATTCTGTGGCCATTATGCTTTATGAAGCTCTGCGTCAGAATCAGTTTGATCATATGAAGCTGGAGGGAGATCTCCATCGGTTAAGTTGGGATTAGGAAAGAAAAGGTAGGAGCAGCCATGAGATTGCCAGAAGAATTTACAAATCGTATGCGCCGTATTCTTGGTCAGGAGTACGGCGCTTTTGAAAAGAGCTATGAGGAGAAGCGCAAATATGGCCTGCGGGTGAATACAAGAAAGATCACCCCGGAGGAGTTTGAACAGCTGGCGCCTTTTCATCTTACGCAAATCCCCTGGATTCCTGGCGGGTATTATTATCTGGAGGAGGATGCCCCGGCCAGACATCCCTTTTATCATGCAGGTCTTTATTATCTTCAGGAGCCCAGCGCCATGACACCGGCCAGCGTGCTGGGAGCCAGGCCGGGAGAGCGGGTGCTGGATCTTTGCGCAGCCCCGGGGGGAAAAGCCACGGCGCTGGGGGCGGCGCTGCAGGATCGGGGGCTTTTAGTGGCCAATGATATCAGCGCCTCCAGGGCCAGAGCGTTGTTAAAAAATATCGAAGTGTTCGGTATTCCCAATTCTTTTGTCACCAATGAGGTGCCAGCCAGATTGGAGGAGCGTTTTCAAGCGTTTTTTGACAGAGTGCTGGTGGATGCTCCCTGCTCCGGGGAGGGGATGTTCCGGAAGGACGAGGGGACGATCCGGGCCTGGTATCCGGAAAAACCTTTGGAATGCGCTAAAATCCAGAGAGATATCATTCTCCGGGCAGCGGACATGCTGCGTCCGGGAGGGAGAATGCTTTATTCTACCTGCACGTTTGCGGTGGAAGAAAATGAGGAAGTAATAGCGTGGCTCTTAAGAAAGCGACCGGACATGGAGCTTTTGGAGATACCATTTCGGGAAGGGTTTGCGCCGGGGCTGGAACAGGGACTGACTTTTGCCGGCTGGACGGTTTCCGGGGAGGAGATCCCGTCCCAGAGGGAACAAATTTCCTGGCATCTGAGCCGCTGTGTCAGACTGTGGCCTCATAAAACAGGCGGGGAGGGGCACTTTCTTGCGTTGCTGCAAAAAAAAGGAGAGCAGGGCTTAAGGGAAGCCTGGTACCTTTCAGATCGAAGTACTGGAAACGATGAGGAAGACCGGGCAGAACGGGAAGCCGGAGATGTCCGGACAGACCAAAGCAAAGAGAAGCGAGGCAGAAAAAGAACAAAGGCGGACAGGGGAGGACAAAACGGCGGACAAAAAAACCAGAAAGACAGCCT
Source organism: uncultured Lachnospiraceae bacterium (assembly GCA_902475025.1). GTDB lineage: Bacteria > Bacillota > Clostridia > Lachnospirales > Lachnospiraceae > Merdiplasma. Next base: position 2,298 of record CABRXX010000007.1, on the reverse strand, counting down.
TCGGGGCGGAAGACGGGGCAGCGGCGGAGCTGGTAACGGGAAGGATTCGGGACAGCGACGGCTTCTGGAGGAATTTCTGAAAGATGTGAGCTGTCCGATGACGCCGGAACAGTTGGAGATTCGCAAAGATCAGGTCTACTATGTCTCCGGACTTCTGCCGGAAGTTTCCGGGATACCATTTTTGCGGAACGGCCTGTATCTGGGAGAACTGAAAAAGAATCGGTTTGAACCAAGCCAGTCCTTAGCGATGGCACTGAAAAAGTCAGAATATGCCGCAGTCCTTGATCTGGATTTTTCGGATGAGCGAGTACAGCGCTATCTCCAGGGGGAGACCATAGAAGTGCAGGCGGAGGAGACGGTCCGCAACAGCGGCTGGCAGTTAGTATGTGTAAACGGCTATCCGCTGGGCTGGGGAAAACTGGTTAACGGGCTTTTGAAAAACAAGTATCATCCGGGATGGAGAAGCAGCGGCGTTTAAGGAGCGGGTTCTGCCAGGCAGAAAAAGGAGATCATACGATGAATACGGTTGTGGTATTGGAAGCAGGAATAGGCGCTTTATCTCTGGGATTTAAACAAGCCGGATTCCAGGTGACAGCAGCTTTTGAAAAAGATAAAAGATCCGTAGATATTTATGAATGTAATATGAAGGATCAAATTTATAGGCGCAGTCTGCAGGAATTATCTCCGGGGGAAATCCCGGAGGCAGATGTGATTGCGGCAGATTTGACAAGCGCAAAGCTGTTTAGGAACAGGACAGACGATGGGACGAAAGAATCTGGCATAAGCAACAGTTCCCTGGAAAAAATGTATGAGATTATGAAGCAAAATGCTCCGCAGGCATTTTTCCTGGTGCTGCCGGCTCGGATACACAGAGTGTCTGCATGGTCAGAATTTTTGGAGCAGTTATCGGATCTGAAGTATCGGTTTGAGTGGAGGGTTATAAACACCCGAGAGATGACGGGATTGCCGGTGGCAGAAAAAAGAGTGTATATATGGGGAAGCAGACAGCCGGGCTATGCAGTTAAATTTTTTAAAGCGGAGGAGAGAGAAACGCTTCCGATACGCAAGTTTGTAAGCTGCAGAAGAGAAAATGACTGGTATAAAACGGATCAGGAAAATATCCGGGAGAGGGGCGATGGCAGTGATTGTTTTTTGTGTTGGAGAAGGGATAAATATGTGGAACAGCCCTATGTGGATTGGAATGTTGTAAAGCCGGCTTTCATACGGGTTGACGGAGAGATTCGCAAGCTGACGTATTATGAAATGGCAAAATTAAAAGGGTTTCCGGACAGATTTGAGCTTGATCTGAGGAACAAAGCATGGATGTACAGAGCTTTGGCATATTCACCCAATGTGCTCGTGGTCAAGCGTATAGCACAATGTCTGAAGGGCAGTCTGCCTCAGACTTCGCTCCAGAAAATGCAGGCGCCGGAATGGAAATTTGAAAAGCTGTTTGAAGACTATCTTGGCCAGCAGGGCGGGGAACTGAAGATCGATATCAATCAGGATATGAATCAGGGGATTGATATGATCTATACATACAGAGAGACTACCTACTGTTTTCAGATGAAATATTACCGCAGCGATCATGGAATAGAGCGAAATTTACGCAGACTTTGCAGTTCCCTGTCTGAGAAAAGAAAAATGGAACAGTATAGGCGGATACTTGTGACTGCCAATCTTGTGAAAGATGAAATAAAAAAGTTGTGCAGTGATGAGTTCGGGATATCTGTGTGGGATGTGAAAAATCTTCTTTGGATTTTTGATGCGTTTGCAGAAATCAGAAATGAGTTCGTTGCGCTTTTAAATTATTCGGTGGAGGCTATTGGGCCGGAAGAGCCGGTTCCTAATATTTTCGGTAAGACAGAAGAAAAGCAGGAGTGCTATAGTCTGAAAGAAAAGCTGGAAAGAATCAAACCAGGAAAAGAACAGTATCAGGAGTATGAAGACCTTTGCGTGGAAATTTTAAAGTATGTTATGGGAGATTATCTGACGCTGTGGAATACCCAGGAAAAGACCGATGGGGGTATGTACCGGTTTGATTTGTGCTGCAAAATAAAAGATGGGGTAGACGAAGATTTTTTCAATACAGTGCGTCAGTACTTTGGCACGAAATACATTGTTTTTGAATTTAAAAACTATAATACTCCGATTACGCAGAAGGAAATTTATACCACGGAGAAGTACTTATATGAAAAGGCGCTGCGCAAAGTCGCAGTGATCATTTCCAGGAAAGGGGCAAGTGAAAGCGCTCTTGCGGCAGCGCGGGGCAGCCTAAGAGAGAACGGGAAATTAATT